>NZ_OY780936.1:2400000-3000000 GCF_963675905.1 uncultured Bacteroides sp. | reverse complement strand
GGCGCATGCTGGAACTGAAGGTCTTCAGGAGATTATCAATAATGTTAGAACAGTCTCAAATAAAATCGCAATTCTTATAGACACCAAAGGACCGGAAGTTAGAACAACTGCTTGTTCTGCTCCGATAGATTTTAAAATAGGTGAAAAGGTGCGCATTATTGGCGATCCTGCAGCTGAAACGACTCATGATTGTATTGCGGTTTCATATCCAAATTTTGTGCGCGATTTATCTGAGGGCGGCCAAATTCTAATTGATGATGGAGATCTTGATCTGCACGTAACTAAGAAGTGTGATGGTTATTTGGAAGCTGAAATAATGAATGAAACAACTCTAGGAAGCAGAAAAAGTGTAAATGTTCCGGGAGTACGTATCAACTTACCTTCTCTAACAGAAAAGGATAGAAATAACATTCTTTTTGCTATTGAAAAGGATATTGACTTCATTGCTCATTCGTTTGTTCGTAATAAGCAAGATGTTTTGGATATTCAGAAGATTCTTGATGAACATAACAGTGATATTAAGATTATTGCAAAAATAGAGAATCAGGAAGGCGTAGATAATATCGATGAAATTTTAGAAGTTGCATATGGTGTGATGATTGCCAGAGGGGATTTGGGTATTGAAGTTCCTCAGGAAAAGATTCCGGGTATTCAACGCGATTTGATCCGTAAATGTGTATTGGCAAAGAAACCGGTGATTGTTGCTACTCAAATGCTTCACACTATGATAAATAATCCTCGTCCAACTCGTGCCGAGGTTACAGATATTGCAAATGCTATCTATTATCGTACTGATGCTTTGATGCTAAGTGGCGAAACTGCTTACGGAAAATATCCGGTTGAAGCAGTGAAAACTATGGCTAAGATTGCCGAAGAGGCTGAAAAAGATAAGTTGGCAGAAAATGACATTCGTATACCTTTCTCTGACCATCCCGATGTTACAGAATTCTTAGCTAAACAAGCAGTTAAAGCTACTGCTAAAATGAATATTCGTGCAATAATAACTGATAGCTATACTGGCAGAACTGCTAGAAATTTGGCTGCTTTCCGTGGAAAATATCCTGTTATTGCTATATGTTACAATGAAAAAGCAATGCGCCGACTTGCTCTTTCTTATGGGGTTTTGCCTATCTTCCAGGAAGAGAAGGCTAATGCTCAGGCTTACTTCTTTGAAGCATTGAAATTGCTGATGAATGAAAAAAGAGTGTATGTCGATGATATGGTTGCTTATCTTAGTGGAAGTCACGGCGAAGGCGGCGGTACTACATTCCTTGAAATTAATAAAGTAGAAGTTATTTTAAAGAAAGCAGATAAATATCTGTTGCCAAGTTTTCTTGAATGATGAATACTTATGACGAATCATTAGAAAAATACATTCTTGAGCATATTGATGACGAAGGAGATTATCTTCGCGCTCTATACAGAGATACTCATGTAAAATTATTGCGACCAAGAATGGCTTCAGGTCATTTGCAGGGCAGAATGCTAAAAATGTTTGTTGAAATGATTCGTCCTAAACAAATATTGGAAATTGGAACATATAGCGGATATTCTGCTATATGTTTGGCAGAAGGTTTGAAAGAAGGAGGAATGCTTCATACTTTTGAAATCAATGATGAGCAAGAAGATTTTACCCGTCCATGGTTAGAAAACTCTCCTGTTGCAGATAAAATCAAGTTTTATATAGGTGATGCTTTACAACTTCTTCCTTCTATGGATATCACCTTTGATTTGGCATTTGTTGATGGAGATAAGAGAAATTACATCGAATATTATGAATTGGTTCTTTCCAAATTATCTAATGGTGGTTATATTATAGCTGATAATACACTTTGGGACGGTCATGTTCTGGAAGAACCGAAGAGTAATGATTACCAAACGATTGGGATTAAGAACTTTAATGATTATATTGCTCTTGATAAAAGAGTTGAAAAAGTAATTTTGCCGTTGAGAGACGGATTAACAATTATCAGAAAAAAATAGAAATAATGGAAACTACCAGACAAAATAAAATAGCCCGTTTACTCCAAAAGGAACTGAGTGATATCTTCTTGTTGCAGACAAAATCAATGAAGGGAGTTCTGGTTTCAGTTAGTGCAGTAAGAATCAGCCCTGATATGAGTATTGCTCGTGTATATCTGAGCGTTTTTCCTTCAGATAAAGGAACTGAATTAGTAAAGAATATAAATGATAACATGAAGTCTATTCGTTTTGAATTAGGGACTCGTGTACGTCATCAGTTGAGGATTATTCCTGAACTAAAATTCTTTGTAGATGATTCGCTTGACTATATTGAAAAAATTGATTCTTTGTTGAAATAGTATCGTGAATTTCCCTATTTACATAGCTAAGCGTTATCTTTTTTCTAAAAAATCTCATAACGCAATTAATATAATTTCTGCAATATCCGTTTGTGGAGTTGCTCTTGCTACCCTTGCTTTGGTTTGTACTCTATCTGTATTTAATGGCTTTCAGGATATGGTAGCCTCTTTTTTTACAGCTTTTGATCCACAAATTAAAATAACTGTGGCTCACGGAAAGACATTTGATACAAAGGATGACCGTATCCAAAAAATACGCTCTTTGAAGGATGTTGCAGTATTTACTGAAACCCTTGAAGAAAATGCTATGGTGCAGTATAAAGGGCGCCAGGCAATGGCTGTGATAAAGGGAGTTCAGGATAATTTTGAGGAGCTGACAAAGATTGATAGCATCCTGTATGGTAATGGCCGATTTATACTTCATGATTCCATTGTGGATTATTGTGTAATGGGGGTTGAGCTAGTCTCAAAATTAAGTTCAGGAGTTAAGTTTGTTGATCCGTTGGAGGTTTATGCTCCTATAAGGGATGCAAAAGTGAATATGGGAAATCCTGCAGCTTCATTTAATATGCAGTATCTTTATTCTCCAGGTGTTGTATTTATAGTTAAACAGCTGAAATATGATGGCTCGTATATCCTGACATCACTTGATTTTGCCCGTAGGCTGTTCCATTATACGACTGAGGCGTCAGCTATTGAATTAAAGCTAAAACCTGAAGCGAATGTAGATAAGGTAAAGAGTGATATAAAGCAAATTCTAGGCGATTCATTTGTTGTAAAAGATAGATATGAGCAACAAGCAGATGTATTTCGTATTATGAAGATTGAAAAATTTATCTCATATCTTTTCTTGACCTTTATTTTGATGATTGCATGCTTTAATGTGATTGGATCACTTTCAATGCTTATTATTGATAAAAAGAATGATGTTGAGACACTTCGTAATTTGGGTGCAAATGATAAATTAATAGCGCGTATTTTTCTTTTCGAAGGTAGAATGATTTCAACGATCGGCGCTGTAATTGGTATTATTCTTGGGTTAGTACTTTGTTATATTCAGCAAAAATATGGAATTATCTCATTGGGTGGTTCGCATGGTACTTTTGTTGTTGATGCATATCCTGTGAGTGTTCGTCCGTTAGATATATTGCTGATTTTTGTTACTGTCCTGGTTGTTGGGTTCCTTTCTGTCTGGTATCCCGTTCGTTATCTGAGTAAACGTTTGCTTGTAAAATAGCAATTCTTTAATATATTACTGGCCTGCAAAAAGCTATAAATAGAGGTTTTTTGCAGGCCAGTAACGTTTATTGTTAGTTGGATTGTATTTCTTTCTTTGATTTTCTATAGATCCTGTAAGCGTATATTGCTGCCATTGATAATAGAATTATGGCTCCTCCATCTACTGGGGCATTTTCTGGTTCTACCTCTTCTGCTGTATTATCTTCTGCATAAGGACTGTTTGAGTATAAAGAGAATGAACCACTGCTGTCTAAGGCCTTAGCAGTTGTAATACCAATACCCATCATATAGCAGAAATAGCAAATTAAAATTTTTTTCATAGTCATAAATTGTTATTTGATAATTATTTTGGTACTTAAATCTTTTGTTCTTATTAAATATATTCCTGGAAGAAGTTGTATTGGTGTTTTCCCATCATTATATCCTGTATAAACAAGCTTACCCTGAGAAGAATAGATGTTAATTTCATCTTCGGTGCCTGTAATCCACAAGTTTCCTTCGTTCTGCCAAGTTTTTATTTCTTTAGCTTTAGCTGTTGAGATGCCAACACTTTCGGGTTCGATTGAAATCTCGTATGATGTTTGGTTAAGCTTTGTTCCTTTATAGACGATGAATGATTGAAATGGCAGTAGATCTTCATCACTTTCAACGAATTTATTGTTTTTCAGACAGTAATATTTGTCTGCGGAAACAAGTTCTTTTGGGCTGAGACTGTATGTATACGGATTGCCTAAGTGTGTATACCCATTGTTTATTGAATAGATATTATTGTTTTCATTGAGTGTTATTCCTTTATCAGAAAAGAAAAATAGTTCTCCATTATCAATATTGGGTAAGACTTTTATTATATATCCGCTGCCATTGAATGTGCTATTGACAAACTTCTCATTTTGATAGCTTTTTAGAAAATAGTCATGGTTTGGCCTTAAAGCGTATGCTATTCCATTAATATAGCCTCCTACGACTTTTGGAATAAATGGGAGAGAAAAGCTATGCCATTTGCTTGGTGTGAATTTGCAAACATAAGATATTTCTCCTTTAACAGTAACTTTCCCATTTATTTTAGCTCCGTCAAATATACGTAGGTCTCCATTTATAGTTTCGTCATTGTATATTTTCACTTCATCTGCTTCAACTGTATTTTGGTCTTCGGGAAGTGTTTTTATACATACAGCTTCAGATTCATTTGTGGTTATATATCCATTAGTTGCTTTTACTGTATAATAATAGTTCGTGTTTTGACTAAGACCATCAATAGAGTATGATGTTGTGTTTCCAACTTGTTTAGGAAAGCCCGGAATTGAAGTTTCTATACTATCAAGAACTTGTGTTATTTTTATGTTGTCTATTACAAAGGCGTAATAATTTTCTTTTGCACCTTCGATTTTTATAATGCAGTTCTCAGTACCATCTGTAAGAGTATAGTTAATGTGCTGATTTGCAACCTGGTTAGATCCATTTATTTTTATTAGGTTCTTTGGAACGTTGTTTACATATAAATTAATAGAAGCTGAGGAGGCATTGGCTGATCCTATATCAAAACTAATCTCAAATTTTCCGTTGTTTCCTGATAAATTAAGCGCTGGAGTTTGAATATATCCTGCAGCTTTTAATGTCCCTATTTTTAAAAACTTGTTTGTTTCATAATCTGATGCTACTACCAATGTAAGATTACCACCCCAACCTGGTAGATATGTTGTCAGTTTAGAATCTATATATTCATTATATATAACTTGTTCTTTGAAATCCTCGTTTAATATTGTTTTTTCATAATTGCCAGCTGTTTTGTTATACACATTAAGTATGTAATCAGTTGCATTATCGCAATTATTCCAATTAGCGGTAAAAGATGAATTCGTTATTTTGTTGGCAACATTTGTTTTTGGGGTGGAGATGAATTTTGCTGTTCCTGTTATTTCAATACTGTATAATCTTGCTCCGGCATCAGCATTTGCGTTTATAGCGCTTAGTCTTATTTTTGCATGCTTATAAGAGAGCGTATTTGTAAATGTGGATATATTGCCAGTTGAGGATGATGCGAATGGATTTTTCTGTAGTAACGTCCAGTTTATTCCGTCCTCGGAAATTTCGATCTTAGTGGAAGAATAATTGTAATCATAATAAAAACCGATAGTAGATTCAATTGAGATTTCAGAAAAGCAAGAGAGGTCATAAAATAGTGTTGTCTCTGCATATGAATCACTGCTATTCATGAACCAGTAACCGTTTCTTATTGGTAATTTGTTCAACGTCCATCCAACGGATGAGCCCGTTTTTGAATCTAATTTCGGAACAATTGTGTCACTGTAACAGTTTGTGTAATTAAAAACAAGTAAGAAAATAAAAATAAAGAAGGTTGCTCCTCGCTTTTTGAGTGGGGTAATCTTTGACATTTTTTTCTGTATTATTCAGTATGTAAATTTATAGTTAGGTCAAAGATATGTTATTTTATTGTTACATGAAAACATTTTTCAATATTAAATTATTTTAAGTTACAATTGTTGTGGGTATATATTTATATTAATTAATGCTAAACTATTCAATTACAGTCTTTTCTACGGATATTTTCTGTTTAAGAAATGCTGAAGCCGACTCTGAAAATTTTGTTTCTGATTCCGTGGTCATGAATTTACATCTTCCGTTCTTTGTGCAAAGACTATCCATTTCAGGGTGTCTTCTTAAATAACTTTTTAGACTTTCAGCAACATATTCACCTTGAGATACAACTGTGATTCCTTTTGGTAAGAATTGATTGATTTTTGTTAAAAGAAGAGGATAATGAGTGCATCCTAAGATGATGGTGTCAATTTCGGAATCTTTTTTAATTAGATTATCAATATGCTTCTTTACAAAGTAATCTGCTCCAGGAGAATCGTACTCTTTATTTTCTACTAATGGAACCCACATAGGGCAAGCTTCACCACTAACAACTATGTCTGGATAGAGTTTATGAATTTCTAAAGGATAAGAGCCGGAGTTTATTGTGCCAGAAGTTGCCAATACTCCTACATGTTTAGATTGAGTTATACTTCCAATAGATTCTACTGTTGGACGAATAACCCCCAAGACTCTACGATTAGGATCTATGTTGGGCAAATCGTTGATTTGGATGCTTCTGAGAGCTTTTGCCGACGCTGTGTTGCAGGCAAGTATAACCAGATGACATCCCATCTCAAAGAGTTTGTTTACGGCTTGTAGTGTGAACTCATACACGATTTCAAAAGAACGTGTACCATAAGGGGTTCTTGCATTATCGCCCAGATAGATATAATCGTATTCAGGTAGAGCCTGTCTGATTTGATTTAAAATAGTTAATCCACCATATCCCGAGTCGAATACTCCGATTGCACCTGCTGTTTTTGATAATTCTTTTTCCATCTGGCTTTATATTAAAAGACTATATTCTATTATATAGAAAAAGGATGATATTATTATCATCCTTTTTAATTTCGTAATATCTATGAATTATTATTTAATTCCTAATTTAGCTTTGATAGCTGGAGTAACGTCGATACTTACTTTTTCGTTAAAGAAAGGAATAGTTGTTTTGTTGCTTACATCAAAGATATAAGTATATCCTTCAGCTTGTCCTACTGCAGCTATTGCATCTTCCAGTTTCTTAAAGATAGGAGCAGTTTTTTCTTCCTGAGCCTTTTGCAATTCTTGTTGAGCTTGTTGTTCGTATTCCTGACCTCTTTGAGCCATATCCTGCAATTCTTTTTGTCTTCTTTCAGAAATGTTTTGTGGCAATGTATCCTTTGCTGCTACAAATTCAGCATATTTCTTGTTAAATTCGTCAGAAGTTCTTTTAATCTCTGTGGTATATTGTTTTTGCAGTGCCTGCAAATCAGCCTGTGCTTTAATATACTCAGGCATAATAGTAATAATATCAGCGAATTTCATGTGTCCAAACTTGAAAGTTTGAGCAGAAGCTCCAAGAGGAAGAGCTAACAATAATAGTAAGGCAATTTTTTTAAGCATAATTCTATTTTTTATTAATGATTACAGTTTAATACTGGGTGCAAATGTATGAAATTAATTTGAATATCCTAATTTTGTAAGAACATCATTGCTAATATCTATTTGTGGTGATGCAAATATAATACTAGAAGCTGATGCCCTGTCAATAATAGCGGAATAACCTTTGGTTTCAGCTATTGCTTTAACCGCATTGTAGATCTCATCTTGAATAGGTTTTATTAAACTTTCACGCTTTTTAAACAAGTCACCTTCAGGACCAAAATATTTACGTTTCAGTTCTCCGGCAGCTTTTTCTTTCTCTACAATCTCATTTTCTTTCTTGGTTTTTTGTTCTTCGGAAAGAAATACAGCTTCTGATTGATAGTTTTTATATAATTTTTGAGCTTCATTAGTTAAAGTCTCAACTTCACTTTGCCACTTCTTAGAAATCTGATTTAATTGTTCGTTAGCTCTTTCATAGGCTGGGATATTCTTTAAAATATATTCCATGTCAATCAAAGCAAATCTTTGTGCATTAGCAGCTATTGAAAAGGCGAATAACAGCATCGAAAAAAGAATAGACTTTTTCATAACTTTTCGGTTTTAATATTAATTAATTAGAATTCCTGTCCTAAGATAAAGTGGAACTGGCTGCCTCCATATTGTTTTGAACCAAATACTTTATCGAATCCGTAAGCCCAGTCAATACCCATCATACCAATCATAGGTAAGAAGATACGGACTCCGACACCTGCAGAGCGTTTCAGATCAAACGCATTGAAATTCTTCACATCGTGCCATGCATTACCAGCTTCAACAAAACTTAGAGCATAGATACTGGTTGATGATTGCAACATCAACGGATATCTCAACTCAAGACCAAAACGTGTATAAGCATAACCTGCCAATCCTGTAGGGGTAAGTGCGTTGTTTTCGTATCCACGTAGCGCTACACTTTCTGTTGCGTATGAAGAATATCCAGTCATACCGTCACCTCCCATATCGTATGTTTCAAAAGGTGATTTTTTATTGCTGTTATAGTGACCTAAGAATCCAAAATCGGCTCTGGTCATTAAGACCGGACATTTTACACCGTCTGTTAGTGCAGTATAAGTTTTTGATTTAAAGCTCCACTTATGATACTCTATCCACTTGTGCATTTTGTTCATGTCTTTCTGGTTGCTTGTGTTGTATGCACTGTAGTCTATTCCATCAAACGTAGAATAAGGAGGCGTAAACTGTACAGACAAAGAGAATTCAGAACCACGACGTGGATAAATAGGGCTATCGGAAGAACTTCTTGCAAGAGCAATTTTCATGCTGATGTTGTTACAATTACCATTTGTAACAGGGAAGTATTGCCAATCCGAAAGAATATATTTCTGATATGATAATTCTGCAGATAGAGTGAAATAGTCATCAGGCCATCTTAAACGCTTTCCCCAACCTGCTGAAAGGCCAAACATCTGGATAGATTTGCTCTTATCATACATGTTCTTTGTGTTAGCATAATCGTAATTACCATATCCTCCATATCCACTATACATATTGTTGTAGTAGCTGTTTGAATAAAGAGAACTGTAATAGCGGCTATTTATATCAGTCTGTTTTGAATAGAAAGCTGAAACAGAGAATGAGTTAGGACGCTTTCCTCCAAACCAAGGATCAAAGAATGATAAACTGTATGACTGATAGTAACTACCATTAGTTTGTCCACTGACTGTTAAAGTCTGTCCATCACCTTGAGGAAGAATACCTCTATAGTTTTCTCCTGGATGGAATAAGTTTGCTATAGAGAAGTTTGTAAACTTCAGACTTAATTTACCGATTACCCCAGTTTGTCCCCAACCCGCAGAGAATTCCACCTGATCGTTAGCTTTAGATTCCAGATTGTAAGCAATATCTACAGTTCCGTTAGCTTCGTCTGGTTGGATGTCTGGTTTGATATTCTCAGGGTTGAAATGCCCCATCTGAGAAATTTCACGCATAGATCTTTCAAGGTCTTCTTTGCTGAATAATTGTCCTGGTTTAGTACGAAGTTCACGACGAACAACATTTTCATATAAACGGTCGTTACCATTAATCTTAATTTTGTTCAGTGTAGCTTGGCGGCCTTCATAGATTCTCATTTCAAGGTCAATTGAATCGTTGTCAACGTTAACTTCTACAGGGTCAAGTCTATAAAAAAGATAACCATTATTATAGTACAAGTTACCGATAGCATCATCATCTGATGAAGTGCGTTCTCCAAGTAATTTCTGGTTGTAAACATCTCCTTTCTTCATGCGAAGTAAGAAGTTTAAGTAATCAGTTGTGTATAGAGTGTTACCTACCCAGGTTACGTTTCTCAGATAATATTTATCTCCCTCTGCCAGTTTAATATATATGTCTACACTTTTATCATCATACGGAGCAACACTGTCAACAACAATACGTGCATCACGATATCCCAATTCGTTGTATTTGTCAATGATAAGTTGTTTATCCTCCTCATATTTTTCGTTTACAAACTTCTTTGTACGGAAAAGGTTCAGAATTTTGCCTTTTTCGTTTGTCTTTTTCATTACGCGTTTCAGCTTGCTGGCTTTAATCGCTAAATTCCCTTCGATTGTTATTTTGTGAACTTTTACTTTATCTTTTTTGTCAATGTTGACGTCAACAATTACTTTGTTTTCATCTGATATGTCATCTCGTTGAATAATAACAACTTCTGCATTTTTGAATCCCTTTTCGTCAAAGTGTCTTTTGATTATGGTTTTTGCACGGTCAACCAGATTCGGAGTAATTTGACTTCCCTTTGCCAATCCTAACTTAGCTTCCAGATCTTCTCTATCTGATTTTTTAATTCCATGGTAATGAATATCCGATATACGAGGACGTTGTTTCAGCGCTATTTCCAAATAAACTTTATCGCCTTCTATTTTTGTAGCATATATATGAACATCAGAGAAAAGCCCATGCCGCATATATCGTTTGACGGCTTGTGTAATTTCGTCACCAGGAACAGAAACAACTTGTCCGACAGACAGACCGGATAAACCTATGAGTAAGAAATCCTCCTGATCTTTAACACCTGAAACGGTTATTCCTCCAATCTCATATTTTTTCGGAGTCGCTGAATAAAGAATAACTGGCTTGTCAGACTTCTCTGAATTGCTTTTTTCTTGTGCAAAGCCTGATAGTGTAAAGAAAAACAGGCTGATAAATAGTAGTATTCGGGAAATACGATAATGCATTTTATTTATTTTATATTTGTTCACTAGTTTTGCCGAAGCGGCGTTCTCTTTTTTGATACTCACAAATTGCTTTTCTAAATTCTTCTTCTCTGAAATCAGGCCAGAATGTATCGCAAAAATAAAGTTCTGAATAAGCACTTTGCCACAACAGATAATTGCTTAAGCGCAGTTCTCCTCCAGTTCTTATTAACAGGTCGGGGTCTGGCATAAAGTACGTAGTTAGATGAGAAGAAATGCATTCATCAGTTATCTGATCAATGGAAAGTTTCCCTTGCTGTACTTCTTTTGCAATCTGTTTAGTTGTTTCTGTGATTTCCCATCGGGATGAGTAGCTAAGAGCCAATACCATACACATGCCGGTATTGCCCGATGTTCTTTCAATGCAATGATTCAAGCTTATTTTCACATCTTCCGGTAATGTGTTCATATCACCTATAATCCGGAAGCTAATATTGTTTTTCATGAAAATCTCCTCCTCAATAGACTCAAGTAAAAGTTTCATGATAGCAGATACTTCATTGGCTGGTCTATTCCAGTTTTCTGTTGAGAAAGTATATAAAGTAAGGAACTTAACCCCTAGCTTTGCTGCTTCTTCGGTAATAATATGTACAGTCTCAGCTCCTGCCTGATGTCCAAAACTTCGTTCATGTCCACGTTGTTTTGCCCATCTTCCATTACCGTCCATTATTATTGCGATATGCCCGGGTATCCGATTAACATCTATTTCTTCTTTATATGGCATAAATTCTTTTAATTATTACATTTTTTGCATTTAGGAAAAAGGTCGTAAGTAATGAATACTGTTGTAAAAGAATAACTGTCTTTATTCTTAAATCCTTTTCCTTTTATACCGTATGGATCATTTAATATTAACCCATCCGCATTGGTTACATCCAGATTATCAGATAAACTAAATCTCATAGTCATTTCGCAACCTATATTTAACCTTTTGGCAAATTTATATTTAATTCCTATACCAATTGGAAAGTTAACTGTAAAAACATCTTTTGCTGTTGCAGGTGCAAAAGTTAATCCAACTCCTCCCAATATATAAGGCGTAAACCTTTTATAGCCTTTGTATTCCTGGCCTATTCCATATCCCCGGAAATTGTATTCAAATTGAGTGCCTAAATCATAAATGTTTCGACTGAAACTCACTTGTTTACCCTCAGGATATTCATTTTCAAAATCTTCCGTGTTACCGGATATTTTTCCTATTGTTAAGTTCGCCTTTATTGCCATGTGCGGATTTAAGACATATCTTGCCATAGCGCCTCCAGCAAATTGTAAGTCTTTAAAAGGGACAGAATAATTTGCGTCTCCCATATAAAAACTACCTCCAAGCAATCCTCCTGCTTCCATTCTATATTCATTCTCCTGTGCATGAATAAATATAGTGTCAAAGAAGGCTAACAATATAAAAATGAGCGCTTTATTGATAAATTTCATACCTACATTATTTATAAGTTTATTTTCCTATAAAACGCTGTTTTTTTTCAATAATTACATCTTGAATCAAATTATTGTATATTTGATCATAAAATGCTTATTTACAAATTGCAAAAATAGAAAGTTTTTTCTCTCAATTGAACATTCAGGGCAAGTTTTATAAATATTTATAGATAATAAGTGTGTTTTTCTCGACAAATATTCTATTATTAGAGCGCGGGTACATTAATTCCGTTATAATAATGCAATATTGGTACGCAAAAATGGAAATCTATAAAATGTCTTTTTCCGTTGATGTGCGGAGTCTTTATTCCATCATTCAGAATTATGGCCGATTTCTCAATAAATGCTTCATCCCATAAGTTTTTATCGATAAATGATTGTAACAACACACTTCCTCCTTCTACCATGATTGACTGGATATTATTCTTATGAAGTTCTGCCAATAGTTCAGGTAAAAGATCGTCAGTAAATGGTAGTTTCTTATAGCACGTTTGACTGGTGCTAATGTGTTCCTTTTCTGTTACGACCCATGTTTTAATTTTATCATCCAGCAGATGGAAATTTTCGGGAATCTTTAAGGTTCTGTCTATTACAACCCTGAGTGGATCCTTTCCGTACCAGTTTCGTACGCTAAGCGTAGGGTTGTCTAAAAGAGCTGTTCTTGTTCCTACAATAATAGCATCAACTTCGGCTCGTCTTTTATGTACAAGCATATTGGTCATGGGGGTTGAAAGAGCTATAGGATGGCCTCCGGTTCGTTTTACATCTAAAAAACCGTCGGAAGATTCTGCCCATTTTAATATAATATAGGGTCTTTTCTTAGAATGGAATGTGATAAATCTCTTGTTCAGGTTGCTACATTCTTGTTCAAGAACTCCAACTGTAACTTCTATACCGGCATCTTGTAACTTCTTTATACCTCTTCCTGCTACTTTGGCAAAAGGATCTATACATCCTATTACAACTTTAGGAATTCCTTTTTCTATGATTAAATCGGCACAAGGAGGCGTTTTTCCGTAGTGGGAGCAAGGTTCCAGACTCACATATATTGTTGATTTTTTGAGTTTGGATTTATCTTTTACAGAATTAATTGCATTTACTTCAGCATGTGCCTCTCCGCATATTCGATGATATCCTTCGCCAATTATCTTTCCATTGCACACAATGACAGCTCCTACCATTGGGTTTGGAGAAGCTTCGCATTTTCCTCTTCTGGCCAATTCTATGCAACGAGCCATATAGATTTCTTCTTGTGTAAAAATTCTGTTGTTTTCCATTTATTTTTCTACTTTTGCAAACAAATCAAAATTTATGCATGCAGTTGAGTTACATATCAAGCAGGCTTTGACCGGCATATATCCCGAATCGGAAATAAAGGGCTTCACGAAAATTATTTTTACCGAAGTACTTCATTTCAATATGCTTGATTATTATATGGGCAAAGATATTAATTTATCTGCAAATCAGGCAGGACAACTCGATGAGATTCTTGCCCGTCTTCAAAAATACGAACCTATTCAATATATATTAGGATGTGCCGAATTCTACGGCATGACTTTTTGTGTTACTCCGGCTGTCCTGATTCCTCGTCCGGAGACTGCAGAACTTGTTTCTTTAATTATTAAAGAGAATGCCGATTGTTCTGCAAAGATCTTGGATATTGGTTCCGGGAGTGGATGTATTGCAATCTCTCTGGCAAAGAATCTTCCTCAGGCAAAAGTCTCATCATGGGATGTTTCAGATGAAGCATTGAAGGTAGCTCGAGAAAATAACGAAAAGCTAGGTACTTCTGTTACCTTTAATAAAGTCAATGTTCTGGAATATCAACCCATTGGCGAGAAATTTGATGTGATAGTGAGCAACCCTCCTTATATAACTGATGCCGAAAAAACTGATATGGAGCACAATGTACTCGATTGGGAACCCTCTTTGGCCTTGTTTGTTCCCGATGAGGATCCGTTGTTGTTTTATAGAAAGATTGCAGAGTTAGGTCTTGATATGCTTGTGCCCGGCGGAAGAATTTATTTTGAAATAAATCAGGCTTTTGGGAAAGAAACGGCCGATTTACTTCTTTCTCTTGGATATTGTGATGCAGAAATTATAAAAGATTTATCCGGCAAAGATAGAATAGTAAAAGCATTAAGATGAGCGAACTGACAGAAAAAGAAGCGTTGAATAAAGCAGCGGCATACTGCACTGCGTCCGAGCATTGTCTTTCTGAGGTTGGCACCAAACTTACTCAGTGGGGGATGGATGCCGATGCAAAAGAAAGAATTCTTAAACGACTTATTGACGAACGATTTATTGATGAAGAACGATATTGTCGTTTTTTTGTGAACGATAAATTTAAATTCAATAAGTGGGGGCGGATAAAGATCAGTCAGGCTCTTTATATGAAAAAAATCCCATCAGAGATGAGTCGTGATTGCCTGAATGAGATTGATGAAAAAGAGTATATGAATACGCTGCGGTCATTATTATCTTCAAAGAAAAAATCCATTCATGCTTCGGACGATTACCAATTGAACATGAAGTTAATCCGGTTTGCCCTTAGCCGTGGTTTTGAAATGAACATAATACGTAAATGCATGCAACTTTCCGATGAGTATGATTCAATGGATTGATGCACTTCTAAACTTGCTGTTTCCACGTTCTTGTGTGGTGTGCGGCGGATGCCTGGTGAAGGGAGAAGAAGCTGTTTGTACAATGTGCAACTCGAGAATGCCGCGTACCAATTATCATCTTCAGCCAAACAATGAAATAGAGCAGCGTTTCTGGGGGAAAGCGGAGATAGAAAGAGCTACCTCATACTTCTTTTATAACAAAGGAAGCGATTACAGGCACATCCTTTTTAAACTGAAATACAACGGCTATAAAGAACTTGGCGAAGTGATGGGGCGCTATATGGCTAATGAACTTCTAACCACAGACTTCTTTAAGGGGATAGATGTTGTTATACCGGTTCCTCTTCATTCAAAGAGAAAGAGAGCCCGTGGATACAATCAAAGTGAATGGATTGTTTTGGGTATATCTCATGCAACAGGTATTCCTTTGGATTTGAATACATTAGTTAGATCTGTGTCGAACAATACTCAGACTAGGAAAAGCGTGTTTGACCGATGGGAAAATGTGAAAGATGTTTTTCAGGTTGCTTCTCCTGAAAAGATTCAGGGAAAGCATATTTTGCTTGTAGATGATGTACTTACCACAGGCGCTACCCTTGTATCTTGTGCCGCAAAACTGTTAGAATCGTCTGATGTAAAGATTAGTATTATAACACTTGCCGTTGCCTGAAAATAATTATTCTCGTTATGTTGTTTTTATCTTGTACAAAACAATTAATTCTTTTGTACAGAAGAATGAATTGTTCTGTACAAAAGAATGCAATCTTTTGTACAAGGGTGCAAAAAGCTATATAGATACCAATTCAATTATTCAGGTGATAAAACGAAAGAAGAATATTAATAAATGAAAAAATAATAGTTTTGCTTGTCCCATTTTCAATGAGTTTAAGTAACTTTGCAACGATACATATAGTTAATAAATTTATGAAAACTTTAGAGAGATTATTTGCTGAGAAATTACTCAAGATTAAGGCCATTAAGCTTCAGCCGGCAAACCCCTTTACCTGGGCTTCCGGATGGAAATCTCCTTTCTATTGTGATAATCGTAAGACTCTTTCTTATCCTTCACTTCGTAACTTTGTGAAGATAGAAATTTGTCGTTTGATTTTAGAAAGATTTGGCCAGGTTGATGCAATTGCAGGTGTGGCAACAGGTGCTATCCCTCAGGGTGCTTTGGTTGCGGAAGAATTGAACCTTCCGTTTGTTTATGTACGTTCAACACCGAAAGATCACGGTTTGGAGAACCTTATTGAAGGAGAGCTTCGTCCAGGTATGAAGGTTGTTGTTGTAGAAGACTTGATTTCAACTGGCGGTAGCAGTTTGAAAGCGGTAGAAGCAATTCGTCGTGATGGTTGTGAAGTAATCGGAATGATTGCTGCATTTACCTATGGATTCAATGTTGCAGTGAAAGCATTTAAGGATGCAAACGTAGAATTGGTTACTTTAACCAACTATGAAGCAGTTCTTGAAGTTGCTCTTCGTACCGGATATATCGATGAAGAAGATATTCCTACATTGGAATCCTGGAGAAATGATCCTGCTCACTGGGATGCTGCAAAATAAAATACAATAATTATGACTCAATTTGAAAGTGATATAAAGGTTATTCCTTATGCTCATGGACGTGTATACGGTAAACTTTCTGATTTAAGTAATCTGGAAGGAGTTAAAGACCGCTTGCCGGCCGATAAAATTCAGGATTTAAGTTTTGATTCAGACAGTTTAAGCTTTAGCATCGCTCCTGTTGGTAAGATAACACTTCGTATCTGTGAACGTGAGCCTGAGAAGTGTATTAAGTTCGAGACAACAAATTCGCCTCTTCCTTTTAATCTTTGGATACAGATTGTACCAACGGCTGACGAAGAGTGCAAGATTAAACTTACAATTAAGGCTGAGATCAATCCTTTTATTAAAGGAATGATTCAAAAGCCGCTCAAGGATGGATTAGAGAAAATGGCAGAAATGCTATCTAAGACTCCTTATTAAAATTAAAACAAAAAATTATGGCGCAGAAACTTTGGGAGAAGAGTGTACAAGTAAATAAGGATATTGAGAAATTTACAGTCGGTCGTGACCGGGAGATGGATATCTTTCTGGCTAAACATGACGTTATTGGCTCAATGGCACACATTACTATGCTTCAAACCATTGATCTGCTCACATCTGAGGAGCTTCATCTTCTTCTTGAGGAATTGAAGAACATCTATGCTACTGCCGAAAATGGAACATTTGTTATCGAAGAAGGCGTAGAAGATGTTCATTCCCAAGTAGAATTGATGCTTACTCGTAAATTAGGTGATGTAGGAAAAAAAATTCATAGTGGCCGTTCAAGAAACGATCAGGTTCTTTTGGATTTAAAGTTGTTTACCCGTACTCAGCTGCAGGAAATTGCAGATATGGTTGAACAACTGTTTCATGTTTTAATATCACAGAGCGAAAAATATAAAAAGGTTCTGATGCCCGGTTATACGCATCTTCAAATAGCCATGCCTTCTTCTTTTGGATTATGGTTTGGTGCTTATGCAGAAAGCCTGGTAGACGATATGATGTTTTTGCAGGCAGCATTTAAAATGTGTAACCGCAATCCACTTGGGTCTGCTGCCGGTTATGGATCTTCTTTTCCTTTAAACCGAACCCTTACAACAAATCTTTTAGGCTTCGACTCTATGAACTACAATGTGGTTTATGCGCAGATGGGGCGCGGAAAGATGGAAAGAAATGTAGCTTTTGCCCTTGCAAGTATTGCGGGCACAATCTCAAAACTGGCTTTTGATGCTTGTATGTTTAACAGTCAGAACTTCAACTTTGTGAAGTTGCCTGATGAATGTACAACAGGTTCAAGCATTATGCCACACAAAAAGAATCCGGATGTATTTGAACTTACCCGTGCCAAATGCAACAAGATTCAATCATTACCTCAACAAATCATGATGATTGCCAATAATCTGCCTTCGGGATATTTCAGAGATCTGCAGATTATAAAAGAAGTCTTTATTCCTGCTTTTCAGGAATTGAAAGATTGTCTTCACATGACAACTTATATCATGAACGAAATTAAAGTCAACGAACATATTCTTGACGATGATAAATACCTTCTTATCTTCAGTGTTGAAGAGGTAAACCGTCTTGCTGCGGAAGGAATGCCTTTCCGTGACGCTTATAAGAAAGTGGGACTGGATATCGAAGCAGGTAAATTTACTCACGGAAAGACAGTTGATCATACACACGAAGGAAGTATAGGCAATCTGTGCAACGAAAAAATATCTTTGTTAATGCAGAATATTGTTGACGGATTCAACTTCGATAAAATGATTCAGGCTGAAAAAGACCTTTTAGGAAGATAATTCTTAATCTTAATACATAATATTATGGAATACGAACCTGCAAAGGACCGGTATTTCGGCAAGATGCAATATAAATATTGCGGAAACAGCGGTCTGTTACTTCCCCGTATTTCTTTGGGACTGTGGCATAATTTCGGTGATGTAGACGATTTTGGCGTTGCTACCGATATGGTTAAACATGCTTTCGATAATGGTGTTACCCATTTCGACTTAGCAAATAATTATGGTCCTAGCCCAGGTTCAGCAGAAATAAACTTCGGAAAAATCTTAAAAAATAACTTTCAGGGGTATCGTGACGAGATGATTATCTCTTCCAAAGCCGGACACGAAATGTGGGCTGGCCCTTATGGTGATGGAAGCTCCCGAAAGAATCTAATGGCAAGCATCGACCAAAGCCTTCGTAGAACAGGTCTCGAATACTTTGATATCTTTTATTCTCATCGTTATGATGGGGTTACTCCGGTAGAGGAAACAATACAAGCACTTATCGATATTGTAAAAAGAGGTAAAGCTCTTTATGCAGGTATCTCCAAGTATCCACCCGAAAAAGCCAGAATTGCATATCAGATGCTAAAGGACAATGGTGTGCCTTGTCTGATAAATCAATCCCGATATAGCATGTTCGACCGCGAAGTGGAGAATGGAACGTTGGCTCTGGCAGACGAATTTGGAGCAGGTTTTATTGCATTCTCTCCATTGGCGCAAGGTATACTGACTAATAAATACCTACATGGTATTCCTGAAGATTCCCGTGCCGCTAAATCTACAGGATTCCTGAAAAAAGATCAGGTAACAGAAGATAAGATAGTAATTGCTCGTCAATTGAATGAAATAGCGGAGAATCGAGGGCAAACTCTTGCTCAGATGGCTTTGGCATGGGTTCTCAAAGACGAACGGGTTACATCTGTAATTGTTGGTGCAAGTTCTGTAAAGCAATTAAGCGATAATTTAAAAACTGTAGAGAATTTAGAGTTTACAGATGACGAAGTTAATCAAATCAATTTTCTGATCTCTCCAATAAAGCCATAGAGGTTTATAATAAATGAAAAAGCTGATCCTTTTTATTTCATTGCTATTCGGCACAGTTTCATGTGGAGATAGTTTTGAATCCAGCATTCCGGATGTTGGAAGGTTTGGCTTTGAAGTTAATCTGTTGCAAGCTCAGTTTCAATCCATACAGTCGCAAGGTAATTTTGTGTTGGTGCTCAAGAATGAACACAATGTAAAGCCTGGGTTTGGAGGATTGATTATAGGTAATTCATATTACAATGGCTATTGTGCTTATGACGCAGCCTGTCCGGTTGAAGCAAGCCGTGATGTAATAGTAGAACTTACTAACGATGGCTTGGGAAAAGCTGTATGTCCTAAATGTGGTACAATATACGATTTAAATAATTATGGTGCTCCCAATGGTGTGGGCACTGAATATTTGAAGGATTATAGGGTAATAGTTCAAAGCCAGGACAAGCTTTACGTAAGTAATTAAAGAAATGCGCAAAAAAGTTAAGGAAAAATTTGGCAGATATAGGAAATAGTCATATCTTTGCACCCGTTAAAACGCGAAAGTAGCTCAGTTGGTAGAGCATAACCTTGCCAAGGTTAGGGTCGCGGGTTCGAGTCCCGTCTTTCGCTCTCTCTATCAAGGATGCCCGGATGGTGGAATGGTAGACACGAAGGACTTAAAATCCTTTGGCTATTGCAGCTGTGCGGGTTCAAGTCCCGCTTCGGGTACAAAGGTGCATCCTTAAAAGCTTCGTAAATGAATAATTTACGGAGCTTTTTTAATTTTATCCCCCTCCAATCTCTTATTTTAAGTAATTATTTGATGTCTTTATTTTGTAAATAGACATTTTTGTTATCTTTGCAACAGCGGTAAAATTTACAGCCGTAAAAATTAGTAGCTATGAAGTTTTATAATCGTACCAAAGAAATAGCTGATCTTCAGCGAATAAGAGAAATGTCATACAATGACCACTCTAAATTAACTGTGCTTACGGGACGACGTAGAATAGGGAAGACATCGCTTATTCTTAATGCGCTTAAAGACGAAGCGGTTGTTTATCTTTTTGTGAGCCGAAAGAGTGAGGCCGATTTATGCAAAGGCTTTTGTAGTGAGATAGAAAAACAATTATCGGTATTTGTTCCAATGATGAACTCTTTTATCGAGGTTTTCCGCTTCTTGTTGGAACAGGGTAAGACCAAAAAGTTTTCATTGGTTATTGACGAGTTTCAAGAGTTTATTAACATTAACGAATCGATATATAGCGAAATTCAGAATTACTGGGATCAATATCGCACTACTACCCATATTAATCTTATAGTAAGCGGATCAGTCTATTCGCTCATGATAAAAATCTTTCAGGATAAGAAAGAACCCCTGTTCGGTCGTGCAGATGCAATGATGAAGCTTACTCCGTTCACCACCTCTGTGTTGAAAGAGATAATGAGCGATTATAAACCGGACTACACCAACGATGAATTACTAGCGCTTTATACCTACACAGGTGGTGTTCCCAAGTATGTAGAACTTTTGGTAGATAACAAAGCTCTCACTATTCATAAAATGATAAAGTACATTTGCCAAAGTGATTCTCCTTTTATTGATGAAGGGCGAAATCTTTTAATTCAAGAGTTTGGTAAGAAGTACGGTAATTATTTCTCTATATTAGATGCTATATCATCCGGCATGAATACTCAATCTCAAATTGAAGCTTTTATGGGCGAGAAAAGTATAGGAGGACAATTGAATAAATTGGAGACAGTTTACGAGGTTATCAAGAAGCAAAGACCACTATTTGCCAAGGAAGGTTCGCAAACGGTGAGGTACGAGGTGTCTGATAATTTTCTTCGTTTCTGGTTCAGATATATTGAACGTAACAGAACACTTATTGAATTAGGAAACTATGAGGGCTTGTCGAAATTAATAAATGATGATTATCCAACTTATTCAGGCAAAACACTTGAGCTATATTTTAAGCAGAAGCTGCAGGAAAGTTTTGAATACAGGGCTATCGGTTCGTGGTGGGAACCAAAGGGCGATCAAAACGAAGTGGATATTGTTGCCGTTACGCTTGACAACAAAAAAGCATTAGTCGCTGAGGTAAAGAGGCAGAAAAAGAACTTTAAGCCTCAATTACTCGAAAATAAGGTTGAGGTATTGAAGAATAAGGTACTGAGTAAGTACGAAATTAATTCTCTTTGTTTGGATATTGAAGATATGTGATTAATAGTTCTCAAAATGAATAAGTTTAATAAGAGGTGTAAGCTTGGTAAGCTCTGTAAATCAATGGTTTACAGAGCTTATTTTATTTCTACCCTCAATTTAAAATATGATCATGGTCCACCTGCAAAAGTAAGATTATACCGGAAATTGGTTTTTACTTTTTCTAATGATTGCTGTGTTATTGTTTTTCTATGTTTTTTGTTAGTTCTATTATGTAATTAGGTGTGCATGCCCTTATATATGAAGGATGACAAGATACGATCACTTTTTTTGAAGTTTTTTTAAGTTCGCGATAAACTGAATATCCTTCAAATTCTTTTCCTTGAAACCAAATAATATCTGGATTTAGTATTTTTACCTCCTTAAGAAAAAGATCTTCTATTTTTCCTTGTTCATCACCAAAGAATTGTCTGTCGCTCGCGCCTGTTCGAGAAGTACGACCTACAGTAACAAATTTATAGAAGTTTGTTTGAGCCACATTATCAAGAATAGAAGGGAAGCTATCTCGCATTTTATTTATTATCGCCCTGTTTTGCAGATTGCGGTGTGTTAAAACTTTATTCCATAATTCAGTATATTTTTCACGTTGAAGAAATAAAGTAGTTATCATCATTCCTGATACGTGAGCATTTGGACAGTTTTTGATTTCATGTACAAAGCAATCTCTACGATACTTTAAAGGAATAATGTATTTTTCTTCCTCCATTCCAATGTCAAGTCCTACAAATAATATTTTCATGTCAGCTTTTGCATAATGATTTCCTATGTGTGGCATAGTTGCAAATCGAAGTTCTTTTCCTTCTGGTGCATTGTGCCAAATTCCTTCTTTGGGATCAATTGCATTCTTCTCATAAAAGTCATTGTACAATGACGTAATTTCATTTTTGATTTGTTCTAAGGCATCCATTGCTAAATGTTTTAATGATTTATAATTGCGATCATGTTATATTTATTCTGTTCATTAATAACATGAATAATATATAATACTTAACATTGATTTGTCACAAATATAAAAACTTAATTTATACTTATATAGCTTTGTTTGTTTTTTTATTTTCAATATATGTGTTAAATATTTATCTGGATTAATTAAAGACTCTGCAAAGCATTGATTTTAGTAATTTCTTCTAAGTATCCTCTTTTAATAAATTTTGAGATATGCTTTTTAATGTTTACTTGTTGATAATTTCGAGTAATAGTTTGCCCGATTCCGATATTTTATATCGTTGTTCGGGATGTGTTACATTATCGGGATATTTCATTTCAATCCATCCAGTATCCAGTAAGGGGTCTAAAAACTTCTTTCTATTAAATGATTGATTTGTCAGACCGATTCTTTCAAATACTCCTTCTCTACTTATCCAGGAATCAGTAGCAATAAGCATTTCTTTTACTTTTGTATGTAAAGCTTCGGCAAGTAAAATGTCAGCTCCGTTAGTAAATGCAATTAAATCATCTATATCTTTAAATAACAACTGATTAACTCTGATGCCAGCTCTGATACTTTCTTTAATTTCTGGAACATTAAAAGCTGGATGAACAGGTATTCATCATAAACTTCCCCCAGCAAAGTTATCAACTACAAATAAATATTTTTTTTCATCACTTTATCTGCCACCTGCTACCAAATAGGCGTCAAAGCATTGAACTATAATATAATAGCTTAGTGGAAGATAAACTTTCCGTACAAATCATCTCCCACAAAAAACAGTTATCTGCCACCAATTAGTTTTTCAGATTGCGTTATAATTCTGAAATCAACAGCTTATTTAGCTTACTAATGTATAGCGTCTTATATAAAGAGCTAACCATTTCTTGCATTTTATCTAAGTAAGCCCGCATTCGAGAACCCATAAGTCTCCAGCCAAGAACTCATGGGCCTTCATTCATGAACCCATGGGCCCACGGCCGAGGGCTTACTTAAGTTTCTTTGCAAATTTGGTTAATTTATCTGGGGAAAGTAGTTAATATGCTTATTACCACAAGCTATGTTCAGTTTGATCTTGCTATTTAAAGCTGAACATTTCTCACCCAATTATAAGTGAGAGTACCTTACTATGATGCTGTGGAGTGCTGAATTTAGTGGCAGATAGCCTTGGTTTGTAGCAGATAAACCGGATTTAGTAGCAGATGATTGGTTGAATAATTTTATCTGCTACCAGCTGAAAGCCTTTCTGCAATGGCGTTTCGTTCGTTTTAGTGGAAGATGTGGAAGATGATTTTGACTTTTAACTGATACCTTTGCGGAAAAATAGAATACCGGTAATAATCAAAGCTGTAGAGAGTCCGGTATAAAATACCGAGATAAAAGAGTTTGGTAGGAGTTGGAACTTGCGGACTGTAACTCCGAGGGTGATCATAAAAAGCATAATGATCCATCCTTTGAGATCGAAGAATGAAAGCAGATGGTTATTATTGGCTTTCTTGCAAATTCGGTTTGTATGTTTTATATATAGCCTTCTGAATATCAGATTGAAAAAGAGAAGGAAAACAATGGTTGCCTCTCCTGCTTTAAATAACCAACATTGGGAGTCTGTGAGCCATGTGAGAATGCCAATTCTTAAGATGTTAATTCCGGCCACTATCCATACCATTCCAGCTAAGAGAAGTAATTGCTTGTTGTTTACTTTAAACTTCATTTAAATAATGTTTATGCTTCATTCTTTCTCTGCAAAGAAAGTGCATTTGCTCCGCTTATGAATGTAAAAACGGTTAAATATTCCTTTTTTTATAATATCAGACGGGTTTAATTTATCAGCTTTTTACCGAACAAATGCAAAATAGGAGCGTTACATAAATACAAGGGTATTTATATTTAAACTCAATTTATCATGGAGAAAAAATCGAAGATGAGCAATCTCGGGAAATTCATTACCAGGATATTGCCGAACTTTGGGGGAGAAAAAATGCCGAGATCTGTCCTTCCCGAACCAGGAAAAACAACCAAACCGGTGATTCCTAAATTTGGTAAATCAAGCATGCATGAAAGTTTTGAGAAAGCAATCAGACAGGCATTCTTTAAACCAGGAAAAACCAACATGCAGGCATGTGCTGGGCGAAGAGCCAGGAAGGCTTAGTTATATTTTGTTAGCGAGATAAACAATCTCGCTAATTTTTTATCTATCACAAAATAGCAGTGCTTATAAAGCAACTAATAATCGATTAAATTTGTGCTTTTGATACATTTGTCTACTCAAATGCTCCTTATTTGAACCATATATTGGTTGAAAGTAGTTATATTTGTAATGTATAATTTGTTATGATATCATTATAAATATATTTAATACTTTTAAAGACATGAGGAAATCGCTTCTTTTAGGCACTTTGCTTGCCGCAAGCTTATCTCTTTCCGCGCAGAAGAAAGCTACAATCGAAATTAATCCTGAACAAGGAACACAAAAAATCAGTAAACACATTTACGGCCATTTTGCCGAACACCTTGGCAGTTGTATCTATGGTGGACTTTGGGTAGGGGAAAATTCTGATATTCCAAACACGAAAGGTTATCGTACAGATGTGTTGGGCGCTTTAAAGAATTTACAGATTCCAAATCTTCGTTGGCCGGGTGGATGCTTTGCCGATGAATATCACTGGACGGATGGTATCGGGCCTAAAGAGAATCGTCCTAAGATGGTTAATAATAACTGGGGAGGTACAATAGAAGATAATAGCTTTGGTACACACGAGTTCCTTAATCTTTGCGAACTGCTGGGCTGTGAACCTTATATTAGTGGAAATGTAGGTAGTGGTACTGTGGAAGAACTTGCAAAATGGGTGGAATACATGACTTCCGATGGCGATAGTCCTATGGCTAATCTTCGTCGTAAAAATGGTCGTGACAAAGCCTGGAAAGTTAAGTTCCTGGGTGTAGGAAACGAAAGCTGGGGTTGCGGAGGAAGCATGGAACCTGCTTATTATGCTGATTTGTACCGTCGTTATTCTACTTATTGCAGAAATTATGACGATAATAAGTTGTTCAAGATTGCCAGTGGTGCCAGTGATTATGATTATGACTGGACAGAGACTCTGATGAAGAAAATTGGTAATAAGATGGATGGCGTGTCTCTTCATTATTATACTGTGAAAGGATGGGATGGAAGCAAAGGTTCTGCTACTAAATTCTCAAAGGATGATTACTACTGGACTCTAGGCAAATGTTTGGAAATAGAGGATGTTGTGAAGAAGCACATTGCTATCATGGATAAATATGATGCAAAGAAGAAAATTGGATTGATGGTCGATGAATGGGGAACTTGGTGGGATGTAGAACCGGGTACAAATCCTGGACACCTTTTTCAACAGAATACTTTGCGTGACGCTTTTGTAGCTGCTCTTACCTTGAATGTATTTAATAAATATGGTGATCGTATTCAAATGGCTAATATTGCTCAGGTTGTTAATGTGCTTCAGTCAATGATTCTCACCAAAGGAAAGCAAATGGTGCTTACTCCAACTTACTATGTATTTGATATGTATAAAGTACATCAGGATGCTACTTACCTTCCGCTTACTCTTTCTTGTGATACAATGAAACTAGAAAAGAATCGTGCGGTTCCTATGTTGAGTGCTTCTGCGTCTAAAGATGCTAAGGGAACTATACATATAACAATTGCAAATCCAGATATTGACAATGCTGAAGAAGTGGATATTAATATTCCTTCATTAAAAGCTGCGAAGGTAAGTGGCCGTATCCTTACTTCTAAAGAGGTAGATGATTATAATGAATTTGGTGCTCCTGAAAAGGTTCAGCCAAAGGAATTTAAGGATGCAAAAATTACTAAACAAGGCTTAAAGGTGAAGATGCCAGCTAAGTCGATTGTTGTATTGGAGATAATTTAATTAAGATGATGGGTATTAAACGAATTCTATATTCGACCTTATTATTTGCCGCTGTAATATCAGCAACGGCTCAAACAGCTTCCTCTTTTGAGGGGGCTGTTCTTTTAGCTACTGCAAAAGCGGCTCATTTGAATCAGTCGAAAGTAGCTGAACAGGGTAAATTAAAGATTAAAAGAGTTGTAGATATAGCAAAAGTCCCGGCTGATTTTCCGGTGAACTTTGCTCTTTATACTAAGGGCAATTATCAGTATGTGGCTTACTATGATACTACTCATCAGATGGTTGTGGCTTCCCGTAAGCTGAATCAGAAAAAGTGGAGTTATAAGTCCTTGGATACAAAAGTGCCTTGGGATAGTCATAATTACATCTCATTACTTGTGGATGAAGCCGGATATATTCATGTAGTAGGAAATATGCACTCTTCTCCTCTTGTTTATTTTAAAAGTGCTAAACCTTGGGATATAACTTCTATTCAGGCTCTTCATAAGATGACGGGGAAGGAAGAGGATGTTACTACTTATCCGGAGTTTATGTATGGTCCGAAAGGTGAAACTCTTTTTCATTATCGATATGGTCGTAGTGGCAATGGATATGAAGTGTTTAATGAGTTGAATGTATCTTCTCAAACCTGGAGCAGACTTATTGATAAACCTTTAATTGATGGTGAGGGAGAACGAAATGCCTATATGCAGGGACCAATTCTTGGTCCGGATGGATATTTCCATTTATTATGGGTGTGGCGAGAAACTCCTGATTGCTCAAGTAATCATACGCTCTCTTATGCACGTAGCAAAGATCTTATTCACTGGGAAAGTGTAAATGGAGAGAAAGCTGGTTTTCCGATCACATTGAAAGATAGTTGTCTGGTTGTTGATGCTACACCTGAGAGAAGTGGTCTTATTAACATAGGAATAAAGCTCGGTTTTGATTCTTCTAATCGGGTAATGATTGGTTATCATAAATATGATGATAAAGGGAATACACAGCTTTACTTATCACGCAATGAAGGTGGAAAGTGGAATTCAGTAAAGCAAACCAACTGGGATTACCGTTGGGATTTCAAAGGTGGTGGAACTATTGTCAATGAGTTATTAATTGATGCTCCTGTTGTGAAAGACGGAAAGGTAACAATGGGATATCATCGACTTAACTTGAAAGATGCTCAGATTATTGCCAGTGAGAGTAAATTTGCTCCTTTAGGTGAAGAACCTATTCCTTCTGTTTATCCAAAAGAGATGGAGACTCCGGATTCTGCATTTCCGGGCATGTTGGTTTATAAGATAAAAGATTCAGGAGCTAGCAAAAAGAACAGTCAGTATATACTTCGCTGGGAGGCTCTGTCGCCTAATCGTGATCAGAAACGAACAGGTAAACTTCCTCAACCATCGGTTCTTCGGCTCTATGAATTGACTAAGTAAGCGAAGGTATTATTGTCAAAACTAAAATTAAATTTCCGGGAAATGAATCTTTGAAAACAGATTTAGAGGAGACCCGGAAAAGCATAAAAAAGGGGTTGTTCATTTTGAACAACCCCTTTCGTTATATAAGGAAGTATTTAATTACTTATCTTCTTTCTTTGGTGGACGTGGCATTAAAGCTTTCTTAGAAAGTTTGAACTTACCAGTCTTAGAATCAACGTCGATTAACTTAACTTCAATTTCGTCGCCTTCTTTGATTCCAGCTTCTTCAACTGTTTCCAGACGTTTCCAGTCAATTTCAGAGATGTGAAGTAATCCGTCTTTTCCTGGAAGGAATTCTACGAATGCACCATAAGGCATAACTGAGCGTACTTTGCCTTTATAAACTTCACCAACTTCAGGTACTGCAACAATACCCTTGATTAAGCGCATTGCATTATCAATAGCAGCTTTATTTGTTCCTGAAACTTCAATTTTACCAACACCTTCAATCTCTTCGATAGTGATAGTTGCGCCAGTTTCTTCCTGCATTCCTTGAATGATTTTTCCACCAGGGCCGATAATTGCACCAATGAATTCTTTAGGAATAATCAATGTTTCAATACGTGGAGCATGGTCTTTCAAGTCAGCACGAGGCTCTTGAATTGTTTCCATCATCTTACCAAGAATGTGCATACGACCTTCTTTAGCTTGACTCAGTGCTTGTTCCAGAATATCAAAAGAAAGTCCGTCTACCTTGATATCCATCTGAGTAGCAGTAATACCGTCTTTTGTTCCTGTAACCTTGAAGTCCATATCGCCTAAGTGGTCTTCATCACCCAGGATATCAGATAATACAGCAAATTTATCTTCGCCTGCATTCTTGATTAATCCCATTGCGATACCAGAAACTGGTTTCTTAATCTTCACACCAGCATCCATAAGAGCTAATGTTCCGGCACATACAGTAGCCATTGAAGAAGAACCGTTTGATTCAAGAATCTCAGATACTACACGAACTACATAAGGATAGTTATCTGGGATTATATTTTTTAAAGCCATGTGAGCAAGGTTTCCGTGTCCGATTTCGCGACGGCCTGTGCCTCGTTGAGCTTTTGCTTCACCTGTACTGAATGGAGGGAAATTATAGTGTAACAAGAAACGTTCTTTTCCTTTTGCCAATACATTATCAATGATTTTCTCATCCATCTTGGTACCTAAAGTAACAGAAGTCAGAGATTGAGTTTCACCACGGGTAAAGATCGCAGATCCGTGAGGTCCTGGTAAGTAACCTACTTCACTCCAGATTGGGCGAATTTCGGTAGTCTTTCTTCCGTCAAGACGTTTGCCTTCATCAAGAATGCAACGACGCATAGCTTCTTTTTCTACATCGTGATAATATTTGTCGATCAAAGCTCCCTTTTCAGCTAATTCCTCTTCAGATAACTGAGCTTTGAATTCATCGCGGATAGCATTGAACGCATCTTCACGTTCGTGCTTGTTTCTATTTCCTGATGCTGCAATAGCGTATGATTTATCATAGCATGCTTCATGAACAGCTTTGCGAAGTTCATCATCGTTTACTTCGTGGCAATATTCACGTTTAACAGTTGAACCTACAGCTTCAGCTAGTTCCATTTGAGCCTTGCAATGCACTTTGATTGCTTCGTGAGCAACTTTCATTGCTTCCAATAGTTCAGCTTCTGAAGCTTCTTTCATTTCACCTTCAACCATCATGATGTTATCATAAGTTGCAGCAACTATGATATCCATGTCGGCTTTTTCAAGTTCAGAGAAAGTTGGGTTAACAACAAACTTACCGTCGATACGTGCAACACGTACTTCAGAAATAGGTCCGTTGAAAGGTATGTCTGAAACAGCTAATGCTGCAGAAGCAGCAAGTCCTGCTAAAGCATCGGGCATATCTTCACCATCTGCAGAGAAAAGGATAATGTTTACATAAACTTCTGCATGGTAGTTGTCTGGGAATAATGGACGTAGAGCGCGGTCTACAAGGCGACAGGTAAGGATTTCATAATCAGAAGCTCTACCTTCTCTCTTTGTGAAACCACCAGGGAAGCGGCCAAATGCTGCGTATTTTTCTTTGTACTCTACCTGTAAGGGCATAAAATCTGTTCCGGGAACTGCATCTTTAGCGGCACAAACAGTAGCTAGCAACATGGTGTTACCCATGCGAAGCATTACAGAACCGTCTGCCTGTTTTGCCAATTTTCCCGTCTCGAGTGTGATGGTTCTTCCATCTCCTAGCTCGATTGTTTTAACAATTGGGTTGATCATAAAAATTGTTTTATCTATTTCTTTCTTTCAAAATTATGGCAAAGATATATATTTCTTATTTCTAAGACGGTGTAAATGAGTGAAAAAGTTACTGTAAAATCGTTTTTTTTCGTTTTTTAAAGAGAAGTAGATAAGTAAATGCTTTGTCTAAACGTGAAAAAGGCTATATTTGCAACTCATTAATGACAAATTAACCGTTCGAATTATAGAATTATATCATGAAAAAAATTAGTTTATTCATATTTGGAGCTCTTGTTTTAGCATCTTGTAACAAAGAGCCCAAATTCAATATCAAAGGAACTGTATCTGATGCCGAAGGAAAAATGTTGTATCTTGAAGCTTCAGGCATTGAAGGAATTGAAGCACTTGATTCTGTTAAATTGAAAAGTGATGGAGAATTTAGTTTTAAACAGTTGCGTCCGGAATCTCCGGAATTTTATCGATTGAGAATTGATGAGAAAGTAGTCAATTTTTCTGTTGATAGCACTGAGACCATCGATCTTAATGCTAAATATGGTGATTTTTCAACCGGATATACTATTACTGGATCAGAGAACTGTGCAAAAATAAAAGAGCTGACATTAATGCAGATTGATCTTCAAAACAAAATTGATGGACTAGTAAAAGATGCTCAACAAAATAAGATTACAAATGATATATTTCAGGATAGCGTTTCTGGCATGATAAGCAGATATAAAGATAAGGTGAAAACTAAATATATTTTTGCTGCTCCTAATATGACTTATGCTTATTTTGCACTTTTTCAGAGAATTGGAGATTATTATGCTTTCGACCCTATGAATAGTAAGGAAGATATTAAATGTTTCCAGGCTGTGGCTACAAGTTTAACCAATGCATATCCAAATGCTGTAAGAACAAAAAATTTATATAATGTTGTTATCAAGGGATTGAAGAATACCAGACCTGCGAAACGAAAAACGCTGCAAATTCCAATAAATAAGATTTCTGAAGCGGGATTAATAGATATTGATTTGAAAGATGTAGAAGGCGTTTCTCGGAAGTTAAGTCAATTAAAAGGTAAGGTTGTGTTATTGGATTTTGTAGTTTACCAGAGTCAGGCTTCTGCTGAACATAATCTTAACTTACGTGAGCTGTACAATAAATATGCATCCAAAGGTTTGCAGATATATCAGGTTTCTTTAGATGCCGACGAGCATTATTGGAAAACAGTAACAGACAAATTACCTTGGATTTGTGTTCGTGATGAAGATGGACCACAATCAAGATATATTTCATTGTATAATATAAAGAATGTGCCTACTCTGTTCTTGATTAATAAGAATAACGAGCTTAATTCACGTTTTGAAAGTCTTAAAAATATAGAATCTGGATTGCAAAAACTTCTTTAATTTGCTAATATATAGGACTTTTATGTAAAACATGTTACAAAGCATACCAATTTGCTTGACATGTGTTATTTAAAATCTTATCTTTGCAAAGTATTTAAATAGAAAGAGGGTTCCGACATATCTATGTTGGAATTCTTTTTTGTTTATATGACCGTTAAATTACTTATTGCTTAAAAAGAATATTATTAATTAATTAAAATAGGAGGATTAATATGGCTTATATGTCAGAAGAAGGCTACAAGAAATTAGTTGAGGAACTGAGAATTCTCGAAACTGTAAATCGTCCTGAGATTTCAAGACAGATTGGTGAAGCAAGAGATAAAGGTGACTTGTCTGAAAACGCAGAATATGATGCGGCAAAAGAAGCACAAGGTATGCTTGAAATGAAAATTAGTCAGTTGAAGAATATTGTTGGCAACGCTAAAATTATTGATGAGTCTAAATTGAAGACAGATTCTGTTCAGATTCTGAATAAGGTAGAACTCAAGAATGTTAAGAACGGAATGAAGATGGTATACACTATTGTTTCTGAAAGCGAAGCTAATCTGAAAGAAGGCAAGTTGTCTGTTAAAACTCCGATTGCTAAGGGACTTCTTGGAAAAAAAGTAGGAGATATAGCAGAAATAACAGTTCCACAAGGAAAGATTTCTCTTGAAGTGATGAATATTTCTCTCTAAATTTCAATAGAACGATGGCGACAATATTTAGTAAAATTGCAGCGGGCGAGATACCTAGCTATAAAATAGCTGAGAACGATAAATTCTTTGCTTTCCTTGATATAAATCCTTTGGTTAAGGGACATACATTAGTTATTCCTAAACGTGAAGTAGATTATATTTTTGATATTGAAGATGAAGAATTGGCAGCTATGCACCTTTTTGCAAAAAGTGTAGCTAAGGCTATTGAGAAAGCTATTCCTTGTAAAAGAGTTGGTGTTGCAGTAATGGGACTGGAGGTTCCTCACGCTCACATTCATCTTATTCCAATTAACAAGGAGTCAGATATGGTTATTTCAAATCCTAAACAAAAACTGTCTGACGAAGAATTCGTTGCGATAGCTTCTGCTATTAAAACAGCTTGGGAGAACAATAAGGTCGATTTATAAAAAAAGAATGCGCATGATTATAATCACGCGCATTCTTTTTTTATAGTTGATATTTTAAATATAATCTTCGCCCATCTTTATTTGGGCATCGTTTACAAACTTACGTATAGCATGTTCTTCATCTTTCTTGCAGATTAACAAAACGTTATCTGATTCTGCAATTAAATAATCTTCCATATTCTGAAGCACTGCCAATTTTCCCTCTGGTAATACAACAATGTTATTTTTGCAGTTGTACATTAATGTCTCACATTTAAGAGAAACATTATTGTTTTCGTCTTTTGATGATAAATCATAGAGTGATCCCCATGTTCCAAGATCTGACCATCCAAAATCACCCATTAAAACATAAACATTGTCTGCTTTCTCCATTATTCCAAAGTCTATTGAGATATTAGGGCATGCCGGGAAATTTTCATCAATAAATGCTTTCTCATTCTCGGTTGCATAAATGTTATTGCCGACTGATAGTTTGGCTACTAATTCGGGTAAGAGTTCATTGAACGCTTTTAATATAGAATTTACATTCCAGATAAATAGACCCGAGTTCCAGTAGAATTCACCGCTTTCCAAAAAAACCTTAGCGAGCTCTAATTCAGGCTTTTCTGTAAATGTTTTTACTTTATGAAAATCACCGTCTTTTTGCTCGTCAATCTGAATGTAGCCATAACCAGTTTCTGGTCTGTTAGGTTTGATACCCAATGTAAGCAGGTTGTTAGAATTGGCTGCAAATTTCAAGCCTTTTTCTATAGCTTCCAGGAATTCACCTTCTTTTAAAATCAGATGGTCGGATGGAGCTACTATTATATTCGCATTTGGATTTATAGCCTGAATATGATATGACGCCCATGCAATGCAAGGCGCTGTGTTTCTGCGAGTTGGCTCTAATAAGATTTGATCTTGTGATAACTGTGGTAGTTGTTCCTTAACCAACGAAGAGTATAAATCATTGGTTACAATAAATATGTTTTCTGCAGGTATAATTTTGCTGAAACGATCATAAGTTTGTTGTAGTAGAGAACGTCCTGTTCCAAAAAAATCAAGAAATTGTTTGGGGAGACTTTTACGACTGAAAGGCCAGAAACGACTTCCTATACCTCCACCCATGATTACACAATAATTATTGCTGTTTGTCATGATAATAGCTATTTTAAAAGTTTCCGCTAAGGTACTATTAATTTTATAAAAAGCATATTCATCTTAACCTAATTCTCTTTTTTTCATCTTTTTTTAGTTCAAGTCTTGCAAATATAGAAAAAAGCTGTATCTTTGCACTCGCAATTCGCCCAGATGGCGGAATTGGTAGACGCGCTGGTCTCAAACACCAGTGGATTCACTTCCATGCCGGTTCGATCCCGGCTCTGGGTACTTGATAGAATAAATAAAGCCTTGTAAACTAAACATTTACAGGGCTTTTCTATTTTTCTACTGAAACATTACCGAAACATTTGCCTTTTTTCCTTCTTTTATAGTGTGTAATTAGTGCAATTATTGAATTTTTAAAGGGTGTAATTTGAAGTTACTTCCTTTCTTGAATTGTTATAGGGTGTCGATTGAATCTATACCCTTTATTGAATTGTTATAGATGGGGTAATTTGAAACTACCTCATAACTATTGTATAATGTTCGGTAGTATAAAATATCGGCTCAAATTTGAGCTTATCTTTTTATAGTGCTTTTTTAAATTTTGAATGTACGGTTTTGTAAGGTTCTCAAACACATTTACCCTTGTAGTAACCTTGTCCTAATATTGCCGTACCCTTAGTGTAACATTGGTGTACCCTTATCCTAATATTACCGTAGTGTAGACTTATTTATTTGCATTAATGTACTTCTTATGTGTTCTTTTATAGAGTATAATTAGTGCAATTATTGAATTGTTATAGATGGACTTATTTAAATTAAGGTCATCAATTAATATTTGATATCTATGTAGTACGTAATACGTAGGTCATTGACTAACTTTATATCAATATTTAAAAAGTGATCAAGTTCACAAAGGTATGATTTCTTCCCTTTTTTGCTATTAATAAAGAGGGTTACTCCATTAATGCTGTTTCCAGTTTGTCCGATATGCTATATTCATTTACTTCAGATGTTTCTAATTTTTCCAGCATTGTTTTAATTTGTTTCTTTCGAGCTTTCTTATCTTCATAAGATAATACATTTTTAGGAATTGAATTAATTCTATCATATATCATTCCTTTAATGTCTTTTCCTTGATTCTGCGCAATTTCTGCCAGTGTGATTAATATTATATCACTTGAATATAAATCATTTTTGGAAGTTGGTGTTTTAATTGATTTCATAAGCTCCAGTCTTTTGTATTGAATAAATAAATCTTCTTTTAGTTTTGCTTCCCATTCGGGAAGAAGAAGGGAAGCTAGTGTGATTCCTTTTCCATTGTTGAGGCTGATATAAGGCTTGTTGTAATGGGCTTCAAACTTCAGATAGTAACCTTTTTTGTCCCAGCCAGTGTCTTGTATGATTCCTTGTATAGTCATTCCTTGTTTGTGAATTATGTTCTTTCCTGCATCATAAAGTTTTAGAGTAACTAACTTATCATTAAAATATCTTATATTTCCTTTATCTTTTGGTCTTTCTATCATATCCAGCTCCTTACCTGCCTGATGTCCTGATATAATATGTTTTGGTGGTGTGGTTATTTGCATAATAGTTCCATACTCTAAAACATCTATAAACCCATCAAATAAATTAATTTGAATACTCTTTCCGATGTACTTTATAGCCTCAACAAATGAAGTTTTATTCCATGTGAAGTTATGTCCCTGAATGAAATATAATGGACTTCCTTTCAATTTTAAAGACTTGATATCAGGATTCCACCAAATTTCTAACTTTCTACATCCTTCTACAAAGTATTTTATCCAGCCAGTAGAATATGTTGCTTCTTGTTGCAAATATCCCGTAAATGGTTTATCTTTGTTCTGAAGATGTTTGGTTAATTCTATATAGTCAATCATTTTAATATCCTGATAAAAGGGGCTTTACTGGTGTGTATTGCCCCTTTTGTTTATTAAGCTACTTGAGCTCTTTGAGATAAATAAGTCATAATAGAATCCTTCTCCATTACTGCCCCAGTATAAAAATAGATTTCTATTTCATCCCAATTTCTGTCCGAACTGTATAATACTATCAAATCTCCAGTATCTGACTGTCTGTCTATTTTCCCAGCTTCATTGCTTATTCCGATAGTGCCATATCCGATAAGTAGGGGGTAATTGCTGTCTTCCCAAATATTAGTCCTTATATTATAAGGCTTATTTTGTTTTAGAGGTGAAAACTCTGACTTCTTGAATGTTCCCAGTAATTGTCCTATTACCTTGTTTTGTAAATTTCTGCCTTTGTTGGCTGTCTGGTTCATTTGTGATTCTCTGCTGATAGATAGCCTTTCAGGAAGTATTCTTTCTCCTGAGGTCCTGTAATAACTCGTAGCAGTGTTTTCTTTTCTTTTGTATACAGATGTCTTAACAACTGATTCTATAAATTGCTTCTCCATTTTAATATCCCTTTCTTTTAGTTGTTACTACTTATGTAATGATCTTCCATAAACTTGTTAAGGTCTTTTCTCTTTACGTAGATTTTAGAACCAAACTGACTGAAGGGGATTACTCTTTTATCCCGATAGGTTTGCCATGTCTTTTGTGATACTCCCAGCATCTTTCTGACTTCTGCTGATTCAATCCACTGATTGTTTACTTCTTCTTCTGATTTCTTTTGAAGAAGGTTCTTAACTTCTCCCAGTTCCTGTTTAACTTCATTCAGGAATGATTCTGGGATTACTGCCATTGCTAACTGTGTAGCCTTGTTTACATTTTCCATTATTTATAAAATTTGATTATTAATGTAATTTTAATTATTTATGGCAAAGATATGGCAATTTAATGTAACAAAGATAAAAATGGCAAATAAAATTCATAAAACATTAGATTTGTAAAAGCATGCAAATTTTATATATTTTATTTGTTAATGGGGAAAGTAGGCGGTCTTGGTGTGAATAATATAGGGTATAATAATTATTTATTGTAAAATAATACAAATAAAATTTGGTTCTACTTTTTTGGGGATCATTAGTTCTGTTTGTTGTCTTTAATAAAGGTTTATCGGAAACATAAAGTGTTCTTATTCTGTTTAAGATTAATTTTCTGATTAATTGAAAAGGTATGATTTCTTCCCCTTTTTGCTAATAATAAAGAGGGTTATTCTTTTTTGACTTCCTGAAGAAGGGCTTCTATTTCTTCCGTATTCATCTTTTCCAGTAAGGCTTTTAGTTTATCTTTTGGGGATTCTTTTTCCTCAAATATAGTCACCATTGCTTTGTCATTGTTTGAAGTGTCGAAGTCTCCCATATATCCTTCAGTGATTTTAACTGAGCTGTGAGCAAATAAACTTTTTAGGTTCAAATTATCTATATGCTTATCTTTTGCGACTTTTGCGAAACTGTGTCGGGCAATGTGGAAAGATATATGTTTTTCAATTTTTGCCATTTCTCCCAGCTTTTTCAGGCTTTTGTTTATCAGTGCATTTTTAGCTCCTATTTGATTGTATAGCTTAACTTTTAGATCAGGGGGTAAAGTGTCTTTGTCTTCCTGTGTGATTGCTTTTGAATAAGAAGCTTTATTATCTAATAAAGGGAATATGTAATCTGAGGGATTGGATTCTTCTTTATAATAACATTTTAGAATGTCTTTTGCTTTATCAATCAGATAAACATCTCTATATTTATGATTCTTCCCCATTTCATACTCCAGTCTTCCTTCTGATGTTATATTTAACCATCTTAACTGTATAAGATCTCCTGCTCTGATTCCAGCGCAATAGAAACTAAATAAGAAGTAATTTCTGCAATGCCATAAAAGACTACCTTCAGACAAAGAAAGTGCTTCTATTAGCTTTATTTCATCTCCATTTAATTTCTCCTTTGCTGTCTTAACTCCTTTATACGAAAATGCCATGAAAGGATTCTTTTCAGGCTTTATTAATCCTTCTATTTCAATAGCTCTGTTTACTATTGTTTTAAAGATGTTGAAGTTTACCTGAATAGTGTTTGGGTGTAGTTTCTTTTCGGGCTGTCTTTCATTTTTTAGTGTGTGAAGATACACTTCAAACTTAGATAATAGGGAAGGGGTTAATTCTGAAAATGTCAGGTCTTTACAGTTCCCCTTCTTGTCAGTCAGGAAGCCTTCTAATTTGTTTATAAAGCCATTATACTTCTTCCAGTTCCTGAAGCCTCCAGCCTGATAGATTTCATTTGTTCTATCCTTTGCGTATTGAAGAAAGGAAGAAGTTTTTTCCCCTGCCTGAATTGTAGATATGATCTTTTCTGATGTTGCCAGCCCATCTTCTTTTAATTCCCGATAGGTTGTTTTCGCCTTCTCCAGTTCTTTAGAAAGTGCCTCATTCCAGCTTTTATAGTTTGGTTCTGAGGTTCTAATCCAATTTTCCTGTTTTGCTTTGGGGTTAAAATCTGTTTTTCTTTTTAATTCAATAGATGTTTTTACCCTTTTCAGTTTTCTGTTTTGAGTAATCCGAAGGTAAATTACATATCCTCCTTTTCTGTTGGGCTTGCTGCTTAGCTCAAATGTGAATGAAGTTGCCATATCTGTATATTTTAATATCCTGATACAAATATAGTCTTTTATATTTTACTGAAACATTTACTGAAACATTTTTGTTATTTGATTATATTTAATTACCTTTGTATTGTTTTATAAAATATGTAATTCATTGATTAATAGTGCTTTTGAATTTAAGTTGAAGGTGTCTGAATGTGCTTTTAGTAGTTCGGCTCTGGGTACAAAAAGCCTCTAAATCATTTGATTTAGAGGCTTTTTTTTGCTGAATTTTTCCCATATTTTCCCTATACATGCAAAAAATTTCAAAATAGATGCTGATTTTCTTGCATGTGAATGAATTCTATCTAATTTTACAAAAATAATATGAGCGTTATATTTAGTTATGACAAACGATATTTGGAAAGAAATAGAAACCCTAAATCAAGAATTTATAAATCTTGGTATTAGTCAATCGGTAGACTATGAAAAGTACTATCTCTATTCGCTTATTACTCATTCTACTGCTATTGAAGGGTCTACTCTTACGGAAATGGAAACTCAGCTTCTTTTTGATGAAGGGATAACGGCTAAAGGTAAACCGTTGGTTCATCACTTGATGAATGAAGATTTAAAACAAGCCTATGAATTTGCGATGGCAGAAGCTAAGCTGGATATTGTTATTACCCCAACATTCTTGCAGAATTTAAACGCAATGCTTATGCGGACCACTGGTAGTGTGCATAGTACAATTGCTGGTTCGTTTGATTCTTCAAAAGGTGAGTATCGTCTATGTGGGGTGACGGCCGGTGTTGGTGGGCGCTCTTATATGAACTACTTGAAGGTTCCTGTTAAGATGGAGGAATTTTGTACTACTATAAACAGTCGGTTGAAATCTGCGGCTTCATTAAAAGAACAGTATAATTTAAGTTTTAATGTGCATCTTAATCTTGTTACAATTCATCCTTGGGTGGATGGTAATGGAAGAACTTCTCGTTTGTTAATGAATTATTTGCAGTTTTTTTATGGGCTTTTTCCTACTAAAATATTTAAGGAAGATAGAGATGATTATATTCTTTCTTTGCAGCAATCGCAGGATGAAGAACATAATACTCCTTTTCTTGACTTTATGGCTATACAGTTAAAAAAGTCTTTGTCTTTGGAAATTGAGAGATACAATAATTCACGTAAGAAAGGATTCCATTTAATGTTTTAAATTGAACGCCCCATTCTTAAATAATGCACTACAAGAGCTACCAAAATAACCCTTGTAGAAGTCCTTTTGATGTCTAGGATAATAGATTTTCTTTAGCGCTGGGTGCATGCTCAAAAACAGGACCAACTATCTGGCAATTATCCAATTCTTTGCAGTCGCCGCAGGTATTAAACCCCTTTTCGTGTACGCATTTGCGGATTTCGCAATAATCACTGCAATATGCAAATTTGGCTCCGTCTACACGACAACCCATGCAATTTATGGTTGCTGCTGTAATTTTCGGTGCATTGTTCATTGAACTCCACTTCTGAGCGGTTTTTTCTCTTAACTCATTGTCATTTTCGACAGTGGCTATGCGGGCGTCGCAATTTTCGCAATCTAATCCGCAACATGCAATCAATTGTTTCATCTTTTTTAAAAGTTGCTATTTTTATTATCAAAGTTTTAATGAAAATTTATATTACGAGATAAGTTGCTAGATTGCTAGATTAAATTTGCAAAATAATATTTTCTGAGAGATTTTTTTCTTCAGAAATTGCAAATTGACTCTATCTTAATCTCTGTTTCTTATAAATTAATGCTGTAATAGGTTTTAATTATGATTGGAAAAATGGTTATTATAGCTAAAACTATTGCTGTAATATAGATTAAGAACCAAACAGGGTTTGTCTCTTTACTTGCAACTCTTTTTTTTAAGGAATTAATTCTTAACTCGTTTTTATATCTGGCAATAAATGATAGAATCTGGATCTCTTTTCCGCTTATTGCCAATGACTGAATTGATTGAGTCTTGATATCCCAATAATTAAGAATCATATATATCAGGTTTTCGATATGCACATTCTTGATATTTACAATCTGAGAATTATGTATAGGGTAATGATTGAATCCCTTGCAGACGTTAATACCATGTGTGTGGAGTACAATTGTACATTTCCCGTGAGGAATTTCTTTAAAATCATTATCCTTATGATCGTAATAACCATTTAGGGTTGTATTAAAATCCCAATCTCTGATTTTATCTCCAATGTTTAAATTGTCAGATAACTGAGGCGTTTGCTCTCTTTTTATTCTCGTATTGTCAATCAGGCTTGTATTACATTCTGTAGATTTATCAAAGCCTGGTAAGGTTAAAGTGCTATTGCCTAAACCTTTATAAAATTTTACATAGTTAATTGAACTCATAGATTTTTGGTATTAAGGTTTAACTTCTATAAAAATTGAAATAAATAATTATAAAAGCAAATATTTTTATTCCTAATTTTTAAAATTAACATTTGGATGTGGGGGCTACAATTAATAATGTTTACGGCATTTTTTTATATGAATGATCTTTTGTTTTATGTCATTTTTTAAAAATAGGAATATCAGGAAAATTAGTGAGCAATACTTTTCTTGATTTTTTTTTTGAAGTAAGATTGAATTCTGTTTTGTTGCTAATTTCTTTATTTAACTTATTTAACTGCCACTGATCTCTGTTGGTATACTTTTTGCTTCTTGATATAACAATTTGTGAACTGTCACAAATTGTCAGACATATAAATTAACTTTTTAAATTCAAGAAAAATGGGAGCTGCAGGAAACAAAAAGCCCAAAAAGGCAAAAGACAAGTCAAAAGTTAAATCTGAGTATCAATTGGAACAGGCTACTGCTGCTGTTGGCGGCAAGCATAAAAAATAATTCAGTCCCTTTTCTTACCCAAATAGAGTCCGTCGAAAAAGTTTTTTCGACGGACTTTTTTATTTCGATCGGTTAGTGTTGTTAGCTATAATGCTAATAAACAACAAAAAAGATAATATTCCCATCAAAATACAGATAGTTTTATGCTTTCTATTCTTTATTTTTGTAGAGTCAATTGTTTTGCGAAAACTAGAACGACAGATAACATACATTATGAAAAGACAAATCACTTATTTATTTATTGTTTTATTTTTTATTGCATGTTCGGTTAAGATCAATGCAACGGTTAAGCTGCCTGCTATATTTTCTGATAATATGGTGTTGCAGCAGAATACATGGATTAATATCTGGGGTACAGCTTCTGCAAATGAGAAAGTAGCCATTACTACTTCATGGAATTTTAAAAGATATGTTACGACTGCTGATGCTGCCGGAAAGTGGGAGTTGAAGATCAAAACTCCTAGAGCAACAAAAGAACAGAATATTACTGTAAAGGGTGAAAATGTGATCAAAATCAATAATGTATTGATTGGTGAGGTTTGGCTTTGTACAGGACAGTCGAATATGGAATTCCAGGTTGCTAAAGATAAAGGCTGGAAAACCGGAATGTTGAATGAAGAAGAAGAAATGAAGGATGCTGATTATCCAGAGATTCGACTATTTCATGTAGAGCATCAACTATCTCCTGAAGGACCAAAGGATGATTGCGTAGGACATTGGGTTGTATGTAATCCGACTAACCTTAAAGAGTTTTCTGCCGTAGGTTTTGTATTTGGTCGCAAGCTTTATAAAAGTTTGAATGTTCCTGTGGGTTTAATTCAGTCTACCTGGGGTGGAACTCATGCAGAATCGTGGATGAAGAGAGAAGTGATGGAAAGCAAACCTCTTTATGCAGACGTTCTTCAGGATTTTGCTTTGAGTAATGTAAAAAGAGAAAAAGATTATTGTAAAGTTCCGGCTACTTTATGGAATGGTATGATTAATCCTATTCTTCCTTTCACAATTAAAGGAAATATTTGGTATCAGGGTGAATCAAACTCTGTACGTTTTGAAAAGTATCAGGAAGTCCTTACCGATTTAATTAACAGCTGGCGTAAGGAATGGGCGCAACCGGAAATGCCTTTCTACTTTGTGCAAATTGCTCCTCAGTATAAACAACCTGCAGGAATTCGTGAAGCTCAGTTGAAAACCTGGCAAACAGTTAAGAATACGGGTATGGCTGTGATTACTGATGTGGGCGATTCTACAGATATTCATCCTCGTAATAAACGTGTTACAGGAGAACGCCTTGCATTATGGGCATTGGCTAAAACTTATGGAAGAAATTGTGCATATTCAGGTCCGCTATATAAATCAATGAAAATTTCGGGTAATAAAGCTATCCTTACTTTTGATTATGTAGAAGGTGGACTAACATCAAAAGGTAATCCTTTGAAGGGTTTCTTTATTGCTGGTACCGACAGACGCTTCTATCCGGCGAAAGCTGTGATTGTTAATAATAAGGTTGAAGTTTCCGCACCAGAAGTGCTTGAGCCTGTTGCCGTTCGTTATGGATGGGGATTTTTCTTCCGTACAAACTTATATAATGAAGCTGGCCTTCCTGCAGTTCCTTTCCGTACAGATTCTTTTCAGGAAGATACTTATGCCAGACGTTTTGCTGATTCTGAAATGAGACGTTTCCCTAAGGCTTATATGCTAGATCATGGAAAGAAACCTTTCTTTGGTTATGCTCAGGGTGTGGGTTGCTGCGCAATGCTTAAAATGTGGAAACAGACAGGTGATAAACGTTATTTCAATTATGTAAAAGTTTGGGCTGATAGTCTTATCAGTGATAATGGCGACATTTATCTGTATGACAAGTCTACTTATAATGTTGATTTTGTGAATTCAGGTAAAGTTCTGTTTGATATATATAAGGAAACTGGTAATAAGAAGTATAAGCTTGCCATGGATGTTCTTATCAAGCAATTAAAAGATCAGCCAAGAACTTTGGAAGGAGGCTATTGGCATAAGTTGGTTTACCAACATCAAATATGGTTGGATGGTATTTATATGGCTTCTCCTTTTATGGCTCAGTATGGTGCTGAGTTTGGTCAACCTGAATGGATTGATGAGGCTGTTAAGCAAATCACTCTTTGCCATAAACATACTTATGATCCTAAAACAGGTCTTTATTATCATGCTTGGGATGAAAGCAAATCACAGCGTTGGGCTAATCCGGAAACCGGACTTTCTCCAAACTTCTGGGGAAGAAGTATCGGATGGTATTTCATGGCTATGGTTGATGCGCTTGATTTTATTCCGGCAGGACACGAAGGACGCGAAGTTATCATTAAACAAATACAAGGATTAGCTGAAGCGCTTCCTAAATATCAGGATAAAGATGGACTATGGTATCAGGTTCTTGACCAACCTAAACGAGAAGGTAACTTCCCTGAAGCATCTGTTACTACTCAGTTTATGTATGCGTATGCAAAAGCTGTAAATAAAGGATATCTTGATAAGAAATATCGTGCTTATGCAGAAAAAGCTTTTGATGGATTGAAAAATAAGCTTATTAAGGAAAATGAAGATGGAACACTTACACTGACACGTTGTTGCCAGGTTGGTGGCTTGGGTGGAAATCCTTATCGTGACGGAAGTTTTGAATATTATATTGGAGAAAAAATGCGCGATAATGATGCTAAGGCTACAGGTCCTTATATAATGGGATGTATAGAATTGGGACATTAATTTTTTTTAAGGTAAAAAGGATAACAGGTTAAAAAGAAAGCACAGAGTTTATTTTCTGAGAAGATTTACTTTGTGCTTTTTGCAAATTATATGAACTTAAACTGTACTATGATGATAAAAAGAATTTTATTAGTTAGTTGCTTTTCCTCATTTTATATCTATTGTTCTGCTCAGCAGCTAGGATGGCCTGCTGTAAAAACAGAAGCAAAACCTGCAGCACGTTGGTGGTGGCTTGGAAGTGCAGTAGATGAAAAGAATCTTACTTTTAATTTGCAGGAATATTCTCATGCAGGCATGGGAACAATGGAGATTACTCCTATTTATGGAGTAAAGAGTAATGAAGCTCGTGATATTAGTTTTCTTTCACCTGCGTGGATGAAGATGTTACGTCATACAGAGTCTGAAGCGAAAAGGCTGGATATGCAAATGGATATGAATACTGGTACAGGTTGGCCTTTTGGTGGACCTGAAGTTAGTATTGAAGATGCTGCAAGTAAGGTCTTATTTGAAGAATACCAACTAAATGGAGGTGAACGTCTTAATACTAATATTCAGGTTTCTGACGAAAAGCAGAAATCTATTGCTACTCTTTATCGTTTAATGGCTTTTTCTGATAATGGTCAACGCAAAGATATTACTTCAAAAGTAGATAAACAGGGCAAACTAAACTGGATTGCTCCTGCCGGTAAATGGAGATTGATTGCTGTGTTTAATGGTAAAACTTTACAGAAAGTAAAGCGTGCAGCTCCTGGTGGTGAAGGATATGTAATGAACCATTTTTCACACAAAGCTGTAGCTAACTATCTTAATCGTTTTGAAAAAGCTTTTGCTTCTACAAAAACTCCTTATCCTCATAATTTCTTTAATGATTCTTACGAAGTATATAATGCAGACTGGACTCCGGATCTTCTTGAACAATTCTATAAACGTCGTGGATACAAGCTGGAGGAATATCTTCCGGAATTTTTGAATAAGAATCGAAATGAGATAACAGCCCGGATTATTTCCGATTATAGGGAAACTATAGCTGAGTTGCTTCAGGAAAACTTTACCAGTCAGTGGACTAACTGGGCTCATTCTCATGGAAGCATGACTCGTAATCAGGCTCACGGTTCACCCGGTAATCTTATTGATCTTTATGCTACTGTAGATGTACCGGAATGCGAAGGTTTTGGTCTTTCGAATTTTGGCATTAAAGGTTTAAGAAAGGACTCATTGACTTTGAAGAATTTCTCTGATCTTTCTATGTTGAAATATGCATCTTCTGCAGCGCACATTTCCGGGAAACCTTATACTTCTGCCGAAACATTTACCTGGCTTACTGAACATTTCCGTACTTCATTGTCTCAATGTAAGCCTGATATTGATTTGATGTTTGTTTCGGGTATAAATCATACTTATTTTCATGGAACTCCTTATTCCCCTCAAGATGCAAAGTGGCCGGGCTGGTTGTTCTATGCATCAATAAATATGTCGCCTACTAATACAATCTGGCATGATGTTCCTGCGTTTTTCCAGTATATTACTCGTTGCCAGTCTTTCTTGCAAATGGGGAAACCGGATAATGATTTTCTTGTTTATTTGCCGGTTTATGATATGTGGAATGATGTGAATGGTCGTTTGTTGCAGTTTGATATTCATAAAATGGAGAAAAATGCTCCAAAGTTTATTGAAACTGTTCATAAAATTAATCAAAGCGGATATGATGTAGATTATATTTCTGATAATTTTATCCGCAATACAAAGTGTGTTGATGGCATGCTACTTACAAAAGGTGGAGTTAGATATAAAGCAATTATTATTCCTGCAGTGAAAAAGATGCCGGATGATGTATTAGCTCACCTCATATCTCTTGCAGAGCAAGGTGCTAAAATTATTTTTATAGAGAATTATCCGTTGGATGTTCCTGGATTTTCTAAATTGGAACAGAGACGTTCTCATTTTAAAAACTTATTGAGTCTGCTTCCTGCTGCTCCCGATTTTAAAGAGACAATATGTAAGTCTTTGAAAAAAGGAACGGTTATTACCGGAAGCGACTATCTGAAAACATTGGCTGCAACAGGTGTTGTAAACGAAAACATGAAAACCATTAATGGTTTGAACTGTATCCGTCGTTCTAATGAATCGGGTTACCATTATTTTATTGCCTCTTTACAGCCAAAAGATGTTGAAGGCTGGATTAATCTTGGTGTAAAGGCGGTTTCGGCAGTTATTTATAACCCATTAAATGGTGAAAGTGGTAAAGCGAAAATCAGACAAGCAAATGGACGTACTCAGGTATATGTTCAAATTAAATCGGGTGAGTCTGTAATCTTGAAAACATTCACAAACGATGATGTGCAGATGGCCGATTGGCAATATACAGTACCACAGACTGTAGGGCTGACAATTGATAATAACTGGAAACTTCATTTTGTTCAAAGTAAACCTGAAATAGATGATGTTTATAATATTGGTAAGTTGTGCTCATGGACTGAGTTGAATGAACCTAAGGCGAAGGTAAATATGGGAACTGGTGTTTATAGCGTAAACTTCAACCTTCCGGCAATTGCAGCAGAAGAATGGGTGCTTGATTTAGGTGATGTAAGAGAAAGTGCCCGCGTTAAAATCAATGGTAAAGAAGTTGCAACACTTTGGTCGGTTCCTTTTACTGCTAAAGTTGGAAAGTTTCTGAAACATGGTGAAAATAAGATTGAAGTAGAAGTAACTAATCTACCGGCAAATCGTATTGCTGATTATGATCGTCGTGGCATTGAATGGAGAAACTTTAAAGAAATAAACTTGGTTGATATTAACTATAAATCAACTAAGTATGGTAATTGGGAGGTTGTACCTTCTGGCTTACTGGGACCGGTGAAGCTTATTCCGGTTAACTTGATTAATAAATAGCATAATTCTGATATCGGCAATTGGGACTTTATGGGTATTAGAGTCTCAATTGCCGATATTTTTTTGATGAAAACTAATAAACGATTAATTAATCTATAATATTTATATGATTTTGAAAACAAAACTTTTTCTTGCTGTTTTAGCTTTGAGTGGTGCTGTGTTTGCGTCGGGTAACTCTGATAAGTATAATTCTTTATATAAAAATCTTCCTTTTGATATGCCTCATATTAAGGCGCCTGTATTTCCTTCCAATAGAGTTAATATTGCAGACTTTGGTGTAAAAGGTAATGGTGTTGATTTATGTACCGAGGCTTTTAGTAAGGCAATAGAAAGTTTAAGTAAAAAAGGTGGTGGTGAGCTATTTGTTCCTGGTGGTGTTTGGTTTACGGGTCCCATTGTTTTGAAGAGTAATATAAATCTTCATCTTGAAAAAGGAGCAATTATCTTGTTCTCTCCGGATGTTGATCTTTATCCACTTGTCGAAACATCTTTTGAAGGACTTGACACACGTCGTTGTCAGTCGCCAATTTCAGGTCGGAATCTTACCAATGTAGCTATAACAGGTGAAGGAGCAATTGATGGTAATGGAGATTACTGGCGTCCGGTTAAAAGACAGAAAGTAACAGAAAGTCAATGGAAAGAGTTTACTTCACGGGGTGGAGCTTATAAACGTGATGATTACTGGTTCCCTTCAGAGAAAACATTGCTGGGTGATAAAATAGCAGATATGAATGTTCCTCGTAATCTGAAAACAGAAGAAGAGTGGCTTGCTGTTAAAAACTTCCTTCGTCCGGTAATGGTAAGCCTGATAGAATGTAAAAATGTATATCTTCAAGGTGTTATATTTCAAAATTCTCCGGCATGGAATCTTCATCCGTTAATGTGTGAGAATATAATTATCGAGGATGTTGCAGTTCGGAATCCTTCTTTTGCTCAGAATGGAGATGGGCTTGATCTTGAATCATGCAAAAATGCTTTGATCATTAATAGTACATTTGATGTTGGCGATGACGGTATTTGTCTTAAATCGGGTAAAGATGAAGATGGCCGACGTCGTGCCCGTCCATGTGAAAATGTAATTGTTGATAATTGCACGGTTTTTAAAGGTCATGGAGGTTTTGTTGTTGGTAGTGAAATGTCTGGTGGCGTAAAGAATGTGATGGTTACAAACTGCAAATTTCTTGGAACAGATGTAGGGCTTCGTTTTAAGAGCCGTCGTGGACGAGGAGGTGTTGTAGAAAATATCTTTATAAAGGATGTTAGCATGATGGATATTGCTACTGAGCCGCTGCTGTTTGATCTTTATTATGCAGGGAAATCAGCTGTAGAGGTTTTGGAAGATGGGGAAGAAGGACAGCCTAAAGTGAGAGTATTGCCTAAGGTTGATGAAGCTACACCGGCTTTTAAGAATATTCATGTAAAAGGCTTAAATTGTAGTAATGCACGCCGTGCTATGTTTTTTAATGGCTTGCCAGAGCAAAATATACATGGTATAGTCATAGAAGATGTTTTTGTAACTTCAAAAATTGGAGGAGAAATAGCAGAATCAGATCATATTAAACTTAATAATGTGACAATACATCCCGCTGAGGGACCTGCTTTAATTATCAGAAACTGTAAAGAAGTGAATCTTGGTGACTTTAAAGGGGATGTAAAACGTATAAATGATCCCGAATAATCAATTACCAAAACGAGCAGTTTTAAAATCAAATTTTACAATCGTACTGATATAATATTGAGTATATTTGCGATATAATCAATATTAATTTTCATATAATCCGGTTATATGACTGAAGGGGTATCTTTAGGAAAATTGTTTTGCTAAGAGACTGACCTTTAATGATTTCTCTGTAAAACAATCAATGGCGAGAAAGTTACAGTGGAAAACTTCTGGAGTGCTAAATTATAAAAGAAAAATACATAATGGAGAACAAAAACTTTTTTGCCGTAGATTTAGGTGCAACTAGTGGACGCACAATTCTGGGCACAGTTAAAGATGGTTCTATAGAACTTAGAGAATTGACCAGATTTCCCAATAATATAATTGAGGTCAATGGACACTTTTATTGGGATATATTTGCTCTGTATAATGAGATTGTTAATGGATTGAAGATTGTAGCTAAAGAGAAAATTGAAATAACCTCTATTGGTATTGATACATGGGGAGTGGATTTCGTTTGCATTGGTAATGATGGTGAGATCCTTCGTAATCCTTATAGTTATAGAGACCCTCACACTGTGGGAGCTCCTGAAGAATTTTTTAAGAAAATGCCTCGTGAGAAAGTATATGGTTTGACTGGAATCCAGATTATGAACTTCAATACTTTGTTCCAGTTAGCAACTGTTCAGAAAAATAACTCTTCAGTATTACCTGTTACTGACAAAATTCTGTTTATTCCGGATGCATTGTCTTATATGCTTACAGGTAAGATGGTTACTGAATATACATTTGCTTCTACATCTCAGATGCTTAATCCGGAAACAAAACAGTTTGATCAGGAATTATTGGATGCTATTGGGATTAAGAAAGAAATGTTCAACGATATTGTTTATCCGGGAACTGTTGTTGGTTCTCTTTCTAAATCAGTTAAAGAACAAACAGGCCTGGGAGATATTCCTGTAATTGCAGTTGCTGGACATGATACTGCTTCTGCCGTTGCTGCCGTACCTGCTGAAAATAAAAACTTTGCATATTTAAGTTCTGGTACCTGGTCATTGATGGGTATTGAGTTGGATAAGCCAGTTGTAACCAAGGAAAGTTATGAACTGAACTTCACAAATGAAGGTGGAGTTGAAGGAACAATCCGCTTCCTGAAGAATATTTGTGGTATGTGGTTGCTTGAACGTTGCCGTAAAGAATGGGAAAAAGATTTTTCTTATGGCGAATTGATTGATGCAGCATTAGCTGCTCCAGCTTTTAAAAGCCTGATTAATCCAGATGCGCCATGTTTTGCAAATCCGGTTTCAATGATTGATGCGATTAAAAATTATTGTGTAAAGACCAATCAACCGGTTCCTGAAACCTTTGGTGAAATTACTCGTTGTATTTTTGAAAGTCTGGCTTTAAGATATCGTCAGGTATTGGAAAGCTTGGAGAAAATGTCAACTTACCCTATTGAAAAATTACATGTAATTGGTGGTGGGTCAAAGAATAATCTGCTTAACTCATTCACCTCTAATGCATTGGGCCTTGAAGTAGTAGCCGGACCTTCTGAAGCAACTGCTATAGGAAATGTGATGTTGCAGGCTAAGGCTGCAGGTCTTGTTCCCGATATTCAGAAGATGCGCGAATTAATTCGCAGCTCTGTTGAAGTTAATGTATTTACTCCAACTGATGAAGAGTTGTGGGGTGGAGCTTATGCTGAATTTTTAAAAGTATATAGAGAAGATATTTAAATAATTGAATGTAAAAAATAGAATCATGAAAGACGAATTAATTAAAAAGGCTTATGACATTGCAGTTGAAAGATATGCTGCAGTTGGTGTAGATGTAAACAAGGCATTGGAAGATTTACAAAAGATTTCATTATCATTACATTGCTGGCAAGCTGATGATGTTGTTGGATTCGAAAACCCAGACGGACAGTTGTCAGGTGGTATTCAGACTACAGGTAATCATCCTGGTAAAGCACGTAATATTGATGAAGTAAGAGCAGATATTCTTAAAGCAGCTTCTTATATTCCTGGAACTCATCGTTTGAATTTACATGCTATTTATGGTGATTTTGGTGGTGAGTTTGTTGACCGTGACCAAATTGAACCAAAGCATTTCGAAAGCTGGATGAAGTGGGCAAAAGAAAACAATATGAAGTTGGATTTCAACTCATCTTCTTTCTCTCATCCAAAGAGTGGAAGCCTTACTTTGGCTAACCCTGATAAGGAAATCCGTGATTTCTGGATTGAGCATACAAAACGCAGCCGTGCTATTGCTGAAGCAATGGGTAAATATCAAGGTTCTCCTTGTGTTATGAACCTTTGGATTCATGACGGATCAAAAGATCAGACTGTTAACCGTCTTAAGTATCGTGAACTGTTGAAAGAATCTTTGGATGAGATTTTTGAAACTAAATATGATAACATGAAAGACTGTATCGAAGCTAAATTATTTGGTATCGGTGCTGAAAGCTATACAGTAGGTTCTTATGATTTCTACTTAGGTTATGGTGCTAAAAACAACATGATTGTTACTTTGGATACAGGTCACTTCCACTTGACAGAAAGTGTTGCCGATAAGATTTCTTCTTTATTGCTTTATACTCCTGAAATCATGCTTCACGTAAGTCGTCCTATTCGTTGGGACTCTGACCACGTGACTATCATGAATGATGATACTTTAGATTTGGCTAAAGAGATTGTACGTTGCAATGCACTTGATCGTGTAAATATTGGTCTTGACTATTTCGATGCTTCAATTAACCGTATTGGTGCTTATGTTATTGGTTCACGTGCAACACAAAAATGTTTTATTCAAGCATTACTTGAACCAATCGCTAAGTTACGTGAATACGAAGCTAACGGTCAGTTGTTTGAGCGTCTTGCTCTTCTTGAAGAAGCTAAGAGTCTTCCTTGGAATGCAGTTTGGGATATGTTCTGCTTACAGAACAATGTTCCAGTAGGTGAAGAATTTATTGCTGAAATCCAGAAATACGAAGCTGACGTAACATTTAAAAGATAATAATTAATTAAGCCGAATGTGCATGGATACCCATATGCTTTTTAGCATATGGGTTCATTCGTACAAATAGGTGTAATGTTGATATAATATTATGAATACACTGATTGGTTTAATAATTATTGCTATAGGTAGTTTGGGGCAAAGTAGTTCATATGTGCCTATTAAAAAAGTTAAGCAATGGAGTTGGGAAAGTTTCTGGCTCGTGCAAGGTATCTTTGCCTGGTTAGTATTCCCTTTACTAGGTGCATTACTTGCAATTCCTGCAGGTAGCAATCTCTTTCAATTACTAAGCTCTGGTGGCGCTCTTCCTTCAATGGCATATGGTGTGCTTTGGGGAGTAGGAGGTTTGACTTTCGGATTAAGTATGCGTTACCTTGGCGTTGCTCTGGGTCAGAGTATTGCTCTTGGTACCTGTGCCGGATTTGGAACTCTTTACCCAGCAATATTTAGCGGTAAAGATTTGTTTCACGGTGAAGGTTTAATGCTTCTTATCGGAGTATGTATTACTTTGGCTGGAATAGCAGTTATCGGATATGCAGGAAGTCTTCGTTCTAAAAATATGACTGAAGAGGAGAAGAAAGCTGCTGTTAAGGATTTTGCTTTAACAAAAGGGTTGCTGGTTGCTTTACTTGCTGGTGTAATGAGTGCTTGCTTTGCTTTAGGACTCGACGCTGGAATACCAATTAAAGAAGCTGCAATAGCAGGTGGGGTCGAAGGTTTGTATGCTGGTCTTCCGGTTATATTCCTTGTAACACTTGGCGGATTCTTAACCAATGCAGCATATTGCATACAACAAAACATAAAGAATAAGACTGGAAAAGAATATCTTTCTGTGGATAGCAAGACTTTAACAAATAATGTGTTATTTTGTGCACTTGCTGGTGTACTTTGGTATTCACAGTTCTTTGGTTTAGAAATGGGTAAAAGTTTCCTTCTTGACAGTCCTGTTTTATTGGCTTTCTCCTGGAGTATCCTAATGTCACTCAATGTTACATTCAGTAATTTCTGGGGCATCATTCTTAAGGAATGGAAAGGTGCCAGTAGTGCTACCATAGGTACACTTATATTAGGTCTCGTTGTGCTGATTTCGTCTATCATTGTGGTAGCAATGGCGCAATCCTGATTTTTTTTATAACGAATGATTATATCGATAGGAAGATACTAATTTGTATAATCCTTATCAATAAAAATAGAATTTAGAATATGAAATCAATTTTAGAAAATAATCCAGCTCTTGCCAAGCAAGTTGCTGAAGTTGCTGAAGTTGCTGGATACCTTTGGCAAAAAGGTTGGGCAGAACGTAATGGTGGTAATATTACTATCAATATTACAGATGTAGTTACTGATGAGATCAAAGGAATGAAGGCAATTAGTGGCAAAATGCAGATTGGAACAACTCTTCCAAACTTGAAAGGTTGCTATTTCTTCTGTAAAGGAACTAACAAACGTATGCGCGACTTGGCTCGTTTCCCAATGGAAAACGGTTCCGTTATTCGTATATGTGATGATTGTGCCAGTTATGAGATTATTGCTGATCAGGTAGTTCTTCCTACTTCAGAACTTCCTGCTCACTTGTCAATGCATAACTATTTAATTGGTAGCGGATCTAGCTATAAAGCAGCTATGCACACACACCCAATTGATTTAGTAGCAATGACTCACAATCCTGCATTCCTGGAAAAAGATGTACTTACAAAACTACTTTGGAGTATGATCCCAGAAACAAGAGCATTCTGTCCAAGAGGATTGGGTATTATTCCTTATAAATTACCTAGTTCACTTGAATTAGCTGATGCTACAGTTAAAGAACTTGCTGAATATGATGTTGTAATGTGGGAAAAGCATGGTGTTTGCGCTGTAGGCGAAAACGTAATGGAAGCATTTGATATGGTTGACACACTTTCTAAATCAGCTCAGATATACTTGACAGCAAAATCCATGGGTTTTGAACCTACAGGTATGGCTGATGAATTGATGGAAGAGTTGAAAGTTGCTTTCAATTTGCCTAAATAGTATAGTGTATAATTAAAAATATTGTGTTAGAATAGGAGATTTGAATTTGAAAAATCAAATTCAAATCTTATTCTGATATAATCTATATTCGTTTATGATGAATTTAAAGAAGAATTTATTGCTGGGTGTTATCACCCTTTTTTTTGTGCCTATTTCTGCTCAGACAAAGATGACTCCTAAAGAAACTGCTGTGAAAATTGCTGATCGTATTTTAAGCAGTACTAAATATGAGTTTAAAAATAAAAAGACAGGAGAGATATATAAGTCACTTAAAAATGTGCCTCTTACGACTGATGTTAAAGTTGAAAGTAAATATAATGATTGGCATTATACAAATGGTGTAACAAACATTGCTTTACTTGAATTAGCAGATAAGATTGGCGATAAAAAGTATGATGAATATGTCTTAAAAAATATGAATTTCGTATTTAATGAAGGAAATCTTGATTATTTCAGGAAACTATATGATAAGACATTAAAGGAAGGAGGATGGAAAGCGGTTCGTGAAGTAAACTGGCACATGATATTCCGTGGAAAACGCCTTGACGATAATGGCCCAATGGGAGCAAGTTTAATAGAACTTCAGAAGTGTCATCCCAATAAATCATTCTTGAATTATATTAATCAGACTGCTGATCATTTAAATTATGCAGAGCCTCGTTTGGCAGATGGAACTATAGCACGCCTTTGGCCGCATGTTAATACAATCTGGGCTGATGATGCTTTTATGGCTATATCTTTCTTGTCTAGAATGGGTACAATGACTGGCGATGAAAAGTATTTTACTGATGCTGCTAACCAGATTTTGAATTATACTAAGTATTTGTGGTGCCCTGAGAAAAATATATATTACCACTGTTATCATACTGATAATAATGAGCATGGAGCTGCTCATTGGAGTCGTGCAAATGGATGGGTATTCATGGCACAGGCAGATCTTCTTTCCAGAATGCCTAAGAATCATCCGCTGCGTGATGCTGTGATTAAGAATTTCCAGCAACAAGCTAGTGGTGTAGCTCGTTATCAGGGTAAAAATGGCCTATGGCATCAGCTTCTTGATAAAGAAGATTCATTTGAAGAAATTACTGGTACTGCAATGTTTGTCTTTGGTATTGCTCGTGGTGTTAAAGAAGGATGGTTGCATCCTGATTTTATTTACGTTGCCGAACAGGGACTTAAAGGAATGATGAAATTAATAACAGATAATGGTGATGTTACTGGTATCTGTGTAGGTACCGGAATTATGCCTGCTATCACATATTATTATAATCGTCCTACTCAGGAAAATGATCCAATGGGAGAAGGTCCTGTTTTAAGGGCGCTGGTTGAAATGATTGATGCTCCTGTTTATACAGAAATAAAAGCAGAGCAACAATATGATAAAATAGTAGTGAAGAAATAAGAATAACCTTATTTTCTTTATCTTTATGTGAGTTTTTTGTAAAAATATATATTTGTTTTTGCAAAAAACTCACATTTATTTTTTTATTTTTTTAGGCTTCCTTTAGCTCTTTGTCGTTCCATTGTCAGAAATAATATCTATTTTTGCCTAGATAACAACACTTTAAGCAACAATGACAAGGGATTATAACGATTTGGGCGTAGATTTTAAATATTTAATTGTTAATGACATGGACCAGAAGTTTGGTCTGTCTGTTAATACTGTGGGGTTTCAATCTATAGTTCCAAATTCTCCTTATCCTCTGAAAGATCATCCCTTAGGTTATTTTTTTAATGCTCAAAAAGGTCGTATATTAAGAGAATATCAGTTTGTCTATATTACAAAGGGTCGTGGACTTTTCACTTCCGATTCAACGCCTGAAACTCAAATTTGTAAAGGTCGCTTAATGGTTCTTTTCCCAGGACAATGGCACACTTACCATCCTCTAATACATACCGGATGGAATGAATATTATATAGGATTTGAGGGAGAGATGATTGATAACATTGTTAAAAACTCATTTTTGTCGCCAGAAAAGCAAATTCTTGAAGTTGGTTTAAATGAAGAACTGGTAAATCTGTTCTCACGTGCAATAGAGGTTGCAGAAACCGATAAAATATCTTCTCAACAATATCTTGCAGGGATAGTGTTGCATATGCTAGGAATGATTTTATCAATTTCTAAGAATAAAATATATGAAATTGGAGATATGGATCAAAAGATAGAGCAGGCTAAAATTATAATGAACGAAAATGTTTTTAAAGATGTTGATCCTGAAGAGCTTGCTATGAAACTTAATATAAGTTACTCCTGGTTCAGGAAAATATTTAAGGACTATACTGGATATGCTCCTGCAAAATATTTTCAGGAACTGAAGCTGCGTAAAGCAAAGCAACTTTTAGTTGGCACATCTCAATCAGTCAAAGAAATCTCATATCAATTAAATTATACTTCAACCGAACACTTTTTCTCTTTATTTAAGAAAAGAACAGGATTTACGCCACTTGAATATCGTAGTTTTGGTCGTGAGACAGAGTTAGAACTCTAAAACTTTTAGAATTAAAACGAATAAACAGAGTGCCATTTTGATTAATCTTTTTTCTGTGTAGATAATAAGGAGGTTCTTTTCTCTTTAATATGAAATCAAAAAAATAAGTTTTTCAATCAAAAGTACTACTGTGTGCGTTTTTGCTATCTTTACATTCAATCCCTTGTTTATTAGTGAAATGCACAGTGACGGATGTGTTTTTATCTCTAACTGAAGCATCACTAAAAGATCTCTACTCTCACTATTTTGATCACAATTAACAAATTTGGGGAAGAGTTTTAATTAAAACATACTTCCATTTGTCTTTTAATGCTTTTTCTATAGATGGTATCTCGACTCTGAGTCTTTGCCTGAAATGATAAGAAATGGCACGAAATGGTGAGGGATGGCTTCGAAAGTGAGGGAATTGGTGATGGATGAAAATGCTACCATCACCATTTAATAAACAAGTAATCAGATAGATATATAAATTAAGTGAGGGAGTTATGGTTGCTTTTTATTTTTCATTCGCCTTTGGTTTTCAGCCATTCACCAATGGATTTTATTTATTGGTGAATAATTAAAATTTAATGATAATACTAGATAGCATCTATCTTGAATAAGTGTTAGTTTACAGTCAAATAACACAGCATAAATGTCATTGTTTATATAAATTAAAGAAAAATAAACGTTTATATTTGTGCTTATAATCAAAATACTATCTAAATAGTCAAGTAAACACCATGAAAAAAATTTTATATTCTTGTTTAGCTCTCATCTGTTCAGTGAGCGGAGTCGCAAAACAAACGCCGATTAATCGTCTGGCTTTGGTTACCCGTAACAATCCACAAGTTACAGCGTTTGATTCTCTTTCTTCTCTTTCTGTAGGGAACGGAGAGTTTGCTTATACTGTTGATGCTACAGGTTTGCAAACATTCCCTGAAATGTATTCAAATGGAGTGCCACTTGGAACTCAATCACAATGGGGATGGCATAGTTATGCAAATCCAAAGAATTACAAACACGAAGAGACTTTGAAAAACTATGATTTTGGTCATGGAAAGCAAGAGCCTTACTCAACGCAGTTTAATGAAGATGGTCGTCAGCAAGATGCTTCTAACTGGTTCAGAGTAAATCCTCATCGTTTACACCTGGGAATTGTAGGTTTTGAATTAGGAAAGAATGTAAAAGCAACAGATATTTCCAAAATCAACCAGAAATTAGATTTGTGGAAAGGTGATGTAATAAGCAACTTTACCCTGAATGGTAAATCAGTACAAGTAGAAACAGCTTGCCATCCTCAGAAGGATATGATTGCTGCAAAAATCAGTTCATCATTGCGTCCTGCTGTTAATTTCCGTTTCCCTTATCCAACCGGCGGACATTGTGACGATGCATGCGACTGGACAAAGAATGATCTTCACAGCACTGTTGTTGTTTCTCAGAATGCCAATTCGGCTATCCTTAAAAGACAGCTTGGTGAAACTATATATTATGTTCAGATAAAGTGGGAAGGAAAAGCGAAACTATCGGAAAAGCAGAAAAACTATTTTGTGCTTACTCCCCAATCAGATAAGTTTGCGTTTACTTGTCTGTTTACTTCAAATATTCAATATGATAAGCAACCTAGTGTTGCAAGTACATTTGCTGCGTCAGATAAATACTGGACTTCCTTTTGGATGAATGGTGGTGCAGTAGATTTTTCTGCATGTAAAGATGCTCGTGCTAAAGAACTTGAACGTCGTGTGGTGCTTTCTCAATATCTTCTTGCAATTCAATGTGCTGGTTCCACTCCTCCACAGGAAACAGGACTGACTTATAATTCTTGGTTTGGTAAGTTCCACCTTGAAATGATTTGGTGGCATCAGGCTCAGTTTGCATTATGGAATCGTCCTGAACTTCTGGACCGTACGTTGGGATGGTACGAAAAAGCTTATCCTGTTGCTAAAGAAATTGCAAAACGTCAGGGATTTGATGGTGTTCGTTGGATGAAGATGACAGATCCTTCGGCAATTGAAGCTCCTTCAAAAGTAGGTTCATTCCTTATCTGGCAACAACCTCACTTAATCTATATGGCCGAACTGCTTTATCGTAGCAACCCTAATGCTGAGGTTCTTAAGAAATATAACAAGCTAGTACAGGAAACTGCCGATTTTATGTACTCGTTTGCTACTTATGAAAAAGATAAAGATCGTTTTGTGTTGAAAGGAGCTATACCAGCTCAGGAAACTCTTCGTGCTTCAGAAACTGTAAATCCTCCTTTTGAGCTTTCTTACTGGCACTTTGCAATGAGTGTTGCTCAGAAATGGCGTGAACGCACAGGCGAACAACGTAATAAGAAATGGGATGAACTGATACAGAAACTATCTCCGCTTGCTGCACAGGATACTTTATATCTGGCAGCAGAGACAGCTCTTGATACATATAAAGATATTCGTTTTACTTCCGACCACATGGCTGTACTTGGTGCAGAAGGTATTTTACCAAAGTGTAATCTTGTGCGTGAAGATTATATGAAGAATACACTCAACTGGATTTGGGATAACTGGAACTGGAACGAAACCTGGGGATGGGATTATCCGATGACAGCAATGAATGCTGCTCGCCTTGGTGAACCGGAAAAAGCTGTTGGTGCACTGTTGATGAATAAACGCACAAATACCTATCTGGTGAATGGACACAATTATCAGGATGATCGTTTGCGTGTTTATCTTCCAGGGAATGGTGGTTTGCTGACTGCCATCTCTATGATGTGTGCGGGTTGGGATGGTTGTAAGGAAAATAATCCGGGCTTTCCTAAAGATGGAAATTGGGATGTGAAGTGGGAAGGTCTTTCTCCAATGCCTTAACAAGACTTATTTGATGAATAATGATCAGATCTTGAGAAAATTAAAAAGATATGTTTAATATGAAATTAGTGAAGATGCTGCCATTTCTCATTTGGGGAGTGGCAGTTTCTGCACAACCATTAGCTTCACTGAATGATTCCCAACGAGGAACTCAACGTAAATTAAGATATACTCCCGATGGGGAAGACTTTGTGATTATTAATGGGGATAAGAAATTTAATCGTGCACTCTACGGCTCTCACACGGGCTTTCGTGTTGAGACGAGTGATGTGCCCGAATTTGCTCTTTATCTTCCACGGATGGGTGGAAACCTTAGCTTTGGAATTGTTCGCGATTCTAAAGCTTTATCACTAAATAAAGCAGCTTATATTGAAAGCCGTTACAGAGCTGGCTCCCGGATATATACTATTAAAGATCCTGTTCTAGGTAAAGGATTTATTCGCATCACAGTTCTTTCAATGTATGATGTCGATGGTGCTGTCTTTAAAATTGAAACGAATAATTTGCCCGGCAATACTTTTTTAACCTGGCGCTTTGGTGGAGCTGCCGATAAACGATTCAGCCGGGAAGGTGATTTGGGTGTTGATCCTTATGACAGCTTTGATCTTAAACCCGAATATTGTGTGGGCAATGTCTATTCAATAGACCGCAACAGTTTTACGCTGAAGTTTGGCAAGAAAGAGCCACGACAGTTGAAGGGTGTATTCCCAACGAATGCAAAATTGAATGTTGCCACAGATTTACCGGTACTGGATGGAAAATTGTCTGTAGTCGGAGGTAAAACATATTATATGGCTTTGCAAAGTTCAAACCTGGATAAATCATTAGATTATCCGATATTGGCAGATTGTTTTGCAAAGTCCGAAGCAGCTCGTGTTCAACTGGCTTCACGAATTAAAATAAATACTCCCGATCCTTACTTTAATACGCTTGGTCCAACACTAGCTGTAGCGGCAGATGGTATATGGAGTGGAGAAGTATGGCTTCACGGAGCAATAGGCTGGCGTATGCCTCTTAGTGGCTGGCGTGCAGCTTATACCGGAGATGCACTGGGCTGGCACGATCGTGCCCGTTCTCATTTCGATGCTTATGCAGCAAGTCAGGTTATCAATGTTCCCGCTGTGTATCCTCATCCTACTCAGGATAGTGCAATGAATCTTGCCCGCTCTGTAAAGAAGTGGGGTACTCAGATGTATAGCAATGGCTATATTTGCCGTAATCCTCGTGAGAATAACAAGATGCACCATTACGATATGAACTTGTGTTATATCGACGAACTTCTGTGGCATTTTAACTGGACGGGAGATTTGGCCTATGCAAAACAGATGTGGCCGGTTATTACTCGTCATTTAGCTTGGGAAAAAAGAAACTTTGATCCGGATAATGATGGATTGTATGATGCTTATTGTTGTATCTGGGCCAGCGATGCCTTGTATTACAACAGTGGAGCGGTTACTCACTCTTCAGCTTATAATTACCGTGCCAACAGTATGGCTGCCGAGATTGCTGTTAAGATAGGAGAAGATCCTAAACCTTATGCTGATGAGGCTAAGAAGATACTGAATGCATTGAATGCCCGACTGTGGATTTCTTCCAAAGGACATTGGGCTGAATTTCAGGATTTCATGGGGAAAAAGAAGCTTCATGAGAGTGCTGCAGTGTGGACTATCTATCATGCAATAGACTCGGATATTCATAACCCATTTCAGGGTTATCAGGCTACCCGTTATGTAGATACAGAGATTCCTCATATTCCGGTTGTTGCAGATGGGTTAAAGGATGATGGCTACGCAACAGTTTCCACAACCAACTGGCTTCCTTATTCATGGTCAATCAATAATGTAGCTTTTGCCGAGGTGATGCATACTTCACTTGCTTACTGGCAAGCCGGAAGAAATGAAGAAGCATTTAAGTTATTAAAGAGTTCGGTACTCGATGGTATGTATCTAGGTAGCAGTCCGGGTAACTTTGGTCAGGTTAGCTTTTATGATGCTGCCCGCGGAGAATGCTACAGGGATTTTGGTGATCCGATAGGAGTTGCCTCCCGTGCACTTGTTCAGGGACTTTTTGGTGTGTTGCCTGATGCAATGAACGGACGAGTATTGGTTCGTCCCGGTTATCCTTCAGCTTGGGATCATGCATCTATTTCCACGCCGGATATCAACTTTGCTTTTAAGCGTACTAATAATACAGAGACTTATAACGTAGAACTTAAATTTGAAAAGCAGCTGGCTTTGGAATTGCAGGTTCGTGCTTTCTCAGACAAAATTAAATCTGTGAAGGTAAACGGCAAAGATGCTAAGTGGTTATTTGTTGAATCTGCTGCCGGATATCCAATAATAAAAATATCTTCTCCTTCTGCTAAAAAGAACAAGATAGAAATTGTTTGGGGAGAAAATAAGCTGGTTAAATCTCCGGAAGTAGTATCTGTTATGAAAGGTTCTTCTTATTCTGTAAATCTGAATTGTTCAGTAAAGAAGATCTATGATCCGCAGAATATTTTGGCGAATGCAAAAATCTCCGGTAATAACTTATCGGGCAATGTAATTGCTGAGGCTGGTAGTCATACACTGTTTACTCTTGTTTCTCAGGGAGAAATGGAGTGGTGGATGCCGGTAAATATTAATGTGAAAGGAGAAACTAAAGTAATAGCTAAGGCATTTGCCGATGTAAACGGCTCAACTTGCGAACCGGTTAATATGGATGGAGTATTGAATGATTCGGTAAGTAAGATATTTAAAAACGAATATCTAATGCCACGTTCACCATATACAACGCTTCAGTTGCCAAAGCAAGGCATTGGTGAATGGTGTCATCCTCAGACAACAGCGGATATTGACGACTCGGGTGTTCGTTCTAAAGTTCGTGATGGAATATTGTCAACCACTCTTGGAGTGCCATTCAGAACTCCGGCAGTGGGTAATAATATAGCTTTTACATCTCTTTGGAAAAACTATCCAGAAAGGGTTTCTGTAGAATTAAAAGGAAAAGCTTCTCATATTTATTTGCTTTTGGCGGGTACAACAAACCACATGCAGAGTCATATAGTAAATGGAATTGTAAAAGTGACTTATAAGGATGGATCAGCAGAAGTGATGAACTTAATTAATCCTGATAACTGGTGTCCTATTGAACAAGATTATTTTGTAGATGGAGCTGCCTTTAAACTTCAGTCACCTCGTCCGTATAGATTACATCTGCTATCGGGCATTGTGAGTGATAACCTGGAAAAGGAACTTCACATAGAAGGTGTTTACGGAAGAAGTATAAAAGGAGGTGCAGGTGTATTACTTGATCTTCCATTGAATAAGAATAAAGAATTAAAGAGTCTGGAGTTGGGAACAGAAGCCAATGATGTGATTATTGGTTTGATGGCTGCAACTCTGCAGAGATAAGATGATTAGTTAAAAGCAAAATATGTTTGTTTAGATTAGATTTGTTAGTGTTACAAGAGGCGGAATTTTAGTCCTGTGAAGGAGCGAAATTCTGCCCTTGTTGTTTTTAAGAACTTTATAAACACTCTCGTGAAGTGTTTGTATAACATGCTGAGTTATTTATTAAACATGGCGAATGGTTCGTGAATTCTTGTACAAAACAATTAATTCTTCTGTACAAAAGAAATTATTGTTTTGTACAGAAGAATGCAATCTTTTGTACAGGATATTTAAAACCTTCCGCCGGCTTTCTTAATAATAACCAGTATCCTCAATTATATTAAACCAAAAGTACTATATTTGTCATCAATAAAAATCAGGATGAACGTGATGACGATATGTTTTTTACCTTATGAAGAAGCAAATGTTTTATAAAAGAATACTGATTTGGTTATTAAGATTCAGGCACCGTAAAGGCTATGGAGTACATTCTCCTTTTGCTTTTAATCTGATAACCGGAGTAATCTATGAGAAAGCTCAATATTACGATTATGAGTATTTAAGTGATTTAATTGAGACAACCAGCCAGAAATTTTCTTCTTCCTGGAATCGTTATCTTGAGAGTACTAAAATATATGAGTTTATTTTTAGATTGGCTAATTACGCTCATCCGCAAACTATTCTCGAGATAGGAACTTCTGTTGGAGCAAGCAGCGTTTATCTTTCATGCAGTAGAAAAAATGCTCGTTTTATAACTGTTGATAAGAATTCTCCGGCGAATACTTTGGCTGCTTCTCTTTTTAAAAATTACAGTGGCAATATAGATTTTCGCTTTGGCGATGTTTTAGCTCTGGTTTCCGGAGCAATATCAGAACTAGACTCGCTCGATTTTTTATTTCTTCATGCAGGAGATTATCCATTGAACGCTGTTCAGTCTATGTTTGAAGAGTGTATCAGCAAAAGTAATGCAGGTTCTGTCTTTCTAATTCAGGATATACATAAATCTTCAGCTTTGAAAAACTGGTGGAAAGAAATTCAGCTTGACGAGCGAGTGGGCATTACGTTTGATCTTTACGATTTCGGTATCATTTTCTTCGATAGAAAGAAAATAAAGCAACACTATGTTGTTAATTTTTAGATGTAATTTTGGTAAACTCAATCTGGACTATAAATAAAAACACTATGAAAAAAAGCAATGTATATACCAGAACCGGAGACGAAGGAACAACTTCACTAGTAGGAGGAACAAGGGTCTCTAAAACAGATATTCGTTTAGAATCGTATGGCACTGTAGATGAGCTGAATGCTCAGCTAGGTTTGCTGATGACGTATATTGAGGATGATGCAGATAAAGAATTCCTTTTGAAGATACAGCATAAGCTGTTTTCCGTTGGTTCTTACCTGGCTACCGATCAGGATAAAACTCCGCTGAAGGAATGTAGCATTATTTTTCCGTCACACATTGAGGAAATAGAAAGGCAAATTGACATGATAGATGAACAATTGCCACCTATCAATCGTTTTGTTATTCCTGGAGGGTGTAGAGGAGCGGCAATTTGTCACGTTTGCCGTACTGTTTGCCGAAGAGCGGAGAGGCGTATATTATCTCTTTCAAAGGACTGCTTTATTGATAAAAATATAATGGTCTTTATAAACCGCTTGTCCGATTATTTGTTCCTTTTATCCCGAAAACAGAATATAAATATAAATCGCAATGAAATATTTTGGGATAATACTTGCAAATGAGATTATTTATTATACTTTTGCGGGAAAATTAAAACACGAGTTTAGTAATCATTTTAATACTAACAGTTATGTATTGGACATTGGAACTGGCATCTAAACTGGAAGATGCACCTTGGCCTGCAAGCAAGGACGAGCTTATTGACTTCGCTATGCGCTCTGGCGCACCGCTTGAAGTTATTGAAAATCTTCAGGATTTGGAAGATGAAGGTGAGATATATGAAAGTATAGAAGATATTTGGCCGGATTATCCCAGCAAAGAAGACTTCTTCTTTAATGAAGAAGAGTACTAAAAATCTATTAAAGGAAGGAATTTTGAATTACCTTCCTTTTTTGTTGGCTTATTCTTCATTATCTGTTTTCGTATTTCTTTTTATTTTTTCTTCAGGAATACAATTTATTAACCTTTTAGCAGTTAATTAAGGTAGGTGTTTACTTTGATTGATACGCTTCGATGAATTTAATAAAATACTTTTTATTTTGTTTCGCTTTGCTTTGCTCTCTTTCCGTCAAAGCACAGTTCGACGCGCAGTTTAGTCAGTATTGGGCGGTGACCGGATATTACAATCCCGCCTATGCCGGGCAAACCGACAAACTAATTATTACCGGAGCCTACAGTCAGCAATTAATGGGGTTTACCAATGCCCCGAAATCAATGTTTTTTGCTGCCGATATGCCTGTTAAATTCTTAGGAAGTAAACATGGTGTAGGCGTAACTCTTTTTAATGAAGGTATCGGCCTTTTCAGAAATCAGATAGTTGGCTTGCAATATTCTTATAAAAAGCAATTGGGTAAAGGACAAATGGGGGTTGGCCTGCAGGTTGGTGCATTAAATTTATCATTTGATCCGACAAACATAAATTTAGGCGACCAGACCAATGATGATGCTTTCCCTGCAACATCTGTTTCCGGAACAAGTATGGATGCAGGCATAGGTGTTTACTATACACATCCTCAATATTATGGCGGATTATCCGTCAGTCACCTTTCTGCTCCTACAGTCTTGATGGGCGAGAATAACAAGTTAAAAGTGGATCCCACTATTTATTTAACCGGAGGATGCAATATAAAAACGAAAAATCCGTTAATTTGGTTACAGCCATCATTCTTGTTGAAGAGTGATCTGGTATCAACAAAAGTAGATTTTACGGGAAGAATGTTCTACAGCTATAACGAAAAGACTCTTTATGGAGGACTCTCTTACAGTCCAGGGACATCAGTCACGTTTTTAGTTGGAACAAAAATAAAGAATATTACTGTGGGCTATGCTTACGAAATGTTTACGTCGCAAATAGGGATTGGAAGCGGAAGCCACGATCTGTTTATAAATTATTCTACAGATATAAACTTTTCGGGACACAGTAAAAACAGACATAAAAGTATACGTATTTTATAAGATTATGAAAAAACTCTTATTCATAGTTAGTTTAGTAATAACAGCTGCACTAATTTCATGCGGTGCCCCTGTGGGAGAGTCTTCTTCCGGAGGAGAGCTGACCGGTATAAGTGCAGTGGCGTGGGATGAACCGGCACCTTATGGTATGGTGCTGATTAAGCGGGGATCAGTAAAGGTAGGGCCAAGTGAAACCGATAGTCTTTGGGGCAAGTCTGTTCCGTCTAAAGATATATCTGTAGATGCTTTCTGGATGGACGAAACAGAAGTGAGCAATTCCAAATATAAACAGTTTGTATTTTGGGTAAGGGATTCTATTATCCGTGAACGCCTGGCTGATCCAGCTTATGGAGGAAACGAGGTTTATAAGATATCTGAAGACAGATATGGTGATCCTGTAAAACCTCATCTCAACTGGGCTAAGCCAATTCCATGGAGAAGAGCCTCAGAAGAAGAACAGGCTGTTATTAATAGTGTTTATAAAACTCATCCGATTGATGGAACAAGAATGCTTGATGCCGACCAGATGAATTATTATTATGAAGACTTTGATTATACTCAGGCTGCCCTTCGTAAAAACCGATTAAACCCGGCTCAAAGGAATAAGAATACAGATGTTCCGGTGAACTATGATGAAGTGGTAATGGTATCTAAAGATACTGCATATCTCGACGATGAAGGACGAATTGTGAATAGGACAATTACTCGCAGACTTTCATCTTTATATGATTTCCAGAATAGTTATATAGTGAACGTTTATCCGGATACAACTTGCTGGGTGAACGATTTCCGGAATTCCTATAACGAACCTTATATGAAGCTTTATTTTAGTCATCCTAGTTATAACGATTATCCTGTTGTTGGTGTATCGTGGGAACAGGCGAATGCTTTTTGTGCCTGGAGAACTAATTATTTGTTAGCCGGCCTTCGTGGTGCTGCCCGCTATCTGCAACGTTATCGTTTACCGACCGAGGTGGAATGGGAATTTGCTGCAAGAGGTAAGGAAGATAATGCTTATCCATGGAAAGGGAAAGATACAAAATCTGATGAAGGTTGTTATTATGCAAATTATAAACCGGGTAGAGGAAACTATACAAAAGATGGAAATCTGATATCAACAAAGGTGGGTTCTTATTCTCCTAATTCAAATGGTTTATACGATATGGCAGGTAACGTTTCTGAATGGACTTCTACTGTTTATACTGAAGCAGGAGTACTGTCCATGAATGATATGAATCCCGAACTGAAATACAACGCAGCGAAGGAAGATCCTTATGTGATGAAGAAGAAAACCGTTCGTGGCGGTTCCTGGAAGGATGTGGCTGCTTATGTACGATCTGATGCGCGTTCTTATGAATATCAGAACGAAAGTAGGTCTTATATAGGTTTCCGCTGTGTGAGAACGCAGGTTGGTTATAATAAAAAAGGCAGATAACTATGATGAACAATATTAAAAAGAGAGGGCTATTCCATAGATTTCAGGATTTTATGGCTAGCTATAAAGGAAAAGTTTTACTCAATTATGCTTATAGTTGGGGGGCCTCTATTGTAATTACCGGTGTATTGTTTAAGTTAACCCATTTGCCGGGTGCAAACATGATGTTGTGGATTGGTATGGGTACCGAAATATTGGTGTTCTTTATCTCTGCCTTCGACCGTCCAGCCAAGACATATAAATGGGAAAGTGTGTTTCCTGATATAAAAATATCAGGGACTACTTATGCTAAAAGGAAAGAATGGCCGGATGCTGATAATGGTATCGGAGAATCTAAGATTCCGAATATTGTTCAACAAGCAATAAATCAGTCTGCAACTAAGAAATCTGTTGGTGATGTAGTATCACAACCTACGTATTCCCCGGTTTTTCCGGCATCTTCACAGGTAAGTGCTCTGAATGCTTCGGTTGGTTTGCAGGCACAAAGAGCATCAGTTTCTGGTGGTGCTCCTGTTTCTGGTGGTGAGGACTGGGCATCAATGATTAGTGGTGAGGTAGCTGCTAATTCTCCTGAGGTAGCAGATGCAACATCTGTCTATCTGACAAAATTGGAATCAATGGCAAATACATTGGAACGTTTCAATTCAGCAACTAATGCTTTGGCTGAGGTTTCGGATACTCTACTGAAATCTTATAAGAGCATTAGTGATAACTCAGATTCTATCACTACAAACTCGGCTGGATATGTAGATCAAATGCAATCCTTGAACCGTAACCTGATGGGATTAAATACTATTTATGAAATTCAATTAAAGAGTATCAGTTCTCAGATTGATACAATAGATAAAGTAAACGTTGGTTTGAAACGCATCAAAGAGATGTATGAAGGATCAACAGGTAATAGTGAGAAGTTCAATGAAGAAGCCGAAAAAATGGCACAGCAAATGGAAGAATTAAACAAAGTTTATGCTCGCATGCTGAAGGCTATGACGGTGAACATGAATAATCAACAACAATTATAAACAAGTAGATAGATATGGCATCAATCGGACCGGAGTCTCCACGGCAGAAGATGATAAACTTGATGTATCTCGTCTTGATGGCTTTGTTGGCTTTGAATGTTTCTTCAGATGTGCTCAATGGTTTTTCACTTGTAGATGAGAGCTTGAACAGATCAACTGCTAATTCAACGAAACAGAATAAGTCTTTGTATAAAGATATGTCTGATTTTCTGGAAATGAATCCGGAAAAGGTACAGGAATGGTTTAATAGAGCGCAGTATGTTCGGAAAATGTCGGACTCTCTTTACCAGTATGTAGATGAACTGAAATTGAAAATAATAAAGGTTGCTGATAGTGATGCTAATAATTTAGCGGAAGTCAGGAATCAGGAAGATCTTGAAGCTGCAAATTTTGTTATGTTAGCTCCGGTTACCGGACAGGGCAAGAAACTGTATAACGCGGTTAACAAGTATAAAAAAGCCATTTTGACAATGGTTGTAGACAGTACACAGAGAAAGATTATAAGCAGTAATCTAAGCACATCTGTTCCTCGGAGGGCTAGTACTATTGGCAAGAACTGGCAGGAATATATTTTTGAGAATACCCCTGTGGCAGCCGCAGTAACTTTACTGACTAAACTGCAAAATGATATACGCTATGCTGAGGGTGAGGTTCTTCATACTTTAGTGAAGAATATCGATGTAAGAGATATCCGGGTAAATGAGGTGAATGCTTATGTTATTCCTAATGCGCAAACCATTGTACGTGGAGGAAAATTCAGTGCTCAGATTATTCTGGCTGCAGTAGATTCCACACAAAAACCTTCTATTTATATAGGAAACAGATTATTGCCTGGTGTGCGTAATGGCTTGTTTGAAACTATTTGCAGTAATACAGGAGAGTTTAACTTAACTGGTTATCTGGAATTGAACAAGGGTAATGGAGATATATTGAAACGTAATTTCTCTCAGAAATATACAGTGATAGATCCATCGGCTACGGTATCGGCAACCATGATGAACGTGCTTTATGCAGGTTATGATAATCCGATGAGTGTATCTGTTCCGGGGGTAGCAAATCAAAATGTGCAAATGAACATTACTAATGGTAATGGAATATTGAGAAAAGTTTCGGGAGGATATGTTGTTCGTCCTTCAAGGATTGGACAGACTAATTTTGCTGTAACTGCCAACGTAGGGGGAAGGAATCAGGTAATGGGTAATTTTGTATATCGTGTACGTCAGTTGCCTGATCCAATGCCGTTCATTGAATATGGTAGTGCTGATAATCCTAAAAGATATCGTGGAGGAACTGGTTTTTCTAAGGCGCTTCTTATGGGGACTGATGGTATTGTTGCGGCAATTGACGATGGACTGTTAAATGTAAATTTCCGAGTTCTCAGTTTTGAAACGGTATTTTTTGATAATATGGGGAATGCTGTTCCGGAAGTTTCGACCGGCAGTAAATTTTCGGCAAGACAAAGAGACGTATTTCGTAAGTTGTCTCGTGGAAAAAGATTCTATATTTCGAGGGTAAGAGCTGTTGGGCCTGATGGTATTGAGCGCTTGCTCCCAACAACTCTGGAAGTAATTGTTAATTAATAAAAGACGAAGATATGAAACGCTTTATATGTATCATGGCTTTTCTTTGCACATCACTTGGTATGTATCAGGTAGCTGCGCAACCTAAAGCGCGTAAAGCTAAGCAAGAAGTTAAGGAATCGGCTCCGATTCTTTCTGTAAGAGCACAAACTCAGTATACCGGGCAACTTGATATGCCTGAGGAAGTGGTTTGGAAACGTGAGATTTACAGAACGCTTGATCTGAAGAAGGAAAAGAATACCGTCTTGTCTTATCCTGTGGAGCCAATGGGGGATAGAATGAATCTTTTCACTTTAATATTTAAATTGCTGGCAGAGGGTAAGATTCCTGCTTATGAATACCGCCTGGATGGCACAGAAGTATTGACCACTGATAATAAAGTGAAATTTAAAGATGTTCTCGACCGTTTTCATATTTATTATCAGTTAAAGAAAGATGCGCAGACTAAAGATACTCTTTTTACTTTTGATAATAGTGATATACCCAGCAATGAGATTCTAAGTTATTTTATAAAAGAGGTTTGGTTCTTTGATCAACATTCATCAACCTACAATTCAAAGGTGGTAGCAATTTGTCCGGTGCTTCATCGTAGTGGTGATTTCTCTATGGAAGTAACTAAATATCCTATGTTTTGGTTAAACTACAGTGATCTTAGTCCTTATCTGGTTCGCATGAATGTGATGACTAGCAATTTGAATAACACTTCTAATATAAGTCTGGATGATTATTTTACAACTCGTCAGTTTAGTGGGGATATTTATAAAACTACCAATATGATGAATCAGACTCTTGCACAGTATTGCACTACCGATAGTGTTCTGGTAAAAGAGCAGAAAAAAATAGAAGGTCAGCTGAAAGCTTTTGAGGAACATTTATGGGAAAGTGATACAATCTCACAGAAGAATATTGCAAGTAAGAAAGCGGCTTCCTCAATTAAATCGAAAGCGATAAAGAGTTCCAGACGAAAAGCACAGGCCGTATCTGAAGTGAAGGTGAAAAAAGAGAAGTCTTCTTCTGTTTCTGCACCAAAAGCATCTGTTCGCCGTCAAAGAAGATAATTATTTTATAAACATTCTGCTATCTGTCACTATTTAAATCTTAATTGATTAGCTGAGAGTAAAATGTGTTAGTGGTCGATAAATAGTAACACAACTATTTATCGACCACTAATTTATTATATCTACAACCTTTTTGAGGTGTACAATAAAGCCTTAACTTTATCTTTTATGAGGTACTCCGTATTCTTTTGCACTAATGCTGTCAATAGGAATTTCCCAGATCTTCACATTCTTTACTGCAGGATCAGAGTATTCAAAGGTTTTATCAGAATACTGTTTCATAATGATATTAAGTGCATCTCGTTTATCCTCTAAATTCTCAATGAAGTGAACCTTTCCTCTGCAGATAACACTTTTTGCTTTCATGCGATAGCTGCAAGCAACCTGAGGGTGTTGAAATACCAGTTCGTGATCAATGCTGAAAGTTATACAAACATTGTTATTGTGATTTAGAATATCAATAGAGTGTCCTGTAGGACCGGAATGCAGATAGATTACTCCATCCTGATATCCAAAGTTCATGGGAATAACATATGGATTGTTTTCATTATCAACCATTCCTACATAACAAATATCACATCTGGAGATTATTTCTTCTACTTTTTCCTGTTCGTCTAATACTACTGTCTTCATTCTTTTATCTCGTTAGTTTGTTTTGTCCAATGTACTTTTGCCAGTTCAAATCCATTATTTACCAATCGGTAAACGATGGGGCGTAATTCTTCATTGTCTATTATTGGTTTGCGATAAAGAATCCATAAATTGGATCTTGAAGAGTTTGAAACAACAGCCCATTGGTAATCCTCATCTAAATCGATAACCCAGTAATCACCTTTAAATGGCCAATGGAACTGAACTTTAAGTTTTGCATTTCCGCTATTTGGTACAATAAAAGCTTTACCCTTAATTTCGCCATCTTTATTTGATTTCTTGTATCGGTTGAAAACTTCCAGATAACCATCTTTTTGAATGTATTCTGCAGAAACATTAGTGGCGCCTTTCTCATACCAGTGTTGGTATCGGCCAATTTCGTACCACACTCCGGCATATCTATCTATTTCAACATAGGGAACAGGCTCTATTGTTTTTTTTCGCTTCATTTATTTAATAAAACTTAATACGTAAGTAACAATTTTATGGAAAAAAGGTTTTGTAAAAGTAGAAAGAATTATTCAACCAATGCAAAATCAAGCTGTTTCTTTTCAATGTTTGCCCGGGCAACTTTTATAGTGATAGAATCTCCTAAGCTATATGTTCTGTGTTTCTTACGACCCCTTAGGCAATAATTCTTTTCATCAAATTCATAATAATCATCATCCAGATCACGGATAGGAACCATTCCCTCGCACTTATTCTCATTTAGTTCTACATATAATCCCCATTCAGTAATGCCCGAAATAACTCCGTCGTAGATTTGTCCAAGACGTTCGCTCATAAACTCAACTTGCTTGTATTTTATTGAGGCACGTTCTGCATTGGCTGCAATCTGTTCCATGTCCGAACTATGCACACAAAGCTCTTCATATTTTGTTTCCGAAGCAGTTCTTCCTCCTTCCAGATATCTGGTCAGTAAACGGTGAACCATTAAATCCGGGAAACGACGGATAGGTGATGTAAAATGAGTGTAATAATCGAAAGCTAATCCGTAATGTCCAATGTTGTGAACAGAATATTTTGCTTTCTGCATTGCACGTATGGATACTGTTTCAATTAGATTTTCCTCGTTTTTCCCTTGAACATCATCTAACAAGTGATTAATAGATTTCGAGATATCAGTCTTTGTTCCGCTGGTACGAAGCTTATATCCAAAACGAGCAATAAACTGAGATAAATTATCCAGTTTGTCAGGATCTGGAAGATCGTGAATACGATAAGGAAGAACCTTTGGATTTTTACCAGCCGGAACTTTTCCTATTTTTTCTGCCACAGTTTTGTTAGCTAATAACATGAATTCTTCAACTAACTTATTTGCGTCTTTAGAGTATTTGAAATATACACTGATTGGTTTCCCTTTTTCATCTATTTCAAATTTCACTTCGTAACGATCAAAGTTAATAGCTCCAGCACTATATCTTTTTTCCCGAAGAATCTTAGCGATGTGATCCATAGCCAGTACTTCTTCCTTATAATCACCTTCTTTTGTTTCTATAATATTCTGAGCCTCTTCGTAAGTAAAACGGCGATCGGACTTAATTACTGTATGAACAATACGGGAATCTTTTACTTCTCCTTTATCTGTAATATTAAAGATTACTGAATATGCCAGTTTTTCCTCGTTTGGTCTTAGTGAACAGATGAAGTTGCATAAGCGTTCTGGAAGCATAGGAATTGTACGGTCAACCAGATAAACAGATGTAGCTCGTTTTTCTGCTTCTTTGTCGATGATACCTCCTTCCTTTACGTAGTGAGAAACATCCGCTATATGAACACCAATCTCCCAAAGGTTATCTTTTATTTTACGGATGGACAGTGCATCATCAAAGTCTTTTGCGTCTTTTGGGTCTATAGTAAACGTTGTAACGTTACGGAAATCTTCACGTTTAGCAATTTCTTCTTCAGAAATTTCTGCAGGGATTTTATCAGCAGCTTCCTCAACGGCCTTTGGATAAATATATGGGAGACCAAATTCTGCCAGGATAGCATGCATTTCTGTTGTGTTATCTCCTGCAACTCCCAAAATATCAATAACCTGACCAATAGGATTCTTGGCTTTTTCCGGCCATTCTGTGATTTTTACCACAGCTTTATCGCCGGTTTTCCCACCTTTAAGTTTATCTTTTGGGATAAAGATATCGTTGGCCAGGGTACGGTTCTCTGTTATGAGAAAAGCATAAGCTTTAGAAACTTCCAGTGTTCCTACAAAGTTTGTATTAGCACATTCCAGAATTTCAATTACCTCGCCTTCAGCTTCTCTATTCTTGCATTTTGCATAAAAAGCTATACGCACGCGATCGCCATTCATAGCATGAGCAGAGTTGCGTTCTGCCACAAAAATAGATTCTTCACTTCCATCGGGAATGAAAGAGTTCTTTCCATTACTTTTCCTAAGAAAAGTACCCACCATTTCAGTTCCGCGAGTATTTAATTTATATTTTCCTTTTTCTACTTCACTGATATAATCATCAGAAAGCATTTCGTAAAGAATATCCATGCACAGCATCTTTAGGGGATGTGTGTTCAGATTTAATTCTGCAAAAATATATTTTAAGTTAAGAACTTCTGCCGATTTAGTTTGAAACAGGCTCATCATTAACTCAGCCAACTGGGCTTTCTTCATTCTTTTTCCTGCTTTCTTCTTATCTTGTTTACCCATAAATTATTTTTTTATAGTTATTAAATACAAAGTAAACAAATTATTGTATTCAGTGTGCTTCATTTATAGGAAAGTTCAGTTCTAAAATCAAAATAGTAGTGATAAGATTCGTTAAATGAATAAAAATGTTAACTTTGCCGAAAAGATAAGTTTTTGATTTGCAAGCTCTGAGAAATATTCTCAGCTAGTTGTTTATAGAGTGGAGAACTATTTTAATAAGTGAGAATCTGGTTAGTATGAGCAAAAGTATTTTAGTTACAGGCGCAAGTGGATTTATTGGCAACTTTATAGTAAAAGAAGCGTTGCGGAAAGGCTATGATGTATGGGCTGGAGTTCGTGCTACAAGTAATCTGGAAGGATTACAGGCTAATAATATTAATTTAATAGAACTTGATTTTGCTCATCCGGCAACACTGAAAGTACAGCTTGCTGATTTTAAAGAGACTAATACCCGATGGGATTATATTATACATACTGCAGGTTTAACCAAATGCAACGATAAAAAAGATTTTGATAAGGTGAATTATCTTGGGACAAAGAACTTTATAGAGGTTTTAACCAAACTGAACATGATTCCTAAGAAATTTATATATCTAAGTTCTTTAAGTGTATTTGGCCCTATTCATGAAAAGAAAATGGTTGCAATTTCGGAAGACGATACTCCTAAACCAAATACAGCTTATGGTCTTAGCAAGTTACATGCAGAAGAATATATTAAGGATATTCCCGATTTTCCATATCTTATTTATCGTCCAACAGGTGTTTACGGACCACGCGAGAAAGATTATTTTATGATGGCTCAGTCTATTCAGAAATATATTGATTTTGCAGCCGGATTTCGTAAACAGCTCCTTACATTTGTATATGTTGCCGATTTGGCTCAGGCAATCTTCCTTGGAATTGAGAAGGATGTCTGCCGAAAATCTTATTTTGTAAGTGACGGAAAAGTCTATACAAGCAGGGATTTTTCAGATTTAATTCAAAAAGAGCTAAGAATTCCTTTTGTAATACATGTTAAGTGTCCATTAATTGTTTTAAAAGTTATATCTTTGTGCGCTGATTTTTTTGCCTCATATTCAGGGAAAAGCAGTACGCTGAATGCAGATAAATACAAAATAATGAAACAAAGGAACTGGCAATGTGATATTACCCCTTTAATAGAGGAGTTGGGATACACGCCCCAATATCAATTGGATAAAGGAGTAAAGCAAACAATTGCCTGGTATAAAAAAGAAGGATGGCTTTAGATTTGTTTAAGAAGGTTGAGACTCAGAAAGGGTTATTCGCCGTTGAGAAGATTTCGTTGATATATAATCTTCTGACATCAATATTGATTCTTTTTATGTTCTCTCAAATGAGCCATCCCATGCAAATGTTGTGGGATAGAATCGTAATTGCAGTATTAACCTTCTCTCTGATGTACCTTTATCGCCTTGCTCCTTGTAAATTTTCTGCTTTTGTAAGAATTGCAGTTCAAATGGGGCTTCTTTCTTACTGGTATCCGGATACCTATGAATTAAACCGGCTATTCACTAATCTGGATCACATCTTTGCCTCTGCCGAGCAGTTTATATTTAGCTGTCAGCCTGCTGTTGAATTTAGTAAGCACTTGCCTTATGAATGGGTTAGTGAACCTTTTAATCTGGGCTATTTTTCTTATTATCCAATGATTCTGGTTGTGGCATTATATTATTTCTTTCACCGATATGAGTTGTTTGAGAAATGGTCTTTTGTGATTGTTACTTCGTTTTTTATCTATTACTTTATTTATATTTTTCTTCCGGTTGCCGGTCCTCAGTTTTATTTTCCTGCCATTGGTATGGAGAATGTGTCGCAAGGAATATTCCCTGCTATAGGTAATTATTTTAATTTCCATCATGAGCTACTTCCCGGACCAGATTATGCACACGGATTCTTTTATAGCTTGGTCGACGGGTCACAGCAAGTGGGTGAACGCCCAACAGCAGCTTTTCCAAGTTCGCATGTAGGAATGTCAACCATATTAATGCTGTCTGCTTTCAGGGAAAACAAAAAACTAGCTTCTTTCCTTTTGCCTTTCTACATTCTTCTTTGTTGCGCTACTGTGTATATTCAAGCTCATTACCTGATTGATTCTATTGCAGGATTTATCTCAGCTTTCTTTATTTATATTCTTACATCAAAGATTTACAAGAAATGGTTTGCTGAACCATTATTTCGTTGAGACATATTTTGTTAAATAGCTAAATTGATTTAAGAATATCACTACTATTGGTGATGCAGTACCCTTGTTTTACCTAAATGTGGTGATTTCCTTTGATTACTAGGTGCTGTACCTTTGCTGCCATTAATAAACATATAAATGGTATAAGTAAATGGGAAAGAGATTTAGTTTAAAATTCAACGTTTGTTTTACTTTGTTTTTATTGCTTGGCGTGCTAATAGCTAATGCTGATACTGGATTTGGTAAAATTAAAGGCTTTGTGAAGAATACAAAAAATAAGCCTCTTCAGAATGTTAACGTTGAAATACAAGGCACATCTGTAAATGCTATATCCAATAATTCCGGAGAATTTTCTCTGGATAACGTTCATTCAGGCAGTAATACGTTGGTTGTAACAATGATTGGTTATGGAACTCAGAAGAAGCAAATAACAATTTCATCAGGAGAAATTACTGAATGCAGTTTTATTCTGGATGATAATACTTATCACCTTAATGAGGTAACAATTACATCCTCGAAACAAATTTATAATCCAAAAGAAATCTCTTCATCTTTGAGGCTGGGAACTCCTATCTTAAATATACCTCAGAATGTTCAGGTAATTGATCAGTCGCTTTTGGCTGATCAGCAAGTCAATTCAATGCTAGAAGGAGTTTCAAGAAATGTAAGTGGAGTAAGACGTATGGAGCATTGGGATACGTATGCGTTGTTGCATATGCGTGGGGCTCAGGTTGCTGCTTTCCGAAATGGAATGAATATTCAGATGCCGTGGGGGCCTTTAGCTGAAGACATGAGCATGGTAGACCGAATTGAATTTGTAAAAGGACCAGCCGGGTTTATGTTAGCTAGCGGTGAGCCCAGTGGTTTTTATAATATTGTAACTAAGAAACCTACTGGTAATACTAAAGGGAGTATTTCTACATCTTTAGGGAGCAACGACTTATATCGTGCAGCATTAGATGTTGATGGTATACTTACAAAAGATAAGAAACTTCTTATCAGATTAAATCTGATGGGGCAGAGTGCTGGCTCTCACCGACCGTATGAGTGGAGCAAGAAATATATTATTGCTCCTGTTCTGAGTTATAAGTTTGACGATAAAACATCTTTGACTGCCGAATATACTTATCAGCATCAGCAAATGTCTGTTGTTGGTTCTAGTTATGTTTTCGGATTAAATGGATATGGTGAATTGCCTTATGACTTTACTACGGTTGAACCTAACCTTGATCCAACCAGTATTAACGATCATAGTTTATTTCTTACCTTGAATCATCAGTTTAATAAAGACTGGAAATTTACCGGACAGCTCGCTTATTTAAATTTTAATCAGAAAGGTTCTTCTTTATGGCCTACATCATTGGACTTGGATGGAACATTACATCGCCGCTTATCAATATGGGATGCTTTTAATGAAGCAAAACTCGGGCAATTCTTTGTTAATGGAAAAGTTACTACGGGTGGTATAAATCACCGCATTTTGGCCGGCCTTGATATGGGAAGTAAAAACTATATTGCTGATTGGGGACAAGCTTTTGATTTAGAAGGATCAGTTCCTTTTAATATATATAATCCACAACATGGAACGCTCACTGCTTCCACACTTCCAAAGTTTGATAGAAGTCTCAGCCTTAGAGCTCGTGCTGGTAATAATATTGTAAACCAGAATTATACAGCATTATATGTTCAGGATGAACTTGGTTTTTTTAATGATATTCTTCGTGTGACACTTGCGGGGCGTGTTACCGAAAATAAAACAAATAGTTACGGAAGTAATACTGATGATACAAAATTCACTCCTCGAGTAGGAGTAAGCGCTGCTGTTGATATGACTACTTCTGTTTACGGATTATATGATCAGGCATTTGTCCCTCAGACAGGAACCGATTATACTGGAAAGGCTTTTGATCCTATTACCGGGAACAATCTTGAATTTGGGATAAAGAAAAACTGGTTTGATGGTAACTGGAATTCAACCGTTAGCGTATATAGAATAACAAAGAACAATGTATTAACAACCGATGAAAATCATCCGCAATATTCAGTTCAGTTAGGCCAGAGCCGTACTCAGGGTGTTGAATTCGACTTAAAAGGACGTCTGTTTAAAGGTATGAATGTAATCTTTAATTATGCGTATACAGATTCAAAGGTTACAAAAGATGCTGATATAAACAAAGTTGGACAAAGTATGGCTGGCACAACCAAACATATAACCAATGGTTGGGTAAACTACACAATTCAAGAAGGAGCCTTGGCTAATTTAGGATTTTCTTTAGGCTACCAATGGCAGTTAGACCGCTCAGCCTGGTATGTATTTAGTGGTACAAATTCAGAGTTGCCTGATTATTTCAGAATGGATGGTGCTGTATCCTGGAAAAAAGATAAGATTTCTTTGTCGCTTAATGTGAATAATCTATTAAATGACTATCTTTATTCCGGTTCTCCTTATGGAAATTTCTATTATTGGCAAACAGAACCACTTCGTAATTTCCGTTTGAATTTAACATATAACTTCTAATGATTAGTTTAAAGAAAGCAATAAAGAAGATACATTTATGGTTGGGATTAGCTTCCGGAATCGTAGTGTTTATTGTCTGTGTAACAGGTTGTCTATGGGTGTTTAATAAAGAAATAAACAGTGCATTTCTTCCCGATATGTCTGTTCAGAATTCGGGACACCTGCTTCCTCCTTCCAGATTAAAGACTATTGCTGAGGCTTATTGCCCGGGGGCGGAAGCTGTGAATGTACAATACAATAAGGGCAAATCAGCTCAACTAACTTTAATGAAGGAAAAAGAAAGAACGCAGCTTTTTGTTAATCCTTATACAGGTGCTGTGATATATAGAAAGGGGAATTCCTTTGACTTTTTCCGTTTTATTTTGAATGGACATCGCACTCTTTGGCTACCAAAGGATATAGGACATATGATTGTTAACTACGGAGTGATGATCTTCGTTATCACTCTATTATCAGGCTTGGTACTTTGGTGGCCTAAAAGCCGGAAAGGATTACGTAACGGAACTAGATTTATGTGGAAAAAGTCTACAGGGAGTACTAAGCGCCTGTTTGACTTACATAATGTTCTGGGTTTTTATGCCTGCATTGTATTATTGGCTATTGGAATGACAGGTATGGTTTGGGGATTGGAATGGTGGTCGAAAGGAACATATTGGCTAACAACCGGAGGCGAGAAACTGCCGGATTGGGGAGTTGCTCAGTCGGATACCCTTAAAACAGGAACAAAAATGACTCCGGAGAAAGCTGTTGATTATGTTTTCTTTAAATTATTGCCTGAATATCCTGAAGCCGAAGGTTTTCAATTTGGTTATGCCAGCCCAGAAGAGGCATCTTCTTCCATATATGCTGCTGTTTATCCTGACGTAGATAAATATTATAACCGTGATGTTTTTTCATTCGACCGTTACTCCTTGAAGGAAATTCCTCAAAAAGGTCCTTATGTGGGTAAGTATGCTGATGCTGGTTTTGGAGATAAGCTTCGAAGAATGAATTATGATATCCATGTTGGAGCTATATGGGGATTACCCGGAAAAGTTATTGTATTTTTTGCTGCCTTGATAGGGACTTCATTACCGGTTACAGGTTTTCTGTTGTGGTGGAGACGTACACAAAAGAAAAAGAAACGTTGAATTTTATAGTTAATCACTTATTATAGTAAAAGGCGGGAAGATGCGATATCTTTCCGCCTTTTTATCTTTGTGCTATTTATGCATGTTCCTGAACTATCTTATCAAATAATTCAAAAAGAGCTTCCTGTGTATCTGCTCTGAGCATTGCAATACGCGTATCCCTGAAGTTTGGAATGCCTTTGAATAATGGAGATGCTGCCAGATGCCTGCGCACATGGATAATTCCCCTACGTTCATCAAGTCTTTCAATGCTTTGCTTAGTTTGTTCACGCAGAACATTCATCTTCCACTCAAAAGATAAAGGAGGAAGTTCCTCTCCGGTTTCTAGATAATGCTTTATCTCTTTGAATATCCACGGACGGCCAAAGGTTGCGCGACCAACCATAATAGCGTCTACACCATAACGGTCAAAATATTCCTTTACTTGTTGAGGAGTTGTGATGTCTCCGTTACCAATAATTGGAATATGCATGCGAGGGTTATTCTTCACTTCACCAATGAGAGTCCAGTCGGCTTCACCTGTATACATCTGACTTCTTGTTCTGCCGTGAATGGTAAGAGCAGCAATACCGCAATCTTGTAATTGCTCGGCAAGTTCTACAATTACCTTGCTGTTGGTATCCCAGCCAAGACGAGTTTTAACTGTAACAGGAATATTAACCGCATCGACCACTGCTTTAGTTATCTCAAGCATTTTAGGAATGTTCTGAAGCATACCTGCTCCGGCACCTTTACCTGCTACCTTTTTCACCGGACAACCAAAGTTAATATCCAGAATATCGGGCTTTGCTGCCTCGACAATCTTAGCTGCTTCAACCATCGGTTCTACTTCCCGTCCGTAAATTTGCATGGCAACCGGGCGCTCTTCATCACAAATGGTGAGCTTCTGGGTGGTTTTATTCACAAAACGTACCAGTGCATCGCTAGAGATAAACTCTGTATATACCATGTCTGCCCCGAATTGCTTGCACAGCAGTCGGAAAGCAATATCTGTAACATCCTCCATGGGAGCAAGGAATATGGGGCGTTCCCCTAAATCTATAGAGCCAATTTTCATAATCATCTTATTCTTGGCTGCAAAATTACACAAAAAACCACTACCTTTGCACACAACTAATTATAAAATAGGTATGAATCACCAGTTAAAAGATTTTGAAATTATGGCGCCTGCGGGTTCTCGCGAATCTTTAGCCGCCGCAATTCAGGCAGGAGCAGATTCAATTTACTTCGGTATAGAGAATCTCAACATGCGTGCCCACTCAGCAAACACCTTCACTATAAATGACTTGAAAGAGATTGCTCAGATATGTAATGAGCATAATATGAAGAGTTATCTGACTATAAATACAATTATTTACGATAACGATATTCCTTTGATGCGTAGCATTATCGATGCTGCAAAAGAAGCCGGAATTTCTGCAATTATTGCCGCAGATGTTGCAGTGATGACTTACGCCCGGTCTATTGATCAGGAAGTGCATCTTTCTACTCAGCTTAATATTTCGAATGCTGAAGCCTTGAAATTCTATGCACAGTTTGCAGATGTTGTGGTACTTGCCCGCGAACTGAACCTGAAGCAGGTTCGTGCAATTTACGATAAGATAAAAGAAGATAATATTTGCGGACCAAGCGGAGAAGAACTCCGTATTGAGATGTTTTGCCACGGTGCGCTTTGTATGGCTGTGTCGGGTAAATGCTATCTTTCTTTGCATGAAATGAATTCATCGGCTAATCGTGGAGCTTGTATGCAGATATGTCGTAGAGCTTATGAGGTGAAAGATAAGGATACCGGCCTTGAACTGGAAGTGGACAACGAATATATAATGTCTCCGAAGGATTTGAAAACTATTCATTTCATGGATGAAATGATAGAAGCGGGCGTAAGAGTGTTCAAGATTGAAGGACGAGCACGCGGACCTGAGTATGTTCGTACTGTTGTTGATTGTTATAAGCAGGCTATTCAGTCTTGTCTGGATGGAACATTTACCAACGAAAAAGTTGAGGCCTGGGATAATCGTCTGAAGACTGTCTTTAATCGTGGATTCTGGAACGGATATTATCTGGGACAAAAGCTAGGAGAGTGGAGTAAAAACTACGGATCGGAAGCTACAGAACGTAAAGTTTATGTAGGTAAGGCCGTGAAATACTTCAGCAATATCAATGTGGCCGAATTTATGCTGGAAGCAGGCGAACTGAAACTGGGAGACAAACTGTTGGTTACCGGTCCCACTACCGGAGCCCTCTTTACAACGCTAGAAGAAGCGCGGGTTGATTTGAAGCCTGTAGAGGTGGTTCATAAAAGAGAGCACTTCTCTATGAAATTTGCCGAGAAGATTCGTCCAAACGATAAGCTATATAAAATAATCTCCGCCGAGGAGTTAAAGAAATCTCGTACAAAAGAATGATTTCTTCTGTACAAAACAATTAATTCTTTTGTACAGAAGAATGCAATCTTTTGTACAAGAGAATTTTAATTGTTCGAATAACCTTAAAAACACTCTTATGAATAAATATATTTTTGAACTGAACATGAAAGTGCGCGACTATGAATGTGATATGCAGGGAATAGTCAACAATGCTATCTATCAGCATTATCTGGAACATACACGCCACGAATTTATAACCACACTCGGCATTAACTTTGCCGAATTACACGGACAAGGACTCGATCCTGTAGTTGCACGGATCTCTATTGCTTATAAAACTCCATTGCATAGCGGGGAAGAATTTGTTTCCAAGCTTTATATTGAGAAAGAAGGGGTGAAGTATGTTTTCTATCAGGACATCTTTCGTTTATCTGATGGAAAGCCATCCATCAAATCAAAAGTAGAGTTGGTGTGCCTTACCAATGGACGATTAGGACATAGTGAACTTTTTGATAAAGCATTCGAACCTTACTTCGCCAAATGACGGATCAGGAAATAATTGCCAGCATTGCGCTGACACAGATTCCGGGAGTGGGATCTGTTGGTGCCCGGAATTTAATAAATGCTGTAGGTAGTGCTGAGAAAATATTTTCTCACCGTACAGAACTTACTCAAATAGTACCAGGAATTAATCCATGCGTGATGGAGATGCTTAATTCTCCTCAGCCTCTTTTACGTGCTGAGGCTGAATTTTCATTCGCACAGAAAAATAAAATTAACTGTATTACCATAAGCGATGAGGCTTATCCTTCCAGGTTGAGGGAATGTCCTGATGCTCCTATTGTGTTGTTCTTTAAAGGAAACAAGGATATGAATGCATTGCGGGTGATTAATATGGTAGGTACTCGTAATGCTACCGATTACGGACAACGTATTTGTCGGGATTTTCTGGCAGATCTTAAAGCTCTTTGTCCGGATGTACTTGTAGTTAGCGGTCTTGCTTACGGAATTGATATACATGCTCATCGGGGTGCTTTAAATAATGGTCTTTCAACTATTGGTGTATTAGCTCATGGGTTGGATCGTATCTATCCGTCTGTTCATCGAAAAACTGCTATCGATATGCTCGAAAATGGTGGCTTGCTCACTGAATTTCTATCGGAGACTAACCCTGATCGCCAGAATTTTGTAAAGCGAAACCGGATTGTTGCGGGTATGAGTGATGCAACTATTGTGGTTGAATCGGCTGTAAAGGGCGGAGCACTTATTACTGCAGACATTGCTCAAAGTTATCACCGCGATTGCTTTGCTTTTCCTGGCCGTATTGCCGATGAATTTTCTATTGGCTGCAACAATCTGATAAAGGATAATAAGGCTGCATTAATTCTTTCTGCAGAAGATTTTGTAAAAGCAATGTGCTGGGATGCGGATTCAAAGGCTGTTCCGGTGGCTGTACAGCGTCAGCTTTTCGTTGATCTTACTGAAGATGAGCAGATCGTTGTGGATATTCTTCAGGAAAATGGAGATTCTCAGATTAATTCACTGGTTGTTGAAGCAGATATGCCTGTGAATAAAATGAATGCGATCTTGTTTGAACTGGAAATGAAAGGAGTAATCAGAGTGCTAGCAGGAGGGATGTATCAGTTACTTTAGGTAGGTGCAAAAAAAATGGTTGTCATCACGACAACCAATCTTTGTTAACCTTAAATCTAATACTATGAAAAACACATTGCAAATGTAAACCTTTTGGCCATTCCCACCAAACTTTTGATGATTGTAGCCCTTTATTTTAATTTTCTTTCACGACTTTTTATTGTTTTCGCACACGAAATATCATTTTGAAACTAAAATTAGCAGTTTGGCTTCTTTTGCCCTTTCTTTTGTTAACACATATAAAAAATAAATCCTCTACCCGTTCCCAGGCAGAGGATTTATTATATAATGATGTAATCAGTTGATTAATCTTTCAGTTTAGCTGCAATAAAGTCGCGGTTCAATCTTGCAATGTTGCTGATTGAGATAGACTTTGGACATTCAGCTTCACAAGCTTTTGTGTTAGTACAGTTACCAAAACCAAGTTCATCCATCTTAGAAAGCATAGCTTTAGCACGACGACCGGCTTCAACTTTTCCCTGAGGAAGAAGAGATAACTGGCTTACTTTTGCAGATACGAACAACATAGCTGAACCGTTCTTACAAGCAGCAACACAAGCACCGCAACCAATACAAGAAGCTGAATCCATTGCTTCGTCAGCTATTGGTTTTGGAATAGCAATTGCGTTAGCATCTGGAGTACCACCAGTATTTACTGATACGTAACCACCAGCTTGCATAATCTTATCAAATGCGTTACGATCTACCATTAAGTCACGGATAACAGGGAAACCAGCAGAACGCCAAGGTTCAACAGTGATAGTATCTCCATCATCGAAACGACGCATGTAAATCTGGCAAGTTGTAGCTCCTGTTGCAGGTCCGTGTGGGTGTCCGTTAATATAAAGTGAACACATTCCGCAGATACCTTCACGGCAGTCGTGATCAAATACTACCGGTTCTTTACCTTCGTTGATAAGTTTCTCATTTAAGATATCAAGCATTTCAAGTAATGAGGTATCGCCTGAAATGTTTTCCATTTGAAATGATTCAAAAGCACCTTTTGCTTTTGGACTTTTCTGACGCCAAACCTTTAGCGTGAAATTTATAATTTTTTCCATTGTGTCTACTAATTATTAAGCTTTGTAATTACGTGTTTGAACCTTAGTAAATTCATAGTTCAAATCTTCCTTAATTAACTCTGGTTTAGAGTCTTCACCTGTGTACTTCCAGCAAGCTACGTATGAGAATTTATCATCATCACGTTTAGCTTCACCTTCTGGTGTCTGATGTTCTTCACGGAAGTGTCCACCGCAAGATTCTTCACGGTTCAAACCGTCATAAGCCATCAATAGACCAGTTTCTATAAAGTCTGATAAACGAAGAGCTTTTTCCAGCTCGATATTCTGATCGTTTACATCTCCAGGAATGCGAACATTTGTCCAGAAGTCTTTCTTAACTTCTTTAAGCTTAGCAATAGCTGTTTCCAAAGATTCTTTAGTACGTCCCATTCCAACGAATTCCCACATCACGTGACCAAGTTTCTTGTGAATTGAATCAACAGAGTGCTTACCATTGATGTTTTTGATCTTATTGATCTTGTCAGCAATAGCTTTTTCTGCTTCTACGAATTCAGGAAGGTCTGTAGAGAAACGTGGAACCTGAATCTGATCAGATAAATAGTTCTGAATTGTATATGGTAATACGAAGTATCCGTCAGCCAAACCTTGCATTAAAGCAGAAGCACCTAAACGGTTAGCTCCGTGGTCTGAGAAGTTAGCTTCACCGATAGCATATAATCCAGGGATAGAAGTCATTAACTCATAATCAACCCAGATACCACCCATAGTGTAGTGGATAGCAGGGAAAATCATCATTGGAGTCTTATATGGATTTTCGTTTGTGATTTCTTCGTACATGTCAAACAAGTTACCGTAGCGAGCTCTAACTACGTCTTCACCAAGACGGTTGATTGCTTCTGAGAAATCAAGGAATACAGCCAAACCTGTATTGTTAACTCCGAAACCTTTGTCGCAACGTTCTTTAGCTGCACGAGATGCAACGTCACGAGGTACAAGGTTACCAAATGCAGGGTAACGACGTTCTAGATAGTAATCGCGGTCAGCTTCAGGAATATCAGATCCTTTGATCTTTCCAGCCTGAAGTGCTTTTGCATCTTCCAAATTCTTTGGTACCCAAATACGTCCGTCGTTACGAAGTGATTCAGACATCAAAGTCAGTTTAGACTGAACATCTCCGTGTACTGGAATACAAGTTGGGTGAATCTGTACATAACATGGATTTGCGAAATAAGCACCTTTCTTGTAGCATTGGATTGCAGCTGAACCGTTAGAAGCCATTGCATTTGTAGAAAGGAAGTATGTATTTCCGTAACCACCGGTACCAATAACTACAGCATGAGCTGAGAAACGTTCAATTTTACCTGTAACAAGGTTGCGGGCAATGATACCACGTGCGCGACCTTCGATAAGTACAACGTCGAGCATTTCGTAACGAGTGAATAATTTTACTGTTCCTTTGTTAACCTGACGGCTCAATGCAGAGTAAGCACCAAGTAATAACTGTTGTCCTGTTTGGCCTTTAGCATAGAATGTACGTGAAACCTGTGCACCACCGAAAGAACGGTTATCAAGTGTACCACCGTATTCACGAGCGAAAGGAACACCTTGAGCTACGCATTGGTCAATAATTTCGTTGGAAACTTCAGCCAAACGGTAAACGTTTGATTCGCGTGCGCGGTAGTCTCCACCTTTGATTGTATCATAATATAAACGGTAAACAGAGTCACCGTCATTCTGGTAATTCTTTGCAGCATTGATACCACCTTGTGCAGCAATAGAGTGAGCACGGCGTGGAGAGTCTTGAATGCAGAAGTTAAATACTTTGAAACCTAGTTCACCTAGAGAAGCGGCAGCTGATGCTCCGGCAAGACCTGTACCAACTACGATTATATCTAAACGACGTTTGTTAGCAGGGTTTACGAGTTTCTGATGAGCTTTATAGTTACTCCATTTCTCAGCCAATGGGCCTTCAGGAATTCTTGAATCTATCTTAGTCATAATTTTATTTCTTTTTTCTGATTTTATTAGAGTTCACATTTACTGGTTAATTAACCAAGTAATCCGTATTTTACGTAGAAAACTACTACTACTAAGGCAAAGCCTAAGAAGATTACAGTTGAAAAAATGTTTGAAATACATTTCCAACGTTCGAACCAGATCTTATTGCTCCAACCTAAAGTTTGAAGTGCACTCCAGAAACCGTGAGTAAGATGGAACCAAATAGCAACAAACCATACAAGGTAAAGTACAGCAAACAAAGGATTAGCAAATGTTTGACTAATTAAAGCAGCACCGTCTTGTGGAGTAGGGTTGATACTTTCAAGGCCGCTAAGTTCTACAAACTGCATTTTAAACCAAAACTGTGCAAGGTGTAGAACAAAGAAAAGAGCAACAATAATACCCAAAACTAACATGTTTTGAGAAGCCCATTCTACATTTTTAGGCTTTTCAAATACCGCGTAACTCTCATTACCACGTGCTTTGCGATTTTGCATTGTTAACCAGAAAGCATAAACGATGTGTACAACAAAACCAGCAGCTAAAACCAGTGTCCCAGCAATAGCATACCAATTTGCTCCCAAAAACTCACATACCATGTTGTAAGCGTCTTCAGAGAAAACCGCCACAAGATTCATCGACATGTGAAATGTTAGAAAAAGGACAAGGAATAGTCCTGATACGCTCATGACTACTTTCCTTCCTACAGATGAATTAGTTAACCACATAAATGATTGAATTTAAATTATTTAATTGTTAGAACTATAATTTTTTTTTGAGTGTCTGCTTTATTTGCGCAAAAGTACATGAAATCCACCTATTAAGCAAGGGATTAAAGAAATTATTCGTTAATTAAAACATACCGGGTTTTTACTGTTCTCACTTTTAACTTAATTTCTTATTCGGCGCTTATTAAAAATATGCCAGAAAGATATAAATGATCTATATTAAGAGAAGACAAATGAAGTTATGATATTGCTTCCTTGGGAGAAATTGGATATAATAGTTCTGTTATAGTGAAGACTCTAGTTTAATTCATCATTTTATGTTTTTACGAAAGATAGCCTTAATATGCGGCATTTATAACTTTTAATATATACCTTTGTATATATAATTTTATAGATGATACCGATGAAACTAATTCTCTTGTTCCTGATTGCTGTTTTTACTGGCTTTGATTGCTATGCACAAAACTGGGATATAAATACTTTGAAGAAGATTAATGGAATTGATAATGAATTTGTAACAGGTTACAGTAAGGTAATTTCAAATACAGAGCCTTTTATTGCTGTTGGAGTACCTCTACTTCTAGGTAGTTATGCTTTACTGGATAAAGATCATGATTTGTTGAGTGATGCAGTTTATATTGGCACGAGTGTTGCCGAAGTTATTGTAGTTACTTCCGGATTGAAGTATGCTGTTGATCGTGAACGTCCTTTTGAACGTTATCCTGATTTAATTGAAAAGAGAGAATCTGTTTCAAGTTCTTCTTTTCCTTCTGCTCATACAGCAACTGCTTTTTCTTTAGTTACATCTTTAAGCATTAGATATCCTAAATGGTATGTTATTGCTCCAGGTTATTTATGGGCATGCTCTGTTGGATTTTCAAGAATGAACCGGGGAGTTCATTATCCTTCTGATGTTTTAGCTGGTGCTGCTATAGGTTCTGGCTGTGCAGTGGTAAATGTATATGTTAACAAATGGCTTAATGAACTGCTATTTGCAAAAAATCAGACTCGTCTTGTTAGTTATTAAAATCTAATTCGATTTATGAAAAGCAATTCTAATTGAGGACAGTTTATATATGCATAAAAAAAGAGAGTGCCCTTTTATGAAGTGACCCCGAAAAGTTAGACGTTTAATAATTAATTTATATTTGTGTGAGCTCGGTATTGTACCGGGCTCATACCTTTTAATCTAAGCTTAATTCTTTTATTGTTATACCACCAAATATATTTTCTTAGTTCTTCTTCAAAATCTTCGATGGAACTGAATTTATTAATATAAAGCAGTTCATTCTTCATTAATCCAAAGAAATTTTCCATCATTGCATTGTCCAGACAGTTACCTTTACGAGACATACTTTGAATGATTCCTCTGTCCTTAAGCAACTTTTGGTATATGGCATGCTGATAATGCCATCCTTGATCAGAATGTAATACTAGCCCATTCAGATTTGTGTTTTTTTTGAATGCAGCTTTCAGCATGTTTATTGCCATATTCAAATTGGGACTCCTGGATATTGTATATGATATTATTTCTCCATTATGCATGTCAAGTATAGGGGAGAGATACATCTTAACATCATGTATACATACCTGTGTAACGTCAGTAGTCCATTTTTGGTTGGGCTTGTCGGCATCAAAGTTTCGTCCTATAACATTAGGTGCTATTTTACCAATCTCACCTTTATATGAATGGTAATGACGTTTCTTTCTTTTAGCCTTAAGACCAATCTGCAGCATTAGTTTCTGCACTGTCTTATGGTTTATGAGTATGTCACTATTGCGCAAAGTATAGCAGATTCTCCTGTATCCATAACGCCCATGATTCTCCTGGTATATATCCCTTATCTTATTCCTTATGATATCATATCCATCAGCTTGATTTAAGCGTTTTCGATGATAGTAAAACACGGAACGAGCCATCTTTATCCTCATGAGCATATACTCCAGAGGATATCCTTTCTGCCTTAGTTCTTCGATGGCTTGCGCCCAATCTCGCGTAGACGGGCATTCCTTTCCTCGACTAAGGCTCTCACTTTTTTTAGCAAAGCTATTTCAGTCTTGAGTTCCAAATTCTCCTTTTGGAGCTTCTCTAACTCAGTAAGCGGTTTGCTGTTTTTTCTTGGTCTACTCATACCTGGTGGTCTACCACGTTTTCTAACGATATCTAAAGTTTGAATTCCGTCTCGCCTTGCAATCTTTAGCCAGGTCTCTATAGCACTTATACTTGGACCATACTTTTGCGAAGCTGCGTGCAAAGTTATATGGTTATCTTCAATATCACGAACAATTTGTTTCTTAATGTATGAATTGACCTTGAATTTATTTCCTTTCTTTATTGAAGTTGGACCAAACTCTTGGTATTTATGCCATAATGTTAATAGTAAACGATCACTAATACCATATTTTTTATGAATAGCAGTTATTGATATTCCATCTTCTATCAAATGCATATACCTTAGCCTATCTGCATCGGTATGCTTCTTGAGCTTTTTCTTTTCTTGCATAATAAAACCCCGAAAGTTTTTTGTCTAACTTTCGGGGTTCATATCATTTTAGAACACTCTCTTTTAAAAAATATATTTAATGTTTATTCTACTTCACTGTAGTCTAACACTGTTTTACGATTTGCAAGAATTCGATCATATTCTTCTTTAGAACCAACAATAATCTTATCATATTCGCGTTGACCAGTTCCGGCAGGAATTAAATGTCCACAAATAACATTTTCTTTCATACCTTCTAGCTTGTCAATTTTACCATTGATAGCAGCTTCATTTAATACCTTTGTTGTTTCCTGGAAGGAAGCAGCTGACATAAAGCTCTTAGTCTGAAGTGCCGCACGGGTAATACCTTGAAGAATCTGTGTAGATGTAGCAGCAATAGCATCACGTACTTCTACAGGTTTCAAGTCACGACGTTTCAACATACTGTTTTCGTCTCTAAGTTTACGAGCTGTAACAATCTGTCCAGGTTGTAAATTTTGAGAGTCTCCAGAGTCAATCACAACCTTCTTGCCCCAGATATGATCATTTTCTTCCATGAAGTCAAGTTTGTCTACAACTTGTTGTTCTAGGAATCTAGTATCTCCTGGATCATTGATCTGAACTTTACGCATCATCTGACGAACAATTACCTCAAAGTGCTTATCGTTGATTTTTACACCCTGTAGACGGTATACATCCTGAACTTCATTCACGATATATTCCTGAACTGCTGTTGGACCTTTGATAGCCAAGATATCTGCAGGTGTAGTAGCTCCATCAGAAAGAGGGGTTCCGGCACGTACATAGTCATTTTCCTGAACAAGAATTTGTTTAGAAAGAGAAACTAGATACTTTTTAACTTCGCCTGTTTTAGATGTAACTACGATCTCTCGATTACCACGTTTGATCTTACCCATTGTTACTTCACCATCAATTTCAGATACAACAGCTGGATTTGATGGATTACGTGCTTCGAATAATTCAGTTACACGAGGAAGACCACCGGTGATATCACCAGCCTTACCTACTGCACGAGGAATCTTAACAAGAATATCGCCGGATTTAACTTTCTGGCCATTCTCAATTACAACGTGACCACCTACCGGGAAGTTATAAGTACGAATTAGCTCGCCATTTTCGTCCACAATATGGGCTGAAGGCACTTTCGTTTTATCTCTTGATTCGATAATGATATATTCGCGTAAACCTGTTGCTTCATCAGACTCAACTTTATAGGTAACGTTTTCAATTACACTTTCAAATTCAATCTTACCTGTTGCTTCAGTAATAATAACTGCGTTAAATGGATCCCACTTACAGATAACTTTACCTTTCTCTACAACTTCTCCTTCATTAGCATATAAAGTAGAACCGTAAGGTATCGTGTGGTTTGAAAGAACTATATTTGTGTTTACATCAACAATTCTTAATTCTGCAAGACGTCCAACAACGATCTTAATTGCTTCGCCATTTTCGTCAACAGCATCTACAGTACGAAGTTCTTCAAATTCCAAGCGTCCATTGTATTTAGCTTTTACACCAGCATTTGCTGCAATATTGGCAGCAGTACCACCGGCGTGGAATGTACGAAGAGTCAACTGAGTACCTGGTTCACCAATAGATTGTGCAGCGATAACTCCAACAGCTTCTCCTTTTTGAACCATTCTGTTAGTAGAAAGGTTACGACCGTAACACTTAGCACAAACACCTTTCTTCGATTCGCAGGTTAAAACTGAACGGATTTCTACGCTTTCAATAGGTGAATCTTCAATCTTTTGTGCAACGTTTTCTGTGATTTGCTCTCCACTAGCAACAAGTAATTCTCCTGTTGTTGGGTGAATAATATCATGAACAGAAACACGGCCTAGGATTCGTTCGAATAAAGTTGCAATAACGTCTTCGTTGTTTTTCAGTTCTGTACAAATTAATCCACGAAGTGTACCACAGTCTTCTTCATTGATAATAACGTCATGTGAAACGTCAACTAAACGACGAGTCAAGTATCCAGCATCAGCTGTCTTAAGCGCTGTATCGGCCAAACCTTTACGGGCACCGTGGGTTGAAATAAAGTATTCAAGTACTGACAGCCCTTCTTTAAAGTTAGAAAGAATTGGGTTTTCAATAATTTGACCTCCTTCAGCACCAGCTTTTTGCGGTTTAGCCATCAAACCACGCATACCTGAAAGCTGACGAATCTGTTCTTTAGAACCACGGGCACCTGAGTCAAGCATCATATATACAGAGTTGAAACCTTGGTCATCTGTAGAAATAGTTTTCATCAAGATGTTAGATAACTCTGAATTTACGTGTGTCCAAATATCAATAACCTGATTATAACGTTCATTGTTGGTGATGAATCCCATGTTGTAGTTATTTACAACCTGTTCTACTTCATCATATCCACGTTGAACTAATGTTTGTTTTTCTTTTGGGATGATAATATCATCCAAGTTGAAAGACAGACCACCTTGGAATGCCATTCTATAACCTAAGTTCTTGATACCATCGAGGAAGTCTGCTGTCTTAGCAACTCCACAAATTTTAATAACATCACCAATAATCTCGCGAAGAGATTTCTTGGAAATAATTCTATTAATATATCCAACTTCTGCAGGAACAATCTCATTTACAATAACACGTCCAACAGAGGTTTCTTTCATTAATACATCAACAATATTACCATTCTCATCGAGGTCTTTAACAACTACGTTGATAATAGCGTGTATGTCTACTTTACCTTCGTTGTATGCAATTGTTGCTTCTTCTGGTCCGTAGAAAGTAAGACCTTCTCCTTTAGCTCCTTTTCTTAGTTTTGTAATGTAATACAAACCGAGCACCATATCCTGTGAAGGCACTGTAATTGGAGCACCATTAGCAGGGTTAAGAATGTTATGTGATGCAAGCATCAACATCTGAGCTTCCAAAACAGCTTCATTGCTAAGTGGTAAGTGAACAGCCATCTGGTCACCATCAAAGTCAGCATTGAACGCTGTACATGCAAGTGGGTGAAGTTGGATAGCTTTTCCTTCAATCATCTTAGGCTGGAAAGCCTGGATACCCAAACGGTGCAATGTCGGTGCACGGTTCAACAGAACTGGATGACCTTTCATTACATATTCCAAGATATCCCAAATAACAGGTTCCTTACGATCTACAATTTTTTTAGCAGATTTTACAGTCTTAACAATACCTCTTTCAATCAGTTTACGAATGACAAATGGTTTGTATAATTCTGCAGCCATTAATTTAGGAATACCACATTCGTGCATCTTTAACTCAGGTCCTACAACAATTACTGAACGCGCAGAGTAGTCAACACGTTTACCTAATAAGTTCTGGCGGAAACGTCCTTGTTTACCTTTTAAACTATCAGATAAAGATTTCAAAGGACGGTTGGCATCTGTTTTAACAGCACTTGATTTACGCGAATTATCGAATAATGAATCGATAGATTCTTGTAACATACGCTTTTCATTACGTAAAATAACCTCAGGAGCCTTAATCTCGATCAATCTCTTAAGACGATTATTACGAATTATAACACGACGATATAAATCATTTAAATCTGATGTAGCAAAGCGACCTCCGTCCAAAGGAACTAATGGTCTTAATTCTGGTGGAATAACTGGTACTATACGTACAATCATCCACTCTGGCTTATTACGTCCTTTCGAAGCTCTGAAAGATTCAACAACTTGCAAACGCTTTAAAGCTTCATTTTTACGTTGTTGTGATGAATCATTGCTTGCTTTATGTCTTAATTCATAAGACAAAGTGTCCAGGTCAAGACGTGCCAATAAATCGTAGATAGCTTCAGCTCCCATTTTAGCAATAAACTTATTAGGATCTGTATCTTCTAAATATTGGTTTTCTTTTGGAAGAGTTTCTAGTACATCTAGATATTCTTCCTCAGATAATAAATCATATGCATTAATACCATCAGCCTCTTTTATACCTGGCTGAATTACAACATAACGCTCATAGTAAATGATTGAATCAAGCTTCTTGGTAGGTAAACCTAACAAATAGCCAATCTTGTTTGGAAGTGAGCGAAAATACCAGATATGTGCAACTGGAACAACCAATTGGATGTGTCCCATGCGTTCACGTCTAACTTTCTTTTCTGTAACTTCAACACCACATCTGTCGCAAACGATTCCTTTGTAACGAATTCTTTTGTATTTACCACAATGACATTCGTAATCCTTGATTGGACCAAAAATACGTTCACAAAATAAACCATCTCGTTCGGGTTTATATGTACGGTAATTGATAGTTTCAGGCTTCAATACTTCACCACTCGAATTCTCAAGGATTTCTTCAGGAGAAGCTAACCCAATTGATATTTTCGAGAAATTACTCTTTATCTTATTTTCTTTTCTAAAAGCCATACGATTAATTTATGTAAAGAGTTATCTATTAATTATTCTAAGTTAATACTTAGTCCAAGACCTCTTAATTCATGCAATAATACATTGAGAGATTCTGGAATACCAGGCTGTGGCATAGGATCACCTTTAACAATAGCTTCATAAGCTTTTGAACGTCCTACCACGTCATCAGATTTAATTGTAAGGATTTCCTGGAGAATGTGAGATGCGCCAAATGCTTCAAGAGCCCAAACTTCCATTTCTCCAAAACGCTGTCCACCAAATTGTGCTTTACCACCTAGAGGCTGCTGAGTGATTAATGAGTATGGTCCGATAGAACGTGCATGCATCTTGTCTTCAACCATGTGTCCCAACTTAAGCATGTAAATTACACCGACTGTAGCTGGTTGGTCAAAACGATCACCAGTACCACCGTCATAAAGGTAGCTTTTACCGAAGCGAGGTACACCTGCTTTGTCTGTCCATTCTGTTATGCTTTCTAGTGTAGCACCATCAAAGATTGGAGTTGCAAATTTAACACCTAGTTCTTTACCTGCCCATCCAAGAACAGTTTCAAAAATCTGTCCTAAGTTCATACGTGATGGCACACCTAATGGGTTAAGGCAAATGTCTACAGGAGTACCGTCTGCTAGGAATGGCATATCTTCTTGTCTTACAATTCTAGATACGATACCTTTATTACCATGTCGTCCTGCCATTTTGTCACCTACGCTGATCTTGCGTTTTTTAGCGATATAAACTTTAGCCATTTGGATGATACCGGCTGGCAGTTCATCACCAATAGTGATGCTGAACTTCTTACGTTTTAATTCAGCGTCTAATTCTTTGTATTTTTTCAAATAGTTAAGAATCAAGTCACGAATCATTTCATTCTTATGAGCATCTGCAGTCCATTTGCTTAGCTGGATAGCAGTAAAGTCAAGATTCCCAAGAACTGTTGCTGTAAAAGGTGCTCCTTTTGCAATAACATCTGCTCCTAAGTAGTCTTTTACTCCTTGTGATGTTTTTCCTTCTGTTAAAATAAGAAGTTTCTCTATTAAAATTGATTTCAAATTATCAGCTTTAGCTTCAAATTCATCATCAATTTTTGGTAATAAAGCTTTATCGGCTAATTTAGAGCTCCTATTTTTAACCACTCGAGAGAAGAGTCTTTTATCAATAATGACTCCTTTTAGAGAAGGAGAAGCTTTTAAAGAAGCATCTTTAACATCACCAGCCTTATCTCCAAAGATTGCTCTAAGAAGTTTCTCTTCTGGAGAAGGATCTGATTCACCTTTTGGCGTGATCTTACCAATAAGTATATCCCCTGGTTGGATTCTTGCACCAATACGTACAATTCCGTTTTCATCAAGGTCTTTTGTGGCTTCTTCACTAACATTTGGAATATCAGCAGTTAATTCTTCCATACCACGTTTTGTTTCACGAACCTCTAAGGCGTATTCTTCAACGTGTACTGATGTTAGTAAGTCTTCGCGAACAATTCTTTCATTTAAAACGATCGCATCCTCATAATTATATCCTTTCCATGGCATGAATGCTACTAAAAGATTCTTACCAAGAGCTAGCTCACCATTTTGTGTAGAGTAACCTTCTGTTAAGATATCTTTAGCTTTGACTCTTTGTCCTTTAGAGCATATTGGACGAAGGTCAATAGTCATATTTTGGTTAGTTTTGCGGAATTTAGGTAACTTGTACTCTTTTAATGCACTTTCAAAACTAACAAAGTCTTCGTCTTCTGTTCGGTCATAACGTACCTTGATAACAGTTGCGTCAACAAATTCAATAACACCATCACCCTCAGCAGCAATTTGTGTGCGTGAATCTTCGACTAGTTGCTTTTCTATACCTGTACCTACGATTGGCGATTCACATTTTAATAATGGAACAGCCTGGCGCATCATGTTAGATCCCATTAATGCGCGGTTAGCATCATCATGTTCCAAGAAAGGAATCAGTGATGCTGCAATAGATGCGATTTGTTGAGGAGCAACGTCCATAAGTTCAACTTCTGAAGGGTCAACTACAGGAAAATCAGCATCTTGTCGAGAATTTATTCTAGAATTAATAAATTTACCGTCATTATCTACAGGAGCATTTCCTTGAGCAATAATCTTTCCTTCTTCTTCTTCTGCAGTTAAGTAGGTTAGTCCTTCTGATGAAAAATCAACTTTACTATCTCCAACTTTTCTATATGGAGTCTCAATAAATCCAAGATCATTAATTTTAGCATATACACATAATGATGAGATCAAACCAATGTTTGGACCTTCTGGAGTCTCAATAGGGCAGAGACGACCATAATGTGTATAGTGAACGTCACGAACCTCAAAACCGGCTCGTTCACGAGATAGACCACCTGGACCAAGGGCAGACATACGTCTTTTATGAGTTATTTCAGCCAATGGATTTGTTTGGTCCATAAATTGAGACAAAGCGTTTGTTCCAAAGAAAGTATTAATAACAGAAGAAATTGTCTTCGCATTAATCAAGTCTATTGGAGTGAAAACTTCATTATCTCTTACATTCATTCTTTCACGTATTGTACGAGACATACGAGCTAAACCAATGGCAAATTGATTTGATAGCTGTTCTCCAACTGTGCGTACACGTCTGTTACTTAAATGGTCGATATCATCAACTATTGCCTTTGAGTTTATCAACTCAATTAAATATTTAATGATTTCTATAATATCTTCTTTTGTCAAAACCTTGACATCCATGCTGGTAGAAAGATCTAATTTCTTATTAATCCTATATCTACCAACTTCACCTAAATCATATCTTTTTTCAGAGAAGAACAGATTATTGATAACTTCTCGTGCACTAGCATCATCTGCAGGGTCTGCATTACGAAGCTGTCTATATATGTATAATACAGCTTCTTTTTCTGAGTTACTAGGATCTTTCTGAAGTGTATTATATATAATTGAATAATCAGATTGATTTGGTTCATCTTTATGTATGAGAATACTCTGAACACCTGATTCCAGAATTTCGTCAATGTGTTCTTGTTCTAGTATAGTCTCACGATCGATAATAACTTCATTACGTTCGATTGACACAACTTCACCTGTGTCTTCATCTACGAAATCTTCTACCCAAGTCTTTAATACTCTAGCTGCAAGTTTTCTGCCAACAATTTTTTTAAGATTACTCTTGTTTACTTTAATATCTTCTGCAAGATCGAATATTTCAAGAATATCTTTGTCTTTTTCAAAGCCTATTGCTCTTAATAAAGTTGTTACGGGCAATTTTTTCTTACGATCAATATACGCATACATCACATTATTAATGTCTGTTGCGAATTCAATCCAAGAACCTTTGAATGGTATTATACGAGCTGAATAAAGTTTTGTACCGTTTGCATGGACGCTTTGACCAAAAAAAACGCCTGGTGAACGGTGAAGCTGAGACACAACAACTCGTTCTGCACCATTAATAACGAATGTTGCTTTATCCGTCATATATGGAATTGGACCTAGGAACACGTCTTGAATAACAGTGTCAAAGTCTTCATGATCTGGGTCAGTGCAGTATAACTTGAGCTTTGCTTTTAAAGGGACGCTATAAGTTAATCCACGCTCTATACAATCATCGATTGTATATCTTGGCGGATCAATATAGTAGTCCAAAAACTCAAGAACAAAATTATTTCTTGTGTCGGCTATAGGGAAGTTTTCAGCAAATACTTTGTACAATCCCTCATTTTTACGCTTTTCTGGCGGGGTATCTAATTGTAGAAAGTCTTTGAATGACTTCAATTGTACTTCTAAGAAATCAGGATATCCGAATGGATTTTTGATAGAAGCAAAATTAACTCTTTGATTTACAGTATTTGAAGACATCTGTTAATGAATTTGTAGAACTTATTTATAAATATATACACAAAAAGGTTAAGAACCCTCTTAAGGAGGGCTCTTAACCGAATTACCTGATTAACAGGCTAATGTTATTTAAGTTCAACTTCAGCTCCAGCTTCTTCCAATGCTTTTTTCAATGTTTCAGCATCAGCTTTAGCAACACCTTCTTTAACTACGCTAGGAGCGCCATCAACTAAATCTTTAGCTTCTTTCAAGCCAAGACCACATTGTTCTTTTACTGCTTTAACAACTTGTAATTTTGCGCTACCTGCACTTTTCAATACTACATCAAAAGAAGTTTTTTCTTCAGCAGCTGCTGCACCTGCAGCAGGACCAGCAGCAACAGCAACAGCTGCAGCAGCAGGTTCAATACCATATTCATCTTTAAGGATAGTAGCAAGTTCATTAACTTCTTTTACTGTTAAGTTAACTAATTGTTCTGCAAAAGCTTTCAAATCTGCCATTTTTGTATGATTTTAATGTTTAATTTACTAAATAATTTGTTTTGGTTTATCTTTCACCAAGAGTTTTTAGCACTCCGTGAAGGGTGTTTCCACCTGATTGAAGAGAAGAAATAACATTCTTGGCTGGAGATTGCAGCAAAGCAATAACGTCAGCAATAACTTCATTCTTACTCTTGATACTAATTAGAGCTTCTAGCTGGTCTGCACCTACATAGAAACTTTCTTCTACGTATGCAGCTTTAAGACCAGGTATACCGTCTTTAGCTACACTTTTGATCAACTTTGCAGGACCATTACCAGTATTACAAAACATAACAGTGGTAGATCCTTTTAGTGATCCGTACAAAGGAGAATAATCTACTTCTAAGCTATCTAATGCTTTTTGAAGTAAAGTGTTTTTAACGACAAGTAGTTTTATGTCAGATTCAAAACATTTTCTTCTTAATGCACTTGTAGAAGCTGCATTCATAGCAGTTGTATCTACAAGATAGAAGTGAGAATATTCTTTTGTAGTTGCAGCAATTTGTTCAATTACTGTATTTTTATCTTCCTTTCTCATTATTCCTCCTATTATTAGATTTCCTCAACTGATTTTGGGTCAATTTTAATACCCAAGCTCATTGTACTAGAAAGATAAATACTCTTTATATATGTGCCTTTAGCAGCTGTTGGCTTTAGTTTAAGAAGAGTTGAGATAAATTCTTTTGCATTTTCACGAATTTTATCTGAATCAAATGAAACTTTACCAATTGAAGTGTGAACAATACCACTTTTATCAACTTTGAAGTCGATCTTTCCTTGTTTAACTTCTTTGACAGCTTTAGCAACATCCATAGTTACAGTACCACTCTTAGGGTTAGGCATTAACCCACGTGGGCCTAGAACACGACCTAAAGCACCAATTTTACCCATGATAGATGGCATTGTGATAATTACATCAATGTCTGTCCATCCACTTTTGATCTTTTCAATATATTCATCAAGACCTACATAATCAGCTCCGGCCTCTTTTGCAGCAGCTTCAGCATCAGGTGTACAAAGAACCAAGACTTTTATTTCTTTACCAGTTCCGTGAGGAAGAGAAACAACGCCTCTTACCATTTGGTTAGCTTTACGTGGATCTACACCTAATCGTACATCAATATCTAATGAAGCGTCAAATTTAGTAGTACTTATTTCCTTTACTAATGCTGATGCTTCTTTTAGTGAGTATGCTTTCCCTGCTTCAATTTTAGCGGCAGCCAACTTTTGATTTTTTGTCAGTTTTCCCATTATAATTGAAGATTATTAATTATTACCCGGGAATTCCCCTTTTACAGTGATACCCATACTTCTAGCTGTACCAGCAACCATTGTCATGGCAGCTTCCACAGTGAAACAGTTTAAGTCAACCATTTTGTCCTGAGCAATAGCACGTACTTGTTCCCAAGTAATCTCGGCAACTTTTTTACGATTTGGCTCAGCAGAACCGCTCTTAAGCTTAGCTATTTCCAATAATTGGATAGCAACAGGCGGAGTCTTGATTACAAAATCAAAAGACTTGTCTGCGTAATAAGTAATAACGACAGGTAATATTTTACCTGCTTTGTCTTGGGTCCTGGCATTGAATTGCTTGCAGAATTCCATAATATTGATCCCTTTAGAACCTAGAGCAGGTCCTACGGGAGGAGATGGATTTGCAGCGCCTCCTTTAATCTGTAATTTGATTAGTCCAGCAACTTCTTTAGCCATTTTTTTATTGATTTTATATAAACATTAATTAAGGGATAACACAGCGTAACCAATGCTATTCCTTTTCTACTTGCATAAAGCCTAATTCAAGCGGAGTTTTTCGCCCGAATATCTTTACCATAACCTTTAATTTCTTCTTTTCGTTGTTCACTTCTTCAATGGTTCCACTGAATCCGCTGAATGGACCAAAAGCTACTTTTACAGTTTCTCCTACTATATATGGGATATTTAGTTCTTCTCCCGTTTCTTGTAGTTCATCTACTGTACCAAGTATACGATTCACTTCTGACTGTCTTAGGGGGGTTGGATTTTCCGAACCACCTAAAAAACCTATCACATTAGGGGTATTTCTTAAATGATGAGATACCTCACCAACAAGAGCAGCCTCCACTAGAACGTAACCAGGAAGATAATTTCTTTCTTTCACAACTTTTTTCCCGTTGCGAACCTGATATACCTTTTCAGTAGGAATCAATACCTGAGATACATAATCACCAAGGTTGCTGTTTTTTATATCAGCTTCAAGATATTCTTTTACCTTGCTTTCTTTACCGCTAATGGCACGCAGAACATACCATTTCTTTTCAATCTCAGACATTTTTTACTCCTTTGTGTTAATGTGGATAAATGATATCTTCCATAAGAGTCTGGAAGCAAGAGTCCATAACGAAAACTACCACTGCAATGAGTAGGGAAGCATATAAAACAACCACTGCACTGTTAGTCAATTCAGAATACGTAGGCCACGATACTTTATGTACAAGTTCGTCGTAAGTTTCTTTTAAGTAAGATACTACTTTTTCTACTAATTTTTTCATCTCTAATGTATTTGCACGGGAGGAGAGGCTCGAACTCCCGACACCCGGTTTTGGAGACCGGTGCTCTACCAACTGAGCTACTCCCGTAAATATCAGTTCCTGATATTACTCAAGAACTGATAATTTATTTTATTAATCACAGATTTCTGTAATCTGACCAGCACCTACTGTACGTCCACCTTCACGGATAGCGAAACGAAGACCTAAGTTAAGAGCTACTGGGTAAATCAATTCTACATTGATTGTAACATTATCACCTGGCATAACCATGTCTGTTCCTTCTGGAAGAGTGATTTCACCTGTACAGTCTAATGTACGTAGGTAGAATTGAGGACGATATTTGTTGTGGAATGGAGTGTGACGACCACCTTCTTCTTTCTTAAGGATATAAACCTCAGCTTTGAAAGTTGTGTGAGGAGTGATTTTTCCTGGATGGCAGATTACCATACCACGTTTGATCGCTTCTTTTTCAATACCACGAAGTAGAAGACCTACATTATCTCCAGCTTGACCTTCATCAAGAATCTTACGGAACATTTCAACACCAGTTACAACTGATTTCTTTCCTTCAGCACCAAGACCGATGATTTGAACTTCTTCACCTGTTTTGATAATACCTGCTTCGATACGACCAGTAGCAACAGTACCACGACCTGTGATAGAGAATACGTCTTCAACTGGCATCAAGAATGGTTTATCAACATCACGTGGAGGAAGTGGAATCCATGTATCAACAGCATCCATTAATTCCATAACTTTGTCTTCCCATTTTTCTACACCGTTAAGTGCACCTAGGGCAGAACCACGGATGATTGGAGTATTATCACCGTCGAATTCATAGAATGAAAGAAGTTCTCTCATTTCCATTTCAACAAGTTCTAACATTTCCTCGTCTTCAACCATATCGCATTTGTTCATGAAAACAACCAATTTAGGAACGTTTACCTGACGAGCTAATAGGATGTGTTCACGAGTTTGAGGCATAGGACCATCAGTTGCAGCTACTACAATGATAGCACCATCCATTTGAGCAGCACCAGTTACCATGTTCTTTACGTAGTCGGCGTGTCCTGGACAGTCAACGTGTGCGTAGTGACGGTTAGCTGTTTGATACTCAACGTGTGAAGTATTAATAGTAATACCTCTTTCTTTTTCTTCAGGAGCGTTGTCGATAGAATCGAATGAACGCAATTCAGAAAGACCTTTTTTTGCTAATACCATTGTGATAGCAGCAGTTAAAGTCGTTTTACCGTGGTCTACGTGACCAATAGTACCAATGTTAACGTGCGGTTTGGTACGTTCAAATTTCTCTTTAGCCATAGCTTTACTTGTTATTTATTTGATTAATAATCAGCATTTACATTATTATGAGCTGTTGACGGGAGTTGAACCCGTGACCTCTTCCTTACCAAGGAAGTGCTCTGCCACTGAGCTACAACAGCAAGAATGAGAGCGGAAGACGGGACTCAAACCCGCGACCCTCAGCTTGGAAGGCTAATGCTCTATCAACTGAGCTACTTCTGCATTCTTGCCAAAGCATTTGCTTTGTCTTTGTGGGCAAAGATGGATTCGAACCACCGAAGTCGAAAGACAGCAGATTTACAGTCTGCCCCATTTGGCCACTCTGGTATTTGCCCTAAAAATTTTGAGCCTCTTGTCGGATTCGAACCAACGACCCCGAGATTACAAATCACGTGCTCTGGCCAACTGAGCTAAAGAGGCGGGTACCTTAAAAATGCAACCGTTACGTTTAATCTAAGCGAAACGGCTGCAAATTTAGTTATTTATTTTATAACCGCAAAGTTATTTGGTTTTTTTTTATTTGTTCTGTTGTTTTTCCTTGTGTTTCAACAATTGTTTTGATAGTGCGTCTAATCCTTCATCGATAGACTCTTCAAATGTATCGTTTACTTTGCTTGCATAGAACTCGTTGTTTGGTATAATTATCTTTATTCCGGCTTCTTTGTTCTTTACTGATTCAGGCTTAACAACCTTTAATGACACCTCCACTACTTTTATATCATCATAAAGTCTCTCTAACTTTGTTACTTTCTTTTGGATGAAAGATTGTAATTGCTCTGAAGCATCAAAGTGAATAGATTGAATTCTAATTTCCATACATACCTCCTTTTTTATGCTCTAGGATGAGCTAGTTTATAGATGTTCTTTAACTCCTCAAATGTTGTATGCGTGTAAACTTCCGTTGCCGCAAGGCTTGCGTGTCCAAGAATTTCCTTTATTGCATTAAGATTTGCTTCGTTGTTTAACATTGCTGTAGCAAATGTATGTCTTAATACATGCGGACTTTTCTTTTTTAGCGTTACAACCTTTGATAATTGTCGTTTTACTAACCTGTCAACTAATGCATTATAAAGTCGTTCTCCGTTCTCTTTTATAAAGAAGGCTTCCGATTTTACTGTTATAGTCTCGTCTCGTACGCTGATGTAATTTAGCATAGACTCTTTCAGTTCGTCTCCGAATGGAATTAGTCTTTCTTTGTTTCTCTTTCCCTTAACTTTAATGAGTGAATCTTCAAAGTTTATATCTTTATTATTTAGTCCTATTAATTCTGAGAGTCTAATGCCTGTGGCGTAAAACATCTCAATAATCATTTGGTCTCTAATGCCAATAAATCCTTCTTTGAAATCGGTTTCTTCAAGAATCTTGTTTATTTCTTTCTCTTTTAAGAATATAGGGAGTGGTTTTTTCTTTTTGGGCCCATTTATTTTTCTTGTTGGATCCTTGACTATCTCCTGTTTTAATAAAAGAAACTTATAAAAAGATCTTAATGAACTCAACTTTCGGTTCACTGATGAAGCTGTATATCCTTTTTTTGTCAGATCAATGATCCACTGACGGATAATGTCAGCATCAACTTCAGTTAATGTTAACTCCTCGCTATTGTTTTTTATATTTTCTTCAAGTTGTATTAAATCTACTCTGTAACTGTTAATAGTTTTTTCTGAGTAGTTCTTCTCATATTGAAGAAAATTTAGAAAAGGGTCAATCAGCATAAGAATCGTTGCGTTAATAATTCTGCAACGAATGTATGAAAAAGAATTTAATAATTCAAGAGAAATGATGAATTATTATTCTTCTACTTGCTGAAGTTTTTGAACATAAACAGCGCGTTCTTTCTTAAACCTTTTAGTTACAGATGGTTTGTCAAACTGTTGTCTGCTTCTTAATTCTTTAACTACTCCGGTTTTTTCGAACTTTCTTTTGAATTTCTTCAGCGCTTTTTCGATGTTTTCGCCTTCTTTTACAGGTACTACTATCATTTTATTAATATTAAATATGTTGATTTATAATTTCTTTAGTCAAAATGCGGGGCAAAATTACACATACTTTCTTTATTCACAAAACTTTCGACTAATAATTATTCTAAAAAGTAGAAACAAATTTCTTTTTTAAGATGATATTTATATCTGCTTGAAACTCTTTATCTTTATTAGCAAAACATACACTCTTATAAATTTATATAATAAAAAGAATACTTATCTTTGCTATTATTGTAAAATTAAAAATGTAATTATGAAAAAGAACATATTTAGTCGTATTGATTCTTTACGGAAATTGCTTTCTGAAAACAACCTTTCTGCATTTATCATTCCAAGTACAGATCCTCATCTTAGTGAATATGTTGCTTCTCATTGGAAATCCCGTGAATGGATTTCTGGCTTTACCGGTTCGGCTGGTACTGTTGTTGTAACACTAGATAAAGCCGGCCTTTGGACTGATTCTCGTTATTTTCTTCAAGCGGCAGAGCAGTTGGAAAATTCTGGCATTACTCTTTTCAAGGACGGTTTACCAGAGACTCCATCTATTACAGAGTGGCTCTCTAGCGAACTTAAAGATGGTGAATCTTTGGGAATTGATGGAAAGATGTTTTCTGTTATAGATGTTGAAGATATGAAGAATACTTTTTCGAAGAGAAATATATCAGTCGATACATCTTTAGATCCGTTAGATTTAATTTGGGAAGACAGACCAGCTATGCCTCAGGATCCAGCTTTTATTTATGAAACAAGATATGCTGGAGTAGCAAGTTTGGATAAGATTGTTCAAGTTCGCGAGAAAATGGAAAATGCAGGTGTTGAAAGCTTACTTGTATCAACACTTGATGAAATTGCATGGACGTTAAACCTCAGAGGTAATGATGTGAAATGTAATCCTGTTGTTATTAGCTATTTGCTTATTACAAAAGATCATTGCTACTTCTTTATTGCTCCAGAGAAACTTACAGATGAAGTGAAGGAATATCTTCTCTCTCAAAAAGTAATGATCAAGAATTATAGTGAAATTAATTCTGTTTTATCGCAACTTAATGCATCAACCTTATTAATTAATCCAGCAAGAACAAACTTTGATGCATTCTCGGCTGTTAATCCTTTATGTAAAATTGTTCGCGGAAATTCTCCTATAGCTCTATTGAAGGCTGTAAGGAATGAACAGGAAATTATTGGGATACATGCAGCAATGATTCGTGATGGAGTAGCACTGGTAAAATTCCTTCATTGGCTTGAAACAGCTGTCCCTGCAGGGAACGAAACAGAATTAAGTATAGATGAAAAACTCCATGAATTCCGTGCTGCTCAGGATTTGTATATGGGAGAAAGTTTTGATACTATTGCAGGATATAAGGAACATGGAGCAATTGTTCACTATTCTGCTACACCCCAGAGCTCATCTAGATTAAAGCCTGAAGGCTTTTTATTGCTTGATTCGGGTGCACAATATTTAGATGGAACAACTGATATAACACGGACAATTGCTTTGGGACATCTCACTGAAGAAGAAATGATTGATTATACTTTGGTGCTGAAAGGTCACATAGCTATTGCTACATGTAAATTTCCATACGGAACACGTGGCGCGCAAATTGATGTTCTAGCTCGTCTTGCTTTATGGCAGAGAGGAATGAACTATTTGCATGGCACTGGTCATGGTGTTGGACATTTCTTAAGTGTTCACGAAGGACCACAAAGTATTCGTTTGAATGAGGTGCCAGTTTTATTATTACCTGGAATGTTGACTTCAAATGAGCCGGGTATATATAAGAGTGGCCGTCATGGTATTCGCATAGAAAATTTAACTTTGGTTCGTAGAGATGTTGAGACTGAGTTTGGCGAATTTTATCGTTTTGAGACAGTGACGCTATGTCCTATTTGTACAGAGGGGATAATAAAATCTCTACTTTCTGATGCTGAAATTAATTGGTTAAATGATTATCATCAGTTAGTTTATGATAGACTTAGCCCTTATCTTTCTGAAGAGGAATCTTTGTGGTTGAGAACTAAAACTATAGCGATTTAATTCTTTACTACATTATAGTATAACATAAACAGATAAAATAAAATGGCATTAATAAAATCAGTGCGCGGATTTACGCCGGAGTTTGGTGAGAATTGTTTCTTAGCAGACAATGCAACTATTATTGGTGATGTTAAAATGGGAAATGAATGCAGTATTTGGTTTGGTACAATATTGCGTGGTGATGTAAACTCTATACGTATTGGAAATAGAGTAAACATTCAAGATGGATCTGTTTTGCATACCTTATACGAAAAGTCTACTATTGAAATTGGAAATAATGTTTCAGTGGGTCACAATGTTACTATTCATGGTGCAACAATAAAAGACTATGCATTGGTTGGGATGGGCTCAACTATTCTTGATCATGCTGTTATAGGTGAAGGAGCTATTGTTGCTGCCGGATCTTTGGTGTTAAGTAACACAATAATTGAACCTGGTAGTATTTGGGGAGGTGTTCCTGCTAAGTTTATTAAAAAGGTAGATCCCGAGCAGGCGAAGGAGCTGAATGAAAAAATTGCTCATAACTATCTTATGTACTCTGATTGGTATAAGTAGGAATGGTTAATAATAAAATGTCCGGCTTTAGGTTTAATACCATAAAGCCGGACTTTTTTTATTTAGCAATGTTGTATCTGTTTTCTAGAATTTAATCTGGTCCAGAATTTTTTCACTGGCCCCTAAGTTTTCTCTCACATAGTTGTCTGCATTTCCACCTACTTCCTTCAGATATTCTGTGTCTGTCATCATTTTGTCCAGTAATTGACTTAGCTCTTCGTAATTCTTTATGGAGAATGCTCCGTTTTCTTCTAAAAGCTGTTTGGCTTCCATGAATTTTTGGAACTTAGGACCAAAAATAACAGGAATACCATATACGGCAGCTTCAAGTATATTGTGAATACCCACTCCGAATCCTCCGCCAACGTAAGCTATTTCTCCGTATCTGTAGATGGAAGATAATAGTCCAAATCCATCAATAATCAGGCAGTCTGCATTTCTAACATTTTGTTCATTTGCTTTAGAATAGCGAACATATGGACGCTTTAGCTTACTGATTATCTCAACTAAATGATTTTCATCAATTACATGAGGTGCAATAATTAGTTTGATATCAGGATGTGTATTGAAGTATTCAATAAAGAGATCTTCATCCGGTTGCCATGAACTTCCAGCTACAATTGTCATTGAATTGCCTTTGAATGCTTCTACTAAAGGCAGATCCTTTGCTTCCTGACGAATTTCAAGAACACGGTCGAAACGAGTGTCGCCAACTACAGTAACCTTATTAATACCAATCTTGGAAAGGAAGCGTTTTGATGTTTCATTTTGAACAAATAACTGATCAAAATTAGCTAAAACCTTTCTGTATGTCCCTCCATACCATTTAAAAAAGATCTGTTCTTTTCGGAAAATGGATGAAATACTGTAAACAGGAATATTCCTTTTGTGTAACTCATCCAGATAGTTTTTCCAGAATTCATATTTAATAAAGAAAGCCATGCAAGGCTGTATAATGTCTAAGAACTTATTTACATTACGAGGCTTATCAAGCGGAAGGTAGCAAACAATGTCTGCTTCTCTGTAATTTTTACGCACTTCATATCCTGATGGAGAAAAGAAAGTAAGCAATATCTTATATTCAGGATATCTTTCTTTTATTTTCTCAATGAGTGGACGTCCTTGTTCAAACTCACCTAAAGATGCTGCATGAAACCAAATATATTTTGCACCATCTTCTTTTTGCTGACGTAGAAGTTCGTATACTATCCAATGCCCTTTCATCATCTTGCGTGGCTTTCTGCTGAAAGGTGCAAGCAGATGAATTAATAGCGAGTATATATAAATTCCAAAATTATAAAACATGTCTGCCCTTTTACTTCTTTATAACCTCTATTGCTCTTTTCATTCGGGCAATTGTTTCTTCTTTGCCTAATACAGCAGAGATGTCAAACATGTGAGGCCCTTTCCCTTCTCCAACAAGTGTAAGACGGAAAGCATTCATGATATTTCCTAAATGATATCCTTTGCTCTCAATCCATTCCATTACAATTTTTTCCTGGTTCTCCAAAGAAAAATCGTCAATGGCTTCAATTACGTGCATAAGCTCAGTTATCTGTGCGGGAGAATCTTCTTTCCAGCGTTTCTTTACAGTCTTTTCATCGTATTCTGTCGGAGCAACAAAGAAGAATTTGCAAACATCCCAAAGTTCTTTTACAAAGCTAACCCGTTCTTTCATAAGTCCTACAACAGTAACAACTTTTTCAAAAGTAGCTTCTACGCCTTGTTCTTTTAAATATGGAATGAATAATTTGGCTATTTCTTCATTTGACTTAAGTTGAATATATTGATGATTAAACCATTTGCCTTTTTCGTAATCGAATTTTGCACCGGCTTTACTACATCTGTGTAGATCAAAAAGCTGAATCAGTACATCCATACTCATAATCTCCTGGTCATTTCCCGGATTCCATCCTAATAATGCGAGGAAGTTGATTACAGCCTCAGGCAGATAACCTGCTTCTCTGTATCCAGAAGAAATTTCTCCCGTTTTAGGATCTTTCCATTCTAATGGGAACACAGGAAATCCCAGTCGGTCACCATCTCGTTTACTAAGTTTGCCATTTCCGTCAGGTTTCAGTAAAAGAGGAAGATGTGCGAACTGCGGCATTGTTTCTTCCCATCCAAATGCACGGTAAAGAAGTACATGTAATGGTGCAGACGGCAACCATTCTTCACCGCGGATTACATGAGATATATCCATTAAATGATCGTCTACGATATTTGCAAGATGATATGTGGGTAATTCATCTGCTGATTTATATAAAACCTTATCATCCAGGATAGAAGAGTTGATAATTACTTCTCCACGGATTATATCTTGTACATGAACGTCTTCGTTTGGCTCGATTTTTATTCTAACTACATACTTTTCTCCCGAGTCAATAAGGCTTTTAACATCTTCTTCAGAAAGTGTCAAAGAGTTGCGCATGCTTAATCGTGTAGAAGCATCGTATTGGAAGTTTTTTATTTCAGCACGTTTAGCATCTAATTCTTCAGGAGTATCAAAGGCTATGTATGCTTTTTGGCTATCCAATAAAATTTTAACATACTTCTTGTATATTTCTTTGCGTTCTGATTGACGGTAAGGTCCATAATTTCCTCCGAAACTTACACCTTCATCAAACTCAACGCCTAACCATTTGAAAGCTTCGATAATGTATTCTTCTGCTCCTGGGACAAAGCGTTGAGAATCCGTATCTTCTATACGGAAAATCATCTCACCACCGTGCTGACGAGCAAATAAATAGTTATATAATGCAGTACGCACACCGCCAATATGTAATGCTCCTGTGGGACTTGGAGCAAAACGAACTCTTACTTTTCTTTCTGTCATATTGTTTTATATATAATAAAAATCGGAGCAAAATTAATCTATTTTTTCCGAACTACAGCATAACTTTGATGTTTGTATTGGTCTTAATGGTAAAAAATAGTGTTCTTATTGTTTTTTTTTGTATTTTTCGACAAAATTTGAATAAAATGAATAAGTTAAGAAATAAAAAACGTTCTACTTATAAAGATTTGATATTTAAGGCCCTGATATTCCTGGCAACAGTGGCTGTTATTGTGTACTTTCTACCTCGAAGCGGGAAATTTAACTATCAATTTGATATTAACAAGCCTTGGAAATATGGGCTTCTGACAGCTTCTTTTGACTTCCCTATTTACAAAGATGAAGCCTTGGTTAAGCAAGAGCAGGACAGTATAATGAGATTTTATCAGCCCTACTTTATATACAACCAAAGAATGGAGCAAAAGGCTCTGTCGAAACTTAAGTCCGACTATAATGGAAGACTTAAAAGCAAAATGCTTTCAGTTTATTATTACCAGCATATAAATACTGTACTGAAAGGTATTTATAAAAGAGGTGTTGTTTCTAGTGCCGACATGGGCAATCTTAAAAAAGATAATATTCAGACTGTTATGATTGCAGAGAAAAAAATGGCAAATGCAAAGCCTTCTGCTGAGCTTTTTACCATAAAAACAGCTTATGAATATTTACTGAAAGCAGACACTATTCATTTTAACAAAGAAATCCTTAGACAATGTGATCTGGATAATTATATTATACCCAATTTAGTTTTTGACAGGAAAAAGTCCGAAGCCGTAAAAGCAGAACTTCTTGGTACAATATCTTGGGCTACCGGACTTGTTCAGTCTGGTCAAAAGATAATTGACAGGGGAGAAATTGTAAACGATCGCACTTTTCATATTTTGGAGTCTCTGCAGAAAGAATCAAAAAAAAGAAATGCGTCTGTCAATCAGCAACGTTTTATTTTGCTTGGGCAAGTTCTTTTTGTTAGTATACTTATGTTTTGCTTTATGCTGTTTCTTGATTTATTTAGAAAGGATTATTATCAACAGAAAGGCGGTTTGTCATTGCTATTTACGCTCACTATCTTTTTTTCTGTGATTACAGCTTTCATGGTTAAGTATAATTTTTTTAGCGTTTATATGGTTCCTTATGCTATGTTGCCCATTATTATCAGAATATTCCTTGATTCGCGCACAGCATTTATGACCCACACCTTAACCATCTTAATTTGTTCCATAACCTTGCGTTATCCTTATGAGTTTATTTTGCTACAATTAACTGCGGGCATAATAGCAATATTTAGTTTGAGAGAATTATCTCAACGTTCACAATTGTTCCGGTCAGCATTTCTAATTGTTCTTGGTTATGTTCTTCTTAATTTTTCAATGGAACTAATTCATGAAACAGACCTTTCAAAGCTTAATCTTAGCATGTACGTAAATTTCTTTATTAACGGCATATTGTTGCTCTTTGTTTATCCGCTGTTGTTCCTCTTTGAAAAAATATTTGGATTTACATCTAATGTAACCTTGGTAGAGCTTTCGAATATTAATAATCCCTTGTTACGTAGATTGTCTGAGGTTGCGCCTGGAACATTTCAACATTCAATGCAGGTGGCAAATTTGGCGGCAGAAGCAGCTATCAGGGTAGGGGGCAAAAGTCAACTGGTGAGAACTGGGGCTCTATATCATGATATTGGAAAAATGGAAAATCCGGCTTTCTTTACTGAAAACCAATCGGGAGTAAATCCGCATAAGTCTTTGAGCTATGAGCAAAGCGCCCAAGTTGTAATTCATCATGTAACGGATGGATTGAAACTTGCCGAAAAGCACAATTTGCCTAAAGTAATTAAAGACTTTATTCGCACACATCATGGATTAAGTAAGACTAAGTATTTCTATGTATCATTTAAGAATGAAAATCCCGATAAGGAAGTTAATGAAGAGGTTTTTACTTATCCGGGACCTAATCCTTTTTCTAAGGAAACAGCCATTCTGATGATGGCGGATTCTGTAGAAGCGGCTTCCCGTAGTTTGCCTGAGTATACAGAAGAATCTATAAGTAATTTAGTTGAGAAGATAATTGATTCCCAGATTGCAGATGGATGTTTTAAGTACTGTCCTATTACATTTAGAGATATTGCTACTGTGAAAATTGTTTTTAAAGAGAAACTTCGTACAATTTATCATACGCGTATCAGATACCCGGAATTAATTAATAGAAACGAAGAGAATAGTTAATTAAATGCTGTACAAAACAATTAAATCTTCTGTACAAAAGAATTAATTGTTTTGTACAGAAGATTGTTTTCTTTTGTACAAGAGGATTTTATTCTTCGGGCATGTTTTTTAAATATTCCAATAGCCCTTCGCAAGCATCCTCCAGAATATCCAAAACTTTTTCGAATCCAGAAGCACCGCCAAAGTAGGGATCGGGCACATAATCTGCAGGAATACGTTGGCAAAAATCTGTCATACGGCCAATTTTCTGCATTGCTTCGATGGATGGTGCCAGTTCTTTAAGATCATCAATATTGCGGTCGTCCATACCTAATATCAGGTCGAAATTATCAAAATCGTCACTTCTCACCGGTCGGGAACGACTTACTAAGTTGTACCCCCTTTTTGCAGCATGAGCACGCATTCGCGAATCAGGTAATTCTCCTTGATGATAACTAAGAATACCGGCAGAGTCTACTTTTATAGTATCGTCCAATCCTTCTCTTTCAAGATAGGTTTGCATAATTCCTTCTGCCAATGGTGAACGACAAATGTTTCCAAGACATACGAAAAGAATTCTGTATTTTGTTTTTTCGCTCATAAATTAAAATGGGTCTACGTCGTAATACACGATTAATGATTTAAATCGCTCGTCTTCAATCATTTCTTTCTGGACTTGCAATAACAGAGCGCGAGCCTTCTCCATAGATGCATTACATTCAATCTTTACAATGATTTTCTTGATAAAAAGCATCTGAATACGAGCTACCGGAGGATTATCCGGACCCAGTACACGATTTCCAAAAATGCTTCTAAGCCTTTCGGCCATAGTGCGAGCCATTGTATCAAGCAAGTCGGCGTTTCTGTTTTTAAGATATACATAAACCAGTCTGTAATATGGCGGGTATCGAAACATTTGACGTTCTGCTAACTGACTGGCAAACATCTGTTGGTAATCGTTTGCAATTACCTGATGGATAACGGGATGATCTATCGATTTTGTCTGCAATATAACCAAACCTTGTTTATTCTTTCTTCCGGCTCTCCCAGATACTTGAGCCATTAGCTGATAAGCACGTTCGTAAGAACGGAAATCGGGATAATTAAGCATCGTGTCGGCATTCAGAATACCTACCACGCTGACATTATCAAAATCCAGCCCTTTCGAAACCATCTGGGTGCCGATTAGTATATCTGTTTTTCTTTGCTCAAAGTTTGCGATAATCTTCTCGTAAGCTGTGCGGGTTCGGGTCGTATCTAAATCCATACGGGCAACCCTTGCTTCGGGGAATATAGTCTTTATATCATCCTCCACCTTTTCAGTCCCAAATCCACGGTTTACCAATTCCACACCTTCGCAGGCCGGACAAGAACGCGGCAACTGATAAGTATAACCGCAATAATGGCAGGTGAGCTGATTTATTCCTTTGTGATAAGTAAGACTCACATCGCAGTTTTTACATCTGGGAACCCATCCGCAGGTTTTGCATTCAATCATAGGAGCAAATCCTCTTCTGTTTTGGAAAAGAATCACTTGCTCTTTATTCTCTAATGCCTTGCGTACGTGCTCCAATAGAAAAGGAGAAAATTGCCCGTTCATCCGTTTCTTGCGTGCAAGTTCCTTGATATCAACCGGAAGAATCTCGGGTAGCTGAATATCCTTATATCGTTCATTAAGCTCTACTAATCCATATTTCCCTTTTGTTGCATTATAATAGGTCTCAACAGAAGGAGTGGCTGTTCCCAATAATGTTTTTGCTCCATATAATGATGCCAGAACAATTGCGGCATTACGCGCATGGTAACGTGGGGCCGGATCGTATTGCTTATATGTATTTTCGTGTTCCTCATCTACAATTACTAAACCAAGTTTGTGGAATGGAAGAAAAATAGAAGAACGAACTCCAAGTATTATATCGTATCCATTGTTTCCTAATTGCTTGCGCCAGATTTCCACCCTCTCTGCATCCGAGAACTTAGAATGGTAAATGCCTAACTTATTGCCAAATACCCGTTTTAAACGTTCGGTTATCTGGGTTGTCAGCGCAATTTCCGGAAGTAAATAAAGAACTTGCTTTCCTTCTTTTATTGTTTTTTCTATAAGATGAATATAGATTTCTGTCTTTCCGCTCGATGTTACTCCATGAAGCAGACATACATTCTTCTTTTTAAAGTTAGTAAGAATCTCCTGGTAAGCCTGTTGCTGATATTCATTAAGCGGATTAATTTCCAAAATAGGCTTCTCTGATGTATCCAAACGGCCGATTTCTTGTTTGTAAATCTCAAAAATATTTTTATTAATCAGACTGTTAAGAGCGGCAGGTAAAGCATCTGCTTTCTTTATCAGATCCTTTTTACTTACCTCCTTGATGCTTTTGCTGCTGTGAAAATGAGATAGCTCCAGATACTTCATCAAAAGAGCGAGTTGTTTCTGGGCGCGTTCCAACTCATTGAAGATTTTCTGTAGATTGGTTTCTTCTTTTGCAAAGTCAGTTAGGCGAACCCGGATTTCCACTTTAGGTTGATAATTTCGTTTCAGCTCCTCTTTAATAAAGATAGCCTCTTTATCAAGCAGTGATTTGATCGTTGGTAGAAGATTTTTCAATCCGCTCTCTTTCTCCAGTAGAGTAACTGATTGCTCGGTTTTATTCTCCATCAGATTTATTAATATTTGTTCTTTCTCTGATAGTTGAACCGAATAGTCGAAATCGGGATTGTATTCTACAATAGTTTCGCTCTCTAGTTTTAAACCTGAGGGCAGTGCGGCTTTATAAACATCACCTTGCGTGCAAAGATAATATGTAGAAATCCACTCCCAGAACTTGAATTGTAAAGGAAGGAGTATTGGCTCAGAATCAAGAATGGTTGCTACCTCTTTTATCTCATATCCTTCGGGAGCAGAATAATGTATGTTATATACAATTGCAGTGTAGAACTTTTTGCGTCCGAAGGGTACAATTATCCTACAACCAATTTTTATATCATTTGCTATATCTTCTGGTATAGAATAAGTAAAGCATTTGGGTAAAGGTAGAGGCAATATAACGTCTGCAAACTTTTTCACACTATTTATTTTTTTTGAGAGTGGCAAAGATATAAAAAAGGAGGCTTCCCAAATGAAGTGACCCCGAAAAGTTAGACGTTTAATAATTAATTTATATTTGTGTGAGCTCGGTATTGTACCGGGCTCATACCTTTTAATCTAAGCTTAATTCTTTTATTGTTATACCACCAAATATATTTTCTTAGTTCTTCTTCAAAATCTTCGATGGAACTGAATTTATTAATATAAAGCAGTTCATTCTTCATTAATCCAAAGAAATTTTCCATCATTGCATTGTCCAGACAGTTACCTTTACGAGACATACTTTGAATGATTCCTCTGTCCTTAAGCAACTTTTGGTATATGGCATGCTGATAATGCCATCCTTGATCAGAATGTAATACTAGCCCATTCAGATTTGTGTTTTTTTTGAATGCAGCTTTCAGCATGTTTATTGCCATATTCAAATTGGGACTCCTGGATATTGTATATGATATTATTTCTCCATTATGCATGTCAAGTATAGGGGAGAGATACATCTTAACATCATGTATACATACCTGTGTAACGTCAGTAGTCCATTTTTGGTTGGGCTTGTCGGCATCAAAGTTTCGTCCTATAACATTAGGTGCTATTTTACCAATCTCACCTTTATATGAATGGTAATGACGTTTCTTTCTTTTAGCCTTAAGACCAATCTGCAGCATTAGTTTCTGCACTGTCTTATGGTTTATGAGTATGTCACTATTGCGCAAAGTATAGCAGATTCTCCTGTATCCATAACGCCCATGATTCTCCTGGTATATATCCCTTATCTTATTCCTTATGATATCATATCCATCAGCTTGATTTAAGCGTTTTCGATGATAGTAAAACACGGAACGAGCCATCTTTATCCTCATGAGCATATACTCCAGAGGATATCCTTTCTGCCTTAGTTCTTCGATGGCTTGCGCCCAATCTCGCGTAGACGGGCATTCCTTTCCTCGACTAAGGCTCTCACTTTTTTTAGCAAAGCTATTTCAGTCTTGAGTTCCAAATTCTCCTTTTGGAGCTTCTCTAACTCAGTAAGCGGTTTGCTGTTTTTTCTTGGTCTACTCATACCTGGTGGTCTACCACGTTTTCTAACGATATCTAAAGTTTGAATTCCGTCTCGCCTTGCAATCTTTAGCCAGGTCTCTATAGCACTTATACTTGGACCATACTTTTGCGAAGCTGCGTGCAAAGTTATATGGTTATCTTCAATATCACGAACAATTTGTTTCTTAATGTATGAATTGACCTTGAATTTATTTCCTTTCTTTATTGAAGTTGGACCAAACTCTTGGTATTTATGCCATAATGTTAATAGTAAACGATCACTAATACCATATTTTTTATGAATAGCAGTTATTGATATTCCATCTTCTATCAAATGCATATACCTTAGCCTATCTGCATCGGTATGCTTCTTGAGCTTTTTCTTTTCTTGCATAATAAAACCCCGAAAGTTTTTTGTCTAACTTTCGGGGTTCATATCAAAAATGAGAAACCTCCTTTTTTATATAAGGTATAATTTTTTTAGAAAATGTAGGCTACAGAAACTTGCCACATTTTTGTTTTGCTTTTGAAAGACGAGCCGCTAATAACTCCAGCTAATTCGCCTAAATCACCGCTTGCAAAATTTTCTTTTGCTGAATCTGTTAGTGGTAAGTTATAGTTCAAGCCAATCTGTAAATGGCTTAGTAATTTAACACCGCCACCGATATTTAATGAAACTTCAGCTTTCTTGTTGTCGATAGTAGGTGTTGTACCCGAAATAGCCTGAGTTGCTATGCTTGTCAAATCGGTAGCCAGATTATCACTATTGATATCAAACGAGAAATTAGGACCAGCAGCTAAAAATACACTTGCCATACTTCCTAACCCAATAGAATATTTCAGGTTGACTGGAATATCAAAAGATTTACGTTTGTTGGTAACATCTTCGTTTGTGGTTGTGTTTGTAATCTTAGTCCCTTTTTCATTGTATACAATAGCTCCATCAATTCCTAATCCTACAATAGGAATATTAACGTCTATCATTGGTCCAATAAAGAAGCCAGACATATTATCAGTCTTGAAGTTCTCATTTAATCCTGAAAAGTCAGCATTTACAAGGTTTAATCCACCTTTAACACCAAATTTAATTTGTGCTTGTGCAGGGATAGCTAGAAATAAACATACTGCTATCAAAAGAGTGCTAAAAATCTTTTTCATAAGTCTATAATCGTTTTGTTTGCTTGCAAAAGTATATAAAATATTTGGAATGTAATTATAATTATATAAGTTTTGATATTGCTCTTGATTTAAAAAATAAGAAAAAGTACTATTGTAGAGTGTTTTAATACCTTTTTTAATTTTCAATTTGCTATTGCTACTATTTTAAAATTAAATTATTTTGGTGTTTTTCTTGAAGTGAATTTTAATTGATTTAAAAACGAATGTTATATTATAATGCTTTGATAGTGAGAGATGAAACACATTTTAACTTACTAAAGGAGCGAGAGTGGGGAAAACTTAAGGTTGTTTTCTGACAATCCGTTTTACTTTTTGATCTAATATGTTGATTATAAGCTGCGGAAAAATCATTTTCACCCCCTATAAATACAAAAATATTAGTTTTTTTTCCGCACTATTAAACTCTATCTCATAATAATCCATCTTATTCTTATAAACATTCAATTGAAATTAAAATTTGTTTATTGTTTTGTGATAAATTAAAAGCTTAATTTACAATATTCTAATAGCAATTTGCTATCTTTGCAGCCAAATTAGTAATGAAGAAATTTACTTAGAAATGAATAATGAAAACCCAACAAATCAGTTGCAGATTGAATTGAGTGATGAAATTGCTCAGGGAACTTATGCTAATCTGGCTGTGATTACTCATTCCAGTTCTGAATTTATTGTAGACTTTATAAGGGTGATGCCTGGTTTACCTAAAGCTGGTGTTAAAAGTCGTGTGATTTTAACTCCGGAACATGCCAAAAGGTTAATGAGAGCTTTAGAAGATAATGTGCGTAAATATGAAAATTCTTTTGGCCCGATTCGTTTGAACGAAGAAAATTCTATGCAGCCAATTCCTGGCTTTGCAGGAGAAGCTTAAGGCTTGTTTCTTAGTAAGATACATATAGATTGAGGTGTTTTAGTGCTTTTAGTTCTGTTAAAAAGCTATTTTTGCTGATAAATAGAAAAAACTTTGAATAATCAATTGGTTATTCAAATATATTTCGTATTTTTGCACCCCAAAATGTACACTTTTGAAATTAATATAACAATAATATAATAATTAAAAAACAATTAAAAATGCCTACAATTCAGCAATTAGTAAGAAAAGGAAGGGCCGTTTTGGTTGACAAAAGTAAGTCTCCAGCGTTAGACTCATGTCCTCAAAGACGTGGTGTTTGCGTGAGAGTTTACACAACAACTCCAAAGAAGCCTAACTCTGCAATGCGTAAAGTAGCTCGTGTGCGCTTAACAAACCAGAAGGAAGTTAACTCGTACATTCCAGGAGAAGGACACAACTTGCAAGAGCACTCTATCGTATTAGTACGTGGTGGTCGTGTAAAAGACCTTCCAGGTGTACGTTATCACATCGTTCGTGGTACGTTAGATACAGCGGGTGTTGCAGGACGTACTCAAAGGCGTTCTAAGTACGGTGCAAAACGTCCAAAACCAGGACAAGCAGCAGCTCCAGCTAAAGGAAAGAAAAAGTAATTTCGATCGTTAGCTGAGCTATTTTTTTAGATTAAAAAATACAAATTCCGTTTTGATTTGTTGGAATAAGCTATAAAAGGTTGAGTAAATACCCCAGCGGGGATATTGAAGACGAATTAATGCAGCCAAAAACAAAACATTATTTTTCAAACAAATGAGAAAAGCAAAACCAAAAAAACGGGTTATCCTTCCGGATCCCGTATTTAATGATCAAAAGGTTTCTAAATTTGTAAACCACTTGATGTATGATGGTAAGAAAAATACTTCATACGAAATTTTCTACGCAGCCTTAGAAACTGTTAAGGCTAAACTTCCTAACGAAGAAAAATCTTCATTGGAAATCTGGAAAAAAGCATTAGATAATATCACTCCTCAAGTTGAAGTAAAATCTAGACGTGTTGGTGGTGCAACATTCCAAGTTCCTACTGAAATTCGTCCTGATCGTAAAGAATCAGTTTCTATGAAGAACTTGATTCTGTACGCACGTAAAAGAGGCGGAAAATGCATGGCTGATAAATTAGCAGCTGAAATTATTGATGCATTTAACGAACAGGGCGGTTCATTTAAGCGTAAAGAAGATATGCATAGAATGGCTGAAGCTAACCGTGCATTTGCTCATTTCAGATTTTAAATTGTAGAATAAAATGGCAAGACAAGATTTACATTTAACTCGTAATATCGGTATCATGGCTCACATTGATGCTGGTAAAACTACAACTTCTGAACGTATCCTTTTCTATACTGGTCTTACTCATAAGATTGGTGAAGTGCACGAAGGTGCTGCAACTATGGACTGGATGGCTCAGGAACAAGAACGTGGTATTACTATTACATCTGCGGCTACAACTACAAAATGGAAGTGGAATGACGAAACATATAAAATCAACTTGATTGACACTCCGGGACACGTTGACTTTACCGCTGAGGTAGAACGTTCTCTTCGTGTATTGGATGGTGCAGTTGCTACTTATTGTGCAGTTGGTGGTGTAGAACCACAATCTGAAACTGTTTGGAGACAAGCTGATAAATATAACGTTCCTCGTATTGGATATGTGAACAAAATGGACCGTTCTGGTGCAGACTTCTTTGAAGTTGTACGCCAAATGAAAGATGTTTTGGGAGCTAATCCTTGTCCTATCGTTGTTCCAATTGGTGCTGAAGAAAACTTCAAAGGTTTAGTAGACCTTATTAAAATGAAAGCTATCTACTGGCATGATGAGTCAATGGGTGCAGACTATTCTGAAGAAGAAATTCCTGCAGAACTTATTGACGAATGCAACGAGTGGAGAGGTAAGATGCTTGAATCTGTAGCTGAATTTGATGATACTTTGATGGAGAAATTCTTTGATGATCCTTCAACTATTACTCAAGAAGAGGTTATTGCAGCTCTTCGTAAGGCAACAGTTCAAATGGCTATCGTTCCAATGCTTTGTGGTTCTTCATTTAAGAATAAAGGTGTTCAAACTTTGCTAGACTATGTTTGTGCATTTTTACCTTCTCCTATTGATACAGAAGCTGTAGTTGGTACTAACCCTGATACTGGTGAAGAAGAAGATAGAAAACCATCTGAAGATGAAGCTACTTCTGCTTTGGCATTTAAGATTGCTACTGACCCTTACGTAGGTCGTTTGACTTTCTTCCGTGTTTATTCAGGTAAGATTGATGCTGGTTCTTATATCTATAACTCTCGCTCTGGAAAGAAAGAACGTGTTTCTCGTTTATTCCAGATGCATTCAAATAAGCAAAACCCAGTTGAAGTAATTGGTGCTGGTGATATTGGTGCAGGTGTTGGTTTCAAAGATATTCGTACAGGTGATACACTTTGCGATGAAAATAAACCAATTGTACTTGAATCAATGGACTTCCCGGATCCTGTAATTGCTATTGCTGTTGAGCCAAAAACTCAGAAGGATATGGATAAGCTTACTAACGGGTTAATTAAGTTAGCTGAAGAAGATCCAACTTTCACTGTTAAAACAGACGAGCAAAGTGGTCAGACAGTTATTGCTGGTATGGGTGAACTTCACTTGGATATTATCATCGACCGTTTGAAACGTGAGTTTAAGGTAGAATGTAACCAAGGTCGTCCTCAGGTATCTTACAAAGAAGCAATCACTAAGACTGTAAACCTTCGTGAAGTTTACAAAAAACAATCTGGTGGTCGTGGTAAGTTTGCTGATATCATTGTAAATATCGGTCCTGCTGACGAAGGCTTCGAAGGAATTCTTCAATTTGTTGACGAAGTAAAAGGTGGTAATATTCCTAAAGAATTTATCCCTTCAGTACAGAAAGGTTTCTTAAGTGCAATGAAGAATGGTGTGCTTGCAGGATTCCCTCTTGATACTTTAAAGGTTACTTTAACTGATGGATCTTTCCACCCAGTTGACTCTGACCAGTTATCATTTGAAATCTGTGCTATCCAGGCTTACAAAAACGCTTGTGCTAAAGCTGGTCCTGCTCTTCTTGAACCAATTATGAGTCTTGAAGTTGTAACTCCAGAAGAAAGTATGGGTGATGTAATTGGAGACTTGAACAAACGTCGTGGTCAGGTTGAAGGCATGGAATCTAGCCGTACAGGTGCAAGAATCGTAAAAGCTAAAGTTCCTATGTCAGAATTGTTTGGTTATGTAACTTCATTACGTACTATCACTTCTGGTCGTGCAACATCGTCAATGACATTCTCACATTATGAGAAGGTATCTTCTTCTATCGCAAAAACAGTTCTAGAAGAAGTTAAGGGACGTGTTGATTTAGTATAAAATTATAGTTAAAAATAATATGAGCCAAAAAATTAGAATTAAATTGAAGTCTTACGATCACAACTTGGTTGACAAGTCAGCTGAGAAGATCGTAAGAACTGTGAAGACTACAGGTGCCATTGTAAGTGGCCCTATACCTCTTCCTACGCACAAGCGTATCTTTACAGTGAACCGCTCTACTTTTGTTAACAAGAAATCCAGAGAACAATTTCAATTGTCTTCATTCAAAAGATTGATTGACATTTATAGCTCTACAGCTAAGACTGTTGATGCTTTGATGAAGCTGGAATTGCCAAGCGGAGTAGAAGTAGAAATTAAAGTTTGATAATTAAAAAAAAGTGAAATGCCAGGATTATTAGGAAAGAAAATCGGAATGACATCCGTTTTCAGTGCCGATGGTAAAAATGTACCATGCACTGTTATCGAAGCAGGTCCTTGTGTTGTTACTCAACTGAAAACAGTTGAAAAAGACGGTTACGAAGCTGTTCAAGTAGGTTTCCAGGAAAAAAAGGAAAAACATACTACTAAACCATTAATGGGACACTTCGCTAAAGCCAAAGTAACACCAAAGAGACACTTGGCCGAGTTCAAAGAATTTGAAAATGAACTTAATCTAGGAGACACAATCTCTGTAGAGTTGTTTAATGATGCAGTTTTTGTAGACGTTATTGCAACTTCTAAGGGTAAAGGTTTCCAGGGTGTAGTTAAAAGACACGGATTTGGTGGTGTTGGACAGGCTACTCATGGTCAGCACAACCGTTTACGTAAACCGGGTTCTATCGGTGCTTGTTCTTACCCAGCAAAAGTATTCAAAGGAATGCGCATGGGTGGACAAATGGGCGGTGACAGAGTTACTGTTCAAAATTTGCGAGTTTTAAAAGTTATTCCAGAACACAACCTTTTATTGATTAAAGGTTCAATTCCGGGATGCAAAGGTTCAATCGTAATAATTGAGAAATAATGGAAGTTAACGTATATAACATTAAAGGTGAAGACACTGGAAGAAAGATTACGTTAAATGAATCAATCTTCGGAATTGAGCCTAATGACCATGCTATTTATTTGGATGTAAAACAATTTATGGCTTGTCAACGTCAGGGAACTCACAAATCAAAAGAAAGAAGTGAACTTTCAGGTAGTACTAGAAAGTTGAAAAAACAAAAAGGTACTGGTGGAGCACGTTCTGGTGATATTAAATCACCTGTATTTGTTGGTGGTGCAAGAGTTTTTGGTCCTAAGCCAAGAGACTATTTCTTTAAGTTGAATAAGAAAGTTAAGTCTTTAGCTAGAAAATCAGCTTTATCTTACAAGGCTCAAGGTAATGCTATTGTAGTTGTTGAAGATTTCTCTTTTGAAACTCCAAAAACTAAGGATTTTGTAGCATTGATAAATAATCTTAAAGTTTCTGATAAAAAGCTACTTTTTGTATTATCAGAACCAAATAAAAACGTATATTTGTCGGCTCGTAATATCGAGAGAGCTAATGTATTAACTGTCGCTGGATTAAATACTTACAATGTATTGAATGCTGGCGCAGTGGTGCTTACTGAAAGTTCTCTTTCAGCTATTGACAGTATCTTAATGAAAAAGGAGGCTTAAATAATGGGAATTATTATTAAACCGTTAGTTACAGAGAAAATGACTGCTGCATCTGAAAAGTTAAATCGTTTCGGATTTATCGTGCGTCCTGAAGCTAACAAATTGGAAATTAAGAGCGCAGTCGAAGCATTATACAATGTTACAGTTGTTGATGTAAATACAATTCGTTATTCCGGTAAGAATAAAAGTCGTTATACAAAGGCTGGAATGATCAATGGTAGAACAAATGCTTATAAAAAAGCAGTTGTGACATTGAAAGAAGGAGATACTATTGATTTTTATAGCAATATTTAATAAAAATGGCAGTACGTAAATTTAAGCCCACAACACCGGGGCAAAGACATAAAATTATTGGTACTTATGAGGAGATAACTGCATCAGTACCAGAAAAATCTCTTGTGTTTGGTAAGCTTTCTTCTGGTGGTCGTAACAACGAAGGAAAAATGACTATGCGCTATCTTGGCGGTGGTCACAAGAAGAAAATCAGAATCGTTGATTTCAAGAGAAATAAAGACGGTGTTCCGGCAGTAGTAAAAACAATAGAATACGATCCGAATCGTTCGGCTCGTATCGCTTTGTTATTTTATGCCGATGGTGAAAAAAGATATATTATTGCTCCCAATGGATTACAAGTAGGTAATACTCTTATGTCAGGTGAGAATGCAGCGCCAGAGATTGGTAATGCACTTCCTTTACAAAATATCCCTGTTGGTACTGTAATTCATAATATTGAGTTGCGTCCTGGTCAAGGTGCTGCTTTGGTTAGATCTGCAGGTAATTTTGCTCAGTTGACTTCAAGAGAAGGCAAATATTGTGTTATTAAATTGCCTTCTGGTGAAGTAAGACAAATACTTAGTACATGTAAAGCTACAATTGGTAGCGTTGGTAACTCTGATCATGGATTGGAATGCTCTGGTAAGGCTGGACGTTCAAGATGGTTAGGTCGTCGTCCTCGTAACCGTGGTGTTGTTATGAACCCAGTTGATCACCCAATGGGTGGTGGTGAAGGCCGCGCTTCTGGAGGTCATCCAAGATCTCGTAAGGGATTGTATGCTAAGGGCTTGAAAACTAGAGCTCCTAAGAAGCAATCTTCTAAGTATATTATTGAGAGAAGAAAAAAGTAATCTGATTAATTGAGTAAACTATGAGTCGTTCATTAAAAAAAGGTCCTTATATTAATATTAAGCTTGAAACAAAAGTGCTTGCTATGAATGAGTCAGGCAAAAAAGCTGTTGTTAAGACTTGGGCTAGAGCTTCAATGATTTCGCCTGATTTTGTTGGGCATACTATTGCAGTTCATAACGGAAATAAATTTATTCCTGTTTACGTTACCGAAAACATGGTTGGGCACAAGTTAGGAGAATTCTCTCCTACTCGTACTTTCAGAGGCCATGCTGGTAACAAGAAACGTTAACAGGATATATTAAATCTGAAATAATAAAGTAATAAAAAATAATGGGAGCAAGAAAGAAAATATCGGCTGATAAAAGAAAAGAAGCCCTTAAAACCATGTATTTTGCCAAATTGCAAAATGTTCCGACCTCTCCACGTAAGATGCGTCTTGTGGCTGATATGATCCGTGGTATGGAAGTGAACAGAGCTCTTGGTGTTTTGAAGTTTTCATCGAAGGAAGCTTCTGCAAGAGTTGAGAAATTGTTGCGCTCTGCTATTGCTAACTGGGAACAGAAAAACGAACGTAAAGCAGAAGGCGGTGAATTATTTGTAACAAAGATTTTTGTTGATTGTGGAGCAACATTGAAAAGAATGAGACCTGCACCACAGGGGAGAGGTTACAGAATTCGTAAACGCTCAAATCACGTGACTTTGTTCGTTGATTCTAAGAGTACTAATGATAATCAAAATTAAGCTAGATGGGACAAAAAGTTAATCCAATAAGTAACCGTTTAGGAATTATCAGAGGATGGGATTCCAATTGGTATGGTGGCGATAATTATGGTGATTCTTTGCTAGAAGATAGCAAGATTCGTAAATATCTTAATGCAAGACTTGCAAAAGCAAGTGTATCAAGAATAGTTATTGAGCGCACACTGAAACTTGTTACAATAACCGTATGTACAGCCCGTCCAGGTATTATCATCGGTAAGGGTGGTCAGGAAGTTGATAAGTTAAAAGAAGAGTTGAAGAAGATCACTGATAAAGATATTCAAATTAATATCTTTGAAGTAAAAAGACCTGAGTTAGATGCTGTAATTGTAGCAAATAACATTGCTCGCCAGGTAGAGGGTAAGATTGCTTACCGTCGTGCTATTAAAATGGCTATCGCAAATACAATGCGTATGGGAGCAGAAGGTATCAAAGTGCAAATTTCAGGACGTTTGAATGGAGCTGAAATGGCTCGTTCTGAAATGTATAAGGAAGGAAGAACTCCATTACACACATTTAGAGCAGATATTGACTATTGTCATGCTGAGGCATTGACTAAGGTTGGACTTCTTGGTGTGAAAGTTTGGATTTGTAGAGGTGAGGTTTTTGGCAAGAAAGAACTTGCTCCTAACTTTACTCAAAGCAAAGAAGGAGGCCGTGGTAATGCTGGTAGCAGAGACGGTGGGAAAAACTTCAAAAGAAAGAAAAATAATCGCTAAAACGAATTTGAATTTTAGGAAATTATGTTACAACCGAAAAAGACAAAATTCAGAAGACAACAAAAGGGTCGCATGAAAGGTAATGCCCAAAGAGGCAACCAACTCGCTTTTGGTTCTTTTGGTATAAAAGCTTTGCAAAATAAATGGATTACAGGTAGACAGATTGAAGCTGCCCGTATTGCTGTTACTAGATATATGCAACGTCAAGGCCAGATTTGGATCAGAATATTTCCGGATAAACCTATTACAAAGAAACCAGCAGAAGTGCGTATGGGTAAAGGTAAAGGTAGTCCTGAAGGATTCGTAGCTCCTGTTACTCCTGGTAGAATTATGATTGAAGTAGAAGGCGTATCCTATGAAATCGCTAAAGAAGCATTGCGTTTAGCAGCTCAGAAGCTTCCTGTCACTACTAAGTTTATAGTAAGACGTGATTATGATACTCAAAATCAAAATGCATAATGTTTATGAAAATTGCAGAAATTAGAGAAATAAATACCAAAGAACTGGTAGAAAGAATTGAGGCTGAAGTAGCCGGCTATAACCAAATGGTGTTAAACCATTCTATCTCCCCTTTGGATAATCCTGCACAAATAAAACAGTTACGCAGGACGATTGCGCGTATGAAATCAGAATTACGCCAAAGAGAACTTAACAATAAATAATGGGTTTGATGGAAGCTAGAAATTTAAGAAAAGAAAGAACTGGGGTTGTTCTTAGCAACAAAATGGATAAAACTATTACTGTTGCAGCTAAGTTTAAAGAAAAACACCCTATCTATGGTAAGTTCGTAAGTAAAACGAAGAAATACCATGCTCATGATGAAAGTAATGATTGTAACATTGGTGACACTGTTAGAATCAGTGAGACTCGTCCTTTGAGTAAGACAAAGAGATGGAGAGTAGTTGAAATAATTGAAAGAGCTAAGTAATTATGATACAAACAGAATCCAGACTTACAGTATGTGACAATAGTGGAGCTAAAGAAGTTTTGTGTATCCGTGTTTTGGGTGGTACAGGACGTCGTTATGCTTCTGTTGGGGATGTTATTGTAGTTTCAGTAAAAAGTGTTATCCCTTCGAGTGATATTAAAAAAGGTGTTGTGTCTAAAGCTTTGATTGTACGTACAAAGAAAGAAATCCGTCGTGCTGATGGTTCGTACATTCGTTTTGATGATAATGCTTGTGTTTTGTTAAATAACGCAGGTGAAATTAGAGGAAGTAGAATCTTTGGACCGGTTGCGAGAGAACTTCGTGCTACAAACATGAAGGTTGTTTCATTAGCACCAGAGGTACTTTAATTTTGTAAAAGATTTAAGTAATGAGTAAATTACATATAAAAAAAGGCGACACAGTTTTGGTCAATGCCGGTGAAGATAAAGGCAAAACTGGACGCGTGTTGAAAGTTCTTGTTAAAAAAGAACGTGCAATTGTTGAAGGCATGAATCTGGTATCTAAAAGTACTAAACCAAATGCTAAGAACCCTCAAGGTGGTATTGTAAAGCAAGAAGCTTCTATACATATCTCTAACTTAAACCTTGTAGATCCGAAGACTGGAAAAGCAACACGTGTTGGGAGAAAAGAAAGTTCTGATGGAACTTTAGTGCGTTATTCTAAAAAATCAGGAGAGGAGATTAAGTAATGAGTAATACTGCTAGCCTTAAGAAAGAATATGCAGAGCGTATTGCGCCTGCATTAAAAGAACAATTTCAATATAGTTCATCTATGCAAGTTCCAGTTCTTAAAAAGATTGTTATCAATCAAGGTTTAGGATCTGCTGTTGCTGATAAGAAAATTATTGAAGTTGCAATAAATGAGATGACTGCGATTACTGGTCAGAAAGCTGTTGCTACAATTTCTCGTAAGGATATTGCAAACTTTAAGTTACGTAAAAAAATGCCTATCGGTGTGATGGTTACTTTACGTCGTGAAAGAATGTATGAGTTCCTTGAAAAATTGGTTCGTGTTGCTTTGCCTCGTATTCGTGACTTTAAAGGTATTGAAAGTAAATTTGATGGTAAAGGTAACTATACTTTAGGTATTCAGGAACAAATTATTTTCCCTGAAATCAATATTGATAGTATTACTAAAATTCTTGGTATGAACATAACTTTCGTTACAACTGCTCAGTCAGATGAAGAAGGATATGCTTTATTGAAAGAATTTGGTTTACCTTTTAAAAACTCAAAAAAAGACTAATATATTATGGCAAAAGAATCAATGAAAGCTCGCGAAGTAAAGAGAGCAAAACTTGTAGCCAAATATGCTGAAAAGAGAGCTCAGTTAAAAAAAGACGGTGATTATGATGCATTACAGGCTTTGCCTAAGAATGCATCACCTGTTCGTTTACACAATCGTTGTAAACTAACTGGTCGTCCAAAGGGCTATATTCGTCAGTTTGGTATTTCAAGAATTCAATTTCGTGAAATGGCATCTAATGGTCTTATTCCCGGAGTTAAAAAAGCAAGCTGGTAAATTATTTTTTTAAATATTGTCAGGGATGCCTGATTAATTTAACAATTTTATATGACTGATCCAATAGCAGATTATTTAACGAGGTTGAGAAACGCAATCGGTGCAAAGCACAGAGTTGTTGAAATTCCTGCCTCTAACCTTAAAAAGGAAATTACAAAAATCCTTTTTGAGAAAGGCTACATTCTTAATTACAAGTTTGTAGAAGATGGACCTCAAGGAACTATTAAAGTTGCCTTGAAGTATGATTCCGTTAACAAAGTTAACGCGATCAAAAAACTGATTAGAATATCTTCTCCAGGTTTACGTAAGTATACTGGATACAAAGATATGCCACGTGTTATTAATGGTTTGGGTATTGCTATAATATCTACTTCCAAAGGTGTAATGACTAACAAAGAGGCTGCTGAGCTTAAAATTGGCGGAGAAGTCTTGTGTTATGTATATTAATTTAGGAGGAATAAGCAATGTCTAGAATAGGAAAATTACCCATTAGTATCCCAGCTGGAGTATCAGTTACTCTGAAAGATGATGTGGTTACTGTAAAAGGACCAAAGGGAGAATTAAGTCAGTATGTTAATCCTCTTATTAAAGTGGAGGTAGCTGATAATCAGATTTTATTGACTCGTAATAGCGATGAAAGACAAGAAAGAGCATTTCATGGTCTTTATCGTTCTTTGATTAATAACATGGTTGTTGGTGTTTCTGAAGGTTACAAGAAAGAGCTTGAGTTAGTTGGTGTTGGTTACCGTGCAACAAGCAATGGTAACATTATCGAATTTGCTCTTGGTTATTCACATAATATTTTCTTGCAATTGCCTTTAGAAGTTAAAGTTGAAACTAAGTCTGAAAGAAATAAGAATCCTCTTATCATTTTAGAATCTTGTGACAAACAGTTACTAGGTCAAGTTTGTTCAAAAATACGTTCTTTCCGTAAGCCAGAACCATATAAAGGTAAAGGTATTAAATTTGTTGGAGAAGAAATTCGCAGAAAATCGGGCAAATCAGCCGGTGCTAAGTAATTTACATAAATTTGTATAATCATGACAACAAAAATAGAAAGACGAATTAAAATTAAATACAGAGTACGTAATAAGATCTCTGGTACTACCGGATGTCCACGTATGAGTGTGTTTAGAAGTAACAAACAAATCTATGTTCAAATCATTGATGATTTGTGTGGAAAAACTTTAGCTTCTGCTTCTTCTCTTGGTCTTGAAGAAAAATTAGCAAAGAAAGAACAAGCTGCTAAAGTTGGTGAATTGATCGCTAAAAAAGCGCAGGAAGCAGGTATTACAACTGTTGTATTCGATCGTAATGGTTACTTATATCATGGGAGAGTAAAAGAGGTAGCTGATGCTGCTCGTAACGGTGGACTTAAATTTTAATTATTATGGCAGGAATAAGTAATCGAATTAAAATATCTAGTGATATTGAGCTTAAAGACAGATTAGTTGCTATTAATCGTGTTACAAAAGTAACAAAGGGTGGTAGAACTTTCAGTTTTTCTGCAATAGTAGTTGTTGGTAACGAAGATGGTGTTATTGGTTGGGGACTTGGTAAAGCTGGTGAAGTAACTGCAGCAATCGCTAAAGGTGTTGAGTCAGCTAAAAAGAACTTAATTAAAGTGCCAGTTTTAAAAGGAACCGTTCCTCATGAACAAACTGCAAGATTTGGTGGAGCTGAGGTATTTATTAAACCAGCTTCACACGGTACAGGAGTTGTAGCAGGTGGTGCTATGCGTGCAGTACTTGAAAGCGTTGGTGTAACTGATGTTTTGGCTAAATCTAAAGGTTCTTCTAATCCTCACAATCTTGTTAAAGCTACAATTGTAGCTTTAGGTGAGATGAGAGATGCAAGAACTGTAGCTCAGAACAGAGGTATTAGTATGGATAAAGTATTTAGAGGATAAGGAGGAAATATGTCGACTATTAAGATCAAACAAATAAAAAGTAGAATTGGTGCTCCAGCTGATCAAAAGAGAACGCTTGATGCATTAGGACTTCGCAAATTGAATCGTGTGGTTGAGCACGAAGAAACTCCTTCAATTCTTGGTATGGTATCTAAAGTTAAACACTTGGTAACCATCATTAAGTAATTTATTGTTGAATAATAAAACTAATTACAATATGAACTTAAGTAATTTAAAACCTGCAGAAGGATCTACCAAAACAAGAAAAAGAGTCGGTCGTGGCTCTGGTTCAGGCTTAGGTGGTACTTCTACAAGAGGTCACAAAGGAGCAAAATCAAGATCTGGTTATTCTAGAAAGATTGGTTTTGAAGGTGGACAGATGCCTCTCCAACGTCGTGTCCCTAAATTTGGTTTTAAGAATATAAATAGAGTAGAATATAAAGCCTTAAATCTTGATTCTTTGCAAAAACTAGCTGAAGCTAAAAGTTTGTCAAAAGTTGGTATTAATGACTTTATTGAAGCTGGATTTATCTCTTCAAATCAATTGGTGAAGATTTTAGGTAATGGTAGCTTAACAAGCAAACTTGATGTAGAAGCTAATGCTTTTTCAAAGAGTGCAGTTGCAGCCATTGAGTCTTTAGGTGGAAATGCTGTAAAACTCTAATTCAATGAGAAAAGCTATTGAAACATTAAAAAATATATGGAAGATTGAGGATCTGAGACAACGGATCCTCATCACTATATTATTTGTAGCGATTTATCGTTTTGGTTCCTTTGTAGTTTTGCCAGGCATTAATCCTGGAATGTTAACTCAACTGCATAAGCAAACTAGTGAAGGTCTATTAGCTTTGTTGAACATGTTCTCTGGAGGAGCATTTTCTAATGCTTCTGTTTTCGCTTTGGGTATAATGCCTTATATCTCTGCTTCAATTGTTATTCAACTTTTAGCAATTGCAGTTCCTTATTTTCAGAAACTGCAACGTGAAGGAGAAAGTGGTAGAATAAAAATTAACCAGTATACTCGTTATTTAACTATAGCAATATTATTGTTTCAAGCTCCTTCTTATTTGATGAATTTGAAAGCACAAGCTGGTCCTTCTTTGAATCCTTCATTGAACTGGACTTTATTTATGATAACTTCTACAATCATTTTGGCTGCTGGAAGTATGTTCATATTGTGGCTTGGTGAGAGAATAACAGACAAGGGTATAGGCAACGGTATTTCATTAATTATTATGGTTGGTATTATAGCACGTCTTCCACAGGCTTTGTCTCAGGAAGTTGTGTCTCGTACTACTGATACTGGTGCGGGTGGTCTGATCATGTTCTTATTTGAAATTGTCTTCTTGTTATTAGTTATTGCTGGTGCTATCATGCTGGTACAAGGTACTAGAAAAGTTCCTGTACAATATGCAAAGAGAATTGTTGGTAATAAACAATACGGTGGTGCTAGACAGTATATCCCTTTGAAAGTTAATGCTGCTAATGTAATGCCTATTATATTTGCTCAAGCTATTATGTTTATTCCAGTAGCTATTATTGGATATTCAAATGTGGCAAGTGCAAGTGGTGTTGCTCGTGCATTAACTAACCATACAGGATTTTGGTATAATTTTGTTTTTGCTGTTATGATTATTCTTTTCACATATTTCTATACAGCAATAACAATTAATCCTAACCAGATGGCAGAGGATATGAAGAGAAATAATGGTTTTATTCCAGGAATTAAACCTGGTAAGAAAACAGCAGAGTATATTGATGAGATTATGTCTCGCATAACTTTACCTGGTTCTTTATTCTTGGCTGCGGTAGCAATTATGCCTGCTTTTGCTGGTATATTTGGTGTTAAAGCTGAATTTGCTCAATTCTTCGGTGGAACTTCATTGTTGATTCTAGTTGGGGTTGTACTTGATACTCTTCAACAAGTTGAGAGTCATCTTTTGATGAGACACTATGATGGATTGTTAAAATCTGGAAGAATAAAAGGACGTTCAGGCAGCGTTGCTGCGTATTAATCATTATAAAATGATATTTCTTAAAACTGAAGATGAGATAGAACTACTACGAGCAAGTAATTTGCTCGTAGGTAAAGCATTAGCAGAAGTAGCAAAGCTTATTAAACCAGGTGTTACTACCCGTGAGCTTGATAAAGTAGCTGAAGAGTTCATTAGAGATAATGGTGCTATTCCTACTTTTAAAGGATTTCCTAATCAATATGGTGATCCGTTTCCAAGCACTCTTTGTACTTCTGTTAATGATCAAGTAGTACATGGTATACCAAATGATAATCCATTGGAGGATGGTGATATTGTTTCGATTGACTGTGGTACATTTATGAATGGTTTTTGCGGAGATTCAGCTTATACCTTTTGTGTAGGTGATGTTGATCCGGAAGTTCGTAAATTATTAAGAGTTACAAAAGAGTCACTTTATGTTGGCATACAGAATGCTGTTGTTGGTAAACGTCTAGGTGATATCGGGTATGCAATACAACAATATTGTGAGTCTAATTCATATGGTGTCGTGAGAGAATTTGTTGGTCACGGTATTGGTAAAGATATGCATGAAGATCCTCAGGTTCCTAATTATGGGAAACGTGGATATGGCACATTACTTAAAAAAGGATTGTGCATAGCTATCGAGCCAATGATCACATTAGGTTCTCGCGAAATCGTTATGGAACGTGATGGTTGGACTGTCAGAACCAGAGACCGCAAAGCAGCTGCACATTTCGAACATACAATTGCTGTAGGTCCTAATGGTGCTGATATACTGTCTACTTTTGATTATGTTGAACAAGTTTTAAGTGATAAAGCGATTTAATATGGCGAAACAATCTGCAATAGAACAAGATGGAGTTATCGTTGAAGCATTGTCTAACGCAATGTTTCATGTAGAGTTAGAAAATGGGCATGAGATTACTGCTCATATCTCAGGAAAAATGAGAATGCATTACATTAAAATTTTGCCTGGTGATAAAGTGAGAGTGGAAATGTCCCCTTATGATTTATCTAAAGGAAGAATCGTTTTTAGATATAAATAATAAAAAATAATATGAAAGTAAGAGCATCATTAAAAAAACGTACGCCGGAATGCAAAATCGTTAGACGTAATGGCTGTTTGTATGTTATTAATAAGAAAAATCCTAAGTATAAACAACGTCAAGGATAATTTATTATTTTTGCAAAAAAAATAATTTAATATATGGCTATAAGAATAGTTGGTGTAGATTTACCTCAGAATAAAAGAGGTGAGATAGCGTTAACCTATGTATATGGAGTAGGTCGCAGTAGTTCAGCTAAGATTTTGGATAAGGCTGGAGTTGACAGAGATGTTAAAGTTAAAGATTGGACTGATGATCAAGCTGCTAAAATCCGTGAAATTATTGGCGCAGAATTCAAAGTAGAAGGTGATCTTCGTTCTGAAGTTCAACTAAACATTAAGCGATTAATGGATATTGGTTGCTACCGTGGTGTTCGTCACCGTATTGGCTTACCTGTTAGAGGTCAAGGCACTAAGAACAATGCACGTACACGTAAGGGTAGAAAGAAAACAGTTGCAAATAAGAAAAAAGCTACTAAATAATAATTGTTGATATGGCAAAAAAAACAGTCGCAGCTAAGAAAAGAAATGTAAAGGTTGATGCTAATGGACAATTACATGTTCATTCATCATTCAACAACATTATTGTTTCTTTAGCAAACAGTGAAGGTCAGATTATCTCATGGTCTTCAGCAGGAAAGATGGGATTTAGAGGTTCTAAAAAGAACACTCCTTATGCAGCTCAGATGGCTGCACAAGATTGTGCAAAAATTGCATATGATCTTGGCTTGAGAAAAGTTAAAGCATATGTAAAAGGACCAGGAAACGGACGTGAATCAGCTATTAGAACTATTCATGGTGCCGGTATTGAAGTTACTGAAATTGTAGACGTAACCCCACTTCCACATAATGGTTGTCGTCCTCCAAAAAGAAGGAGAGTCTAAAATTTCTTTATTTTAAATATGATACTTGATTTTGTTATTGGATTACATATTCCTTTCTGTAATCGCGGCTGCAACAGATTAAGTTCATTAACAAACAATTAAATATTAAAAAAAATGGCTAGATATACAGGTCCTAAATCAAGAATTGCACGTAAATTTGGTGAAGGTATCTTCGGTCCTGATAAAGTATTATCAAAGAAGAATTACCCTCCTGGACAACACGGAAATTCTAGAAAGAGAAAAACTTCAGAATATGGTATCCAACTTCGTGAAAAACAAAAAGCGAAATATACTTATGGAGTTTTAGAAAAACAATTCCGTAATCTATTTGAAAGAGCTGAAAGTGCTAAAGGTATTACTGGTGAGATCCTTATTCAACAATTGGAACTTCGTCTTGATAATATCGTATTCCGTTTAGGTATTGGAAATACACGTGCAGCAGCTCGCCAGTTGGTAAGTCACAGACACATCACTGTTGATGGGAAAGTAGTTAATATTCCTTCTTATTCAGTTAAACCAGGTCAGGTAATTGGCGTACGTGAAAGATCTAAATCTATGGAAGTGATTGCAAATTCACTTGCAGGTTTTAATCACAGCAAATATCCTTGGTTAGAATGGGAAGAAACTTCAAAGGTTGGCAAATTATTGCATGTTCCTGAAAGAGCAGACATCCCTGAAAACATTAAAGAGCAGTTGATTGTAGAGTTGTATTCTAAATAATAATTAATTTCATGGCTATATTAGCATTTCAAAAACCTGATAAAGTATTGATGTTAGAGGCAGACGCAAAATTCGGTAAATTCGAATTTCGTCCGCTGGAACCTGGATTTGGTATTACTGTGGGTAATGCTTTGCGCCGTATTCTTCTCTCTTCATTAGAAGGTTATGCCATCACTACTATTAAAATTGAGGGTGTTGAGCACGAATTTTCAACTGTTCCAGGAGTCAAGGAAGACGTAACTAACATTATTTTGAATCTGAAACAAGTAAGATTCAAGCAAGTGGTTGAAGAGTTTGAAAGTGAGAAGGTCACTATCTCTGTAGAGAATTCTACTGAATTTAAAGCAGGTGATATAGGCAAGTATTTGACTGGATTTGAAGTGTTAAATCCTGAATTAGTTATTTGCCATTTAGATTCTAAAGCTACAATGCAAATTGATATTACAATTAATAAAGGTCGTGGATATATTCCTGCTGATGAAAATCGCGAATATTGTACCGATGTTAATGTAATTCCAATTGATTCAATTTATACACCTATCCGTAACGTAAAGTACGTTGTAGAAAACTTCCGTGTTGAACAGAAGACTGACTATGAGAAATTAGTACTTGAAATTACAACAGATGGTTCTATTCACCCAAAAGATGCGCTTAAAGAAGCTGCAAAAATTCTTATTTATCACTTTATGCTGTTCTCTGATGAAAAGATTACTCTTGAAAATACAGATGTTGACGGTAATGAAGAATTTGATGAAGAAGTATTGCACATGCGTCAATTATTGAAAACTAAGCTTGTTGACATGGACTTGTCAGTTCGTGCTCTTAACTGCTTGAAGGCTGCTGATGTTGAAACATTGGGAGATCTTGTTGTGTTCAATAAGACTGATCTTCTTAAGTTCAGAAACTTTGGTAAGAAATCGCTTACGGAGCTTGATGATTTGCTCGAAAGTCTGAATCTGTCGTTTGGAACCGATATTTCTAAATATAAATTAGATAAAGATTAAAAAATGAGACATAATAAGAAATTCAATCATTTAGGTCGTACGGCTTCTCATAGAGGTGCTATGTTATCTAACATGGCGTGCTCTTTGATTACGCACAAAAGAATCACTACGACTCTTGCAAAGGCAAAAGCTTTGAAGAAATTCGTTGAGCCTTTAATTACTAAGTCTAAGGATGATACTACAAATTCTCGTCGTGTTGTTTTTAGTAACTTACAGGATAAAATTGCTGTAACAGAATTGTTCAAAGAAATCTCTGTGAAGATTGCTGATCGTCCGGGTGGTTATACTCGTATTATCAAAACTGGTCACCGTTTAGGTGATAACGCAGAAATGTGTTTTATTGAACTAGTTGATTACAACGAAAATATGGCGAAGGAAAAAGTTGCTAAGAAAGCTACTCGTACTCGTCGTTCTAAGAAAGCTGCTGACTCTGCTGCTGTTGAAGCTCCAGTTGAAGTTGCTCCTGCTGAAGAAGCAAAAGCTGAATAATATACACCAATATATTCATATAAGGGAATGTCTTATTAATAAGATGTTCCCTTTTTTGTTGTCTATACTTCTTATTGGCTTTCAATATTATAGTTATATTCTATATTTTTGCTTATTCCTGAAACTTCTTGAGTTTATATTTTAAACAATAATATAATGTAGTCTAAATATAAAGAGTTATATATTTCTTAAGTCTAATAATACGAGGAGTATCGCTATCTATTATAAGATGGTGTCCATCGTTATATATCTCTTACGTCTATTAATGCGGCTCTAAATGCTTTCTCTATAATGATTTGCTAATTTGCAGGAAACAATAGCTATTTCTACACTAAACTCTAAAAACTTTCTGCATAATGTTTTTGCATTGTGTTTTAGTAATTTTATCTGTTTGTTTTTATTCTGATTCACTCATGTATTGTTTTACCGTTTATTTGTTTAAGCTTAAAACTATTCTGAATTATTCCTTTTTTCTTCAATAACTTGTTTGTCTCAAATTATTATTTATCTTTGTGGAAAGCCTTAAATTATTTGGATTATATTTTGATTGCTACGTTTAGTTGCCAGTTTATTTTTGATTAATATAAAATATAACCTTTGAATACTATGGAGAAAAAATTAATTGAGAAACACCTTTTTGAATCCAGTCATCAGGATGTTGAACGACGTACTAATATAACAAGTACGTTTCTGGCTGTTTTATTAATATTGTTAAGTGCTGTTTTTTTAATCGTTTATAACCAGTTAGACAGAGTTGCAGCTGCTATAACGCTTACACTTTTGTTTCTTGCAGGTTGTTTTCTTCTTATTGGTATATATATCTTGTTTTGGAAATCGAAAGCAATGGTTTATGGGCCTACCGGAAGCAAAGTAATAAAAGAATCTCTGTTCTTTGAGATTGGCGAATTGAATAAACTGGAAAAAATGATTAAGTCCGGAGTCTTTACGGGAACAGTTCAATCTAACGAGAAAGGAAGTGTCAGGCTTGATATTCTTAAATCAGAAGATGATAAATTTGTAGCGCTTCAGCTATTTCAGTTCTCTTTATACAAATTTACTGTCAATACTCCAATTACTTATTTCCACGGAGAGAAAGCCGGAGAGATTTCTGCCTTCTTAAATAAATTGTGATAAGTATAAATAGCATGAATAGTAATCCATATAGGTGTTTCTATTATTCAGCATGAGTGATGGCTATTGCACTTACTTAGCAGATTAGAATCTGGGGCAAAAGTGCATACCGGAGAGGCGATGGACTATAAATTACGTGAGACTTAGTAGTTCTGAAAACTACGTGTGCAGTTGTAAGATGTAAATTGAGATACGTACAATAACTTATAACCTGGGGTTAGCTATCAATAACTGCTATCCCCATTTTCTTCATTAAGAAACAAGCATTCATGTTTTGAGCTACACCGTCTTTTAGCAGATACGAAAAGTTTAGCTCATTATCTTTCACCTCCGCTTCAAAGCAATAGTTGCTAATGTCTTCTGGATAATGATCGATTAATGAGCCCAACAACAAATCGTGAGTAGCAATAATTCCATTGGCATTGAGTGACATAAACTGTTTAATCAGTGCAAACGAACCTTTTTGCTTGTCCATTGAATTTGTTCCCTTTAGAATTTCATCCAGAATAATGAATAATTCCTCTTTGTTTTCAAGTTTATCAATAATAAGTTTTAGGCGTTTTAGCTCGGCAAAGAAATATGATTCATTATCAGTAAGTGAATCGGTCGTTCTCAGACTGGTGATTAGTTGAGCCGGATATATTTCCATCTCACGAGCGCATACTGGCGACCCAATGCAAGCTAAAAGATAATTCACACCGATTGTGCGTAGATAGGTACTTTTTCCTGCCATATTTGCTCCGGTAATAATAACAAAATATGGGCGTTTGGGAATATCAACATCATTCTTTATACATTTACTTCGGTTCATTAATGGATGTCCCATTTCTGTAACCTTAAGAGCAAATGGTTTATTGTTAATGATCGGGTAGTTATATCCGGGGTGATTATAAGCAAAAGTAGATAGCGAACAAAGAGCATCTATCTCTCCAACAGCTTTCAGCCACACCGGAAGTTTATCTGCATGCTCCTCTTTCCAAGATTCAATTTTGATAATCTGACGAAGCTCCCAGAAAAGAAATCCATTAAGCAGTGCAGTTACCAGAATATTATTTCGTTGGTCGAGCGCATTCATTAGTTTTGCCAACTGATTAACGGCAACTGAAGCCGATTTCTCATTCTTTCCAAGCATCTGCTGTACTTCTTGCAATGCCTCACTTTTTGTTTCAAGCTTCTCTATCATCTCAATCAGTCCGGCATAGGTAGTCAGAATCTGAAGTCTCTTTCCATACGAAATCTGTACCTTTGTAATACGGTTGGAAAGCCGCATACTGCAAATAACAAAAAAGACAAAAGAAGCGCCCAGTATATTGAAAGATACGATACCTGCTATTGCAAGAGCAAGAATAATGAAGTTGACAGCAGGAACAATATAGGTTAGTGCTCTAAAAAGGCGATTCTCTTTAAATAGACTTTTGCTTTCGGCCCACTCTTTTATTTTTTCTCCGTCGGAAATATCTCCTTTATACAGCAAACCTAAGATACGAAATCGTTGACGAAATTTTAGTTCAGGAGCTAATTCGCGTACAGCTTCCTGACGGCTTTCAATTTGATCTTTGTTTTTCAGGTGATTGTTAAACCAATCTGCCAGAAGATTCTTGCCGAATAAAGTCGATGTACGGTTTATGTACTGGAATAATGAGTTGTTTCCGAACAGGTCCAGATCATAAGAATATAAGTGAGCAGGATTGATAAATTCTTTTCCATCATCGAATGCCGAGAAATTATAATCAATAGCTGAAAGCTCTTGTTGATTAACCTCTATCTTCTTTTCCAGATAATCTTTTTTGTAGAATAGGCGGTTGTGGTGCTTAACTAATGCCAGGAAAGGAACAAAAGTGCATGCTATAACACCGCAGATAGCAAGCCATCCGGCCGAAAAGAAATAAATAATTCCTGTAACTCCGGCAATAAACAGAAGTACCCGTATTGTACTGATGCGATAGATTTTCTTTTTAACTTCGGTAAGTTTGCCTTGAGTTTCTTCTATAATCTGCTTATACGTATTGCTTATCTTTTCTAAATTGCTCATTCTGTTTGCCTTAATAATTCTTATTGATGCAAAGGTAGAGAAAATAAAGTTCATGCTTCTTTTTTGTTTATGACTTTTAACGCCACTGTTAAGCAGTTATTTAACTATGTCTTTTTAGAAAGCAGTACAGCTAAATATGATATAGCCTACAGATAATATATAAAAGATGTACACTTAATTCTATTTTTGCCTAATCTGTTAAATAAGTATATAACCATGTTTTGCCTAAACATTGATGCAATAAATGCTTATCTTTGTATGTGTTTCAGGCTATTAATGATTAGTAATACATTAATAATATGAAGAAGTTATTGATTTATTCGATTAGTGCGCTCCTTTTATCAGGATGTGGTTCTATGGATCAGATATCTCGATCTATAGTGGCTACTCAAACGGGTGCAGCCCTTGGAAGTATTGCTGGTTCTATTATTGGAGACAATATTGGCGGTTATAGAGGGTCTTATTTAGGATCATTTGTAGGATCAGCTGCCGGTGCCATGATTGGCGCAAGTATTGTAGCAAGGCAGCAGGAAGAAACAGATCGGAAAACGGTTATTGTATCTAATTCATCTCCGGATCTCGTTATTCGCGATATTCGTCTGCAGGATGAAAACTGGAACAGAATAGTGGAACCTAATGAAAACTGTCGCCTTATTTTTGAGATATATAATGAAGGAGGGCAGACTGCATACGATGTAAAGCCTGTAATTAAAGGACTGAAAGGTACACGAAATCTCATTTATTCGCCACCGCTCATAATCGATAATATCAAACCCGGTGAAGGGGTACTCTATAAAGTTAATCTTATGGCTTCATCAGGAGTAAGAACTAAGGAAGCTATCTTTGAAATTTATCTTGAAGAAAGAAGTGGCTTTGACACTCCCAAGGAAGAATTTTCTATTCGGATTCAAGGAGATTAGCCTAAATAAGACTAATCATCCAGCGTGCGGCATTTTCTCCCATTGCCGATAAAGTCTCAATGCTTTTCAAAGCTTCTTCCTTTACTGCTTGTGGCTCGTCTTCTGCCCGGTTCATAATTACGTGTTGACCATAATCTGTTGTATACTCAGGGTGTCCTTGGAAAGTAAGAATATGGTTCCCTACAATGAATCCTTCATTCGGGCAAAAATTGCTGCTGGCAAACAGCGTTGCTTCTTTTGGAAGTTCCATAACCTGATCGTGGTGATTATAATGCATATTCATAAATCCATCAGGAAAGAACTTTTTTGCTTCGGGTAAAACTATCTGGGAAGTTCTTATTCCGGTTCCCCATCCTTTATCCGATTTTTCGACCACTCCACCCAATGCCTGTGCAATAACCTGATGGCCAAAGCAAACTCCGACTAGTTTTGCACGGACCGCGTGAGCCTTTCGGATAAAATTTATTAGTTCCTTTATCCAGGCACTATCTTCATAAGCTCCGGCGCGGCTTCCCGGAATCAGGTATAATTCGTCCGTGCGGATCTCATTAGGAATTTCTCCTTTCTGAATGTCGTAAACTTTATATTCCATATTTGTAGAAACAGAATCAAATAAAGTGTAAAACATGGACGGATAAGATTCAATATAGGAAGGCAGAAGTCCTGTAAATGCGTCGCAAAGAAGAATATTTAATTTCATAATTTCTATTTTGGATGGTAATTATTTGCAAAGTAACTTCCTTTTTTAGAATATGAGAAAGCTTTTCTTAATTCTTTTGCCCTTAGAGTTAAAATCTTTATAAACAGTTGCTCATTGTTACGGAATCTTTTATCTTCGTCAGTATAATAACAAGATAAAAAGGAAGAATAATGTTATCAGACTTAACAATAAAAGAATATTTGGAGAAGACAGCGGGAAAGAATGCTGTTCCAGCCGGAGGTAGCGCATCAGCATTAAGTGCTGCTTTGGCTGCTTCGCTAACAGAAAAAATAGCTAATCTTATTGCCTCTAAGCAAGAAGATGAAGCTGCTAAATCCGAAATGGAAGAAATATCGGAACGAATGAATGCCCTGCGTGAGGAATTTACACAGTGTATGGATCGTGATGTAGAAGCTTACCAGGAACTTGCCAATGCATATAAAATGCCGGAAGAGACTGAAGATGATAAAAAGGATCGTGATGAACAGATTCAGAAATCGATTTTAATTGCTGCCATGAGACCTTTTGACGTGGCCGAGATGGCTGTGCTGATGATGGATTTTATTTTTGAGGTAGCTAAGCAAGCCGATAAAATGACTATTACCGACGTTTGTGCTGCAATGTCTCTAGCTCGTAGTGCCGTTTTTGGTTCTTTACTTATAACAAAGGAAAATATACTTCCGTCAAAAAGTAAAGGAATTGTGATTGAACTGACAAAGAAATCGGATGATTTTCAAAAACTTGCATTGCAAAAAGAACAGGAACTACTTGATTGGATAAGAAAATAGGAAGTCTTTGTCATTTCCTAAATGAATACTGTAGAAAAAAACAATTCCCCGATAACCACTGAAGTGCCCCCAATAAGTTAGATTTAAAACTTTTTGGGTGTACTTCGTTCTGGATTCGGGGAATTATTGTTTTTACTGATATATTATTGGCCTAATGCTTGTTCAATATCTGCAATAATATCGTCGGCATTTTCAATACCTACAGAGAAGCGAATTAAGTCGGGCGCAACTCCGGCCTCAATTAATTGTTCATCACTAAGCTGACGGTGAGTGTGACTTGCCGGGTGAAGTACGCATGTGCGCGCATCGGCCACGTGAGTTACAATAGCAGCTAATTTAAGGCTATCCATAAATTTAATAGCAACATCACGTCCGCCTTTCAATCCAAACGCAATTACCCCACAAGAACCGTTTGGTAAGTACTTTTGTGCCAGATCATAATATTTGCTATTTTTAAGTCCGCTGTAATTAACCCATGCTACTTTATCGTTTTGTTCAAGGTACTCAGCAACTTGTTGAGCATTCTTGCAATGCTGTGGAACTCTTAAGTGAAGAGTTTCAAGTCCGATGTTAAGTAAGAATGCATTAAATGGAGACTGAACTGAACCTAAATCACGCATAAGTTGTACTGTAGCTTTAGTAATATAGGCATTCTTTCCAAAGCTTTTAGTGTAAGTCAGTCCGTGGTATGAATCATCCGGCTGTGTCAATCCCGGGAACTTATCTGCATTTGCATCCCAGTCGAAATTTCCGCTGTCAACAATGGCACCTCCTACAGAAGTGGCATGTCCGTCCATGTATTTGGTTGTAGAATGAACAACAATATCAGCTCCCCACTCAAACGGGCGACAATTAATAGGAGTCGCGAAAGTATTATCAACAATCAAAGGCACTCCATTGCTGTGAGCTATTCGTGCAAATTTCTCTATATCCAGTACATTTAATCCCGGATTAGAGATTGTTTCACCGAAAAGTGCTTTTGTATTTGGTTGAAATGCTTTTGAAATTTCCTCTTCACTACCATCTGGATCAACAAAAGTAACTTCAATGCCCAACTTTTTCAATGTTACTCCGAACAAATTGAATGTTCCTCCATAAATAGTAGATGCACTTACAATGTGATCTCCTGCGGAACAAATATTAAAGATGGCATAAAAATTAGCCGATTGCCCTGATGAAGTAAGCATTGCTGCAACTCCGCCTTCAAGAGCTGCAATTTTTGTAGCTACCGAATCATTGGTAGGATTTTGCAAACGAGTGTAGAAATAGCCACTCTCTTCCAGGTCGAATAATCGGGCCATCTGATCGCTGGTTTCGTATCTGAATGTAGTACTCTGATATATCGGAAGCACACGAGGTTCTCCCTTTTTAGGCTCCCATCCAGCTTGAACGCATATTGTTTCCGGTTTAAGTTTCTTAGTCATTTTATATAATGTTTTTAAGTGGTCTGTGATTTTATGACTACAAAAGTACACAAATCCTATGGAAGATTATTAGCAGGCCATTTAATTATTTCATTATCAGCTGTAATAAATGCTGCTTTTATTTAATAAAAGCCGGAAAACTATTTTAATAGTTTGAGTTTTCATACTATATTTGTAACCAAAACAGAATGAATAATAAAGTGGATAAAAATAAACAAATATAGAATGTCTGAAATTGAAAATAAGCAGAATGATATTAAGCTTGAACTCAGAGAACGAATAAATGCTGCAGCACTGAAATCTTTTACAATGAATGGGATAAAAAGTGTAACAATGGATCATATAGCTTCTGATCTCGGAATTTCAAAACGTACCTTGTACGAGATGTTTGAAGACAAGGAAACATTGCTATTGGCATGTGTGCAATTGCAAATTGAAGAGAAAGAAAAATTTGAAATCAAAGTTTTGTCAGAAACAGACAATGCGCTTCAGGTTATTCTTATATTATATAAAACATACATTGAGATATTTTATAAAATAAACAAAAGATTTTTTGAAGATCTAAGTAAGTATCCAAAAGTAAGAGAACTCCTTAAAAATAAACTCGACAAGAACAGAACCAAAGCGATTGATTTCTTTAAAAAAGGTACAGAACAAGGACTTTTCAGAGATGATATTAATTTTGAAATAGTTTATGTCCTTTTACATAAGCAAGTGGAATTTTTTATAAATAGTGATATGCTTAAATCGTATTCGTTAGTTGAAGTTTACGAGTTAATCATGTTTACGTTCTTGCGTGGAATATCAACAAATAGGGGACAACAAATATTAGAAGAATTTATCAGTGAATATAGAAAACAAAATATAAATCAGTCTGGACAGATTTAAACTACGGAAATATGAATAAAAGAAAACATTTTTTTTCTAAAAAGTTTGTTTGCGTAATTATTGCTTTGCTATTGTACAGTGGTGCACAGGCACAGGAAAAGTTAACTTTTAACCTGGAAAAAGCCTTGGAAATTGCACAAAGCGAAAATCCCACAATAAAGGTCGCAAATAAGGAGATAGAAAAAAAGAAGTATGCAAAGAAAGAAGTAATAGCTGGATTGTTCCCTAATATAAATGTAGGTGGAGGATTTACTTACACAATCAAGAAGCAAACATTTGCTATTATGGGACAAACATTAAAGGTTGGGCAGACCAATAACTACAATGCAGGAGTAAATCTTTCCTTGCCTCTTTTTGCTCCAACATTGATGAAGTCGATTGACCTGTCGGCCAAAGATGTAGAGTTGGCTGTGGAAAACGCTCGCTCTTCCAATCTTAATCTTGTTAATGAAGTAACAAAAGCATATTATCAGTTATTACTGGCTCAGGATTCTTATGAGGTACTTAAAAAAGGTTATGCACAATCGGAAGCTAATTATGAGGTTGTGAATAATAAATTTAAGCAGGGTGTTGTTTCCGAATATGATAAAATACGTGCAGAGGTTCAGGTAAGAAATCTAAAACCAAGTATGATTTCGGCAGAGAATGCAGTTAATCTGACAAAGCTTCAATTGAAGGTATTAATGGGACTGGATACAAATCAGGAGATAGAGATTGTTGGAAATCTTTCGGATTATGAGAACAATATGTATGTAGAAGCATTGGATGTCGACACTGCAATGGTTCAGAATAACACGCAATTAAAACAAATGAAATTGCAGGGAGAGATGCTTGATAAACAATTGCAGCTTAATAAAAGTGCTTATCTTCCTTCTGTATCATTGACGTCTCAGTTCTCTTATGTCTCTATGGCAAATAACTTTAAATTCGGAGATTATAAGTGGAATCCTTATAGCACTGTTGGGTTTACTTTTTCTATTCCAATTTATAATGGTGGTGGTCGCTCATATAAAGTGAAACAAACAAAGCTTCAAATGGAGCAATTAACCTTGAATACACAGAATTTACGCAGAAACATAGATCTTCAGGTAAAAAATTACATGGATAATATACAGAAATCCATAGAGCAAGTGGGATCTAATAAAGAGAGTGTAAAGCAGGCTGAGAAAGGTTGTGTGATTGCTAAGAAAAGATATGAAGTTGGTAAAGGCACTGTTCTAGAACTGAATGATTCAGAATTGGCTCTTACTCAGTCTAAATTGGCATATACTCAGGCTATTTTCGATTACCTATCGTCAAAAGCCGATCTTGAAATGGTTTTGGGCAAAGATAGAATTGCCAATACAACTCAAAAAAATGAAGAACTAAATAAATAGAACACGAATCGAATTTAAATAAACTTATAAATATGAAAAGATCTGGTAAAATTCAGCTATTCACTTTAACGACTTTGATGTTACTTTGCTCTTGCGGAAAAGGAGATAAGGCTTCAAGTTTACAAGTAACGGAAGAGAAGCCTAAAGTTAAACTGGCTTTTGTTAAAGCAGAGAATGTAGAGCAAATACAAGAATTTACAGCAACAGTCGAGTCTGATATTAAAAATAATATAGCTCCTTCAAGTCCTGTACGAATTGAAAAGATTTTTGTTGAAGTTGGCGATCAGGTTCGTAAAGGTCAGAAACTTGTTCAGATGGATGCTTCTAGTTTGAATCAGGTAAAAGCTCAATTGGATAATCAGAAAATTGAATTTGCAAGAATTGACGAACTATACAAAGTTGGCGGTGCTTCAAAATCTGAATGGGATGCTAAGAAAATGAATCTTGATATGATTCAGACTTCCTACAATAATCTTGTGAGAAATACTTCTTTGACTAGTCCCATAAGCGGAGTAGTCACTGCACGTAATTATGATAGTGGCGATATGTATTCAGGCGCTCTGCCAGTGCTTACTGTGGAACAGATTTCTCCTGTAAAGCTGATGATTAATATCTCCGAAGATTACTTTACTAAAGTGAAGAAGGGCATGACAACAAAGATTAAGCTTGATGTTTATGGTGATGAAGAATTTACCGGCAGAGTTAGTCTTGTTTATCCTACAGTTGACAATACCACCCGTACCTTCCCTGTTGAAATAACTGTTGCTAATGGCGGACAGAAAGTACGTCCGGGAATGTTTGCTCGCGTTACTATGAGCTTTGGTTCTATGGACCACGTTGTGGTACCTGACCGTGCTATTGTTAAGCAAACAGGTTCCGGAGACCGATACGTTTATGTATATAATGACGGGAAAGTTTCATATAATAAAGTAGTGCTTGGTCGCCAGATGGGATCAGAATATGAATTGATTTCTGGTGTTCCAAGTAACTCTCAGGTAGTAATTGCAGGACAGACTCGTTTAAATAATGGTGCAGCTGTTGTAGTTGAAAAATAATAATTGGGCAGCCTTTTTTATGACGATACATTTATAGATGTATTGATTCTTAAAAAAGGCAGACTAAAAAATTAAAAGAATAATGAGTATATATAAAGGAGCCGTAAATCGTCCTGTAATGACCTCGCTCTGCTTTGTAGCAGTGCTGGTGCTTGGGCTTTTTTCTTTGAAGAAACTGCCCATTGATTTGTACCCGAATATTGAAACCAATACCATAATGGTAATGACATCATATCAGGGTGCAAGTGCTTCGGATATTGAAAACAATGTTTCCCGTCCTCTCGAAAATGTTTTAAATACGGTAAGTAATCTAAAACATATAACTTCTAAGTCAAGAGAAAATATCTCTGTAATTACCTTGGAGTTTGATTATGGAAAAAATATCGATGAACTGACAAACGACGTTCGAGATAAACTGGATTTAGTTAAGTCTTCTTTGCCGGATGGTGCCGAAAATCCTACTATCTTTAAGTTTAGTACAGATATGATTCCTATTATCGTGCTTTCTGCCAAAGCAAAAGAGAGCATGCCCGCCTTGTATAAGATTCTGGATGAAGGTGTTGCCAATCCGCTTGCCAGAATTGGCGGTGTAGGAACTGTTTCTGTTTCCGGTGCTCCGAAGCGTCAGATTCAGGTATATATAGATCCGGTTCGTTTGGAAGCATATCATCTGAGTGTGGAAACTATTTCGGCAATTATTGCTGCAGAGAATAAGAATGTGCCGGGCGGTAATTTCGATATTGGTAGTAATACTTATTCTTTAAGAGTAGAAGGAGAATTTGATGATGCTTCACAAATGGCAAACATTGTTGTAGGTAGCTTTAATGGCAAGAATATCTATCTGAAAGATGTTGCTAGAATTAAAGATTCTGTTGAAGAGCGTACTCAGGAAACTTATAATGATGGGGTACAGGGAGCAATGATTGTTATCCAGAAGCAAACGGGTGCAAACTCTGTGGAAATTGCGGATAAGGTACGTGCTGCTTTACCTTCTTTGCAAGCAAAACTTCCATCTGATGTGAAGCTGGATATTATTGTAGATACATCAGACAATATTAAAAATACAATTGCATCGTTGGCCGATGTAATACGTGATGCATTAATCTTTGTGGGATTAGTTGTGTTTATTTTCCTTGGAAGGTGGAGATCTTGCGTGATTATTCTTATAACTATACCGCTCTCTTTGGTAGCTTCGTTTATCTATCTGGCGGTTACGGGTAGTTCTCTGAATATTATTTCTTTGTCTTCTCTGTCTATTGCTATTGGATTGGTGGTGGATGATGCCATTGTGGTTTTGGAGAATGTAACCACGCATATTGAAAGAGGTAGTCATCCCAAACAGGCTGCCGTTCATGGAACAAATGAGATGGCATTATCTGTTGTTGCCTCTACACTGACTTTATTTGCGGTATTCTTCCCGCTGACTTTGGTTTCGGGTATGACGGGTGTCTTGTTCCGTGAGTTAGGTTGGATGGTTTGTATTATTATGGCCATCTCTCTCATCTGTGCATTGACACTGACTCCAATGATGAGTTCTCAGTTGCTTCAGTTAAATCCAAAGCATAATAAAGTTTTCGAGAAGTTCTATTCTCCTATTAAAAGAGGATTAGATCAGCTGGATGTATCTTATGCACAACTGGTAAACTGGGCGGTTCGCCATCGAACAGTTGTTGTTGCGGGAGGTTTTATTTTCTTTATTGCGTCTATGTTCTTATTTAAGTTCATAGGTACAGAGTTTATGCCTACCCAGGATAACGGGCGAATTGGTGTAACTCTTGAAATGCCTATTGGTACACGCACAGAGTTATCGCGTGATATAGCGCTGAAAATAGAAAAACAATGGAAGAGCAAATATCCTGAGATTCAGGTTATCAACTTTACTGTTGGTCAGGCTTCTTCGGATAATGCCTGGGCTTCTATGAGTGATAATGGAACTCATATTATGTCTTTCAATATCCGTTTGTCTGATCCGGCTGATCGTAAACGTGGAATTGAGGAAATCTGTAATGAGATGCGTAAAGACCTTGATAACTATCCGGAATTGAAGAAGTTTATGGTAAACGTTGGAGGTAGCAGGTCGAGCATGATGGGTAGCGGACAAGCTACACTCGACCTTGAAGTTTACGGATACGATTTTACACAAACCGATCAGATTGCCAAAGATTTAAGAGAACGCATCAGTAAGGTACCTGGATGTGTGGATGTTACAATCAGCCGTGGAGATTATCAACCTGAATACCAGATTAAGTTCGATCGTGAGAAACTTGCATTGAATGGATTGAATCTTTCTACTGCAGCAACTTATGCAAGAAATAGAATCAATGGTGCAACAGCATCTAAATATCGAGAAGAGGGTGATGAATATGATATCAAGGTAATGTATGCTCCCGAATATAGACAGTCTATTGAATCTATTGAAAATATAATGGTGTATAATAGCCAGGGTAAAGGGATACGTATTAAAGATCTTGGAACTGTTGTTGAAGAAAGTGCACCTCCTACAATTGAACGAAAAGACCGCGAACGCGTAAATACGGTTCAGGCCGTAATCTCAGGAGCTTCAATGGATAAGGTTGTAGCTGCCGCTCGTCAGCAAATATCTCAAATGAATGTTCCTTCGGGTGTAACAGTACAGGTTTCCGGTACTTACGAAGATCAGCAGGAATCATTCTCCGACTTGTTAACACTCGGTGGACTTATTATTATTCTGGTATTTATTGTGATGGCAGCAGAATTTGAGTCTCTTACCTATCCGTTTATTATCATGTTTGCATTGCCGTTTGCATTGTCGGGAGTACTCATCGCTTTGTGGATGTCTGGCAGTACGCTGAATTTGATGTCGGCAATTGGTATGATTATGTTGATTGGTATTGTGGTTAAGAATGGTATTGTACTTGTGGATTATATAAACTTGAATCGTGAACGCGGCTTGGGTATTATTAATTCCGTTGTAAAAGGAGGTAAGTCTCGTTTACGCCCGGTATTAATGACTTCATTAACTGCTATACTTGGTATGATTCCAATGGCTATAGGTGGAGGACAAGGATCGGAAATGTGGAAACCTATGGGTATTGCAATCATTGGCGGACTAACTATTTCTACCGTGTTAACCTTGGTTATTGTGCCGGTTCTGTATTGTATCTTTGCCGGAACTGGTGTGAAACGCCGACGTAAGAAAATGCGTGAGTTTGAAGCTGCATTGAATGCTGTAGAAAATAATAATGAATAATGAAAATAACGAAATATGAAATCAGTATTGATAACTTTTGACCAAGCCTTTTACGATAGCGTGATAGCTATTCTTGATAGAAATAGTTGCCGTGGATTTTCTTATGTTGAAGATGTAAGAGGAAGGGGTAGTAAAACGGGGGATCCTCATTATGGAAGTCATGCGTGGCCATCCATGTGCTCTGCTATTATTACAGTTGTAGAAGATGATAGAGTTGACCGACTTCTGGAAATGCTTCATCGCCTGGATAAATCCACCGAACAACTTGGACTTCGTGCTTTTGTCTGGAATATAGAGAAGAGTATCTAAGCCAATATAAATATCAGGTGTTTTAATTCTAAAAAACACAAAAAGATCTGCTACCTGCTACTAAATCGCATAGAACCCTTTATTTATGGGGGCTTTGGCTGGTAGCAGATCTAAAATTATCTGCTACTAAAAATTCTCATCTTCTACTAGAATTCAGAAAACAGTGTATGTTGCAGTTATAGCACATACTTCTATGTATATCTTCTTATTCATAATAATATAACTAGTAAGAATAGAAAAGCCCTTCTAATAATTTTAGTTTGATGTATATCTAAGTATTGGTTTGATGTACATCGAACCCTATTTATGATGTACATCAAAGCACCCTTTAGATGTATATCAAACGAAAAATGTGTCTCGGCTAAATGAAAAATCAGTCAGGTTATATTCTGTTTAATTACAAGATGTTTTCTCCGAATAATAAGTTTCTTGAGCCAGACCTGTTTCTGTGGTGAGTATTATCTCTTTTGATTTGCTTATTGGTATAGTCTGGTAGTGGCAGATAAGAAAGCTAGTGGCAGATGTTTTTTTTATCTCCCACCACCTGAAAGCCCTTTTATCAGGGCTTTTTATGTGTTTTAGTGGGGGATATAGCAGATCTTTTCAGCTTTTTTTGATTGAAATGTAGTGATTATTTGCGAAAATATGATCGGATATTCTCATAAGCAGCACTGAACAGTTCTAGATTCTTATCTTTTAATGGATAATCTTTCGCCGGAAGTATAGGGATAACCTTTACTGGAAAGTTAATAGCATCATAAACATTTCCGCAGATTGTTCTAAGTGATTTTCCATCAACAGGCTGGTAATAAGGCTCGATAGATTCCATACCTACGTGGCGTGGCTGAGCACCATGAAGAAAAGTCTCATCTCCGCCATAAAGACCTAATTTCTGTAACCAGTAGTTGGTTTGTAATGACATGGACAAAACAATCTCGATGGTTGGATTCTGCTCCAATACCCATTTTACGTGCTCAAATCCTTTTATTGCTTTTTCCTCCGGTATAAGTACTCTTTTGCCTTTTGGAGCTGGTTCTACGTAATCATTGCATAGGTTAGTTATGTAAATCTCGTCCGACTTAAATCTATTAAGGGTAACGTACATAATGTGGTTAAACAGGTTACGTGCCTCTACATTTCTGCTGCGTTCACCATGATCTTCAGGAAAACTACGAAAATAGTAGTCAGCGAACATTGCATATCCAGTTGCAGTGTCCGACCATTGCAGGTTAGAATCTTCACCAATTACTAATACTTTGGCTGGTTGTGCCGATTTTAAGTCTTTTGATCTCATAAATTTATTTTTTGCAAAGGTAACTATTCTAAAATAATAATTGTGGGATATGAAATATTTGTGATTAGTTATCGACTTCTTTTTATCACCCTTACGCGCGCACGTAAATATATAATGTATATATAGTAGTAACCTTTCCCAAAGTTCCTGTCAGATTGAAAAAAAATATGTTCTGTAACACAATTGTAATACAGCTAGTTACCTATTAATTGCAAAAAAAGATATAAAAAAGAGTTAGATATATTTGGATTGGTAGGAATAATAGTCTACTTTTGCACCCGCTTTGCAAGAGAGACAAAGCTTACGCAGTTGACATAATGTAAGTGAAACCGGTGCATTCATCGAGGTTTTAGAGAAAAAGAATTTAAAAAATATTCTCGAAAACATTTGGAGGTTAAAATTAAAAGTTCTACCTTTGCATCCGCTTACGAAAACAAGCGTAACAAAAAGAATCGTTCTTTGAAGAAATTATAAATAAACGAAACAAGTAGTACAAGAGCATTAAGTGCGTGTATTGATACATGTACTTGGTAAAAATAAAAATGCGAACCGTCAATTAAGATAAACGGAATCCTGGACAGAATTTAAATGAAACTTTTACAATGAAGAGTTTGATCCTGGCTCAGGATGAACGCTAGCTACAGGCTTAACACATGCAAGTCGAGGGGTAGCAGGGTAGCAATACCGCTGACGACCGGCGCACGGGTGAGTAACACGTATCCAACCTTCCCATAACTCGGGGATAGCCTTTCGAAAGAAAGATTAATACCCGATAGTACTTAAGAAAGGCATCTTTTTTAAGTTAAAGATTTATTGGTTATGGATGGGGATGCGTTCCATTAGATAGTTGGTGAGGTAACGGCTCACCAAGTCTTCGATGGATAGGGGTTCTGAGAGGAAGGTCCCCCACATTGGTACTGAGACACGGACCAAACTCCTACGGGAGGCAGCAGTGAGGAATATTGGTCAATGGGCGAGAGCCTGAACCAGCCAAGTAGCGTGAAGGATGAAGGTCCTATGGATTGTAAACTTCTTTTATAGTAGAATAAAGTGATCCACGTGTGGATTTTTGTATGTATACTATGAATAAGGATCGGCTAACTCCGTGCCAGCAGCCGCGGTAATACGGAGGATCCGAGCGTTATCCGGATTTATTGGGTTTAAAGGGTGCGTAGGCGGAATAATAAGTCAGTTGTGAAAGTTTGCGGCTCAACCGTAAAATTGCAGTTGATACTGTTATTCTTGAGTGTACATAAGGTAGGCGGAATTCGTGGTGTAGCGGTGAAATGCTTAGATATCACGAAGAACTCCAATTGCGAAGGCAGCTTACCGGGGTACAACTGACGCTGAGGCACGAAAGTGTGGGTATCAAACAGGATTAGATACCCTGGTAGTCCACACAGTAAACGATGAATACTCGCTGTTTGCGATATACAGCAAGCGGCCAAGCGAAAGCATTAAGTATTCCACCTGGGGAGTACGCCGGCAACGGTGAAACTCAAAGGAATTGACGGGGGCCCGCACAAGCGGAGGAACATGTGGTTTAATTCGATGATACGCGAGGAACCTTACCCAGGCTTAAATTGCAGATGAATATAGTAGAAATATTATAGTCTTCGGACATCTGTGAAGGTGCTGCATGGTTGTCGTCAGCTCGTGCCGTGAGGTGTCGGCTTAAGTGCCATAACGAGCGCAACCCTTATTGATAGTTACTAACAGGTTAAGCTGAGGACTCTATCGAGACTGCCGTCGTAAGATGCGAGGAAGGTGGGGATGACGTCAAATCAGCACGGCCCTTACGTCTGGGGCTACACACGTGTTACAATGGGGGGTACAGAAGGTCGCTACCTGGCAACAGGATGCTAATCCCAAAAGCCTCTCTCAGTTCGGATTGGAGTCTGCAACCCGACTCCATGAAGCTGGATTCGCTAGTAATCGCGCATCAGCCACGGCGCGGTGAATACGTTCCCGGGCCTTGTACACACCGCCCGTCAAGCCATGGGAGCCGGGGGTACCTGAAGTGCGTAACCGTAAGGAGCGCCCTAGGGTAAAACTGGTGACTGGGGCTAAGTCGTAACAAGGTAGCCGTACCGGAAGGTGCGGCTGGAACACCTCCTTTCTGGAGTGATTCCTTTTATCTGGTTCGCTTTTTATTGTACTACTGGTTTTTGTTTATTCTATATAAAAAATAAGAGATTAGAAAGAAGCCGAGCCGAAAGGTAAGAGGTTTTGAACGACAGTCCTATAGCTCAGTTGGTTAGAGCGCTACACTGATAATGTAGAGGTCGGCAGTTCAACTCTGCCTGGGACTACGCGAAAAAAATCGGAGCAACAAGGATTAACCATCCCAAAACAAACGCTTCAGAAAAATTTCGGGGGATTAGCTCAGCTGGCTAGACCCCCTGCCTTGCACGCAGGGGGTCAACGGTTCGAATCCGTTATTCTCCACGATCAAGCTAAGGCTTGAAACGATCTTTGACATGATGTACAAAAGCAATAAATAAAGTAATTTTTAGAGATAAAAAGAGCTAAAGTATATATCGAACCATATGGTAAACGAAAACGTATAACTACGAATAGTTTACAGTGTTTGAAGAAAGTAAGCAAGGGCGCATGGCGGATGCCTTGGCTCTCGGAGGCGATGAAGGACGTGATAAGCTGCGATAAGCTTCGGGTAGGTGCAAATAGCCTTTAATCCGAAGATTTCCGAATGGGACAACCCAATATCCTGAAGGGATATTATCCATTTTAAATGGAGGCGAACGCAGGGAACTGAAACATCTTAGTACCTGTAGGAGAAGAAAATAATTGAATGATTCCGTAAGTAGTGGCGAGCGAACGCGGATTAGCCCAAACCAATTATGTTACGGCATAATTGGGGTTGTAGGACCACGATATCGGACTTATATTGGAGAATGGAAGACTCTGGAAAGTGTCACCATAGAGCATGATAGTTGCGTACATGAATCCAATATATACTGTAGTGGTATCCTGAGTAGTGCGGAGCACGAGAAATTCTGCATGAATCTGCCGGGACCATCCGGTAAGGCTAAATACTCCCGAGAGACCGATAGTGAACCAGTACTGTGAAGGAAAGGTGAAAAGAACTTCGAATAGAAGAGTGAAATAGTCCCTGAAACCATGCGCTTACAAGCGGTCGGAGCAGCTTCGTGCTGTGACGGCGTGCCTTTTGCATAATGAACCTACGAGTTACTGTCACTGGCAAGGTTAAGAAATTAAGTTTTGCAGCCGAAGCGAAAGCGAGTCTGAATAGGGCGATTTAGTCAGTGGTAGTAGACGCGAAACCAAGTGATCTACCCATGGTCAGGTTGAAGGTTAGGTAACACTAACTGGAGGACCGAACCGATAAGCGTTGAAAAGCTTCCGGATGAACTGTGGGTGGGGGTGAAAGGCTAATCAAACTTGGAGATAGCTCGTACTCCCCGAAATGCATTTAGGTGCAGCCTTGATAATTACTAATGTGAGGTAGAGCGACTGATAAGATGCGAGGGCTTCACCGCCTATCAAGTCTTGATAAACTCCGAATGCGCATTAGTTCAATATCAGGAGTGAGGGCATGGGTGCTAAGGTCCGTGCCCGAGAGGAGAAGAATCCAGACCATCAGCTAAGGTCCCGAAATAATTGCTAAGTTGAACTAACGAAGTCAGATTGCTAAGACAGCTAGGATGTTGGCTTGGAAGCAGCCATTCATTTAAAGAGTGCGTAACAGCTCACTAGTCGAGGAGTTTGGCGTGGATAATAATCGGGCATAAGCAATTTACCGAAGCTATGGAACCAGTAATGGTTGGTAGGGGAGCATTCCACTCTGCGTTGAATGTGAAGCGTGAGCTTTGCTGGAGCGTGTGGAAAAGCAAATGTAGGTATAAGTAACGATAAAGGGGGTGAGAAACCCCCTCGCCGAAAGACTAAGGTTTCCTGATCAACGCTAATCGGATCAGGGTTAGTCGGGTCCTAAGGCTCAGCCGAACGGCGAGGCCGATGGCAGAAAGGGTTAATATTCCCTTACTACCTTAAAGAGTGATGTGGAGACGGAGAAGTGATAATACCGCCGGCTGACGGAATAGCCGGTTGAAGGGTGTAGATATTAGTTTTCCAGGCAAATCCGGAAGACTAGTCGAACCTGATAGTACCGAGAGCCCTTGTGGTGATTGGATAGCGTATGTAAGCAGACTCCCAAGAAAATCCGCTAAACTTAATCTTTAAGGTACCCGTACCGTAAACGGACACACGTAGTCGGGTAGAATATACTAAGGCGCTTGAGTGAATCACGGTTAAGGAACTAGGCAAATTGACCCTGTAACTTCGGGATAAAGGGTCCCTCAGTAATGAGGGCGCAGAGAATAGGTCCAGGCAACTGTTTAACAAAAACACAGGGCTATGCAAAATTGAAAGATCAAGTATATAGCCTGACACCTGCCCGGTGCTGGAAGGTTAAGAGGAGATGTCATCGCAAGAGAAGCATTGAATTGAAGCCCCAGTAAACGGCGGCCGTAACTATAACGGTCCTAAGGTAGCGAAATTCCTTGTCGGGTAAGTTCCGACCTGCACGAATGGTGTAATGATCTGGACACTGTCTCAACCGTGAGCTCAGTGAAATTGTAGTATCGGTGAAGATGCCGATTACCCGCGATGGGACGAAAAGACCCCGTGAACCTTTACTATAGCTTAACATTGAATTTGGGTAATTGATGTGTAGGATAGGCCGGAGGCTTTGAAGCAGGTACGCCAGTATTTGTGGAGCCGCTGTTGAAATACGGCCCTTTGATTATTTGAGTTCTAACTCGCGAATGTGAGGACACTGTTTGGTGGGTAGTTTGACTGGGGTGGTCGCCTCCAAAAGTGTAACGGAGGCTTCTAAAGGTACCCTCAGGACGATTGGTAACCGTCCGCAGAGTGTAATGGCATAAGGGTGCTTGACTGGGAGACCGACAAGTCGATCAGGTAGGAAACTAGAGCATAGTGATCCGGTGTTTCCGTATGGAAGGGACATCGCTCAAAGGATAAAAGGTACTCCGGGGATAACAGGCTGATCGCTCCCAAGAGCTCATATCGACGGAGCGGTTTGGCACCTCGATGTCGGCTCGTCACATCCTGGGGCTGGAGAAGGTCCCAAGGGTTGGGCTGTTCGCCCATTAAAGTGGCACGCGAGCTGGGTTCAGAACGTCGTGAGACAGTTCGGTCTCTATCTATCGTGGGCGTATGAAATTTGCGTGGCTCTGACACTAGTACGAGAGGACCGTGTTGGACTGACCGCTGGTTTACCGGTTGTGCCGCCAGGTGCATTGCCGGGTATCTAAGTCGGGATTGGATAAGTGCTGAAAGCATCTAAGTACGAAGCCAGCCACAAGATTAGATTTCTTAGGGTCGTTGAAGACGACAACGTTGATAGGCTGCAGGTGTAAAGACAGTAATGTCAAAGCCGAGCAGTACTAATTGCCCGTACACTTTCTTCTATGCCATATATGGTTGGCTAGATAATTTGGCTCTTAAAATACTAGAAAGAGCTTGTTTATTGCTTTTACATTGTGTTTATCTTAATAGAATCTGATAAATATAAATCAGATAAAAAAGAAATTAAAAATATTAAGGTAGCTATAGCATCAGGGTTCCACCTCTTCCCATTCCGAACAGAGAAGTTAAGCCTGATCACGCCGATGGTACTGCGTAACAGTGGGAGAGTAGGTAGCTGCCGTTTTATCAAAGAGTCCTGTTCATTGAATAATGAATGGGACTCTTTTTTTGTGTTTCCCCAGCATGGGTGATAACTCTAGCGTGTAATTCCCGAACGCACCTTGATAGTGGAAACGCTAGCTTAGGACAAGGTTACCTATCGTGAGGTGGAATCTAAAGGAAGTCAGTTGTAATCTTTCAGCTTGACGAACCAAAATCGAATATAAGGCATTTGTATGAGGACGAATCTGTAACTTCTTATTTGCTATAACCTTGCTTGTTAAATCAACTAGAATAATTTTAAATATTCCTCGTCAAGATGTATTTTTTGTTTTTATATTATCGGATTGGTATTCGTTATTTGGATTATTTTTAGCACTTAATATACTCGTAAATAGATAAATTCACTACACCTTAAAATATAATTTGTAATATTGCGTTTTATATTTCAATAAATCTTTTAATAATGATAATTGGGGATAGAATAAAACAAATAAAGATAGCACTAGTGTTGATTGCAATAATAATTGCTTTTTCATCGCTGGTTATTTCTCATATATTAATTAAAGATTTGTCGACTGAGGAAAAAAACAAAATGGAAGTTTGGTCTGAGGCCATGAAAACTTTCAATAATGCAGATGAAACAACGGATTTAACTTTGGTACTTAAGGTGCTGAATGGAAATAATACAATACCTGTAATTGTAGTAGGTAAAAAAGGTGAAATACAAAGCTATAGGAACATCTCAGTTCCTTCTTCAAATTCTGATAAATACTTGCATGATAAGGTTAATAGTTTTGGATATATTAATCATAGGATAAGGATATATCTAAAGTCTGATGACAGAATAGGTAAACAAGCACAAACTGACTATATTGATATCTATTATGATGATTCATTAATGCTTAAACGGCTCGCAACTTATCCGTATGTTCAATTAAGTGTTGTTCTTGTTTTCGTTGTAATTGCTATTTTTGCGCTGTTGAGTTCTAAGAAGGCTGAACAAAATAAAGTCTGGGTTGGGCTTTCTAAAGAAACGGCTCATCAGCTTGGTACACCTATATCTTCCTTGATGGCTTGGGTTGAAATATTGAAAACAAGATATGCAAATGATAGCTTGATTTCTGAGATGGATAATGATGTAAATAGATTGCAACTTATTGCTGAACGCTTCTCAAAAATAGGCTCTATGCCCGAGCCTAATCCATGCGAACTTATTTCAATACTTAATAATGTTATAGAATATCTATCAAAAAGATGCTCTGGGAAAGTTATATTTGTTAGAGAATTTGATGATCTGCCGGTCTGGGTTAAACTAAATTCTCCACTTTTTGAATGGGTTATAGAGAACTTATGCAAAAATGCCATTGATTCGATGGAGGGGCAAGGCATTATAACATTTTCGATTTTGAGTACTGAAAAGAAGGTTGTGATAGATATCTCGGATACAGGAAAAGGAATTCCAAAATCTAAATATAAAACAGTTTTTCAACCGGGCTATACAACAAAAAAACGTGGTTGGGGACTAGGGTTATCTCTAGCTAAAAGAATTGTGGAAGAATACCACCATGGAAAGATTTATGTAAAACGTTCTGAAATAAATAAGGGTACAACTTTTAGAATTGAACTGAAAAAATAAAGATTTAACCCTCATTTATATATAATGAGGATTATTATTTGTATCTTTGTCGCCCGAATTGTGTTTAATGGCATGTTCTTAAGGTAAAAATAATGCATTAAACAGGATTGGTTTACACTTTTTTTGTACCTTTGCAAAAATTATAAATTACTAGTTTTGGGAAAGTTCGATAAATATAAAGTTGATTTAAAAGCAATGCAAGCAGATTCATGTTCATTTGAGTTTGTGCTTGATAATGTATTCTTTGCAAATATTGACGGACCTGAAATTCAAAAAGGCAAAGTCAATGTTACTCTTGTCGTTAAAAGAACGGCGGGAACCTTTGAACTCGTATTCCAAACAGAAGGAGTTGTAATAGTTCCCTGTGATCGTTGTGTTGATGATATGGAGGTACCTGTAACATCTACAGATAAGTTGTTTGTTAAATTTGGTAGTGACTATGCTGAGGAAAATAACAATGTGGTTATTATTCCGGAAGATGAGGGATATATCAATGTGGCTTGGTTTATGTATGAGTTTATAGCTTTGGCTATTCCAATGAAACATGTTCATGCTCCTGGTAAATGTAATAAAGGCATGGTTAGTAAACTAAATAAGCATCTTCGAACAACGCCCGATGATGAAGAGGGTCTTGATGAAATAGATTCTTCAGTTGCAGAGGAAATAGAGGACGTGGAAGAAGATTCTATTGATCCTAGATGGAATGAATTAAAAAAAATATTAGATAATAATTAAAGTTTAAGAAAATGGCACATCCTAAAAGAAAGCAATCAAAAACGAGAACTGCAAAGAGAAGAACTCATGATAAAGCTGTAGCTCCAACATTGGCTATTTGTCCAAATTGTGGTGAATGGCATGTTTATCATACAGTATGTGGAGCTTGCGGTTATTACAGAGGCAAGCTTGCTATCGAAAAAGAAGCTGCTATCTAAGCAGAAAAAGTTCTATACTATTAAAATATAGCCAGGGAGATTACTCCCAGGCTTATTTTGCGGTATAATTACATTAAAATTAAATTAATGGAAAAAATTAATGCAGTAATCACAGGTGTTGGTGGATATGTACCTGATTATATCTTGACTAATGAAGAGATATCAAAGATGGTAGATACCAATGATGAATGGATTATGACGCGTATAGGGGTTAAAGAACGTCGTATTCTTAATGAAGAAGGATTAGGTACTTCTTATATGGCCCGTAAAGCAGCAAAACAATTAATGCAGAAAACTGGTTCTAATCCAGATGATATTGATTTAGTTATTGTTGCTACAACTACTCCGGATTATCATTTCCCATCAACAGCATCAATACTTTGTGATAAATTAGGGTTGAAAAATGCATTTGCTTTTGACCTTCAAGCTGCTTGTAGTGGTTTCTTATATTTGATGGAAACTGCTGCTGCATTTATTCAGTCTGGTAGATATAAGAAAATTATAATTGTTGGAGCAGATAAAATGTCTTCAATGGTAAACTATACAGATAGAGCTACTTGCCCCATTTTTGGTGATGGTGCTGCTGCTGTTATGGTTGAACCAACTACTGAAGATTATGGTATCATGGACTCTTGCTTACGTACAGATGGTAAAGGTCTTCCTTTCCTTCATATGAAAGCTGGTGGTTCAGTTTGTCCTCCTTCATATTTTACTGTTGATAATAAAATGCATTATCTGTATCAGGAAGGACGAACAGTCTTTAAATATGCAGTATCTAATATGTCTGATGTAACGGCTCAAGTTGCTGAAAGAAATAATCTGACAAAAGATAATATTGATTGGGTTGTTCCTCATCAGGCAAATATGCGTATTATCGATGCAGTTGCTAACCGCCTGGAAGTTCCTATCGAGAAAGTTCTCGTAAATATTCAGCGATATGGAAATACTAGTGCTGCTACATTACCTCTTTGTCTTTGGGATTTTGAGAAAAAACTAAAGAAAGGTGACAATATGCTGTTTACAGCATTTGGAGCTGGTTTCACATGGGGAACCGTTTATGTGAAATGGGGTTATGACGGAGCTGAAAAGTAAATATATAAATAATCTGATATAAAAAACGCATCCCATTTTCGATGCGTTTTTTTGTCTCTTTCAATAATGTAAAATATATGCATAAAGCAGGATTTGTAAACATTGTGGGTAACCCTAACGTAGGAAAGTCTACATTGATGAATGTGTTAGTTGGAGAGCGTATCTCTATTGCTACCTTTAAAGCGCAAACAACTCGTCATCGCATCATGGGTATTTTGAATACTGATGAAATGCAGATTGTGTTTTCAGACACACCGGGTGTTTTGAAGCCTAACTATAAATTGCAGGAAACAATGCTGAATTTCTCAACATCAGCATTATCTGATGCAGATGTACTGCTTTATGTAACTGATGTAATTGAAACAGGAGACAAGCATAATGAATTTATTGAAAAAGTTCGTCAACAGTCTTTTCCCGTATTAGTCCTTATTAATAAAATAGATCTTATTGATCAACAAAAACTGGAAACTCTTGTTGAAGAGTGGAAAGAGTTACTGCCTCAGGCTGAGATTGTACCTATTTCTGCTATCTCTAAATTTAATGTAGATTATGTGATGCGCAGAATTAAGGAGTTATTGCCTGATTCTCCTCCTTATTTTGATAAGGATCAATGGACTGATAAACCTGCTCGTTTCTTTGTTACAGAAATTATTCGTGAAAAAATATTGCTCTATTATGACAAAGAAATACCTTATGCTGTTGAAGTAGTAGTAGAACAATTTAAAGAAGAACCAAAATTGATTCGCATCAATGCGGTTATTTATGTTGAACGAGATTCCCAAAAGGGCATCATTATTGGCAAACAAGGTAAAGCCTTGAAAAAAGTGGCTACGGAAGCACGCCGCTCATTGGAGAAATTCTTTGGTAAATCTGTATTTTTGGAAACTTTTGTGAAGGTCGATAAAGACTGGAGAAGTTCTGATAGAGAACTAAAGAATTTTGGCTACCAATTGGATTAGTATTCACCGACTGTGATAGTCGTAAATTAAAGTTGTAATATGGGAAATTTAGTAGCTATTGTAGGTCGTCCTAACGTTGGAAAATCTACGCTTTTTAACCGCTTGACCAAAACGCGTCAGGCTATTGTTAACGACGAAGCAGGAACCACCCGTGACCGTCAATATGGAAAATCGGAATGGTTAGGGCAAGAATTTTCGGTCGTTGACACTGGAGGATGGGTTGTTAACTCTGATGATATTTTTGAAGAAGAAATACGTAAGCAGGTTATATTGGCTGTTGATGAAGCTGATGTAATTCTTTTCGTTGTGGATGTAATGAATGGAGTTACCGATTTGGATTTACAAGTTGCACATATTCTTCGTCGTGCAAAAAGTCCTGTAATTTTGGTCGCAAATAAGACAGACAATGGTGACCTTCAATATAATGCACCTGAATTTTATAGTTTAGGCTTAGGAGATCCTCACTGTATATCCTCCTTATCAGGAAGTGGGACTGGGGACTTGCTAGATGTTTTGGTTAGTAAGTTTAAGAAAGATACATCGGAACTTTTGGACGATGATATTCCTCGTTTTGCAGTTGTAGGTCGTCCTAATGCAGGAAAATCTTCAATTATCAATGCATTTATCGGTGAAGATAGAAATATTGTAACTGAAATAGCCGGAACAACCCGCGATTCTATCTACACACGTTACGAAAAATTCGGGTTTGATTTTTATCTTGTTGATACTGCTGGTATCAGAAAGAAAGGAAAGGTTAATGAAGATCTTGAATATTATTCAGTAATACGTTCAATTCGTGCTATTGAAGGGGCTGATATTTGTATTCTGATGCTAGATGCCACCCGAGGAATTGAAGGTCAGGATCTTAATATATTTTCTGTAATTCAGAAAAATTCAAAAGGTATCGTTGTTGTTGTTAATAAGTGGGATTTAGTTGAGAATAAAACCGATAAGGTGATGAAAGAGTTTGAAAACGCTATTCGAAATCGTTTTGCTCCTTTTGTTGATATCCCTATCATATTTACTTCAGCACTTACTAAGCAACGTATATTTAAAGTGCTCGAATCTGCAAGAGAGGTTTATGAAAACAGATCAATCAAGATTTCTACTGCAAGATTAAATGAAGAAATGCTTCCATTAATCGAGGCATATCCACCACCTTCAACAAAAGGTAAATACATAAAGATTAAATATGTGACTCAATTGCCGAATACTCATGTTCCTTCTTTTGTATTCTTTGCTAATTTGCCACAGTATGTAAAAGATCCATATAAAAGATTCCTGGAGAATAAATTACGTGAAAAATGGAAATTGACAGGAACTCCGATAAATATATTTATTAGACAGAAATAAAAACTAGAATACAGAGCCGCTAAGAAAGTATAGCGGCTCTTTTTTTTTGTGTTTTTGATGGAAATAAGCTGGCTAAAAAATAAATTTTGATTCCATCGAAGACTTTGAAGAAGAACTTAAAAATATATTTGGTGGTATAACAATAAAAGAATTAAGCTCAGATTAAAAAGTGTGAGCCCGGTACAATATCGAGCTCACACACATATATAAATTAATTATTAAACGTCTAATTTTCGGGGTCACTTCACTTTTGGAAAGCCCCTTGTTTTTATGTAGAAATAATTATTATTCTTCTGACAGACTCTGAACTTCGACTTCTTTCACTTTACGGAAGAAATCTGAAGCAAAGATGAAATCGTTTAATCGTTTGTTGTTTACTGTGAAAATTTCATCTTTTGTACCTTCCCATTCCTTATTACCCTGATAGATATAATATATCTTTTCTCCAATACCCATAACAGAGTTCATATCGTGAGTATTAATGATGGTTGTCATATTGTACTCCTTAGTAATGTCTTGAATGAGTTCGTCGATAAGGAGAGAAGTCTTTGGGTCAAGTCCCGAGTTTGGCTCATCACAAAATAGATATTGAGGATTTAGAGCAATTGCACGGGCGATGGCAACACGTTTTTGCATACCACCACTTATTTCTCCAGGAAAAGCAGAATGAGCTTCTTTTAGATTTACACGTTCCAAACAGAACATGGCACGCTTAATTCTATCCTTTACAGAATCTTTAGAGAACATGTTCAATGGAAACAGAACATTATCTAAAACGGAAAGAGAATCGAAGAGTGCAGCACTCTGGAAAATCATTCCCATTTCACTCCTTAGCTGTTTCTTCTCTTTCTTTCCCATAGTCACGAAATTCCTGTTATCGTAGAGCACTTCTCCTTTTTCCGGAGTAAGCAATCCAACCAGGCATTTCATTAATACGGTTTTACCAGACCCACTTTGTCCGATAATCAAATTGGTCTTTCCATTTTCAAATACGGCATTTATGTTTTTTAAAACATCTTTGCCGTCAAATGATTTATATAGTGATTTAACTTCGATCATCCCATTAACAGTTTAGTAAGAATAATATCTGAGAATAAAATTAATGCGCTACTACAAACTACAGAGTCTGTACTAGCCTTACCCACCGCAATGGAACCACCCTCTACTGTGTATCCAAAGAAAGCAGATACAGTAGCAATGATGAAAGCAAAGAATAGCGACTTTATGATACCGCACCAAACATACCAATCAACAAATGTGTATTGTAAACCAAACTCGAGATTGGTTGATGTCATTATACCTCCAAACCAACAAGTGGCATAGGCTCCGATAATTCCGGAAAAGATACTGAAGGTTACCAGTACAGGGATAAATATTACCAATGCTGCAATTTTGGGTAGGATGAGGTAACTGGCTGAGTTAACGCCCATTATCTCAAGTGCATCTATTTGTTGAGTAACTCTCATAGAGCCTAATTCGGATGCAATGTTTGAACCGACCTTGCCTGCAAGAATTAAACACATAATTGAAGAAGAAAATTCCAGCAACATAATTTCACGGGTAACATAACCTACGGTCCAGCGCGGCATCCAGGGGCTTTCAATGTTTAATTTGATTTGGATAGTAATAACCGCTCCGATAAAAAATGAAATCAGTAAAACGATCCCAATTGAGTTTACCCCCAATTGCTCTACTTCTTTTACCAATTGTTTAAAATACATCCTCATACTTTCAGGGCGTGAAAAGATTCGGCCCAATAACATGATGTATCTTCCAAAAGTCCTTAATACTTTGAACATATTATCTTATTTGTCGACAAATGTACATTAATTTATGCATATTTTTGCTACATTTGCCCCCAAAATAATAGAATAACAATGGCTGAAGAAGGATTTACTGAAAATCAGGTTGAGCTTAATACTACTGAAACTTCGGTTGAAGAAACTGAAGTTATTTCTAATGAACCACAGGAGGAACCTAAGATGGTTCTTCGTACTGAGAATCTTGTAAAGAAGTACGGAAAGAGAACTGTAGTTAGTCATGTATCAATAGACGTAAAGCAGGGAGAAATCGTAGGATTACTAGGCCCGAATGGTGCTGGTAAAACAACATCATTCTATATGACTGTAGGGCTGATTACTCCTAATGAAGGCCGCATTTTTCTTGATGATCTGGAAATTACTAAGTATCCAGTATATAAAAGAGCACAGAATGGAATTGGCTATTTAGCACAGGAAGCTTCTGTTTTCCGGAAGATGAGTGTGGAAGATAATATTATGGCAGTATTGGAGATGACCAATACTTCGAAAGAATATAAAAAAGAAAAACTCGAAAGCCTGATAGCGGAATTCCGTTTGCAGAAGGTGCGTAAGAATCTGGGAGATCAGCTTTCCGGAGGTGAGCGTCGCCGTACTGAGATTGCCCGTTGCCTGGCTATTAATCCGAAGTTCATTATGCTTGATGAACCATTTGCCGGAGTAGACCCTATTGCGGTGGAAGATATTCAGCATATTGTGTGGAAGCTTAAAGATAAGAATATTGGAATCTTGATTACAGACCATAATGTACAGGAAACCTTAAGTATTACAGACCGTGCATATCTTTTGTTTGAAGGGAAAATTCTTTTCCAGGGAACTCCGGAAGATTTGGCCGAAAATAAAATTGTGCGTGAAAAATATCTTAGTAATAGCTTTGTGCTTCGCAGAAAGGATTTTGAAAATAGAGAATAATATAGTTTGCTATATAAAAAGAAAGCCGGGAATTGCATTAAAATTCCCGGCTTTCTTTTTGTCTTTCAGTCTATTTATTATTCATCTAAAACAGAGAGTGCAGATTGTATCTGATAGTACTTCCATATTCTCCACATACAAAATGTGAAAACAAAGATTCCTGTAATGATGTATCCTATGCTGTTTTGATTGTTAGAAACGATTTTTACCAGTTCGTTCCCTTTATTGAATGTGTTTGGAGTAAAAGTAACGGTTAATGCGTTGTTAATTGCATGTGCAATTACCGGAACCCAAAGGCTTTTGCTCCATATATATAAGTATCCCAGCACCATACCTAATATCATACGTGGCACGAATCCATAAAACTGAAAGTGAATTGTACTGAATATGATGGCAGTGTATAATATGCCGAGATGGATGTTTTTTGTCCAACCAATTAATATTTTCTGAATCACCCCCCTGAACATGAGTTCCTCTCCGATGCCTGCCATTATGGCTATAATTAATATATTCATAATAAATCCTCCCCAGCTATCTGTATTTAGCAGGGTGTTAGTTGTTATCTCGGCGGTTTTTTCAGTATTGATCATCCAGTCTTCTATAGACCTCAAAGATTCAGGCAGCTGTAATCCCTGGTTCCATGTGCTTAGTACGTCTATAATCGGGCTAATTGAAATCATAGCCATTACTCCAAGAGCCAGGATGATAAGATTGGGTGTTCTTAGTTGTAAACTCTTCTTTGTGGAATCTTTCCAGAGAAAGAATTGTGTAAGTAAAGGAGTTGAAATAAATATTATTAAATCCTGAGTAAAAAGTGTCAGCCTTAAAAGGTTGCCTTCCTTCATTCCTGGAAAGAATAACATTTCCAATTTTAAAATAATTAAGCAGAATAATGTAAAAAAAATAAATGCAAGCGCCAGTAAGGAGATCTTGGCGAATCCGGAGTAATTTTCAAATGTACCTCTTCTCATTTGTTGGCAGGTTAGGTTTTAATTATTTAATAGACAAAGCCTTCCGTCGTAAAAATCGACAGAAGGCTTTCCTTAATTTCCTAATATTCTATTTAATTAGAATTTTGGTCTTGCTTCTTTGACAACTAATGCGCGGCCTTCAAATTCTGCGCCGTTAAGTTCTGCAATAGCTTTTGTTGCCTCTGCATCGTTAGGCATTTCAATGAAACCAAAGCCTTTTGATTTTCCAGTTTCACGGTCCATAATTACTTTTACAGAAGTTACAGTTCCGTAATCTTCCATAATTTGTTGTAAATCTGCTTCCCTAACTCTATAGTTAAGGTTTCCTACGTAAATGTTCATAGTTAAACGGATAATAATAAATAAATAGATAAAATTCTCTAAAAGATGATTTAGATTGTAAGGATTTTAAATGACAGAGAGATTACAAAAGCGCTATTATAACGAAAGTGAATCCATGTAATCGAAATCGTAAAACTAAATATCATCAATTCATAGCAAAGAAAAACAATTATTTTTAATCGACAATCTTTTTCTTCACATTTTTTGTGCTGGAATGTATTTTTTTGTTAGAAATTTATAAAATGAGATGTTATTATTTTGTTTTAAACAAATATTTGATACCCAACTATCTCTTTTTTCCCTTTATAAAGGGACTTAAGCCGATTTGTCTCTAGAGTTAAGGCCTTTTTAGGCGGGAGATTGTTTCTGCTATTTAGACCATAATTCCAAAAGGAGTACGTCTTATATAATTATAGTCTACATTTAATATTAAAAAGATGTACTCCTTATTTAAAACCTTTCCTTTTGTTTTCCCTTAGCAGACCTTTAAAATGGTACAAGCTATTGGCTTAAAAGAATATAACTACGAAATAATTTATCATATAGAAATTTGATAATTGAAAGATTAACACTAATTTTGCACGCTCTTTAAAAAGATAAAGTATAAATCATATAAATAATTGTCAGAATGAACGTTTCATTGCAAAACATTGACAAAGTAAGCGCGTTGCTTACTGTAAAGCTTGAAAAGGCTGATTACCAAGAACAAGTTGATAAATCGCTGAAGACTTTCCGTCAAAAAGCTAACGTTCCGGGTTTCCGTCCGGGAATGGTTCCAATGGGCCTTGTGAAGAAAATGTATGGAAAATCTGTTAAGGCTGAAGAAATCAATAAAATCCTTTCAGAAAAGGTATATGGATATATCAAAGAAAATCAAGTTAATATTTTGGGTGAACCTCTTCCAAACGAAGATAAACAACCAGAAATTGACTTCGATACAATGGATGAATTCGATTTCTTGTTCGATATTGCTTTGGCTCCTGAATTTAAAGCAGAACTTTCAGATAAAGATGCTGTTGATTACTATACTATCGATGTAACAGAAGAAATGGTTGATCAACAAGTTAAATCTTATACTCAACGTGCTGGTAAGTATGACAAAGTAGACGAGTATCAGGATAAAGACATGTTGAAAGGTCTGATTGCAGAACTTGACGAAGAAGGTAACACAAAAGAAGGCGGTCTTCAGGTAGAAGGCGCTGTTTTGATGCCTGCTTACATGAAGAACGATGATCAGAAAGCAATCTTCAACGGATGTAAAGTAAATGATGTATTGGTGTTCAATCCAAATACAGCTTACGAAGGTCACGAAACAGAAATCGCTTCTCTTCTTAAGATCGAAAAAGAAGCAGTTGCAAACTATACAGGCAACTTCAGCTTCCAGGTTGAAGAAGTTACTCGTTTTGTAGAAGCTGAACTTAGCCAGGAAATCTTTGATCAGGTTTATGGTGAAGGCGTAGTTAAAACTGAAGAAGAGTTCCGTGCAAAAATCAAAGAATCTATTGCAGAACAATTTGTTGCTGATAGCGATTATAAGTTCTTACTTGATGTTCGCGATTTCTTGATGAACAAAATTGGTAAATTAGAATTCCCAGATGCTTTGCTTAAACGTATCATGATGCTTAACCACCAGGATAAAGGTGCTGATTTCGTTGAAGAAAACTACGAAAAGAGCATTGAAGAATTAACATGGCACTTAGTCAAAGAACAACTAGTTAAGGATAACGAAATTAAAGTTGAACAAGAAGATATCGTAAACATTGCAAGAGAAGCTACTAAAGCTCAGTTTGCTCAATACGGAATGCTTAATGTTCCAGAAGATCTTTTGAATAACTACGCTCAGGAAATGTTGAAGAAGAAAGAAAGCGTTGAAGGCTTGGTTAACCGCGCCGTTGAAGCTAAACTTGCTACAGCATTGAAAGCTAAAACTACATTGAACAACAAAACTGTTTCAATGGAAGAATTCAACAAAATGTTCCAGTAAAAACTGGTAGAAAGAAGCATTTAGCTAAATCTTCATAAAAGAGGAGGCTTTTGACTTTAAAAAAGAGCTACTTACTGAAAATAAATAAGATTAGTCTGATTTATTTTTGTAATTTTGTTAGCTCTTATCAAGGATGGTCAAAAGCCTCCTTTCTATGTATTAATTTAAAATATCAATCACTATGGATGATTTCAGAAAATACGCAACCAAGCACATTGGTATAAGTAGTATGGTTTTGGATGATGTAATCAAATCACAGAACGGCTATTTGAATCCTTATATCCTGGAAGAAAGACAACTAAACGTAACACAACTCGATGTGTTCTCTCGTTTAATGATGGATCGTATCATCTTTCTTGGAACACAGATTGATGATTATACAGCAAATACGCTTCAGGCGCAGCTGCTTTATCTGGATTCAGTAGATCCGGGTAAGGATATCTCTATTTATATCAACTCTCCAGGCGGATCTGTGCATGCAGGTCTAGGAATTTACGATACAATGCAGTTTATTTCCAGTGATGTAGCAACTATCTGTACAGGTATGGCAGCATCAATGGCAGCTGTATTACTTGTTGCAGGTGCAGATAAAAAGCGCTCAGGACTGACACATTCCCGCGTAATGATTCATCAGCCAATGGGAGGTGTTCAGGGGCAGGCATCTGATATCGAAATTACAGCCCGCGAAATTCAGAAAATGAAAAAGGAACTCTATACTATTATAGCAGATCATTCTCATACAGATTTTGATAAAGTATGGGCCGATTCGGATCGTGACTACTGGATGACAGCTCAGGAAGCAAAAGATTACGGTATGATCGACGAAGTTCTTATGCGTAAACCTGCGACTATATAATTAAAGGTATAAAAGACTAAACGAATACTAACTTTGGAAGATTCAAAACCATCAAAAAATAAAAAGAAATGTAGCTTTTGTGGACGTCCCGAAAGCGAAGTCTCTTTTCTGATTACGGGAATGAATGGTTACATCTGTGATAGTTGTGCCACTCAGGCTTACGAAATTACTCAGGAAGCAATGGGAGCTGGTAAACAATCGGGTGCCGGAAAACCATTAAACCTTAAAGAATTGCCAAAACCGATAGATATTAAGAGCTTTCTTGATCAATATGTAATTGGACAAGATGATGCTAAACGTTATCTTTCGGTTTCGGTTTATAATCACTATAAACGATTGCTGCAGAAAGACAGCGGAGATGATGTGGAAATAGAAAAGTCTAACATCATAATGGTTGGAAGTACTGGTACAGGCAAAACTCTTTTGGCAAGAACTATTGCTAAATTGCTGCATGTTCCATTTACAATTGTCGATGCTACAGTGTTGACAGAAGCCGGTTATGTTGGAGAAGATATTGAAAGCATTCTCACTCGCTTATTACAAGTTGCAGATTATAATGTATCTGAAGCTGAAAGGGGTATCGTGTTTATTGATGAAATAGACAAGATAGCTCGCAAGGGAGATAATCCTTCTATTACACGCGACGTAAGTGGTGAAGGTGTTCAGCAGGGATTACTGAAATTGTTGGAAGGTGCTGTTGTTAATGTTCCACCTCAGGGAGGACGTAAACATCCAGATCAGAAAATGATTCCGGTAAATACCAAAAATATTCTTTTCATCTGCGGCGGTGCATTCGACGGAATTGAAAAGAAAATTGCTCAGCGCTTGAATACACATGTAGTAGGATATAGTGCATCTAAGGCTACAGCTGTGATCGATAAGAAAAATATGATGCAGTATATTGCTCCTCAGGACTTGAAGTCTTTCGGACTTATCCCTGAGATTATTGGTCGTCTGCCGGTGCTTACTTATTTGAATCCACTGGACAGAACTGCTTTGCGTGCAATTCTAACAGAACCGAAGAATTCAATTATCAAGCAATATGTTAAGCTTTTCGAGATGGACAACATTAAGTTGACTTTCGAGGAAGAAGTCTTTGATTATATTGTAGATAAAGCTGTTGAATACAAGCTCGGTGCACGTGGATTGCGCTCTATTGTGGAGACAATAATTACGGATGTTATGTTTGAAATTCCGTCACAAGGCAAGACAGAATACAATGTAACGCTCGAATATTCAAAGCATCAGCTCGAAAAAGCAAATATCGCTCGCTTGCAAACAGCTTAATATCAGAAGTAAAGCAAAAAGAGTAGTGCAAAGCATTATTTTTTTTTGAAAAATATTCTGTGGAAAATACGTATTATTTAAGAAGTTGTTTATAACTTTGTTAGAGTTCATTTATATGAATTCGAATCTTATACGATGAATAGCCAAAAAACAACTTAAAAACAATGGCAGAGAAGAATAATTTAACGGAACAACTAAAAGCGTACTTTGGATTCGATAAATTCAAAGGCAATCAAGAGGCGATTATTAGAAATGTATTGGCCGGCAATGATACGTTTGTACTTATGCCCACAGGTGGAGGTAAGTCGCTTTGTTATCAGTTACCTTCTTTAGTAATGGAAGGAACGGCTGTCGTTATATCTCCTTTAATTGCCTTGATGAAAAACCAGGTAGATGCCATGCGTAACTTTAGTGAAGAAGATGGGATAGCCCATTTTATCAATTCTTCATTGAACAAAGCTGCCATCGATCAGGTTAAATCTGATATTCTTTCCGGGAAGACGAAGTTGCTTTATGTGGCTCCGGAATCTTTAACGAAAGAAGAAAACGTAGAGTTCCTGAAAAATATTAAGATCTCCTTTTATGCTGTTGACGAAGCTCATTGTATTTCAGAGTGGGGGCACGATTTTCGTCCAGAATATAGACGGATTCGTCCTATCATTAATGAAATAGGAAAAGCTCCTCTTATTGCTTTAACAGCAACGGCAACTCCGAAGGTTCAGCATGATATTCAGAAAAATTTAGGGATGATTGATGCGCAAGTCTATAAGTCTTCATTTAATCGCCCCAATCTTTACTATGAGGTACGTTCTAAAACAAATAGTATAGATAAAGAAATTATTAAGTTTATTAAAGCAAATAACGGAAAATCGGGGATTATTTATTGCTTAAGCAGAAAGAAAGTTGAGGAGCTGGCTCAAATATTGCAGGCAAATGGAATTAATGCGCGTGCATATCATGCCGGCATGGATTCGTCAACAAGAACCGAGAATCAAGATGATTTCTTAATGGAAAAAATTGACGTGATAGTTGCGACTATTGCGTTTGGTATGGGAATTGATAAACCTGATGTTCGTTTTGTAATTCATTACGATATCCCAAAAAGTCTGGAAGGCTACTATCAGGAAACTGGTCGTGCAGGACGTGATGGCGGAGAAGGTCAGTGTATTACATTCTATACCAATAAAGACTTGCAGAAACTCGAAAAATTTATGCAAGGTAAACCTGTGGCAGAACAGGAAATAGGCAAGCAGCTTCTGCTCGAAACCGCTGCGTACGCCGAATCTTCCGTATGCCGTAGAAAGTCTTTGTTACATTACTTTGGCGAAGAATATACGGAAGAAAATTGTGGTAATTGTGACAATTGTTTAAACCCTAAGAAACAAGTGGAAGCTCAGGATTCATTATGTGCGGTGATAGAAACTATCATGGCAGTAAAAGAAAACTTTAAAGCAGACTATATTATCGATGTATTACAAGGAAGAGAAACTTCCGAAGTACAAGCTCATCTGCACGAAGACTTAGAGGTCTTTGGGTCAGGAATGGGTGAAGAAGATAAAACATGGAATGCTGTTATTCGACAGGCTTTAATAGCTGGATATTTAAGTAAAGATGTCGAAAATTATGGACTATTAAAAGTAACGGATGCAGGACGCAAATTCCTGAAACATCCGAAATCATTTAAAATAACAGAGGATAATGACTTTGAAGAGGTAGAAGAAGAAACTCCTATGAGGGGAGGCGCTTCGTGTGCGGTAGACCCTGCTCTTTATTCAATGCTGAAGGATTTGAGGAAGAAGCTTTCCAAAAAACTGGATGTTCCGCCTTATGTTATTTTCCAAGACCCGTCACTGGAGGCTATGGCAACAATTTATCCGGTTACACTGGATGAATTGCAGAATATACCAGGCGTGGGCGCAGGAAAAGCAAAACGTTATGGACAGGAATTCTGCGTGTTGATAAAGAAGCATTGTGATGAAAATGAGATTGATCGTCCGGAAGATTTGCGTGTTCGTACAGTTGCAAATAAGTCTAAACTGAAAGTCTCAATTATTCAGAGTATAGATAGAAAAGTAGCATTGGATGATATTGCCCTTTCTAAAGGGATTGAGTTCTCAGATCTGCTTGATGAAATAGAAGCTATTGTATATTCAGGAACAAAACTGAATATAGATTACTTCCTTCATGAGATCATGGATGAAGATCATTTACAAGATATTTATGACTACTTTAAAGAATCTGAAACCGATAAGATTGATGAGGCTGTTGAAGAACTTGGAGGTGATTATTCCGAAGACGAAATCCGTCTGGTGAGAATTAAGTTCATTTCTGAAATGGCAAACTAGCAGAAAGAATTTTCTTTTAAGGCGTAGGCTATACAAATTGTTATTAGATTATAATTTCTAATTAATCTGACTAAGTTTGTATATTCTGCGCCTTATCTTTTTATAATTATTCAAAAAAAATGGGATAATACTCTTACTGAAAAAAGAATTCTTTGTATATTTGCACGCAATAATTTCTAAAAGCAAATCCTATGTCATTTATTGCAGATAAAATTGTCATGGATGGATTAACGTACGACGATGTACTTTTAATCCCTTCATATTCTGAGGTATTACCCCGTAACGTCGATCTCTCGACAAAGTTCTCACGAAACATTGAATTAAAAATTCCTTTTGTAACTGCAGCAATGGATACTGTAACCGAAGCAAAAATGGCTATTGCTATTGCTCGTGAAGGTGGTATCGGTGTTATTCACAAAAACATGTCAATCAAGGCTCAGGCTAAGCAAGTTGCCATTGTGAAACGTGCAGAGAATGGAATGATTTATGATCCTGTAACTATAAAGCAAGGTTCAACTGTACGTGATGCTTTGTCTTTAATGGCTGAATATAAAATCGGGGGTATTCCGGTTGTTGACGACAACAAGATGTTAGTAGGTATTGTTACGAACCGTGATTTGCGTTTTGAGCGTGAAATGGATAAGCGCATTGACGAGGTTATGACAAAAGAAAACTTAATCACTACCAATCAATCAACCGACCTTGAAGCTGCTGCTCAGATTCTTCAGCTACATAAAATCGAAAAATTACCAGTTGTAGACAAAGATGGTAAATTAGTAGGTCTGGTTACATATAAAGATATTACTAAGGCTAAAGATAAGCCAATGGCATGTAAGGATTCAAAAGGAAGACTTCGTGTTGCTGCAGGTGTAGGCGTAACAGCTGATACATTTGTTCGTATGCAGGCATTGGTTGAAGCCGGAGCTGACGCTATTGTTATTGATACAGCTCATGGTCACTCAAAGGGGGTAATTGATATTTTGAGAGAAGCTAAAAAACGCTTTACCAGTATTGATATTGTTGTTGGTAATATTGCTACTGCCGAAGCTGCATTGGCACTTGTTGAAGCAGGAGCCGACGGCGTAAAAGTAGGTATTGGCCCAGGTTCAATTTGCACAACCCGTGTTGTTGCCGGTGTTGGCGTTCCTCAGCTATCTGCTGTTTATGATGTAGCAAAAGCATTAAAGAATACAGGAATTCCTTTGATTGCCGATGGTGGTTTAAGATATTCAGGAGATGTTGTAAAAGCGTTAGCTGCCGGAGGTTGTTCTGTAATGATCGGCTCGTTAGTAGCAGGTGTTGAAGAAAGCCCGGGTGAAACAATTATCTTCAACGGAAGAAAATTCAAATCATATCGTGGTATGGGTTCTCTTGAAGCAATGGAAAATGGTTCAAAAGACCGTTATTTCCAGTCTGGAGAAACAGATGTGAAGAAACTAGTTCCAGAAGGTATTGCTGCTCGTGTGCCATATAAAGGAACACTTTTCGAAGTAATTTATCAGCTATGCGGCGGACTTCGTTCGGGTATGGGATATTGTGGAGCTGAAAATATAGATACACTTCACAATGCTAAGTTTACTCGTGTAACAAGTGCAGGTGTACTGGAAAGTCATCCACATGATGTTACAATTACAAGTGAGGCGCCAAATTATAGCCGTCCTGAATAAGCAGATAATAATCAGCATAAAGATAAAGGGGAATAACTTCAAACAGAGGTTGTTCCCCTTCTTTGTTTAATCGAAGCCCGTGTTATTGCCCTATCAGGAAAAGAATGGTAACGTGGGTTGTTTCCCTTTTTATTTAACCGTAGCCTTTTTAATGTTAGCCTTTTATTTTCTCACAGAAGATTTCTGTTGTTTATTAAGTACTTATTTTCTCTCCTGACGATAAAAACAAATGAATTTCATAATAGAATATGCAATTTTTGCGTATTTTCGCCGTTGAATTATTGATTGTTATGCCAATCTGATTTTATATGCATCTAATGAAACACCAATAATGAAAAAAGAGATTATTTTATTTGTAGGTTTAACTCTGAGCACTTGTGCTTTTTCTCAGCAAAAGGACCAGGTTCTGATGAGGATAAACAACAAAGATATAACACGATCAGAATTCGAATACATTTATAACAAGAATAATTCAAACAATGAATTGGACAAAAAGTCTTTAGATGAGTATGTCGATTTATTTGTAAACTTCAAATTGAAAGTTGCTGCAGCTGAGGGTGAAGGAGTAGATACAACAAGAGCTTTTCGTGATGAATTCCTTGGCTATCGCCAGCAGTTGGCAAAATCTTATCTTACCGACGAATCAATTGATGAAGCAAATGCCAAAGTTATCTATGAGAGACTAAAGGAAAATGTAGAAACTTCGCATATATTAATTCGTTGCAAACCCGATGCTACTCCCGAAGATACTCTTGCAGCCTACCGCAAAGCTGAGCGTGCACGTCAGCGAATCCTGAATGGAGAAGACTTTGAAAAAGTGGCTCGTGAGGTTTCAGAAGATCCTTCTGTAAAGCAAAACGGAGGAAACCTAGGATATTTCACTGCATTGCAAATGGTTACTCCTTTTGAAGATACTGCTTATTCTTTAAGAAATGGAGAGATAAGTAAACCCGTCCGAACAGATTTTGGCTATCATATTATTAAAACTACTAACCGCCGCCCTGATATGGGCAAAGTGTTGGTTGCACATATCTTTAAGTTCCTTCCGCAAAATGTAACGAAAGAGCAAGAGAAGAAGGTGATGGCACAGATTGATTCTATCTATGGCGCACTGCAACAAGGAGCAAATTTTGAAGAACTTGCTAACAAGTGCTCGGACGATAAATCTACTGCACAGCGTGGTGGTGAACTGCCCTGGATTGGTTTCCGCCAAACTGTGAAAGAGTTTGAGAATACAGTCTTTTCATTAGAGAAAAATGAAATATCCAAGCCATTCCGTTCACCAAGTGGTATGCATATTGTGAAACTGATAGACCGCAAGGATATTGAGCCGTTTGAAGAAAAGAAAGATGAAATTATTCGTCGCATGAACCGACAAGGTAGAGGCGGCAAAGGCGTTGAGGCTCTTGTTGAAAAGTTGAAAACAGAATATCATTTCGCATACAATGATAGTGGAGTTAATGCCATTAAGAACTTGATGAAAAATATTCAGGCGGGAAAAGATTCGCTCACTTCTGCCAATGCAATGAAGCTTTCGGGAGATCTTTTTATACTGAATGGTACAAACTACCCGGTGCAAGGTTTTGTTAATTGGGCAAAGGGCCGACAAGGAAGTGCGGAGAAACTATTAAAAGAGTATACTCTTAATTCTATTTTGGATTACGAAGATAGTCGCCTGGAACAAAAATACCCCGATTTTGGTCATTTAATGCAGGAGTACCGGGATGGAATTCTGTTATTTGATGTGAGCAATCGCCGGGTTTGGGATAAAGCTTCCAAAGATGAGAGCGGTCTGGCTACTTTCTTTGAAGAAAACAAAGCAAACTATAAGTGGACTTCTCCTCGTTTCAAAGGAGTGATTGTGCACTGCAAAGATAAAAAAACAGCTAAGGCTGTAAAGAAGCTTACTAAAAAGAATCCGGAGGAAGATTGGGCTAACGTAATTCGTAAGTCACTTAATAACGATTCGGTTTCGGTAGTTAAAGTAGAAAAAGGCCTTTTTGCTAAGGGAGATAATAAATATGTTGATAAAGAGAAGTTTAAGGGAGGTAAAGTTGAACCGCTCAAAGATTATCCTGTGACAATTGTTATCGGTAAAATGTTGAAGAATGGCCCTGAAAGTTATAAAGATGTTCGTGGACCAGTAACTGCCGACTATCAAAATTACCTGGAAGCAGATTGGATTAAAGAATTAAAAGGAAAATATAAGGTTGAAATTAACCAACAGATTTTAAAAACAGTTAATAATCATTGAACGGATTGATTATTACACTATCTTCGCCTTAGATTGTATCTAATAAGTTTTTACGAGATTTTGGGCGTTGTTTTTCATCTGTTTTTTAAAATCAACCGGTCTTTAAATTTATTTGGCAACAAAACAAACACGTTAAACAAAGAGTACTAAACTCTGTTGCTCTCTTGTGTCACTATAAGCGAGTATTATATGAGTGCAGTAGAGAAAGGAATAAAATATTAAATGAAAAGAATGAAAAAGTTAGTGAACTTTAAAACGCTGGTATTACTCTTCGTCTTGTGCACTTCTCAAATAAAAGTGTATGCTCAAGACAATGTAATCGACGAAGTAGTATGGATTGTAGGTGATGAAGCCATTTTAAAATCGGATGTTGAAGAAGAACGTCTGAATGCACAGTATAATGGAGTCAAGTTTGAAGGTGATCCCTATTGTGTTATTCCTGAGCAAATAGCCATCCAGAAACTATATCTTCACCAGGCTGCTATCGATAGTGTTGAAGTTACCGACTCGGAAGTTATGCAACAGGTGGAGTGGCAGATTAACAATATCATTCGTCAGATTGGTTCTAAGGAGAAGATGGAAGAATACTTCAATAAGACCTACACTCAGATCAGAGAAACGATGCGTGAAAGTGCTCGCGAGAAACTGACAGTGGAAAGAATGCAGAAAAAGCTGGTGGGCGATATAAAGATTACTCCTGCTGAAGTAAGAAAGTACTTCAAAGAGGTGCCTCAGGACAGCGTTCCATTTATTGCTACGCAAGTAGAGGTTCAGATTATTACCCAGCAACCGAAGATTCCGATTGCCGAAATTGATGATGTGAAGAAACGACTGCGTGAATATTCAGATCGTATTACTTCAGGAGATACGCCTTTCTCTTCTCTAGCTATCCTCTATTCTGAGGATCCGGGAAGTGCACGCCGTGGTGGTGAACTGGGATTCATGGGAAAAGGAGAACTGTTACCAGAATTTGCTGCCGTAGCATTTAATCTGAACGATCCTAAAAAAGTATCTAAGATTGTAGAAACAGAATATGGTTTCCATATTATTCAGCTGATAGAAAAACGTGGCGACCGTATTAATTGCCGTCATATTCTCTTGAAGCCGAGAGTTTCAGACAAAGATTTGCAAGCAGCAATGGGTCGTTTAGACTCGGTTGCTAATGATATCCGTAGTAGTAAGTTCACTTTCGATCAGGCTGCTTCTGTAATTTCTCACGATAAGGATACTCGTAATAACCATGGTCTTATGGCAAATACAAGAACCAGTACTTCTAAATTTGAAATGGATCAGTTGCCACAGGAAGTTGCAAAAGCTGTTGATAAGCTTAATATCGGAGAAATTTCTAAAGCATTTATCATGGTAAATGATAAAGGAAAACAAGTTTGTGCAGTAGTTAAACTAAAATCAAGAATAGATGGTCATAAAGCAACCATTACAGATGATTATCAGAACCTGAAAGAACTTGTTCTTAGTAAAATCAGAGCGCAGAAACTTGATCAATGGATTAAAGATAAGCAGAAAAAAACATATGTTCGTATCAATGAAGGATGGAAAAACTGCGAATTTAAGTATCCAGGTTGGGTAAAGTAATTGAAATGAAGCACAATTTAATATGCTGAAGAATAATAAAAAAAGATATTCAATAAGCAGGCACAGAATACTACTAATGGGGATTCTGTGCCTGTTTGGTGTTTGTTTGATAGCTGGAAACAAACCTGCTAAGAAAAATAAAAAGCAGAAAACCAAGAAAGATATGGTTTATATCCTTAACTCGGATGAAACCATGGGGAACCAAATATTAAGGCCGGACATAACTGTTCTGCAAGGAAATGTAAAGTTGAGGCATAAAGGTATGTACATGTACTGTGATAGTGCCTTCCTTAATGAAAAAACAAATTCCTTTGAGGCTTTTGGCAAGGTTCATATGGAACAGGGTGATACCTTGTTCGTTTATGGTAACTATCTGAAATATGATGGTTACAAAGAACTAGCCAATCTTCGCGAAAATGTTAAGCTGGTGAACCGCGGTACAACTTTGCTCACAGATAGTCTCGACTACGACCGTGTGCTCGACAAAGCTTATTATTTTGAAGGTGGAACCATGCTGGATAAGGAAAATGTACTTACTTCCGACTGGGGAGAATATAGCCCTTCAACAAAGAATGCGGTATTCAACTTTGATGTAAAGTTGGTGAATCCACGTTTTACTATGAAGACAGATACATTAAAGTATAATTCGGCTACCGGGATTGCTCATATTGTTGGTCCTTCAAAGATTGATAGTGATAAAAATCATATTGTTTCCAAACGAGGATACTATAATACACGTGCCGATCAGGCTCAATTGGTAGATCGCTCCGTGCTGACCAATGAAGATGGTAAAAGATTAATTGGCGACAGTATTTACTATGACCGCAAGAAGGGTTACGGGGAAGCTTTCAATAATGTGTTTATGTCCGACTCCGTAAATAAGAACTTCCTGAAAGGAGACTATTGTTTTTACGATGAGATAAAAGGAAATGCCGTTGCTACAAAGAGAGCGTTGGCAGTTGACTACTCACAGGGCGATAGTTTATTTGTTCACGGAGATACGCTTAAGCTGAATACTTTCAATATTAAAACCGATTCAATGTACAGAGAAGTGAGAGCTTTCAGTAAAGTGCGTATTTTCCGGAAAGATATTCAGGGAGTTTGCGATTCATTGTTCTTCACTTCAAAAGATTCCTGCCTTACAATGTACAAAGATCCTATTCTTTGGAATGAAAATAACCAGTTACTGGGTGAAGAGATCAGGATTTATATGAACGACAGCACAATAGACTGGGCACATATTGTAAACCAGGCTTTGAGCGTTGAAAAGAAAGATTCCATTCATTATAATCAGGTAACGGGTAAGGATATCAAGGCCTATTTCCTGGACGGCGAGCTACATAAGGTAGATGTAATAGGAAATGTTCAACTTATATATTATCCGGAAGAAAAAGATAGTACAATGATGGGGATGAATGTGTCCGAGACCAGTTTACTAAATATTTATCTTAATAAGAAGAAGATGGAGAAAATGGTAATGAGTCCTCAGTCAAACGGTACCCTTTACCCCATGTTAATGATTCCACAAGACAAAATGCGATTGACAAACTTCGGTTGGTTCGACTTTATCCGGCCACTCAATAAAGATGACATCTATGAATGGCGAGGCAAAAAAGCCGGGCAGGAATTGAAGAAGAAAGGAAGAAAATCAATACCTTTGCCTAACCATGGAATAGTAAAACAGTAAGTTCCATGTAATTATTTGAAAGATTGTTATGAGTGATATTATTCGTTTGTTGCCCGATTCAGTTGCCAACCAGATTGCTGCCGGCGAGGTAATTCAGCGCCCTGCTTCAGTCTTAAAGGAACTGGTCGAGAATTCTATTGATGCCGGTGCAAAGGAAGTACATATATTGATTACTGATGCAGGGAGAACCTGTATACAAGTGATAGACGACGGGAAAGGAATGTCAGAGACTGATGCCCGGATTTCCTTTGAACGACATGCTACCTCCAAGATTCGTGATGCGGCGGATTTGTTTGCCCTTACTACTATGGGCTTTCGTGGCGAAGCGCTAGCATCTATTGCCGCAGTGGCACAGGTAGATCTCAAAACACGCCTTGAAAATGAAGAATTGGGTACGATTATTTCCGTGGCCGGTTCAAAGGTTGAGCGCCAGGAAACCATTTCCTGCCCCAAGGGAAGTAACTTCTCAGTGAAGAACCTTTTCTTTAATGTGCCCGCTCGCCGCAAATTCCTGAAATCGAACCAGACCGAGTTAAGTAACATCTTGTCTGAATTTGAACGTATAGTTCTTGTTCACCCCGAGGTGGCATTTACGCTGCACAGCAATGATGTAGAATTGTTTCACCTTCCGGTTTCTTCTCTTCGCCAGCGCGTTGTCAATGTATTTGGTAAAAAGCTGAATCAGCAGTTGCTTAATGTAGATGTTAATACTTCGCTGATTAAAGTAACCGGTTATGTAGGAAAACCCGATTCTGCCCGCAAAAAAGGAGCACACCAATACTTCTTTGTCAATGGCAGATACATGCGTCATCCATACTTCCATAGGGCAGTGATGGAAGCGTATGAAAAACTGGTTCCGGTGGGAGAACAGATCTCTTATTTCCTTTATCTCGATGTTGATCCGGCTGATATTGATGTGAATATTCACCCAACCAAGACCGAGATTAAGTTCGAGAACGAAGTGCCTATCTGGCAGATTCTGGCAGCTTCGGTAAAGGAATCTCTAGGTAAGTTTAATGAAGTACCTTCTATCGATTTTGACACAGAAGGCATGCCCGATATACCGGCTTATAATGCAGCCGCACCTATTCAGCCGCCGAAGCTGAATTTCAATCCAAACTTCAATCCATTCCAGAAAACGGCTTCAAATTATTCGCGCCCTCAGTTGGAATGGGAGAGTCTTTATGGAGGAGTTGAAAAAGCAGAGCAGAGATCGGAACCCGATTATGAGCCTGAGATTATAGATTATCCCGCTTTTCAGGATGAGGAGATAGAACCGGAACAGACTACCTTGTACGATCATGAAACCGTAGCCGAGAAGAGTTCTGTTCAGTTCCAGTTTAAAGGACGGTTTATTCTCACATCGGTAAAATCCGGGCTGATGATCATTGATCAGCACCGTGCACATATCAGAGTCTTGTTCGACCAATATCTGCAACAGATAAAGAATCACCAGGGAGTTTCTCAAGGGGTTCTTTTCCCTGAAATATTAGAGCTTCCGGCTTCGGAGGCAGTAGTATTGCAGGAAATATCCGATGATCTTGCTGCCATTGGTTTCGACCTGAGCAATCTGGGCGGAGGAAGTTATGCCATTAATGGTGTTCCTTCGGGCATTGAAGGTTTGTCTCCTGTTCAGCTGATAAGGAATATGCTGCACACGGCAATGGAAAAAGGTTGCGATGTGAAAGAAGAAGTGCAAGAGACCTTGGCTCTGACTTTGTCCAAAGCTGCCGCCATTGTTTACGGTCAGGTTCTTGGAAATGATGAGATGACCAAATTGGTGGATTCTCTTTTTGCATGTGCCACGCCGAATTATACTCCCGACGGAAAAACTGTTTTGTCTTTACTTAAAGAAGATGATATAGAAAAACTCTTCAAGTAACGGCTTTAAAATAAAGATCTATGGAATACGCTATTTGTTTTGTTCCCAATAATCCTCTTCGGGTAGATCATGATGAATGCTCGGAGATGCTCACTGAACTCCTTTTTGGAGAAGCTTGCACCGTGACCGAATCATGGGGCAACTGGAGTAAAATTATCAATAAAGCCGAAGGATATGTAGGCTGGGTAACTACAAAGATGCTTACCTCGGTTAGTAAAGAGTACTTTGATGCTTACGAACCGGCAGAGCAAAGAGTTTTAACCACGCTTTTCTCTCAGGCAGTGAGCGAAACTACCGGTGAAAAGATGCTGCTTACGGGAGGTAGTTTGCTTCCCGAATATCAGGAAGACGGAACATTCAGAGTAAAGAACGACCGTTTTCGCATTAATCCTGCCGATGCTCAACCGTTGACTGAATCATTGCTGGATACAGCTCTTCGTTTCCTGAATACTCCTTATCTGTGGGGTGGCAAAAATGCGATGGGAATGGACTGTTCCGGACTTACCCAAGTGGTGATGCGTATGCATGGTATCCATATTCTTCGTAATGCAAGTCACCAGGTTACACAAGGCGAACTGGTTTCTTTCCTTTCAGATGCCCAACCGGGTGATCTGGCTTTCTTTGATCATGCAGATGGAAAGATATCACACGTGGGAATGGTGGCCGAAAAGGGATATATCATTCACTGTTCCGGCTCAGTGCATATCGACAAACTCGACGACCAAGGAATCTACAGCAAAGAACTGAATAAGTACACACACGATCTCCGGTTAATAAAACGATATAAGTAACGGGATCTTTATAGATTACCGGTCAGATATTTTTAGCGACCTGCGCAGCTCGCACAAATGAGTTGCGCAGGTCGTTTCTTTGAGTTGCGCAGCTCGCTAAAACGACCTGCGCAGGTCGCCGGAAACATCCCGGCGGATAATGATAAATACGATTATACTAACTTTAAATTATTACTCGAATGAGCATTTTATTTAAGGCGGCGCCCCTCAATGATGCCCGTAAGAAAGAAGAAACGCAACTCTATTATGCTGTTCCTCAACGCAAGGAACTGATAACCATTGACCAACTAAGCACGATGATATCCGGCAGATGCACCGCCACATCGGGCGATGTGAAACTGGTACTCGAGGAGTTTGCCAATACATTGATCAATGAACTGAAAAACGGTAACTCAGTCAAGCTCGATAAGATAGGAACTTTTTCGCTGTCACTCACCTCAAACAAAGTAACCAATCCCGATAAGCTTCGAGTTACGGATGTAAAAGTAGGAAGATTGCTGCTTCGTCCGGCACCATCATTCATGACGAAGATGAAGGATGCTACTTTTGAACGGAAGGGATAAATATTAGAGTAATAGATTACTGCAGTTTCCACGTAGATCAAAATTAAGCAATGAAAAGTGTATATTTAATCCGAATATTGTTTTTATTTTAAACTAATAGTAAATTATGAGATTTTTCAGTACAATATTAGGGCAAAAATGTATCTTTGAACTAAAAGAATATTATGAATATAGGGGAAGTAATTAACGGTTATACGTTTCTAGAACATTTTGTTCCAGGTGGTATGGGATTTGTTTCTAAGGTGAGAAAGAATGGTGAGAACTATGCGTTAAAAACATGTAAATATAGTAATGAAGATTCTATTAAACGATTTAATCGTGAAATTCGTTTAATGGAGGCTATACAGCACGAAAATGTTATAACAGTTCTTGATAAAATTGAAATAGGTGGAGTACCTTGTTTTGTAATGCCATTATGTGATATGTCTTTAGATGAAGCAATAAAGGCTGGTATAACCGATGATAAGAAATTTGAGTATGCGAAGCAGTTATGTTTAGGGGTGAAAGCAATTCATAATGCAGGAGAAGTTCATCGAGATATTAAACCCAATAATGCACTAATTTTGGGGGACAAAGTAAAGGTGTCTGATTTAGGACTAGGGAAATTTGTTGATCGTGATTCTCCTATTTTAACTCCAACTAATACTCTGATGGGATCTTATGGATATATTCCTCCTGAAATTTATAGGGATGGAAAAGGAAAGGATGCAGATTGCAGAAGTGATATTTATTCTATTGGTTGTTTACTCTATTTTATGTTTTCGGACGGAGATTCTCCTATACGTATGGATCCATCGAAAATAAAAGCAGATGTTTATTCTATTGTAACTAAATGTACGAAGATTGCTCCATCTGATAGATATCAAGATGTTTCAGAGATTATTCGAGATCTGGATATATGCGAACAATCAAGAAAAACTCCGTTAGAAGTTAAAGAAGCTCTTTCTCATTATAGAAAAGGAATTAATGACAGACAGTTCTTTGATTTGCTGTATAATCACTTGTTGACTTTGCAAAATAATTTAAAGGGACTGATCAATGATCTTCGAACTATAGAAATAGAGCGTTTTGAATTACTTCTAAAATATAAAAAAGAGAATATAAGTAATCTTATCAACTTGTTACTTGTTACATGTGAGAATAATGAAGATTATTGGATTCAATATAGTGATATAGAAGTTTTGGTTGGAAGAGCAAGATTGCTGTTTAAAGCTGCAGTTTCCTTACAAGAAAAGGAAGATCTTTTAAAATTTTCAATAGATATATCAAAGGAGTATAATCGTTATGCTGCAATGGAAATAGTGGGCCTAATGCTTAACGATTTGTCACATGAAGAAATGAAAACAATGGCTGTTTTTATTCAACAGAATAAAGATAATATAAACGAAATAAAAGGAGCTTTTAAAGTATCTATACCAAATGCTATTCTTGTTTTATTGAAATAAAGGTATTAGAAGAATATATAGACTATTATTACAATAAAAGAATTGAAATTAGTTTAAATGTAAAGAGTTCAGTGCAATACCGAACTCTTTACATAAATTTATAGCATTTTATCTGCCCAACTTTGAGGTCACTTCACAAGATAGCGGGGCATTGATTATATCGTGTGATAATTAAATCTCGCGGAATCCGATAATTTCTCTAACTTCCTTCAATGTTTTAGCAGCACTTTCCTGTGCTCTCTCTGCACCTTGTTTAGCAACCTTAGCAAGATACTCAGTGTTTGCAGAATAATCTACAATCTTTTCGCGGATAGGTTCAGTAAAAGCAATAACATCGGCAGCCAATTGCTTTTTTAAATCTCCGTAACGGATAGAGCAATCGTTGTACTTCTCGTTGAAATAATCGTAAGTATCTTTAGTAGAGACAATATCCATAAAAGTGAATAAGTTCTGAATAACCTCAGGCTTTTCGCTGTTAGGCACCGTTGGTCCGGCATCAGTAACAGCCTTCATCACCTTTTTGCTGATAGTCTTGGCATCATCCATCAGATAAATACAGTTACCTTCCGATTTTCCCATCTTGCCAGAACCATCCAGTCCAGGAACCTTGATAGCCTTTTCTGCCAAAGAGAAAGAAGCTGGTTCAGGGAATAAGTCGGTACCATATATAGTATTGAAACGACGGGCAAACTTACGCGCCATTTCCATGTTCTGTTCCTGATCCTTGCCCACCGGTACTTTTATTGCCTTATGAATAAGAATATCCGCAGCCATAAGAGTAGGGTAAGTAAGAAGTCCGGCATTTACGTTGTCCGGTTGTTTACGTGCCTTTTCCTTGAAAGAAGTAGTACGTTCCAGCTCGCCCAGGTAAGCATTCATGTTAAGGTACAGATAAAGCTCCAATACCTCCTTCACGTCACTTTGTACATAAATGGTAGCTTTCTCAGGATCAATACCGCAAGCAAGATATTCAGCAAGAATAGTGCGAGCGCTCTGAACTATATCATTAGGTTTTGGGTGAGTAGTAAGGGAATGCCAGTCGGCGATAAAGAAATAACAATTATATTCATTCTGCATTTGCAGAAAACTCTTCACTGCTCCAAAGTAGTTGCCCAGATGCAGATTACCTGTTGGGCGAATTCCACTAACAACTGTTTCCATAATTTCTTTGTTTCTAAATAATTTGCCGCAAAGATACTAATTTATCACAAAACATGGTCATAGTTAAAACATTCTCTTTCTTCTTTTTAGAAATTAAAACTAAAAGGAAAATGTCTTTGTAAATGAAGTAAGATTGTAGTTTTTATGCTCTTTTTGCCAGAAAATGCTCCGAAAAGGTGAGGGTAGAGCCTAAAAGTGATGGATTTGTGAGGGATGAAATTCCATCCCTCACCTTTTTAATTTGCTTTTAATCAGGTTGTTCTGGGTGGTTGGTGATGGAGTGATGGTAGAATATAGATTTGTTTTTTTTGATAGTATTTGTGATAGAAAGTTATATTAACTACATTTACATATTGCTTTATAATGACTTTCTAGTAAGTAAAATAGATGTAATTATTATGGTTAAAGAATTCTTCCATGTTTTAGTTATAGGTAATGGGTTTGATCTTAATTTAGGCCTGAAAACTAGCTATAGAAATTTTATTGATAGCTCTAATTTTAAGAATTTAGTAAAAGATGGTAATATACTATGCGAGTATTTGTCAAAAAGACAACGAATACATGAATGGATTGATATAGAGAAAGAATTGAAGATATACTCAAAAAGTCCTATGGAATATAGGAAAGATAAGTTTTACGAGGAGTTTATAGCTTTATCAAAAGCTCTTAATGATTATATTAATAGTATAGACTATTCTAATATAAATAGAGACTCAAAAGCTTACAGTTTACTTAAACTTATTTCAGAGAAAAATCATTCTATAATAGATTTTAATTATACTGATACGGTTTCTATTTTACTCTCTGAAATGGGAATTAAAGAGCCGGGAAATGGTATAGTCAAAGTTCATGGTTCAGCAAAGAAAAATACTATTATATTGGGGGTTGAAGATAAAGCTGATATAAGGGATGAAGATGTTTTTCTTCTGAAAACAGCTAATATCAATTATAAACCATGTCATATTAGTGAGAAATTGGATAAAGCAGAATCAATAACTTTCTTTGGTCATTCCTTGGGAGAAACAGATCATCATTATTTTGAAAGTTTTTTTGCTAGACAAACTGTACAGTCTTGTACAAGAAAGGATCTTAATATATGCTATTGTAATGACATAGCTAGAATTCAATTAATGAAGCAAATTAGATCACTTACTCGAAGAAATATTTTTGAAATGCAAGAGTTTAATGATTTTAATATGTTGTGTATTTCTTAATCCAGGTTAGTTTTAGAGTGAAAACAGAATATGCAAATAATAATATCCCCAGCCAAAACAATAAATACTAAAAGCTCACAGAAAGCTCCGGCAAAGTCAATCCCGCAGTTTGCTGGTGAAGCAAAAGAGATTGCACTCCACATGGCACAATATTCCGTGGAGGAATTGGAACAACTACTGAAGATTAGTCCGAAGTTAGCTCTGGAAACATTTAAACGGTTTGAAGCGTTTCATTCCGATGAGGCTCCTTCTCTGCAAGCTTTGCTGGCTTACACAGGAATGGTGTTTAAGCATATTGCTCCGACAGATTTCTCGGACGAGGATTTTCTTTATGCTCATGAACATTTGCGTATAGCTTCTCCGTTTTACGGATTGGTTCGTCCACTTGATATGATAAAGGCTTACCGGATGGAGTATGATGTGAAGCTGCCCGAACTGGGAAATATTTCGATGGCCGACTTCTGGAAATCGAAGCTTACTCTGCCTTTTATTGAAGATGTGAAGAATAGTGGGGGAGTGTTGGTAAATCTGGCAAGTATGGATATTCAGCCTTCGTTCGACTGGAAACACGTGGAAAAGGAAGTGCGGGTTATAACTCCCGAATTTAAAATGTGGAAGAAAGGAAAGCTCGATACAGTGACCATTTATGCAAAGATGGCTCGTGGAGAGATGACGCGTTTTATTCTTAAAAATCGAATTGAAGAACCAGAAGTCTTGAAAGCTTTTACATGGGAGGGGTTTGCATTCAATCAAGGACTATCTGATGAAAGCCGATATGTCTTTACTTGTTGATGGATGTTGGCAGATTTATTGATTTGTGAAACCTTTTATATTTTAGTGTTGTTCCAATATTGATTAAATAGAGAATATATATGGCAACAGAAAAAGAAAAAATGAGGAGCGGTCAGCTTGCTAATGTTTCGGATCCGGAATTATTTGCCGACCTTTTAAGAGCGAAAGCTTTAATCTCCAAGATGAATACGATGTATCTTGGCTCACCGGATTTGCAGGAAGTGCAGAAAGAACTGCTTCCAAATATTCATCCTACGGCGAAGATCTGTCCGCCTTTCTTTTGCGATTATGGCTATAATATAGAGTTGGGCGAGCATGCTTTTATTAATTTTAATTGTGTAATCCTCGATGGAGCTCCGGTTAAGATTGGACATCATACATTAATTGGTCCGGCAGTGCAGATATATACTCCGCAGCATCCAATGAACTATCTGGAACGTCGTGAAATGGTTGAATCTGCTCATGCCGTGACTATCGGCAATGATTGCTGGATAGGGGGTGGTGCTATTATTTGTCCGGGAGTAAAGATTGGTGATCGTTGTATTGTGGGTGCAGGAAGCGTGGTTACGAAAAATGTTCCAGATGATTCTCTTGTAGTGGGTAATCCGGCTGTTATAAAAAGAAGACTTGATTAGTAGTAAGGTATATAAAAAGAAAGAAAGAGCGTTTCACAATGTTCCTTCCTCTACAATGAAGCAATAATATTATTTTTTACTACTACTCATAACTCCTGTATCGGTATCTTCGTTATTTAATCGTTTTTGTGAAGACTGATACTTACGTCCGAAATTGAAGTTATATGATAACTTGAATGCAAATAGTCGCGAACTCTCTTTAACATATTCCCAATTTTTGGAAGGAGCAAATTTATTGCGATTTTCACTACCTACTTTCCAATTGTCGGCAAATGGGTTAAGCATCATGCCTCCTATAGTTAGTTGTTTATGCTTGTACATAATTCCAATCATGTGCCAGTTTTCTCCAATATCAAGAGTCTCGCCAAAGAAATTGTTTCTGTGATTCTGAATACGGAAGAATGCCGACCAGTTTTTATAGTATCCATTTACTTCTGCTCTATAATACCAGTTTGAATATGTGTGAGCATAATTATTTCCTTTACTGTCGAAGTAACTTATTCCAGTCGTTATTTTAGTGATTAAATGATCTTTGAATGGATTGATTGATACTTCCATTTCTGTATTCAATTTCTGCCAATTCTTTTGGTTATCCTTGGTACGGATGAATTTGTTGTTTTCAATAATGGTTTCCTCCATTATAGGTTTGTTGTAGTATCTGTGACTAACCAATAAACTACCACTGAATATTCCTTTAGTTATGTCGTAGTTCAATGAATTTACGTATGATATTACCGGTTTCAGAGAGCTGTTTCCTCTTCTTATCTGTAATGAATCAATTGCTTGTTCTGTATTTCCCAGGTCGGACAAAGAAGGAGAATTACTGTAAATATTACCACGATAGCGGATAAAGGAGTTCTCGTTAAAGTTATATTTCAGACTTGCTGTGGGGCGGAAGTTATAATTTTGATATCCTTCTCCTCCTTGGTTGAACCATGAACGTGAGCCTCCTATTCCTAAAGAGTAATTGAACTTATTAATCTTTCCCTGAAATTCTGTATACATGTAAGTGTCGGCCTGTCTCATATCTGTTTTGGATACAGAACTTCCAGTATATTCATTGTCAGTGAAACTTTGAGTGTGCTTTATTCCGGTGCTTAATCTGCCTGCCTTGAATGTCTTTTCATATATTCCTTCACCAATAATCGAATATTTATTTCCGTCTACATTTGAAAACAGATCGGTTAAGGTTTCTGTATCCTGCATTTCCTTATAATATCTCTTTGAATTGGAATTCGCATATGTACCTACAACGTTAAGAATCAAAGATTGCTGATTTTTAAAATTGCGTTGATAATAAAGGTCTAACGAAGGTCTGCGCTCCCGGGAAGATGAACGATCTGTCATGTGTACTCCGTTTGAAGGATTGTTGGTTGGGTAAAGATAACTGTTGAAATTCATCTTTGGATTACCATTGATATTTGCTGTGAGCGTTGCATTAAAGAACCATTCTTTTCCTTGTTGATAGTTATAATTCATTTGCATATAGTTCCAGTTCATAGCCCATTTGTCAGGAGTTCCATCTTCCATACGGGTGAGGCTTCTGCCGTCGGGGAAGTTGAATGTTTCTGAATTTTCACGCCACATGTGATCTACAGATCTGTATCCACCTGTGTAGAATAGTCCGAATTCCGATTTCTTGTAATTGAATTTGGCTGTTACGCTGTTATTACCAAAAGCAACATGTGGAGAGGTTTGAGTATCGAATGAGATAAATCCGCCACTGTTTCTACGGCGGGTAATATAATCAATAACAGCTTCTGCTCCCTCGTAGCGGAGTCCCGGGTCTTCATGATGTTCTATACGCAGAATATCTTCCGGCCGTAATGACATAACTTCCTGGATGCTCGACTTTACTCCATTGATTCTAAGGTCTACTTCACCTCCACCAGACGCGGCAATGGTATTTCTCATAACATCAATCTGAATACGCCTTAAGTTTAGTTGTTGCAAAAGATCAAACCCATTTGTTGCTGCTTTCATTTGTTTTGAAGTAGGCAGTAAAATCTTTCTGTCGGCTTCATTAATAACTTTGGCTGTGGTAACAACAACTTCATTTAATACAATGGCAGCTGAATCGATTTCAATAGTTCCCAGATCTGTATCCTTACTGAAATCCTGGATCTCAAGATTCTTGGTTTGGTATCCAAGACTTGAAATCTGAAGGTTATATATTCCTTTCTCAAGATTTTCCATACTGAACTTACCTTTGGCATCAGTCATTCCACCGTTTACAAATGTGGAATCGGCTTTTCTTAAAACTACATTTGCAAATTCAATAGGCTGTTTCGCTGTGGAAAGAATAGATCCTTTGATCTGGAAAGATTGGGCTGTTATGGTTTGGCAAAGTATTATAAAAAATAATACGCTAAAAATCTTTTTCATTTCAGTTTATTGTCTACAGGTAATACAATCAAGTTGTCTATGTAAGCGCTACAATATTTAGACGTAACCGGAAAAAGAAAGGTTGCAGACAATAGAGTTATTTGTCGCTTTTTGTTAGAAGAATGTGATGCTTGGATATCTATAAAAGCGAAGAAGGACCGTTTCGCAACGATCCTCCCTCTGTTAGTAAGTATAATTGTGAAGTTAAACTTTAATTTATTTTTTATTACTACTCATAACCCCTGTATCTGTATCCTGGTTATTTAATCGTTTTTGTGAAGACTGATATTTACGTCCGAAGTTAAAGCTATATGATACTTGAATTGCAAATAAACGTGATGTTTCCTTTATATATACCCAGTTCTTTGAAGGAGCTGAGGCGTTTAGATTTTCACTTCCTGCTTTCCAGTTATTTACAAACGGATTAATCATCATGGCGCCAAGACTAAGTTGTTTGTGTTTATACATAATTCCGAAGAGATGGTAATTTTCTCCAATTTCAAGAGTCTCTCCGAATAAATCGTTTTTGTGGTTCTGCATCTGGAAGAATGCCGACCAGTTTTTGTAGCTTGCATTTGCTTCTGCTCGCATGTACCAGTTTGTATATGTGTGATGGTAATTGTTTCCTTTACTATCGAAATAACTCATTCCGGTTACAATCTTTGCTACGAAAATATCTTTGAATGGATTGATTGACAATTCCATTTCGGTATTAAGTTTCTGCCAGCTTTTCTGATTGTCGTTGGTACGGATGAATTTGTTGTTTTCAACCCGGGTCTCTTCCATGATTGGCTTGTTATAATACCAATGGCCAAGGAATAGACTTCCGCTGAATATACCTTTTGTAATATCATAATTCAAAGAGTTGGTGTATCTCATTACCGGTTTCAGGTTGCTGTTACCTCTTCTTATCTGCAAAGAATCGATGGATTGTTCAATATTTCCTAAATCGGATAGTGAAGGCTCTGTGCTGTAAATGTTACCGCGGTAACGAAGAAATGAGTTATCATTGAAATTATATTTTAAGCTGGCTGTAGGACGAAAGGTATAGTTATGGTATCCTTCGCCGCCCTGGTTAAACCATGAACGTGATCCGCCTATTCCCAAAGAATAATTGAACTTGTTAATTTTGCCCTGAAATTCTGTATAAACATAAGTTTCAGATTGCCTCATGTTTGTTTGCGATAAAGAACTTCCGGTATACTCATTGTTAGTGTAACTTTGTGTGTGTTTCACTCCGGCACTTAAACGTCCGGCTTTAAATCCTTTTTCGTATATACCCTCGCCAATTATTGAGTATTTGCTTCCGTCAACATTAGTAAATAGGTCTGTTAATGTCTGTAAGCCCTGTATTTCCTTATAATATCTTTGTGAGTTCGAATCAATATATGTTCCCACAATATTCAATACTAATGATTGCTGATTTTTTAAATTGCGCTGATAGTAAAGGTCTAAAGATGGAATATGCTCCCATGAAGAAGAACGGTCGGTCATATTTACGCCATTTGATGGATTGTTATTTGGATAAAGATAACTTTTATAGTTTGTTCTGGGGTTATCATTTACATTTGTTCTTAAAGTTGCGTTGAAGAACCAGTCCTGACCTTCCTGATAGTTATAGTTCATCTGCATATAATGCCAGTTCTTTGCCCACTTATCCGGAGTACCATCTTCCAGACGGGTAAGAGTCCTTCCGTCAGAGAAATTAAATGTCTCTGAGTTTTCTCGCCACATGTGATCCATTTCTCTGTAACCTCCATTATAAGATAGCCCAAACTCGGATTTTTTATAGTTGAATTTTGCTGTTACACTATTATCTCCGAAAGGAACATGAGGAGAGTTTGTAAAATCGAAAGCAAGAAAACCTCCACTTTCTTTTCTGCGGGTAATATAGTCGATTACTGCTTCTGCTCCTCCATAACGAAGTCCCGGATCATCATGATGTTCAATACGCAGGATATCTTCCGGGCGTATTGACATTACTTCCTGAATGCTCGACTTTACTCCGTTTATTCTGAGCTGCACTTCACCACCACCTGATGCAGAAATGGTATTTCTTAATACATCAACCTGAATACGTTTAAGATTTAGCTTTTGTAAGAGGTTGAATCCGTTAGTTGCTGCCTTCATCTGTTTTGAAGTTGGCAGTAATATCTTTTTGTCGGCTTCGTTGATAACTTTGGCACCTGTAATCACGACTTCATTCAATGCTACTGCTGCGGAATCAATTTCAATATTTCCAAGGTCTACATCTTTATTAAAATCATGGATCTCAAGATTCTTAGTCTGATATCCAAGACTTGAAATCTGAAGGTTATAGATTCCTTTCTCAAGATGTTCCATACTGAACTTACCTTTCATATCAGTCATTCCACCTGTTACAAAGGTTGAATCCGACTTCCTTAGAATCACATTAGCAAACTCAACAGGCTGTTTTGTAGCTGTAAGAATGTGCCCTTTTAATTGTAAAGCCTGTGCAAATATTGCCTGGCATATAAATATCAAAACTAATACACTGAATATTTTTTTCATTTCAACTTTATTGCTTCATTCGTTAATGAATCTATTATTTTGTTAGCGCTACATCCTTTAGACGCAATTACCCTGCCAAAAGTTGCAGCTGTTTTTAAGTTTATTTTTTGTTTTTATGCTTTTAGTTCTTTTTAAATTGTAAATATTTAATTCTAACTTATTGAATGTTAGGTAGTAATTGAACTTTTATCTGACTTAATTTTAAGTTGTAAATAATTAAATTTTAATGAAAAAACATTCTTGATTTTTTTGATTTTGCTTGTAACATGTTCTTTGATTATCCGAATATGAACACACTGTTCATATTTGGACGCTTCCTTAGGTAAAATTGCATTCAGAAAGAAATATCTATTAAATAGCGAAAAAAAAGATTCACTCTTTTAGCGCTGATAAACAGCACTTTCTGTAATTGACTTTAATTTTGTTTAAAAAATAACTGCAGAAAGTTTTGCTAGTTTCAAAGAAAGCTATATCTTTGCATCGCTTTTGAAACGAAAGTGTCTCGGGCGTTTAGCTCAGCTGGTTCAGAGCATCTGCCTTACAAGCAGAGGGTCGGCGGTTCGAATCCGTCAACGCCCACTTCAAAATCCAGAGACTTTCGTTGATAAAACAAGGGCGTTTAGCTCAGCTGGTTCAGAGCATCTGCCTTACAAGCAGAGGGTCGGCGGTTCGAATCCGTCAACGCCCACATTAGATAGAAAGCTTCACAAGTATGTTTGTGAGGCTTTTTTTATTTCTTTACCTCTTTAATACAAACTTTTTCTTATTTGTGTAACTCTCTATTCAAATAAAAGAATTAATTTTGCAGTCTGATAATTATCATTACACTATGAAACTTGATTTACTTACGGCTATATCACCTATTGATGGCCGCTACAGAGGCAAAGCTGAGGCTTTAGCTGCTTATTTTTCTGAATTTGCATTGATTAAATATCGTGTGCAAGTTGAGATTGAGTATTTTATAACCTTGTGTGAACTGCCTTTGCCCCAGCTTAAAGGTGTTGGTGAAGATGTTTTTGAGTCTTTAAGAAGTATTTATCGGAACTTTTCTGAAGCCGATGCACAACGTATTAAGGATATTGAAAGTGTGACTAATCACGACGTAAAAGCTGTTGAGTATTTTATCAAAGAAGAATTTGATAAGCTTGGTGGTCTTGAAGAGTATAAAGAGTTTATACATTTCGGACTTACTTCTCAGGATATAAATAATACTTCTATTCCGTTGTCTATCAAGGAAGCGCTGAATAATGTTTATTTCCCTTTGATTGAAGAGCTTATTGTACAATTGAAACAGTATGCAACCGATTGGGATAATATCTCAATGCTTGCAAAAACTCATGGACAGCCAGCTTCTCCAACTCGTTTGGGTAAGGAAATTATGGTGTTTGCTTACCGCTTGGAACGTCAGTTTACTACACTTAAAGCTTGTAAGGTAACTGCTAAATTTGGTGGTGCTACAGGTAATTATAATGCTCATCATGTAGCTTATCCTTCTTATGACTGGAAAGCTTTTGGTAATCGTTTCGTTTCTGAAAAATTAGGATTGGAACGTGAAGAGTATACAACACAAATTTCAAATTATGATAACCTTTCTGCTGTTTTCGATGCGATGAAACGTATCAATGTTATCATGATTGATATGAATCGCGATTTCTGGTTATATATTTCTATGGAATATTTCAAGCAGAAAATCAAAGCAGGAGAAGTAGGCTCTAGTGCAATGCCTCACAAAGTAAATCCGATAGATTTTGAAAATGCAGAAGGTAATTTGGGAATAGCAAATTCTATTCTTAATCATTTGTCTGAGAAACTGCCGGTTTCTCGTCTACAACGCGACTTAACTGATTCTACAGTTCTTCGTAATGTAGGTGTTCCTTTTGGACATGTTGTAATTGCTATTCAGAGTTCTTTGAAAGGATTACGTAAACTGATTTTGAACGAAACTGCTATTTATAATGATTTGGATAATTGTTGGAGTGTAGTTGCTGAAGCTATTCAGACTATTCTTCGTCGTGAAGCTTATCCTAATCCGTATGAAGCGTTAAAAGCACTGACAAGAACTAATCAAGCTATCACGGAATCTTCTATTAAAGATTTTATTGAAGAACTGAATGTTAGTGAGGATATTAAAAATGAACTTAGATGTATAACCCCACACAGTTATACAGGAGTTTAATATAAATAGATATTTAAAATAGGCCGCGAGGCCAGAGTTATAATTTTATTCGAATAAAAAAATGAGTACAGACAACGAAAATTGGCGAGATTCTAACAACGAGAGTAGAGGCGCCAGCCGTGATGGTAATAAGTCTTTTAACAGAGAAGGATTTGGCCGTCGTGATGACAGCAGAGCTTCTTTTAACAGAGATGGTAAGTTTAACCGTGAAGGACATTTTAGTCGTGAAGGTGGTGATCGCCCCTCACGTCCTTCTTTTAACAGAGGCGGAAGTGACCGTCCAAGTTTTAATCGTCCTTCCCGTCCATATAATAGAGAAGATGGAGATCGTCCACGTCCTTCTTTCAATAGAGAAGGCGGAGATCGTCCACGTCCTTCTTTTAATAGAGAAGGTGGAGATAGGCCACGTCCATCATTTAATCGTGAAGGTGGTGATCGTCCACGTCCATCATTCAATAGAGAAGGTGGTGACAGACCACGTCCATCATTCAACCGCGAAGGTGGAGATCGTCCACGTCCTTCTTTTAATCGTGAAGGTGGTGATCGTCCACGTCCATCATTTAACCGTGAAGGCGGAGATCGTCCACGTCCATCATTCAACCGTGAAGGTGGTGATAGACCACGTCCTTCTTTCAATCGTGAAGGTGGTGATAGACCACGTCCTTCTTTCAACAGAGAAGGTGGCGACAGACCTTATCGTCCTTCATTTAATCGCGAAGATAAGCCTTGGAGAAGAAATGAAAATCAGGAAGGTGAAGGAGGCGAACGCCCAAGATTCCGTCGTCCGGATAGCAATTATGGCAATCCAACTCTTTCCAGAGATGGTGGACGACGTCCAAGATTCTCATCAAATGATTCAAGATCTCAAGGTCTTGCACGTCCGGTTCGTAGAAGAAGCGATGATTATGATCCAAATGCTAAGTATAGCGAAAAGAAAAGAATTGAGTATAAAGAGCAGTTCGCAGACCCTAATGAACCAATTCGTTTAAATAAGTATCTGGCTAATGCAGGTGTTTGTTCAAGACGTGAAGCTGATGAATTTATCACAGCAGGAGTTGTTTCGGTAAATGGTGAAATTGTAACTGAACTAGGAACAAAAGTTAAGCGTACTGATGTAATTAAGTTCCACGAAGAGTCCGTATCTTTGGAAAGTAAAGTATATGTATTGCTCAATAAACCAAAAGATTGTGTAACTACTTCGGATGATCCTCAGGCTCGTCTTACAGTTATGGACTTAGTGAAAGGTGCATGCAAAGAAAGAATTTACCCTGTTGGTCGTCTTGATCGTAATACTACAGGTGTATTGTTGCTTACAAATGATGGAGATTTGGCTTCTAAGCTGACTCATCCTCAGTTCCTTAAAAAGAAAATTTATCATGTCTTTTTGGATAAAAATGTCACAAAACATGATATGGAACAAATTGCAGCTGGTGTAACATTAGATGATGGAGAAATCCATGCAGATGCTATCAGTTATGCTACTGAAACAGATAAAGATCAGGTAGGAATTGAAATTCACTCTGGTAAGAACCGTATTGTTCGCCGTATATTCGAATCATTGGGATATAAGGTTATGAAACTAGATCGTGTGTTCTTTGCCGGATTGACGAAGAAAGGTCTTCGTCGTGGCGAATGGAGATATCTTACAGAACAAGAAGTAAACATACTTCGAATGGGAGCTTTTGAATAATAAAGAATGGGGGTATATGTAAATATACCCCTACCTTATATAATAATGCATATAAAAGATTTTTATGGAAAAGATTTGTAGAACAAGAATTGTTGATGTTCTGAAGATGGATAGCTTTGGAACAATTGTGAACGTGAAGGGATGGGTTAGAACTCGCCGGGGCAGTAAACAAGTTAACTTTATCGCTTTGAATGACGGTTCTACCATTAATAATATTCAGATTGTAATTGATATAGAGAAATTCGGAGAAGAATACTTGAAACCAATAACTACTGGAGCATGTATTAGTGTAAATGGCGAATTGGTAGAATCGCTTGGACAAGGACAGAAAGCAGAACTTCATGCATGCGAAATAGAAATATTAGGCACAGCTGATCCTAATACCTATCCTTTACAGAAGAAAGGTCACTCTATGGAGTTTCTTCGTGAAATAGCACACCTTCGTCCTCGTACCAATACTTTTGGTGCTGTATTCCGTATTCGTCATAATATGGCTATTGCCATACATAAATTTTTCCATGAACGTGGATTCTTCTATTTTCATACTCCAATTATTACAGCTTCAGATTGTGAAGGTGCAGGACAGATGTTCCAGGTAACTACTATGAATCTTTATGATTTGAAGAAGGATGAAGATGGATCAATTAATTATGATAATGACTTCTTTGGCAAACAAGCCAGTCTGACTGTTTCCGGACAGCTGGAAGGTGAGCTTGCTGCTATGTCAATGGGGTCTATTTATACTTTTGGTCCTACTTTCCGTGCTGAAAACTCAAATACTCCACGTCACCTTGCTGAGTTCTGGATGATTGAACCGGAAGTAGCTTTCAATGAGATTGAAGATAATATGCAGTTGGCAGAAGATTTTATCAAATTCTGTGTAAAATGGGCTTTGGATAACTGCATAGAAGATATTCAGTTCCTGAATAATATGTTTGATAAAGAGCTTATCGCTCGCTTGCAGTCAGTACTTGATGATGAATTTGTTCGTCTGCCTTATACAGAAGGAGTGAAGATTCTTGAAGAAGCTGTGGCCAAAGGACACAAATTTGAATTCCCTATATTCTGGGGAGCCGACCTTGCTTCAGAACATGAACGCTACTTGGTAGAAGATCATTTTAAACGTCCTGTAATTCTTACTGATTATCCGAAAGAAATCAAATCTTTCTATATGAAGCAGAATGAAGATGGAAAGACAGTTCGTGCAATGGATGTTCTTTTCCCGAAAATTGGAGAAATTATCGGTGGTTCTCAACGTGAAGAGGATTTTGATAAATTATCAAGTAGAGCTGCGGAAATGGGTGTACCAACCAAAGATATCTGGTGGTATCTGGATACTCGTCGTTTTGGTACAGCACCTCACTCTGGCTTTGGATTAGGTTTTGAACGCCTATTGCTTTTTGTGACAGGTATGACCAACATTCGTGATGTGATACCTTTCCCTAGAACACCTCGTAACTGCGAGTTTTAATTTAAACTTTTTTGTTCTTTATATAAGAGATGACACGGCCACAAGTTGTGTCATCTTTCTTTTTTTTACGAAATTGATCTAGCGATCTAGCACTTTTTAAATTAACCACAATTTAGTCTCTCTGAAATGTAGTAGAGAAAACGTATAATGTTCTTATCTAAGGCCTTGAAAAGATAAAAAATAACTTAAATAGTTTGCCAATTAAAAGAAAAGCAGTACTTTTGCAAGCCGATTATTATCTAAAAGGATAAAAGATTAATTCATAGCTAATTAGGTTCCTTTGTCCGGGGAGCTGTAATCAGTATGAATATTTATGTTTATTAGTAGTTAACAATTTAAAAACAATTAAGCAGTGGATACTTTAAGTTATAAGACCATTTCTGCAAACAAAGCAACCGTAACAAAGGAATGGGTCGTAGTTGATGCTACAGATCAGGTGTTGGGACGCTTAGGTGCAAAAGTTGCCAAGCTGTTGAGAGGAAAGTACAAACCAAACTTTACTCCTCATGTAGACTGTGGTGACAACGTAATTATTATCAATGCCGATAAGGTGAAGTTGACAGGTAACAAATGGAATGACAGAATCTATTTGTCATATACTGGCTATCCTGGAGGTCAAAGAGCTATTACTCCAGCTCGTTTGCAAGCAAGACCTAACGGTGACGACAAGTTATTGAGAAAAGTAGTAAAGGGTATGCTTCCTAAAAACAAATTAGGTGCACAACTATTAGGCAACATGTATGTTTATGCTGGAAGCGAACATAAACAAGCTGCTCAAAACCCTAAGTCAATTGATATTAACTTACTTAAATAATAAATAATGGAAGTAGTAAATGCATTAGGCAGACGTAAGCGCGCTATTGCTCGCGTATTCGTAAGCGAAGGTACAGGAAAGATTACTATTAACAAGAGAGACCTTGCAACGTACTTTCCATCAACTATTCTTCAATACGTTGTAAAACAACCATTGAACAAATTAGGTGTTGCTGAGAAGTATGACATCAAAGTTAATTTGATCGGTGGTGGTTTCACAGGACAATCTCAAGCTTTGCGTTTGGCAATTGCTCGTGCTCTTGTGAAAATCAGCGCAGAAGATAAAAAAGCTCTTCGTTCAGAAGGCTTCATGACACGTGATCCACGTTCTGTTGAACGTAAGAAACCGGGTCAACCAAAAGCTCGTAGAAGATTCCAGTTCAGTAAACGTTAATACTTGCTGGAGAAATCTCTGGAGTAAGCTACGTTTAGTATCTAAACTATCGGGACTCTTATGTAGGCTACCCGACAGTTGGTTATAAAACAAAAAAGAAAGTAAACGATTAAAAGATTAAAAAAATGTCAAGAACAAATTTTGATAATTTATTGGAAGCCGGTTGCCACTTCGGACACTTAAGAAGAAAGTGGAACCCTGCAATGGCTCCTTATATTTTCATGGAACGCAATGGTATCCACATCATTGACCTCCACAAAACAGTTGCAAAAGTAGAAGAAGCTGCTGAAGCTTTAAAACAAATTGCAAAATCAGGAAAGAAAGTCCTTTTTGTTGCTACTAAAAAACAAGCAAAACAAGTAGTTGCTGACAAAGCAGCTTCTGTTAATATGCCTTATGTAATCGAGCGCTGGCCAGGTGGTATGTTGACTAACTTCCCAACTATCCGTAAGGCTGTTAAGAAGATGGCTACTATCGATAAGTTGACTAACGATGGTACTTATTCTAATCTTTCTAAAAGAGAAGTTCTTCAAATTTCTCGTCAACGTGCTAAGTTAGACAAGAACTTAGGTTCTATCGCTGACTTAACTCGCCTTCCTTCTGCTTTGTTCGTTATCGACGTAATGAAAGAAAACATTGCAGTTCGTGAAGCTAACCGTTTAGGTATTCCAGTATTTGCTATCGTTGATACAAACTCTGATCCTTCAAATATTGATTTCGTTATCCCTGCAAATGATGACGCTACAAAATCTATTGAAATAATTCTTGAAGCTTGTTGTACAGCTATGAGCGAAGGTCTGGAAGAAAGAAAAGCTGAAAAAATTGATATGGAAGCAGCTGGTGAAGCTCCTGCAAGCAAGGGAAAAAGAAAACCTGCTAAAGCTAGACTTGACAAAAACGACGAGGAAGCAATTAATGCTGCAAAAGCTGCTGCTTTCTTGAAAGATGAAGAAGCTTAATAACTATATCAATTAAATAAATATAAAGACTATGGCTGTAACAATGGCAGATATTACCCACTTGCGCAAAATGACAGGTGCCGGTATGATGGATTGCAAGAATGCTTTGACTGAAGCTGAAGGCGATTTCGAAAAAGCAATTGAAATAATTCGTAAAAAAGGACAAGCAGTAGCTGCAAAACGTTCTGATCGTGAGGCTTCAGAAGGTTGTGTTATTGCTAAGTCAGCAGGCGAATTTGCTGCAGTTATCGCATTGAAATGTGAAACTGACTTCGTTGCTAAGAATGCAGACTTCGTTGCTTTGACTAACGAAATTCTTGATCTTGCTATCGCAAACAAATGTGCTACTATTGAAGACGTGAAAGCTCTTCCTATGGGTAAAGGAACAGTTGCTGATGCTGTTATTGATAGAAGTGGTATCACTGGCGAAAAGATGGAACTTGATGGATACGGAGTTGTAGAAGGTCTTTCTACTGCTATTTATATTCACCCAGGAAATCGTTTGGCTACTGCAGTTTCTTTCAATATTGCAGGTGTTGATGCTCAGGTTTCTCACGAAGTTGCTATGCAGATTGCTGCAATGAACCCTATCGCTGTAAATCAGGAAGGTGTACCAGCTGAAGTATTAGCTCGTGAAACAGAAATCGCAGCTGACAAAGCTCGCCAAGAAGGTAAACCAGAGAACTTAATTGCACGTATCGCTGAAGGTCGTATCTCTAAGTTCTACAAAGAAGTTTGCTTGTTGGAACAAGAATATGTGAAAGATCCTAAGATTAGTGTTGCTCAGTTCTTGAAGAACATTAATAAAGACTTAACTGTAGTTAACTTCAAACGTTTTACTTTGAACGCTGACTAATTAAGGTCTTTTTAAAGATACTTAAAAGGGTGGTTGAACAAATCTGTTTAACCACCCTTTTTAAATTTCCTCTATTTTTTAATAACTATTCTACAATGAGAATGTATTACCCATATTTGCACCATTGAAATATAAACTCTTTTTAATAAACTATCCTCCAATAGGTTTATCGGTAGCCTTCTTTTGGCGCTACTACGGCTTCTGCTTTTAAAATAAACTATCCTCCAACGGGTTTGGTTTTTACATATCCTTCCTTCTTAAGTAGTTCAACAATCTTAAGCTTGAAATCTCCTTGAATAATAATTTCACTATCTTTGGCAGCTCCTCCAACTCCACATTTTGTTTTCAATAGCTTTCCAAGAGTTTTTAAATCCTCTTCTGTGCCTACAAATCCAGTTATGAGTGTTACAACCTTTCCTCCTCTGTTTTTCTTATCAATGGCTACCCGAAGATTCTGTTTTGCTGGCTCCAAAGTTGTCTGTTCTGCATCTTCTTCTATATCATAATTGAAATCGGGGTTGGTTGAATATACCATATTCAATCTGTCTTTCCAGTCATTCTTTTTCATACTTTCTTATTTTATTTGTATCCAAATGTAACAAACTTATAGATATGTACAAAATAATCTTTTTCTTAATGCTCGATTGTTTGGAAAAAATAGTGTATTTTTGCAAATACCAATTTAATATAATGGGTTTTTATGAGTGATAATGAGCAAAATGTAATAAAAGTACCGGAACCTTCTTTGCGCAGACTTCCCTGGTATTTATCAAATGCGAAACTGCTTAAAAATAAAGGAGAACAATTTGTCTCTTCTACGCAGATTTCTAAAGAGATAAATATTGATGCTTCTCAGATAGCGAAAGACCTGTCGTATGTAAATATATCAGGGCGAACAAGGGTGGGCTATGATATAGATGATCTAATTGCTGTTCTGGAAGACTTCCTCGGCTTTACTAATATGCATAAAGCTTTCTTGTTTGGTGTAGGTAGCCTGGGAGGAGCTCTTCTTCGTGACTCCGGTTTGAATCATTTTGGCTTGGAAATAGTTGCAGGTTTTGATGTTAATCCTGAACTTGTTGGTACATTTATAAACGGTATTCCAATCTTTCATTCGGATGAGTTTCAGGCAAAGATGCTTGAATATAACGTGAATATTGGAGTATTGACTGTCCCTATTGAAATAGCTCAGAATATTACTGATAAAATGATCGAAGGAGGTGTAAAGGCTGTATGGAACTTTACTCCTTTACGTATTCGGGTTCCGGAAAATATTGTGGTTCAGAATACTTCTTTGTATGCTCATTTAGCTGTAATGTTTAACCGTTTAAATTTTAATCAGATAAAGTAATGAAGATTATTGCCGTAGGAATGAACTACGCTGAACACAATAAAGAACTACATCCCACGTTAGTAATACCAAAAGAGCCGGTTATCTTTATGAAACCAGATTCTGCTTTACTTAAAAATGGAAAGCCGTTCTTTATTCCTGATTTCTCTGACGAAGTTCACTATGAAACAGAGTTAGTTGTGAAAATAAGCAGATTAGGGAAAAATATAGCTGAACGTTTTGCAAATCGTTATTATGATGAGGTGACTGTTGGTATTGACTTTACAGCCCGAGACCTGCAACGAAAAATCCGTGAGGCAGGTAATCCCTGGGAAATATGTAAAGGATTTGATGACTCTGCTGCAATTGGCGAATTTGTTCCTGTTGATAAGTTTAAGGATATTCAAAACCTGAATTTTCACCTGGATATTGATGGCAATCAAGTACAGAAGGGGACTACTGCCGACATGTTGTTTAAAGTAGATGAGATTATTGCTTACGTCAGTCGTTTCTTTACGCTGAAAATAGGAGATTTAATATACACCGGAACTCCTGTTGGAGTGGGACCGGTTGCAATAGGCCAACATTTGGAAGGTTATCTGGAAGAAGAGAAGCTGCTCGATTTCTATATTCGATAAGTTATTTGCTTTTTTAAAAGCAAGGAGGGTATATGTGTAGCCGAAACCATATTTTCTTACTTCTTCTTTCTCTGTTTTCCTTGTCTATTTCAGCGCAGAACTTTACTTCGTTGAAGTGGCAGGATTCTTTTGTTTCGGATCAGCCTTTATTTGCGGATGCACTTTATGTAGCAAATAGTAAACTCCCCCGCTATATTCAAAATATAGATCTCGGACCGGATTATAATAATTATGCTTACAGCGTAAAGATTGAATATCCGGAGTTTCAGACGTTATCAAAAAGCAATATTTCATTTTTAACGGTGGTAGGAGAACCTCTTGCTTCATATCCGAAGGCTGATACCCGCATATTTGTTTCTGCCAGAAAAGGAATTCTTGAAGTATCTTTTGTGCCTCTTGTTTATCGCAACGGTGAATATCAACGCATAAATTCTTTCAAACTAACGCTGGAGAAATCTATTGCTAAGCAAAAGCGGGCAAGTACCGGAACAAATCTTCATTCGTTTGCTTCAAGTTCCATATTATCTACTGGTAAGTGGGTGAAGATACGAGTTGGCGAATCAGGTGTATACAAAATAACTGCCGCCGAACTTCAACAGATGGGATTTACAAATCCTGCAAAAGTGCGGTTGTATGGTTATGGTGGCCGCATTCTTCCTGAAAGTTTTAAGAAATCAAAGATTGATGATTTACCAGAAATCCCGTTATGGCGGGGCAATGGTTATGTCCTTTTTTATGCGAATGGTGTAGTCCGTTGGGATGAGAATTCCGGAGTTACTGGCTTTACGCATACCAATAATTGCTATTCCAATTATGGATATTATTTCCTGACTGAAGGGAATGATACTCCTCTAATATTTCCTGCAGAAGAATCGCTGACTTCGGATAATGCAAAAACTGTGACTACCTTTGATGATTATGCTCTCTATGAAAAAGATGCTTTTAACTGGACTGCTTCTGGTAGAGAGTTATATGATAGTTACGATTTTGTTTCCGGAAATACAAAGAATTATTCCTTTACCTTGCCGGGGATAACAAACGATAAAGCATATTGCACAGTTGCTTTTGCTGCTAAATCTGACGTTTACACAACTGTTGGTGTTCAGATAGACGGAACAAGCTACGGACAATTCTCAATTGCTTCAGCTCCTATAAATGATTCGTATTGTAAAGCACAGCCAGGAAGTGGAACGGTTATCTGGGATGGCAATAAAAATGAGAATACTACCGTGACTCTTACACATACACGTGGGGCAGGATCCTCTGGCAGACTTAACTATATCCAAATGAATTACAGAAGAAAGCTTGCACTGTATGATTCTTATACTGCTTTCCGTGATTTGCCATCCGTGGGTGATGTTACTACCTATGTAATTGCAGGGGCTAACAGTAATATGAAGGTTTGGGATGTTACCACTCCGGGTGATTGTCGGCAAATGAACGGTACATTGACCGATGGTAAATACTCTTTCACTGTTAATAACCCATCTTTACGAGAATTTGTTGCGGTAGATGTTAACGGGACTAATTTTAAGAAAGTTGAGGTCGTTGGTAATGTAAATAATCAGAATCTGCATTCATTGGAACAGTGCGATATGGTGATTATTGTACCCTCCAATGGTAATTTCTTATCTGACGCAGAACGTTTAGCCGAAGCTCACCGCACTAAAGACGGAATGACTGTTCATGTGGTCACGGCAGATCAGGTATATAATGAATTCTCTTCCGGTACTCCAGATGCTACCGCTTACCGTTGGTTTATGAAGATGTTTTATGATCGTGCCGTTGTTTCAGGAACTGAGAATACTGCCGGTAATAAACTACCTAAATATCTATTGCTTTTTGGTGATTGTGCCTGGGACAACAGAATGATAACCTCTTCCTGGCAGGGATATTCTCCCGATGATTTTCTATTGGGGTACCAGTCTAATAACTCAACGTGGGAAACTTACTCTTATGTAACGGATGACTATTTGGGCTTGCTGGATGATGAGGACGGAGCAAGTCTGGAATATGATGGAATGGATATTGGGGTTGGTCGATTCCCGGTTCGTACAGCTACAGAAGCTAAGCAGATGGTTGATAAAACCATAGCCTATATGCAAAATAAGGAGCTTGCTTCCTGGAAAAATTCAATCTGCTTTGTGGCCGATGATGGAGATAATAATTTGCACATGACTCAGGCTGAAGAGTTGGCTACTAAAGTGGAGACAAACTATCCGGATTTTTTAGTGAATCGTATTTATGGAGATGCCTATAAGTGGGAAACAACAGCTACCGGACATACTTATAAACAGGCAACCAAACGTTTACTTGAACTGTTCAAGGAAGGTATGTTTATGGTAAATTACACAGGGCACGGAGGTCCTAATGGCTGGTCGGCAGAGAATATCCTTGTTTCTTCGGATATAACTGCATTAACCTCTTCCAGATTACCGCTTTGGGTTACTGCTACTTGCGACTTTTGCAGATATGATGATATCTCAACTTCTGCCGGTGAACTTGCTTTCCTGAATAATAAGGGAGGAGCAATTGCGCTGTTTACTACTTCCAGAGTGGTATATGCACAAAACAATTCCAATCTGAATAAAGTCTTTTGTAAATACGTGTTCAGCAAACAAGACGGTAACCGACTACGATTGGGAGATATTATGCGTTTGTCTAAATGTGACCCTAATCTAAGCGGAGATTTGAATAAACTGAAGTTTTCTTTGATTGGCGACCCCGCATTAATGCTTGCCTATCCGGATTATAAAGTTGTGGTTGATAAGTTTAAAGGTGAAGATGCTTTGGCTTCTGATTTAATTATCAAAGCTGGCGGAAAAGTTCAGGTTCAGGGAAGGGTGACCGATACTGACGGAAATATCCTGACCGATTTTAATGGAAAGATTTATCCTACTGTTTTTGATAACAAAGAAACAGTCACTACTTTGAATAATGACGGAACATCCGAGGCTGGAGGTTTCACTTTCTCACAAAGAGAGAAGAAACTATTCTCGGGCAGCGATTCCATCCGATCGGGAAATTTCTCTTTTACCTTCCCGGTTCCTAAAGATATTAATTATTCCAATGAACAGGGAATGCTTAATTTCTATGCTGCCGAATCTGCAACCGGCAGGGAAGCTCAGGGAGCTTACAATAATTTCGTGATTGGAGGAACGGAACAGGGGACGGCGGATACCGACACACTGGGCCCGAAAATAAACCTTTACCTAAATACTCCCGAATTTGTTTATGGAGGAAAAACAAACGAAACTCCTTACCTAGTTGCTGACCTGGAAGATAGTGATGGGGTAAATACGGTTGGAAATGGTATCGGACATGATATTGTGGCAATTATAGATAATTCGCCAGTATATTCTTATGTGCTGAATAACTACTATGAGTCTTATTTTGGAGATTATACAAAAGGAACAGTACGATACAGTCTGCCAACTTTGACAGAAGGAAAGCACACGCTATTCTTCCGTGCATGGGATATTATGAACAACTCTTCTTCAACTTCCCTGGAGTTTGAGGTTGTTAACGGATTGAAACCTGGATTGTTTGATGTCTATTGCACAAAGAGTCCGGCTAGAGATAATACAACGTTTGTACTTAGTCATGATCGGCCGGAAGCTAATCTGGACGTAACACTCTCTGTATACGATTTCTCCGGAAGAGTATTGTGGACCCATACCGAATCGGGCATGAGTGCCAATAACTATTATTACGTAGATTGGAATTTAACTAGCAATGGTGGTCAGCGAGTTGCTTCGGGAGTTTATTTGTTCCGTGCTTCCATTACATCGGGCGGAAGTAAAGAGAGTACCCGTGCAGGAAAAATAGTCATTCTGGCACAATAATAACCCCGATAAAAAGTTTTATATAAACAGATGTTTAAAAAGAAAGTATGAAAGAACTAAAAGTATATATCCTTTTAATCCTTATCCTCTTTGCTAATAATAATTTGCAGGCGCAAGATGTAAAGAACCAGTTTAACCCTGTAAATACGGGCGTAACTTCTCTTTCTATAGCTCCCGATTCAAGAGGTGGTGCGATGGGTGACGTTGGCGCTGCCACCGATCCGGATGTGAACTCACAATTCTGGAACCCGGCGAAGTATCCTTTTACTATCAGCCGTGCAGGAGTTTCTCTTTCCTATACTCCATGGCTTCGTCAGTTGGTGAATGATATTGATCTGGCTTATGTGGCAGGTTATTACCGTATCGGTGACTATCAGGCGCTGAGTGCTTCTTTAAGATACTTTTCTCTTGGTGAAGTTACTGTGGGACAAAGTTCGGCCCAGGATATTGGATATACTATCAATCCGTATGAGATGTCTTTTGATGTGGGATATTCGCGTATGCTTTCCGAGAATTTATCGGCAGCTGTGGCCTTACGTTTTATTTATTCGGATTTAGCTTACAGACAGGATGAAGATGTTAATCCGGGCTCTGCCTTTGCTGCAGATGTAGCTATGTACTATAATCGTTATGTTATGATGGGGCAACGTGAGTGCAACCTTGCTTTTGGTATGAATATATCCAATATTGGTAGTAAAATATCCTATGACAGTGGTAATACCAGTGAATTTATTCCTACGAATCTTCGTCTGGGAGGTTCTCTGTTAATGCCTATTGACGAGTATAATACCTTTGCCATCAGTGCAGATGCCAATAAATTGCTGGTCCCTACACGTCCTTTGCAAAAAGATGGTGAGACTGATACAGATTATCAGGACAGACTGCAGAGGGATTACCGCGATATGTCACCCATTTCCGGAATCTTTAAGTCCTTCAGTGATGCACCGGATGGTTTTAAAGAAGAGATGCAGGAAGTTCAATGGTCGGTTGGTGCTGAATATACCTATCACCAGCAATTCTCGGTGAGAGGTGGTTATCATTATGAAAATCAGAACAAAGGAAACAGGAAATATTTCTCAGTGGGAGCGGGTTTTAAAATGAATGTATTCTCACTGGATGCAGCTTACCTGATATCAACTGCGCAAAGCAACCCGTTGGATCAGACATTGCGATTCTCTCTTTCTTTTGATATGGATGGTATAAAAGATATTTTTGGTAAAAGATGAAAATAAGAGTTGGTTTTGGATTTGACGTTCACGCACTTGTTTCTGAACGTGAATTGTGGCTCGGCGGAATAAAGCTGGAGCATGAAAAAGGATTGTTAGGACATTCGGATGCAGATGTATTGCTTCATGCAGTGTGCGATGCATTATTGGGTGCGGCAAATATGCGTGATATAGGATTTCATTTTCCCGATAATGCCGGAGAATATAAGAATATTGATAGTAAAATACTCCTTGCAAGAACAATGGAACTAATCCGTTCCAAAGGTTATGAGTTGGGAAATATTGATGCTACGGTTTGTGCCGAACGCCCTAAACTGAATCCTCACATTCCGGCCATGAAAAAAGCAATGGCTGCTGTAATGAATGTAGACGAAGAAGACATTTCCATTAAAGCAACAACTACCGAAAAACTGGGTTTTACAGGTAGGGAAGAAGGTATTTCGGCTTATGCCACGGTATTGATCACCAAAGAATAGAAAAACTTATAGATAGAAAGGAAGAGCTTCGGCTCTTTTTTTTATGCCCTTGTACAAAAGATTGTTTTCTTCTGTACAGAACAATTAATTCTTTTGTACAAAAGAAAACAATCTTTTGTACAAGGATTTATTAATCATTCGCCGGCTATTTTAAATTTAATTCCATAATCCTTTTATTTCCTGCCATCAATACATATATTTGCATGAATAACTATGTAAAATGATAAAACACATTAGAAAATGAAAAAAGTAAGTTTGATTGCTATTGCCCTTTTACTGGTGGCCGTAGCTCAGGCGGAAGTTACGTATAAGTTTCGAATCAGTCTGACTGACAAAAATAGTACTGAATATTCACTTGATAAACCTAAGCAATTCCTGTCGGAAAAGGCATTACTTCGCCGGGCCAAACAAAAACTGGCCATAGATTCTACAGACCTTCCTATTCCCGGTAAATATATAAAAGCTATTCGTGCTACTGGTGCTAAAGTGCTTGTAACAAGCAAATGGAACAATACTGTGGCGGTGAGTTGTGCGGATTCGTTATTGGTGAATAAAATTGCGAAGCTTCCTTTCGTAGCCAATACTGAATTGGTTTGGATGGGTGAGGAAACAGTTAAGTCTTTAGACGCCAAACAGAAAGAGGAGGTTACTAATAATCTGGAAAAAACAGATAACTACTACGGAAAAGCTTTTCACCAGATAGAAATTCATAACGGACAGAAATTGCATGAGGCGGGTTTCCGTGGACAAGGAATGACGGTGGCCATTATCGATGGTGGATATAAGAATGCAAATAAACTAACTGCTTTTAAATCGTTGAAGTTATTAGGAACACGAGATTTTGTGAACCCTAATTCAGATATATATGAGGAAAACAATCATGGAATGAAGGTGCTTTCATGCATGGCATCCAATGAGCCTTATTCCATTGTAGGAACAGCTCCCGAGGCTTCTTACTGGTTGCTTCGCTCAGAAGATACCAGCTCTGAAAACTTAGTGGAACAAGATTACTGGGCGGCTGCCATTGAATTTGCCGATAGTGTGGGAGTGGATGTGGTAAATACATCGCTTGGTTACCGTACTTTCGACGATTCCTCTAAAAATTATACTTATCAGGACCTTAACGGAAAGAAAGCAATGATTTCACGCTCAGCCGGAATGGCTGCCGACAAAGGTATGGTTTTAGTGTGCAGCGCCGGAAACGAAGGTCGCGGATCATGGAAAAAGATTACTCCTCCCGCCGATGCATTCAATGTAATAACTGTTGCAGCGGTGGACTCAACCCTGAATCTTGCACCTTTTTCTTCGGTAGGTAATACTACCGATAACCGCGTTAAACCAGATGTATCGGCTATTGGCGAGAGAACAATTCTGCTGAATACAAACGGAGAAGTGGGTCATGCAAACGGAACTTCTTTCTCTACACCAACCTTCTGCGGACTGGTTACCTGCTTGTGGCAGGCTTGTCCGCAACTCACAGCAAAAGAAGTTATTGAATTAGTACGCAAATCATGCAATCATTATACTTTTCCTGATAATATTTACGGTTATGGTGTGCCCGATATATATAAGGCCTACCTTGCCGTTCATCCGGAAATAGCAACAAAATAGAAACCCCATTCATGGAAAAAGAACCATTATCACTTTACGAACTCAATGCGTTGGTAAGACAGGCATTGAATGAATCACTCCCTGATACCTATTGGATTCAGGCAGAACTAAGCGATGTGCGTTCAAATGCCACCGGACATTGTTATCTGGAGTTTATTCAGAAAGATGCTCGTGGTAATAATCTCATTGCAAAGGCTCGAGGAACTATCTGGGCCAACGTGTACCGTATGCTGAAACCTTATTTCGAGGAGAGCACTGGTCAGGCATTTGTGTCGGGTATAAAGGTGATGGTGGAAGTCACTGTTGAGTTTCATGAACTTTACGGCTTCAGTCTTACGGTTGTTGATATAGATCCTACTTATACGTTGGGAGATATGGCACGCAAACGGCGTGAAATACTGAAACAGTTGGAAGAAGAAGGGGTACTTACTCTCAATAAAGAGCTTGAAATGCCTATGTTGGCTCAGCGAATAGCGGTAATATCTTCTTCGTCGGCTGCCGGTTATGGCGATTTCTGTCGGCAGTTGGAAGAGAATCCCTATGGATTTGTGTTCTACCCACGCCTTTTTCCTGCATTGATGCAGGGCAATCAGGTAGAGGAATCGGTTATAGCTGCCCTGAATGCAGTCAATGACCATCGGGATGATTTCGATGTAGTGGTAATTATCCGTGGCGGAGGTGCAACATCCGATCTTTCGGGTTTTGATACTTACCTGCTGGCTGCCAATTGTGCACAGTTCCCTTTACCGATTATTACCGGAATAGGGCACGAACGAGACGATACAGTGCTCGACTCAATAGCTCATACCCGGGTGAAAACACCAACAGCTGCAGCTCAGTTCCTTATAACTCACATGCACGATGCGGCAGAGTCATTGGAAGAATTGGCTCAAACACTGATATCTTCTGTATCGGTACGCATGGATAAAGAACACTCGCGATTGGCAGAACTTACGAATCGTTTGCCTTTGGTTATTAAAAACCGAACAATTCGCGAAGGCTACTTGTTAGAACAACTGATCCAGAAAATAAATGTGGGAATAGTCCGCAGCCTGACGAGCAAACAGCACCGGCTGATGTTGCTGGAGCAACGGGTAAACGATGCTTCGCCTGAACGCTTATTGAAAAAAGGATTCAGTATAACCCTCAAAGATGGGAAGGCAGTGACGGATAGCACGCAGCTGAAAGCAGGAGATGTAATTACAACACGCCTGGCAAAGGGTGAGGTAACAAGTGAAGTTAAATAATTAATAAACAACTGGATATGGCAGAAAAAAAAGAATCTTATGCTGAGGCTATGGCTAAACTGGAAAAAATAGTATCGGCTGTGGAAAAAGATGAACTGGATATCGACCAGCTGAGCCTGAAACTAAAAGAAGCTCAGAAATTGGTCAGCTTTTGTAAGGAGAAACTTTACAAAGCCGATGAAGAAATAAAAAAGATCATGGAAGGTGAAGGTAACTGATTTATATTAAACCCATTTAAAAGATTCCTCTTTCATAATTTTCTTAATCTATTAAGTGGAAATTTGAAATTTAAAAGTTACTTTTGCTACTCATATAGAAAACTTACAAAAACATCATATAATAATGGAACAAATAGATTGGTCTAATCTGTCGTTTGGTTATATTCCGACAGATTACAACGTTCGGTATAATTACCGCAATGGTGAGTGGGGAGAACTTGAAGTTAGCAGCAGTGAATATGTAAATCTTCACATGGCGGCTACATGTTTACACTACGGGCAGGAAGCTTTTGAAGGCTTGAAAGCTTTTAAAGGGAAAGATGGTAAGATTCGTATTTTCCGTTTGGAAGAGAATGCTAAACGCCTGCAATCTTCTTGTGATGGTATTTTAATGGCTAAGCTTCCGGTTGATAAATTCAAAGAAGCAATATTGAAAGCCGTTAAACTAAACGAACGTTTTGTTCCTCCTTATGGAAGCGGTGCTTCACTTTATATTCGTCCTGTTCTGTTTGGTACAACTGCTCAGGTAGGTGTTCATGCGGCAACTGAATATACGTTTATTGTGTTTGTTACTCCGGTAGGCCCTTACTTTAAAGGTGGATTTGCTTGTAATCCTTACGTAATTATTCGTGAATTCGACCGTGCTGCTCCGCTTGGAACAGGTACATTTAAGATTGGTGGTAATTATGCAGCCAGCCTTAGAGCTAATAAGAAAGCTCACGATATGGGTTACTCTTCTGAGTTCTATCTGGATGCAAAAGAAAAGAAATATATCGATGAATGCGGTGCTGCCAATTTCTTCGGAATCAGAGATAATACATATATTACTCCGCTGTCAACTTCAGTACTTCCTTCTATAACCAACAGAAGTCTTATTACATTGGCCGAGAGCTTTGGCTTGAAGGTGGAACGTCGTCCGGTTGCCGAAGAAGAACTTCTTACTTTCGAAGAAGCCGGCGCTTGCGGTACAGCTGCTGTTATCAGTCCTATTGAACGAATTGATGACGTTGAAAAAGGAATATCTTATGTAATTGCAAAAGATGGCAAACCAGGTCCGATAAGTACAAAATTATATAATAAACTTCGTGCTATTCAGTACGGTGACGAACCGGATGAATTTGGATGGATTACTATTGTGGAATAATATTCCATAAGAGTAACGTTTTGAAAAACAGAAGTATATCGCTAAATAATTGTTATAATTAGTATAGAAGGGGTGTGTTATCAAAATAGACAGTTTGCTATGAGATAATGTACCCCTTTTCTCTTTAAAGGCAAATGCCTGAATAAATTTAATCCGGATGTTATTATGAGCTTTAAAATAACGACTCTTGTTGATAATGTTGTTTACGATCGGGGATTGCAGGCAGAGCATGGGCTATCTCTTTTGATCGCTGCTGAAGATAAGCTGATACTGTTTGACACAGGAGCTTCTGATTTGTTTATCAGAAATGCAGAAATTCTGGGCATAGATTTAAAGAAAGTAGACTATCTGGTTCTGTCTCATGGTCATAGTGATCATACGGGTGGGGTAAAGCAGTTTCTTGAGCTCAATCCGCAAGCTAAAGTTGTTTGCAAGAAGGAAGCATTGCAGAAGAAATATAAAGATGCTCGCGAAAATGGTTTTGTAAGTGCTGGTCAGGTAGATGTAAACCGGTTATGGTTGGTAGATAGTTTAACAGAAATAGTTCCGGGAGTATTTGTCATTCCTCAGATTAAAATAACGGAGAAAGGAGATACTCATTTTGAACACTTCTTTACTGTGATAGATGGTAATATTGTACCCGACACATTTGAAGATGAACTGGCAATGGTCTTGACGGATGCCAAAACTATTTCAGTACTAAGCTCTTGCTCACATAGAGGAATTACTAATATTATTCGTTGTGCATTTGAAGCTTTTCCTGAGCACACACTAAATGTAGTAATCGGAGGTTTTCATGTTCGTAATGCCGGAGACGAAAAGCTTGATCTGATAAGCACTTATCTGGGAAGAAAGTTGCCTAAACGTCTGGGCGTTTGTCATTGTACGGGAATAGATAACTATGCACGTTTCCATCAGGGATTTAGCACACGTGTGTTCTATAACTATACCGGTTGGGTGGAAGAAATAAAATAAAAAGATTGAATGGGAAAAAATAAATTACAGAAATTTGCTGATATGCGGAGCTATCCGCACGTGTTCGAATATCCATATTCCATTGTGGATGAATTTCCTTTTGATATGAAAGGAAAGTGGGGAAAGGAATTTTTCAAGAATGATAATCCTATTGTACTCGAGCTCGGTTGTGGGCGAGGAGAATATACAGTGGGACTGGGACGTATGTTTCCCGACAAGAACTTCATTGCTGTTGATATAAAAGGTTCACGTATGTGGAGTGGTGCTTCCGATTCTTTGAAAGAAGGTTTGAATAATGTGGCATTCCTGCGTACGAATATAGAGATTATCGACCGTTTCTTTGGTGAAGGCGAAGTAAGCGAAATATGGCTTACTTTCTCTGATCCTCAAATGAAGAAGGCAACTAAACGTTTGACTTCTACATATTTCATGGAGCGCTACCGCAAATTTATGGTTCCGGATGGAATAATCCATCTGAAGACTGACAGTAACTTCATGTTTACCTATACAAACTATATGGTTCAGGAGAATAAATTCCCGGTGCTGTTTGTTACTGAAGATTTATACCATTCTGGTTTGGTAGATGATATTCTAGGAATTCAGACATATTACGAACAACAATGGCTGGACAGAGGATTGAATATAAAATATCTTAAGTTTACCCTTCCTCAGGAAGGCGCTTTAAAAGAACCTGAACAAGAAATTGAACTTGATACCTATCGTAGCTACAACCGTAGTAAACGAAGCGGTAAAAAGACTACGTTAGCTTTTGAAGATGAACAATTAGAAAATGAATAATAAAATGACACTTTATCCTAAACTTATACTCGACGCGCTAAGTAATGTGCGTTACCCCGGAACAGGCAAGGACATTGTTTCTTCCGGAATGGTGGATGACGATATCCGCATTGAAGGTATGAAAGTTTCTTTCTCTTTGATTTTTGAGAAACCTACTGATCCGTTTATTAAATCGTTAGTGAAATCTGCTGAGGCTGCAATTCTTACTTATGTGAGTAAGGATGTGGAAATTGTGGGTAACATTAGTGTGGTAGCAGTTCAGAAACCTCGCCCTGAGGTGGCAAAGCTTTTACCTGATGTAAAGAATGTGATAGCTATTTCTTCCGGAAAGGGGGGAGTAGGTAAATCTACTGTATCTGCAAACCTTGCTGTTGCCTTGGCAAAACTTGGTTATAAAGTAGGCTTGCTGGATGCAGATATCTTTGGTCCTTCAATGCCAAAGATGTTTCAGGTAGAGGATGCCCGTCCTTTCCTTGAGAGAGTTGAAGGAAGAGATCTTATTATACCTGTAGAAAAGTATGGCGTAAAACTATTATCTATCGGCTTCTTTGTTAATCCCGATCAGGCTACTGTGTGGCGTGGAGGTATGGCAAGTAATGCGCTGAAGCAATTAATAGCAGATGCTAACTGGGGCGAACTGGATTATTTCCTTATCGACCTTCCTCCGGGAACCAGTGATATTCACCTGACTATTGTTCAGACAGTTGCTTTAACCGGAGCAATTGTAGTCAGCACACCTCAGGCTGTAGCATTGGCTGATGCCCGTAAAGGTATTGATATGTTTACCAATGATAAGGTAAATGTTCCTATTCTGGGATTGGTGGAAAACATGTCGTGGTTTACTCCTGCTGAGTTACCTGAAAACAAATATTATATTTTCGGAAAGGAAGGTGCCAAACTATTATCTGAAGAGATGAATATTCCTCTTCTTGGACAGATTCCAATCGTTCAAAGCATCTGTGAAGGCGGAGATAGTGGCGTTCCTGTTGCACTGAATGAAGACTCAATTACCGGTCAGGCATTTCTAGCACTGGCAGAAAATGTAGTGAGTCAGGTAAATATGCGTAATGAGCAATTAGCTCCGACTAAGATTGTTGAAATGCATAAGTAATTTGTCTGCATAAATAGACGAAAGGGCTGTAACATCGCGTTACAGCCCTTTTTCCTAAGTATGAAAAGCTACTAAGACATAGAGATTTATTATAGTATTGCTTGGTTTTTTTATGTAATCTATTCTTGATTAAAGTTTTAATATTTTACACGATGAATTTATTCTTATAAATTGTTGTATATTAAATAGATACTTCTGGCAGATTAACTTAATAAATAGCTTTTTCCACTTCGTGAAAGCGTTTTATTAATTTATTTGTAATATTATATAAATATGCTCGAAATTTAGTCCTTTTTTAGCTTCCTGTATGGTGCTTAAAATCAGTCATGAAACACTTTTTAACTCGCTCTTTCTATTTTTTAGAGAAACTATAAAAGAAGTTTTCTGACAATCCGTTTTACTTTTTAAGCTAATTGATTGATTATAAGCTGCGGAACTTTTAAATCCACCCCCTATAAATACAGAAAAAAGAAGAATAATTCCGCGCATATAAAGAGGGCGTTCAAAAAGTAAGATATGCACCCCGAAAGTTAGACAAAAAACTTTCGAGGTCACATCATTTATTCGTATCCCTAATGGAGGCTGAAATCAAATATCCGATTATACAAGGGAGTATTTTGACTTTTTAGACACTCTCATTACTGGTTTTTAGTTTCCTGAAGGAGCTCCTCCTCCGGTATTACTACCACCACTCTTAACATCATCATTCTGAATTGATTTAGCAGTTTTCTTCACAGCTGCAGAAAGTTCTCCGATTCTATAGCTGATATTAATTCCAAAGCTGCGCATTGGATAATTAGTCTCGCTGTAATAGCGGAAACTTTTAGTTTCTGTAGTAGAAGTAAATGTAAGGTTCTTGTTAAACAAATTACGAGCATATACTGAAATTGTTAGTCTCTTATTGAGCATTAACTTATTTAGGCTTATTCCATAATATTTATATCCGGATCTCTTTCCTTGAAGTCCGATAGAAGATCCACTACCTCCTCCATTTAAGCTTAATCGCAGGTCGTATGGCAAGTTTTGTTGTATTCCACCGCCGATGTAGTAATTGAATCCATTGTTAGACTGATCCATTTTATCGCTCTTAAAGTCATCATAACTTGTATTTCCATTCATGAATATTCTTGTTTTAGGAGTCATATTCCAGTTTATATAAGAGGATAAACGTGTTGATGACCATTTACCAATATTTTCATATGTGTTATTAACAATACCGTCCTTTATGAAAGAATAAGACTCTATGCTGTTATTAACAAATGTATGTCCTAAAGAAAGGTTGATATTGAACTTTTGAGTGAAACTGCTATAATTCAGTCCAAATGAATGGCTTTTTTCACTATCCAGCTTTGAATTACCATAACTGATATTTTTAGGATCGGCGTCATTAATAAAAGGATTCAGATACCAAATACCTGGTCGGCTGATTCTCATATTATAAGAAGCCTTTAATGTTTGTGTAGGAGCAAGCTGGTATGAAATATTAGCCGATGGAACCAAGTCGCTGAAGCGTTTATTGAAATCTTCTCCTTTAGCGCTATAGTATTTAACGTCCATCATTGTATATTCATAACGCAAGCCTGTTTTGAATCCAAAACTCTTATGTTTCAAACTATATCCGGCATAAGCAGCTAAAATATCCTGAAGGTGACTGTATTTACTACTTTTATCATTATTCTCTTTAAAGTTTTCGGTTCCCGGATTTGCAGTGTAATATTTATTATCACTATCACTATTACGGATTATGTATTTGGCTCCCAATTCAAGAGTCTGTTCTTTGGTAATAGGATAAGTGTAATCGCATTGGAAAGTATGCTCCGTTGTACTGGGATCTCCTTTTGTGTGCATATCAAGTAACTGAGATGTGTAGTTCTGAATGTTTTTGTAATATGTATATGCATCAGATTTCTGTGGAGAACCGTTCAGTTTATATGATAAAATAAGTAGTTCGTCTTTCTTTTTGAATGTGCGTTGATAATCAAGACTTGCATCAACGCTCATAAAGTTGTTTTTACCCGGAGTTATGGTGTTGTAGCTGTACATTGAATTAAGAGCAGCATCTTCCATTTCTGTACTTCCGGTTGAATTATTTTTGCTGTTTCCTCCGAACAAACTTCCGGAGAATGTGATTAAGCGCAATGAATCAATTTCATAACTGGCTTCAATGTTACCGGAATTGTAATTCCCGTGATAATCGGAAACAGATTTATTGATCAGATATTTATTTGTTTCGGAATTAAAATCTTCACGTTTACTATATGTATCCACATCATCGGCAGATTTATAATAGTTGTAATAGAAGTTTCCTGTAACAGTGAATTTACCTGATTGTACGGTAGAATAGATTCCGGCATTTCTTCCGGTTGTACTTGCACCTGCATTGAATGTAGTGGTGTATCCTTGCATTCCTTTGCCGAAAGTGACTATATTTAATATACCCGAAACTCCTTCTGCATCATATTTAGCTCCCGGATTAGTGATAACTTCTATTGATTTAATAGAGCTTGCCGGCATGCTTTTTAAAACCTCAGTGGGGTTATTGCTTATCATATTGTTTGGCTTGCCGTTTACATATACTTTAAACTTGCCGCTACCATTAACCTGTATTTTATCTTCCCCGTCTACTGTAACCAAAGGTACTTTTCGTAGCATTTCCAATGTGCTGCTTGTCTTTGAATCCGGGTCATCTTCTATATTGTAAGCAAGTTTATCTATTTCAGCTTTTACTAAAGGCTTTTGCGCAACGACTTCAACACCTTTTAATTCTTTTGCATTTTCCTTTGTATAGATAACGCCGAGGTCTATAGTTGTGGAATTAGGCTTTGCTGAAAACTCTTTGTATACAACACTCTTACCTACAGAAGTAAATGATATAACCAGACTACCTTCTTCGGATATTTTTTGTGTGAATTTTCCATTCAGGTCGGTCGTGAGGACTTTTATTGGTTTATTTGGCGCTGTCTTTTTAAAAATCCGTATGGTAGAGTAGGGCTCTCCGGCTTTTGAAATAGAATCCAGCAATACTCCTTTTACTGTAAAGAATACAGGTTTTTCTGACTGTGCCTTTGCTGTGATACACAATAAAAGTAGTATTAGAGTTAATAAGTTTTTTTTCATATTATGTGTTTTTTTGCATTAGACGTGTATTCGTGAATAAAAATCACGTCTAACTTTTATAAATTTATTTTATTTTGTTTAGTTAACATTTGTCTTACCCTAGAAAAAGTTGACTCTAAAAAGATTAAAAAATGAGTCAATCAGAGAAAAGTCGTCGTCATTTCGATGACGCATTTAAAATGTCGGTGGTCGAAGAGGCCATCCAGGGTACACAGAGCAAGTATTCTTTGTGTAAGAAATATTCCATCGCCAGTACTAGCACATTACGGAGTTGGATTCGTATATTTGCACCCGAATATGAATTGAATGATGTTTCCATGAAAAAGATCCCCGTTAGTGAAAACGAAGAAATCCTAGCCCTGCGTCGTGCGCTTCAAGAAAAAGAATTGTGCTTGAAACGTGAAAAGATGCGTGCTGATTTCTTAGATGAAATGATCAATGTTGCAGAAGAAAAGTTCCAGCTTCCCATCCGAAAAAAAGCTGGCACCAAACGGTAAAACAGCTTCACGCAAAGAGCCCATCTTATCGGGTGGGTGATCTTTGCGCGCTGTTTGGTGCGTCTAAGCAAGCTTATTACAAACACGAAGATGAGAATATCGAACGCCTTGCCATCCCTCGTTTTATTATCGAGTTCGTAAGAGATGTTCGAGAGGAGGATCCCGGTATCGGCGGCGAAAAGCTATGGGTGATGTATAGTCAATACTTCGGCAAACGTTATAGAATAGGTCGTGATGCTTTTTTAAAAGTGCTCAAGCGGTACAACTTGATGCTCAAGGCACCCAGAAAAAGTTGTCGTACTACGGACTCCACCCACGACTTGCCGACCTACCCCAATCTAATTAAGGATTTTGCTATCAACCGTTCTGACCAAGTCTGGGTTAGCGATATTACCTATATCCGCTTGCGGGAAGACGATTTCTGTTTTCTCTCTTTGGTGACAGATGCGTACGACCATGAAATTGTAGGCGCTTACGTCGGCCCTACACTGGCCACTGTCCATACCATAGAAGCCCTTAAACAGGCTTGCAGGAAGAGAAACATTCAAAACACAGAAGGGCTGACTCACCATTCGGATCGAGGGGTGCAGTATGCCAGCTACATGTACGTAAATGAATTGAAACAAAAAAGAATAAGGATCAGTATGACGGAAAATGGAGACCCTAAAGAAAATGCAATAGCTGAAAGAGTAAATGGGATTCTCAAAAAGGAATTCCTTAACCAATATTCCTTTGAAACAATCGAATTGGTTAGACAAGCAGTGCAGCAGGCTGTCACATTCTACAATACCAAACGCCCCCATAGGAGTTTGGATATGCTTACTCCACAACAGGCTTTTGGGAAGACCGGAATGATCAAGAAACGATGGACAAGTTATAAAGATAAATACAGAGAAGCTTGCCCGCAATAAAGAGAAAAACTATCTTTGTCTTGAAAGCAAAAAAATGATTCTACTAAGAATCCGAACGAGATAGAGAGAGAAGGCTGCGGACCTCTCTTCTCGTTTAAATATTTCAAGCTAAAGAAGGCCTATCAACCACAATTAGGGACTATAGAGAATTTAGTCAACCGAAGCTATAGATTAAAATATAACCAGTCAACTCCAAAAAGGGGGAAGAACAAATTTAATCAACCTTTATCAGGTTATTACAATTTATTGAGTAATTTGTGGCTCCATCCGGGTGTAGCAGGGCTGTCCACCTGGGTGTAGGAGGTTAGTACACCCGGATGTAAGAAGCTTCTCCACCCGGGTGTAGGTGATATTTCAACAGTGCATTAAATGTGAATCGCCTTTGGAATTTTATTTATTCTTTTGGGATAGTTTCTTTTCTTTAAGCTCATCCAGCCTTCTTTTTGCAGATAAGAGATACATTTGATCGACGTCTTTTCCTGTTTTCTCGTATTTGTCTTTTATCCCTTGCTGAATCTTACTTATAAATAATTCCAGATAATATTTCGTGTTCTGCTCGTCTTTCAGCACAATGTCGTATATTGAGCCAATCTTGTAGAGTAAAAGCGAATGAGTGGGCATACGCTTGTAAGCCTCTGTTAAAGCAGTTATCTCTTCTTTATATTTTTTCTGAGTATGATAGGCTGTTGAAAGAGTCATATTATAATTATAAAGTACAGAGTCTACCTTCTGTGCAATGGCAATACCTTTTTTTAAGTACTCTATCGCTTTTGGAGAATTGAAGCTTTCCGCATAAGCATTCCCTAAATAGTAAATATTACTGAGGTTGATACTGTCTTTTAGATATACCTTCTTGAGGTATTTAATGGCATTGAAATAATTATTATTTCCGTAGTGACTCATTCCCAGGAAATAATTTGTGTCGTAAGTACTGTCAGCCGCTTCTATTTTCTGTAATTGCTCAATGGCTTTTGAATATCGGTGCGAAAGACAATAAGCAGCCCCACTAAGCTTATTCATTTGAACATTGAGTGAATCTTGTTTAAGATATAGATCTGTTAAACTGATAACATCTTCCAACTGATCTTTTTTCAGATATAGTTTTGCCAGCTTTTGGGCAGTTACAAAATCGGCCGGATTTTTTTCAATTGTCTTTTTATAATAAATAATGGCAGAATCTTTTTTGCCTTCCTGTTCGTAGTTCTGTCCTAATAACCGCAGTAATACAGAATTATCAGGAGATAGGCCTAATGCGTTTTGAAGACAAATCTCTGATTTATTGAAATCTTCAACTTGTTGATAGCAATCGGCCAGTTCTCTTAAGCAATATACATTGGGTGAATATCTGGAAGATATACTTTCCAGCAAAGGTATTGCGCTCGAAAAGTTATTCATCATTTTCAGGCACGTAACCTTTTGCATCTCTAAATCAAAGGTTGGCTTTTCTTTATCAATCAGTTGTATCGCCAACGGATAATTAGATTGTTGTATAGCTTGCTGTATTGAAACCTTTTGTGCATTAGCATTGAATATAAAAATGCTATATGCTATCAGAAAGAATGTCAACTTTTGATTTTTCATATTGATTACTTATTTTTTAGAGTAATCAAAAGAACGCCATTTGCGCCTTTATCCCCGTATATATCAGTAGCAGCCTTATTTTTTAAAACATTAATCGATTCAATACTATTAGGATCTAACTTCTTCATTTCTGCACCAGATATTTCCTTACCATCCAAAATGTAAAGTGGAGGAGTGGCACTATTTATTTCGTTTATTGTTTCTTGAGATGTATTGTCTTTAGCTCCATAGCCAACTACTGTAACTTGATTCTTTTCGGAAGGGTTTCTCTTTAAATTGGCAGGAGAACCGTCTAGCTTGAATAGAATAGGTATAACATAATACACGCTAACATTTTTTCCTTTTTGTTTTCCCGGAGTCCACTTTGGCATAGAACTGATTATTCTTTTGGCTTCATTATCTAATGAAGGATATACACTTCGCATTATAGTTGGGTCTTCAACATCGCCATTTTCTGTTACGGTAAAACGTACATATACTTTTCCCTCTTCTTTTGCTTTTTGTGCTTCAACAGGATATTTTAGATTAGTTACAATATATTTTAATAATTCTTGTTCGCCACCTGGATATTGAGGCATTTCTTCTACTGCTGTGAAAATATTGCTTTTTTTAGGCTTTGCAGAGTCGGTTTCATGCGTTATAGGGGCTGGTGTGTAAGATGCAGTCTCAGGTGCTGATTCATTTTTAGTCAATGAAACATCAAGATCTTCTGTTAATTTACTTGTTACTCTGGCAACAGCTTCAATGTTGCTTACCAACATTAGTAAGGCTGCTAGAGGAATGAATATCGCATACTTTGTTTTACCGATATTCTTTGTTCTTTTTTTATTCATCATGGTAATTCTGTTTTTAAGAGGTAATACATTAAAACTATTATATAAATTTGCTGCAGCCTTTTGATTTGCCAATCCTAATAAATGGTATTGGTAACTCTTTGTATCGTGTCCGGATAGAATTACATTATCATCCGCCATGTACTCAAGATTGTTACGAATCTCTCTTTTTAGTAACCATACAAATGGGTTTATCCAGCATAAGATGGTTATAATTTCACTGAGAACTACATCGATGGAATGCATTTGTTGTACATGTGTTTCTTCGTGTACCAGAATTTCTTTAGCCTCTTTCTCCGTATGCAATCCCGGTGATATAAATATCCAGCGGAAAAATGAAAAAGGAGCTGAGGCTTTTGTAGGTATCCTCACTGTTATTCCGTTGATCTTTGTTTTCTTACTGCGTAAAGCCAGTATACAAATGCTGAATAACTGGACTATAAAACGTGTAAATAGTAATATTACTCCTGAATAATAGACGTATGGTACTATGTTAGTGATTATTTCAGTCCACTTGTCACCATTGTCAGGCTTGATCTCAATACCAGGTAGAATAGTTTGTGCGTAAATAGTTGCTATCAGGTTTATAGGTTCTTGTTCCTTTATCCAGTTTTGTATATTCATCAAAGGATAAAGCGTAGAAATTACAAGAAAAGAGAGCATTGCATATCTTCTCCACTCAAAGAATGTATCCTTGTAGAAGAAAAGACGATAGAAAGCATAAAATAAAGCAATGCCAATATTTGCTTTAAGATAATATGCAAGTTCCGGTTCCATAGTATTACGTTTTTGTTGGTTCTTCTTTTCCTTTCTCTATCTGATTAATGATTTCTTTCAATTCGTCTGCCGAAATTTTATGTTCGCGTGCAAAGAAAGAAACCATTTCCTTGTATGAGTTTTCAAAGTAATTACGAACAACTCCGCTCATAAATGTTTTTTTGTATTCAGTTTCTTTAATAAGAGGAGTGTATTCATAAGTGTTTCCATATCTTTTTGAGGATAGATATTCTTTCCTCTCTAGATTCTTCACTATTGAAGCAATAGTTGTATAAGGAGGATATGGTTCGGGAAACTTTGTAACAATGTCTTTTACATAGCATGGGCCTATCTCCCAAATGTAGATCATTACTTCTTCTTCCTGATTAGTTAGTTTATCCATGATTATAAGTTTATTACGATTGTATCGCAAATCTACGAATATTTCGTAATAGGCAATGCGTTACTAGTGTAAATAATGTTAATGGATGAATTATTTTGATTTTATTAAAGAAGGCTAATGAATAAGTTACTCTTCTGATATTGAGGTAAAGTCTCTGAGATTCGAGTTCTGTAAATAGTTTCAGATAGAGAATGGAAGGAAAAAACCAAAAAAATAGGGCTGTTCATTGAACAGCCCATATATAAAGGATTATTTATTTTAGTCTAAATCAGAATCCTTGCATATCACACAGGCGTCTGTAATAACCATCGAGTTCAATTAACTCATCATGTTTTCCACGTTCTACAATTTCACCTTCATGAAGAACGCAGATTTCGTCAGCATTCTTAATAGTAGATAAACGGTGAGCGATGGCAATCGTTGTGCGATTCTTCATTAAATTATCAAGTGCTTCTTGTACCATACGTTCAGATTCTGTATCAAGCGCAGAAGTAGCTTCGTCCAGAATCAGGATCGGGGGGTTTTTAAGTATGGCGCGTGCAATACTGATTCGCTGACGTTGTCCACCTGATAGTTTACCTCCGCGGTCGCCAATATTTGTTTCATAGCCTTTTTCACTTGCCATAATAAACTCGTGTGCATTTGCAATCTTAGCAGCTTCAATAACCTGCTCCATTGTTGCATTTTCAACTCCGAAAGCAATATTGTGATAGAATGTGTCATTAAACAAAATTGCTTCCTGGTTTACATTTCCCATAACGCTTCTTAAGTCATACAGCGTGGTATCTTTTATATTCACACCATCAATAAGAATTTCTCCTTCTGTAACATCGTAAAAGCGAGGCAGAAGATCAACAAGAGTAGATTTTCCAGAACCGGATTGTCCTACAAGAGCTATTGTTTTTCCTTTAGGAATAACAAGATTAATATGCTTTAATACATATTCTGATTCATATTTGAATGAAACATCTTTGTATACAATCTTATCTTTTAGATCTTTGATAGGAGTTGGATTCTCTGAAATTTCCATTGAACTTTCTGCCTGAAGAATCTTGTCCACACGTTGCATGGAAGCAAGTCCCTTTGGTATAGAATAGGCTGCTTTCGAAAAATCTTTCAATGGGTTAATAAGGCTGTAAAGAATTACCAGATAGAAAATAAAAGATGGTGCATCAATGGTTGAAGAATTTCTTAAAATCAATGTTCCTCCAAACCACAACACAATTACAATAAGTACTGTGCCCAGGAATTCGCTCATTGGGCCCGACATCTGCTGACGGGTATTTACGCGGCTTATTGTATGTCGATATTCGTTATTACAGCGATTAAAGCGGTCGTCCATTTTGTGTTCTGCATTAAATGCTTTAATAATGCGAAGTCCACCTAAAGTTTCTTCCATTTGCGACATCATATCGCTCCATTGACCTTGAGCAATAAGTGATTTTCTTTTAAGTTTTTTTCCTATTGTTCCCATTAACCATCCCATTCCTGGAAGTACGGCTATTGTAAACAAGGTGAGCTCCCAGCTAATAGCAAGTAATGTTCCGAAATATATAATAATAAGAATAGGATTCTTAAATATCATATCAAGACTACTCATTATGGAGGTTTCAATTTCCTGTACGTCACCGCTCATTCTTGCCATGATATCTCCTTTGCGTTCTTCTGAATAGAAGCTGAGAGGCAGGTTAAGTAGTTTTTTGTAAAACTGGCCACGTATATCTCTTACAACTCCTGTTCTGATAGGGATAATCGTTGCAAAAGTTAGTATATAGGTACCTGTTTTCATAAATGTCATAATAGAAAGAAAGAGTCCCAGAATAAGCAAGGTCTTACTAGGTCCGTATGTTTTAATTAACTCGGTTACATAATAGTAGAAGTTATTTAAAGCAATCTTTTTAGTGCTCATGTCTGCATCCCACGGAATGAACTTATAAACCTGATCGCTGAGTTTGAAAAGGATTTGCAGAATCGGAATTATGAGAGAAAAGGAAAAGATATTAAGTATTGCCGAAAGGACATTAGATAGAATATTAAGTATCAAAAACTTTTTGTAAGGAGGTACAAACCTTCTTAAAATCTGGAAAAATTCTTTCATTGTTTTTTATTATAAAGTTTGCGACAAAGATATATATAAAATCTGATACAGCAGTCTGTTACATTAAAAAACGGGAGTAATAACGCTTACTCCCGTCTGTACTATTATAATTTGTTTTACTGTGTCTGCGCAATAAAGTTTAGTCTGTGATTTCTCTGGATGAGAGTTGTTGTTTGGCTTTCATTTCTTTGTATCGATCTAATACATGCTTACGACTTCTAAGAATCTGCCAGCGATAAACCCAGCAAGTGGTAAGAAAATATACTCCTGCCTGTATCCAGAGGGCTTTATATTCTGTTGAGATTTCATTTAATGATGCCCCCATATTGTTGATTCTTACAAAACCATTGATTCCAAATGTAGAAGGGAATATGTAAGATACATATTTCCAGAATGTTGGAATAGCTGCTCCCGGCCATGAAATACCAGAAATGAACAATAAAGGAACAGACGTAAATACAAAAATAAGCATGCAGGTTTCTCTGTTACGAATGGCAATAGAAGCAGTCATGGCAAAGAATATGCAAGCGGCCAGATAGGGTAACATAAACAGAGTTAAAGCATCTGGCTGTCCAATCTGATTCAGATTGAAAATACGTGGAACTACGCAAAGCACATAAACAGATATAATGGAATAAACCATGAAGTAGCTTAAGCCTTTGCCCATGACAATTCTTAGTGTTCCGTTATAATGACGATTGATAGGCACCAGGTCCTTAAATCTGTTATGTTCGCGTGCTGTTCCAGCTGAAAGTCCAATACCTAACAATAAAGTTTGCTGTATCAATAAAATAAGCACGGCCGGAATAAGAAAAGCTGCAAAACCATTTTGCGGATTAAACAAAGCTACATTATCGTAATCAATTGGATGTGCTGTTATTTCATCTTGTCGGTTGGTTGTATTTCCGGCACGACTGATTTTGATATTCTTATTCATGTCTAAGGATACAGCTGTGGCTGAAAGCAAAATACCTTTGTAGTAAAGTAATCCGCTCATATCACAATAGATGCTCACCTTTGTCTGTTTCCCCAGTGCAATGTCTTTACTGAAATTACTTGGAACATATATTAAGCCATAAGCTTTCCTTTCTTTCATCAGCTGTTTTGCTTCTTCCATATTGCTGCAATAAGTCTTTATTTCAACATCGGCAGTAGCGTCAACTTTTCGTATAAATTCACGGCTCAATGAAGAATGAGAGTCATCAACAACTATAACCGGAACTTCCCTTACTACTTCATTTGTATATATGAATCCATATAATAGTGGATACATAAGCGGCACAAGAATGAAAAAGATCAAAACTCCCTGATCTCTGAAAGTTGTCTGGAATTCCCTTTTCCATATATAAAAAAGGTCATGAATTCCTTCTGATATCTTATCTTTGAAAGTTGCTTCTTTCATTATGGCATATATTTATAATAAATTAAAGCACTCTTTAGTCTTTGCATTACAGCAAATGGTAACATAATAAATAGCAGTAATGCTGTGTAGTTTGTCCAGGAATATACCATACTATATCCATTAAGTGCCTGATCTACGTAAATTAAGAAATAATGTCTTAATGGAAATAGATTTGATAGACCTTGAAGTACTGGATGCATGGCCATTACTGGAAATGAGAATCCTGAAATAGAGAAGGAAATAACTCCCCAAAGTGAGGCAAAGCTCAGTCCCAGACGCAATGTGGGAAAAGTACCGATCATTACTACTCCGCAGGCTTGCGATGCAAGAACCAGAAGCAAAGACGCAAAAATCATTGGTAAAATACCACTATTGCAAGGAAAATGCAAATATCCGTAGAGATAGGTATTATAAAAGATACTCATCACAAAGAATACTATTGTTTGTGGTATCAGCTTTCCTGCTAATGATATATAGATAGAGTTATTGCCTAATCTTAACCATTCTCTGGCGGTTCTATCCTTAATCTCAACTCCAATAGAATAGACTGTTGTCATAAATATGAGTATCATCAATATTCCCGGAACAAGTGTATTGCACAAATAAACAGAGTAATTGAGCCATGGATTATTAAGTGGATGGGTGTCAATAACTATTGGTTGTAAAATTGCAATGGCTTGTTCTTCGGTAGCACCCTTAGCATAAAGTGTAGCACGCGATAAGGCACCGCCAGCTAGTTCTGACATCATTTTCATGTCTTTGAAAAGCAAAGAACCTGCAATCAGATAAGAATTGTTTGTATAAAATGATATTCTAGGTAGGCGACCGCTTATTGCTTTTGAGGCTAAATCTTCAGGAATATAAAAGAATCCGTAAATATCTCCTCGTTGCATGGCTATTCTTGCATCATCAAAACTTTCATATCTGGCAACAATATTCGTTTGTTCGAAAGCATCCAGATTTCTAAGAATAGAGCGGGATGTTGACGAGTTGTCTAAATCAACAGCTCCAATTGGGAGATCTGTGGGAAGTCCGGATCCCATTAATGTAGTAAAGAAAATATAGCAGAACATGGGTGCTATGACCATACAAAAGAGATAAAGCGGGCGCGACACCAAACGCTTACATTCACGTTTCATGACTTGCCCCAGACTGGTATATTTCTTTTGTTTTGTTTCCATCATATCTATTTCTTAATAATAACAGACATTCCTGGACGAAGATTCTGTATTTTTTCAGTAGGAAGTGCACGGACTTCAAATGTTTTTAAATCGAACTGTCCGGTTGTCTTAGTTGCTTTCCATGCAGCATAAGTGCCTAAGTCTTTCATGAAGTTCACTTTCAACTTCACCTCTTTATTATTCATAGAAGGAATAATTGCAGTAAACTCTGTTCCAATATTGAGCCCATTAAGCAGATCTTCACGAACATTGAAAGTAACCCACATGTCGTCCATCTTAGCTACGTTCATAATTGGTGCTCCTGTTCCTACTAATTCTCCCATTTCAGGGAATATCTCACTAATTTCACCATCCATTGGAGCTATTAACACCGTTTCTTTTACGTACGATTCAACTTCGGCAACAGCACCTTTTGCTCTATCTACTAATGCTGATGCTGCAAGTTTATCTTCTCTTTCTGCTCCGTTTTTAGCCATTGAATATTGTGCATGAGCAGCTTTTTCTGTAGCTATGGCAGCGTTGCGTTGTGCTGTTAGTTCATCCATTTTTTGAGCAGACATAACACCTTGCTCGAAAAGGTTCTTCACTCTTTTATAAGATTTTTCGGCAATATCAACTCCGGCTTTGGCTTTTTGCCACATTTCATAAGCTGTCTGAATTTGTTCAGAACGGGCTCCCTTGATAGCTTTCTGATTTTGTGCTTGCGCAGCAGATTCAGCAGCTTGTGCCTGCATCATTTTTGCTGTAACCTCAGGCGCTTCAAGTATGGCCAGTGTATCGCCAGCTTTAACCTTATCACCTTCTTTCACTCTTAATTCCAAAATTCTGCCGGGAACTTTGCTGGATACTCTATATTCGGTAACTTCTGCTTGTCCTTGAATAATTTCGGGGCCTTTTCTTAGCATAAAGAAACCTACTAAAGCAACGATTGCAATAACCCCAAGTAGGGTAATAAATGCCAGCAGCATATTACTGTTTTGTGATTTTTGTGATGCCATATTATTTATTTTTTATATCATTTTGATAATGTTCCTAATGATTTTTGTAGATATATCTCGGTTAGTTTAACATCGATCTGCGCATCTATTTTTTCTGATTGAGCAGACAGCCATGCTGTGTGTGCTTCGAGCACATTACTTGGGGGAATTACACCTTCCTCAAATCCCAAAGTTGCATAGCGTAAATTCTCATTGGCTTTTTCCATGTTCTTTTCTGCCATGGCTAGCTTCTTGGATGCTTCATTTACTTTATATGCCGATTGATTTACTTGTAACTGGATTTTTTCTTTTGCATCTGCCAATTGAAATTGAGCTACACGTGCTTCTGCTTTGGCTGCATTAACTTTGTAAGAACCTTCTTTCCAATGCCAAATAGGGATTTTTACCATAACACCTACATTCCATTGTCCACCAAATTTATTTTCAAATCCATTGTATATTGAAGGGTTGCTTACGAGGTAATTTCCTATTAATGCTACCGAAGGAAGAAATTCTGAACGAGTTATGTTTATTTTCTGATTATAAATATTGGTGGCTAATTCCAGACTTTTAAGTTCTGGACGATTCTTGTAGGCCATATCTATATCGGCAACTCCAACAGATGGATTGACTGGAAGATTGTTAATTGTTTCGTCAGCTAATTTAATAGGTGTTGATAAGTCAATACCACAGATTTGACAAAGCAACATTCTGGAAAGACTTAAACCGTCTTCTACTTTTGTAAGTGTCATTTCGGCTTCGTTAACCTTTACCTTTATAGAAAGTCCGTCAGCCTTTGTTGCAACACCTTCTGCAATCATTTTGTCTATATCGCTTTCCAGTTTTTTCAGAAGTTCCAGATAACCTTCTGCCAACTTCTCTTTATTTACCAGAGACACTACTTGCCAGTATGCCTGATCTGTATTTAAAATAACCTCCTGCATTCCTGACTTGTGCTGTGTTTTAGCTAGCTCTTCTGCAAATTTTGTTATTTTATTGTAAGCTCTGATTTTACCACCCATATAAATAGGTTGGGTAAGTGTTATTGCTCCGGCATAAACATTCTTGGTATCGAACTCAAATTGCTCTTTCGGAATAGTTGTGTATTGTTTCCAAACAAGTTTCTCTGGATTTTTGGTAGGATCGAAGGGAGTGCCACTGGCATCAGTAGGTACCCATTGTCCCGAAGGAAGTTTCATTTCTTGTACTTGTCCGGCGCCAGGAGTGTATCCAAAGGTGCCGCTTGACGTTAATGACCCGATTGGCAGGAACTTATCTTCGCCAAGAAGCGCAATGTTTTTTTGATTGCGCATATAAGAACCTGTTGCTGAAATGTTGGGGAGATAGTTTGTGAATGCAGCTTTTCTCTCATAGTATGCTGCTTTAATTTTTTCATTACCAATTTGCAAGTCTTTGTTGTTGGCAAGAGCTAATGCACGACAACTATCTAAACTTAGAACTTCTTGCGAACTTAATGAGCAAGTAATACTTAACAGTATAACTAAACTGAGTAACTTTTTCATTGCATCTTAAACATTATGAACGTAATAGTATTCAACTAAAAAACATTTTGTTTTTGTTTATAGTTGCAATTATTTGCAATGCACAATATTATGTGCATAACAAATAATTGCATAAACAACGATGCAAAAATAGATTGTTTCTGCGAATTGGCAAAAAGATTGAAGTGTTTTTTATAGAAGCTTAATGCTTCTTTCTACTCAATAGTAAATCTCTTTGAACCAATGAGATTACCATCAGCAAAGATATCGATGCCGTAAGAACCTGCATATAAGAATTCTTCAACATCCCAAAATACTGTAACAGATTGTTCTTCACCGGTATATTCTACATACTTCTTAATTGAATAAGTCAGATTTCTGTTTTCATAAGAGAACGTTCCGCCATTTTTAGTTAATACGTCATTATCAGGCTTAGTAATTCGTATATAGATTGTTTTATTTCCAGCTTCGGCAGTTATATTTTTTACGATAGTAAATCCTATCTGGAATTTAACAATATCCTTAACTTTCTTGGCTTGTTTGCCCTTTTTGTCTTTTGCTAAAAGAGTGATGCCTGTAGCATCTAACTGTGCAGCTAAAGTTACTTTGTTATGTAAGCTCTTCTTTTCTTCAGATAAGCTGCTTATTTGTTCTGTTGCACTCAGATATTTTTGTTTAACTTCCTGGTTTTCGGCTGTAAGTGATTTGTTTAGGCGGTTAAGTGAATCAATCTGGTTTATATACCCTACCATTACTTTACGCAGTAAATTCAATTCATTTTTCAACCTTCTTATTTCGGATGCATTTGTAGCTTTTACAGAGCGAAGTTCTTCAAGCAGACGTTGTACTTTTACTTGTTCTTCACTTAAAAGGGTAGACAAAGAATCGTTTGATGTGATAAATTTTAATTCATCATATTGCTTAGCGAATCCGGTATATTCATTTTCCAGATCCTTTTTGTCTAACTCGAAATTCTGAACTAATTCTTTTTTTTCTTTTTCAGAGCGGAGGAATAAGTAAGTGATTCCTGCAATAGCAATTACTAAAATGGTAGTGATTATAGCCACTATCCATGTTGTTTTCTTATTCATATTACTAAAAGCCTATGTTGTAAATATTATGATGTTTTGTAATAAGCTTGCAAAAGTAATGCTTTTAATGTTGAATAGCAAAAACATTAATTGTTTTTATATTCAAAGATTCCTTTCTAACTAATTAACTAAAATTATTATGGAAATTTTTCCTTAATAGGAATTAAGGTTGTAAATTTGCAGAATATTTAAAGAGAGATATTATTAACTTGTTATAAAAATAAATATTATGTCAAAAGTAACCGTAGTAGGCGCTGGTAATGTAGGCGCTACATGTGCAAACGTACTTGCATTTAATGAAGTGGCAGATGAAGTAGTAATGCTTGACGTTAAGGAAGGTGTTTCTGAAGGTAAAGCAATGGATATGATGCAAACTGCTCAATTGTTGGGTTTCGACACTACAGTTGTTGGTTGTACAAATGATTATGCTAAAACAGCAAATTCAGATGTTGTTGTTATTACTTCAGGTATTCCTCGTAAACCAGGTATGACTCGTGAAGAGCTTATCGGTGTTAATGCTGGTATTGTAAAGTCTGTTGCTGGTAACATTTTGAAATATTCTCCAGATGCAATCATTGTAGTTATCTCTAACCCAATGGATACAATGACTTATCTTTCACTTAAATCACTTGGCTTGCCAAAGAATAAAATTATTGGTATGGGTGGTGCTTTGGATAGCTCACGCTTCAAATATTTCTTGTCTCAAGCTTTAGGATGCAATGCTAACGAAGTTGAAGGTATGGTAATTGGTGGTCACGGTGACACAACAATGATTCCTTTGGCTCGCTTTGCTACATACAAAGGTCTTCCTGTAAGCAACTTCCTAAGCAAAGAACAAATTGAAGAAGTTGTTAAATCTACTATGGTAGGTGGAGCTACTTTGACAGGTCTTCTTGGAACTTCTGCTTGGTATGCACCAGGTGCTGCTGGAGCTTATGTAGTTGAATCTATTATCAAGAACCAAAAGAAGATGATTCCTTCATGTGTTGCTTTGGAAGGTGAATATGGTCAATCTGATATCTGTATTGGTGTTCCTGCAATCATCGGCCGTAACGGAGTTGAAAAGATTGTTGAAATTGAATTGAATGCAGAAGAAAAAGAACTTTTCGAAAAGAGTGCAGCTGCTGTTCGTAAAACAAACGACGTGTTATCAGAAATGAACGCAATCTAATAATTGCTATCCTATAAAATTGGAAGAAGGCGTCCTTAAAGGATGCCTTCTTTTGTTTATTGTAAAGTGCTATTTTGAACGGTTATCGATGCCCCACATCATTTTGGTACGTAATGTGTCGAAAAATATGTGGTTATATCGTTTAACGACCCTAATGTTGTAATCAGCCTTTCGAATAGTTAGGCGACTTCCTTCACTACATGATTCGCTTCGTCCGTCAATCGCTATAAGAAAATTATGACTACGGCTTTCAACATCGAGAGTAATTTCCCAGTCATCGCGAATTACAATAGGACGAATGTTTAAGCTATGCGGTGCAACAGGAGTTATTGCAATAGTGTTAGAATGAGGCACTATTATTGGCCCACCAATGCTTAGTGAGTAGGCTGTTGATCCTGTAGGAGTAGAAATAACCAACCCATCGGCTTGATAAGTGGTAAGATATGCTCCATTAATAGTTGTATGAATAGAAATCATAGATGAACTGTCTCTCTTAAGAATAGCAATCTCATTCAAAGCGAAGGGATAACCTTTAAGTTCTTCCAGGTCACTCTCTAATTGTAGAATACTACGATCTTCCACTTTGAATTGCCCATTATGTATTTCATTAAAAGTATCGTTTATTTCATCGGAAGAAACATCAGCAAGGAAGCCTAACCGTCCGGTGTTTATTCCTAATATGGGGATATTTTTTCTACCCACGCGGCTTGCAGCCTTAAGGAATGTTCCATCGCCTCCGATACTGATTACCATATCAGCTTCAAAATCATTATCACCAATAAGTCCACTAACCTTAGGAGTGAAATTAAGATCTTTAGTTAGGAATTCATAAAATTCCCAATCTACATAAATTTCAGCACCATGTTGCTTTAGAATTGCAAATAAGTTCTCCGCATGTAGCGATTTTTTTGCTTGAAAACAGTTTCCGAAAATAGCGAATCTCATCTTATTTTTATTTTAAGTGATTGCTTTTATGAATCTTTTCGATACAAAATATTTAGTATTCAGTAAATACTGTTACTTTTGCAGTCGATACGTTATATGCAAATTTGGGGAATCTTTTTTGTATTATGGCAATATTGATTGCTGTTTTTTTCTTCTTTATTGAAAAAACAAGCTGATTCCTAACAATATAAAAAATAGTTATGACTAAATTGAGTGTAAATATCAACAAAGTGGCAACACTTCGTAATGCAAGAGGAGGAAATACTCCCAATGTAACTAAGGTAGCGTTAGACTGTGAAATGTTTGGTGCAGAAGGCATTACTGTTCATCCTCGTCCTGATGAAAGACATATTCGTCGTTCTGATGTGTATGAAATGCGTCCGCTGTTGAAAACAGAATTCAATATTGAAGGTTATCCTTCTCCTGAATTTATAGAATTAGTGTTGCAGGTAAAACCTAATCAGGTTACTTTGGTGCCAGATGATCCTTCGCAGATAACTTCAAATTCCGGATGGGACACTAAAAATAATCTAGCTTTTCTGACTGAAGTTCTCGACAGATTTACTCGTGCCGGAATACGTACGTCTGTATTCGTTGCTGCTGATGCTGAAATGGTGGAGTATGCAGCTAAGGCAGGTGCCGACAGGGTTGAATTATACACAGAACCTTATGCAACACTTTATCCTAAAGATCCGGAAGCTGCGATTGCTCCTTTTGTTGAAGCGGCAAAAGCAGCGCGTCGTTTAGGATTAGGATTAAATGCCGGTCATGATCTTAGTTTAGTTAACCTGAACTATCTTTATAAAAATATTCCATGGATTGATGAAGTGTCAATTGGGCATGCACTTATAAGCGATGCTCTTTATCTGGGACTTGAAAAAGCAATTCTTGAATATAAAAATTGTTTGCGATAGTGTGATAATGACGCTTGATATTTAAAAGCGTGCTAAAAAGAAGTAATAATGGCAAAGGATAATTTAACATCACAAGAATGGTGTGACTTGATATTCCAGGGAAAAAATCAGGAATATGGAGCCTATAGAATGCGACTTGATTCCCCTACAAGGCACAATCGCTCATTCTTTATTATTCTTGTTGTTGTCTTGGTTGGATTTAGCTTGCTTAAGATTAGTGAAGTTACCGCTCCAAAAGAAGAAGAAAAATTCGTAGAGGTTTCAGCAATCTCTATGTTGGAAGAGCCAATGCCGGTTGAAAAACCTAAACCAAAATATGGTGAAGCTGCCAGAAAAGGCGGAGGTGAGCCTAAACAACGCATTGTTTCAAAGGAAAAACCGGGAGCGGCTCCTGTTATTAAAGGTGAGGCTATCCCTGTTGGCAATTCTACGAAAGTAAATAGTGCAGTAAAGTCTGATCAGATAAAGATTGTGCAGCAGTTACCGGCTGAGGATGAAAACAAAAAAGCAGAAAAAGCTTCGGCTGCTGCAGCCAATAAACTTGCTTCAAGTGCATTTGGAAGAGCGAAATCCTTAGGTGGAGTAGGCGCTGGTACAACTGGTACAGGCTTGGGTGATGGATCCAGAGGAAATTCTGAAACAGGCCGTGGAACAGGTTCGGGAACTGGATACGGTACAGGGAATGGCTCTGGGAACGGATCTTTTGATTTAGATGGACGTTCTTTAGGCACTGGAGGTTTGCCTCGTCCTAGCTACAATGTAAGAGAAGAAGGCAAAGTTGTAGTTACTATTGTTGTAAATCCGGCTGGTCAGGTAATTAGAACGAGCATTAATAAGATGACTAATACCACTAATCAGGCACTTAGAAAAGCAGCTGAAGAAGCAGCCAAGAAAGCTCATTTTAACTCTGTTAGTGGATTAAATAATCAAACAGGAACAATTACTTATTATTTCAAACTTAAATAATTTGTACTATGGGAACAGTTTATATCTTTTTAGCCGAAGGTTTTGAAGAGATCGAAGCACTCTCTGTGGTTGATATTTTACGTCGGGCAGGAATAAGTGCAAAGACAGTCTCAGTAGCCGGTAACAATATTGTTGCAGGTGCACACGGAATATCAGTTGTAGCTGATCTGGTTTTTGAAAAAGTCAGTTTTGCAGATGCTGCGATGTTGGTTCTTCCGGGTGGAATGCCTGGGGCATCCGGACTTGATGCTCATAAGGGGTTACGTGAATTGATTCTAAGTTTTGCAAAGGCAAACAAGCCATTGGCTGCTATTTGTGCTGCTCCGTTGGTTTATGGAAATTTAGGTTTACTCAAAGGAAAGCATGCAACTTGCTATCCGGGATTTGAAAAGTTTCTTGAAGGTGCAATTTTAACCCGCGATAAAGCCGTTGTCAGAGATGGGCTATTTATAACTGCCGAAGGGCCTGCTGCTGCTCCGGCTTTTGCTTTAGAAATCGTTGATTATTTCTTAGGAAAAGAAAAAGCAAATGAAGTAGCTAAAGGAATGCTTGTCAGAAACTAATAAGTTTCTACTCGAAATAAATATATAAGCGTCTACCATCTCCCATTTTTCTTCGAAACTTTTGTTAAGAAGCCTTGGGAAATAGTAGATGCTTTTTCTTTCACGTTAAAAGAGATGTTTAGTTACGTTCTTTAATAACATAATCTAACTAGTAGAAATGATTGCCCTATCTTTTAAATTTATTGGCCAATAAAATTAAGCCATTGATGAATAGATTTTATTTATTGGTGAAGGAATTTAATCAGAATAGTTATTAAGACATTTGCTAAATGTGATAATTGCTCTTTTTAAGATTTAATCTTTTAGATTTAAAAGCAAAGATATTATATTTGTAGGAACGTTTACAGCAAAGGATAATGATGAAAAAGCAATTAATTATAGTAGCAGGCGGAAAAGGCTTGCGTATGGGAGGTGAAGTTCCGAAACAATTTCTTCCAGTCAATGGCAAACCTGTGTTAATGTTGACTATTGAAACTTTTCATCGTTTTGATCCGGAAATGAAAATTATTCTTGTTTTGCCTAAGGAACAACAGACTTACTGGAATGATTTATGCGCGGAATACCAATTTAGAATTCCTTATTTTTTAGCAAATGGAGGTGATACTCGTTTTCATTCGGTGAAAAACGGACTAGCCTTGGCAGATGATGATGGATTAATTGGTGTGCACGATGGGGTTCGTCCGTTTGTCTCTCAAGAAGTTATTGCTCGTTGTTTTGATGCTGCTAACATCAATAAAGCTGCTATACCTGTAATTGATGTGGTAGAAACTATACGTAAGCTAAACGGAGAGCAGAGCGAAACCGTAGACCGAAATAACTATAAGCTTGTTCAAACTCCGCAAGTGTTTACTACGTCATTATTAAAAAAAGCCTATGGGCAAGAATGCACTCCTTTATTTACTGATGATGCCTCTGTGGTGGAAGCAATGGGAGTAAAAGTTACACTTGTAGAAGGAAACAGAGAGAATATAAAGATTACTACCCCTTTTGATATGATTATTGCTAAAGCATTAGCGAATGTTTGATATAACTACACGAGATATAAAATATTTGCCCGGAGTAGGACCTCAAAAAGCGGCAATCCTTAATAAAGAGCTAGAGATATATTCTTTGCATGATCTGCTTTATTATTTCCCATACAAATATGTGGATAGAAGCAGAGTGTACTATGTGCACGAGATAGATGGCAATATGCCTTATATTCAGCTTAAAGGACAAATACTTAGTTTCGAAACTTTTGGTGAGGGAAGGCAAAGACGATTAGTTGCACACTTTTCCGATGGTACAGGAGTTGTCGATTTGGTGTGGTTTCAGGGAATTAAATACATTGCAGGTAAATATAAAGCTCACGAAGAATACATAGTTTTTGGTAAACCGACAGTGTATGGAGGGCGAATTAATATTGCTCATCCCGATGTAGATAATGCTTCGGAACTTACACTTTCTTCAATGGGGCTGCAGCCGTATTATAATACAACAGAGAAAATGAAGCGTAGCTTTCTCAACTCTACTGCCATGCAAAAACTTGTTGAAGCTGCATTCCTGCAACTGCAGTCTCCATTACCTGAGACTCTTACTACTGCTATTATTTCTAAGCATCATTTGATGTCTCTTACTGATGCTTTGAGGAATATACATTTCCCTAAAAATCCGGATTTGTTGCGTAAAGCACAAATGCGACTGAAATTTGAAGAGTTGTTTTATATACAATTAAATATTCTTCGATACAGTAAGGATCGGCAACAAAAATATCGTGGTTACATATTCGAGCATATAGGAAAGGCTTTCAATGAATTCTATGCCAAAAACCTTCCTTTTGAATTAACCGGAGCCCAGAAACGTGTTGTTAAGGAGATACGTAATGATGTGGGGTGTGGCAAACAAATGAATAGGCTTTTGCAAGGAGATGTGGGTAGTGGTAAAACGCTGGTTGCATTAATGAGCATGCTTATTGCTATAGATAATGGATATCAGGCATGTCTGATGGCACCGACAGAGATACTTGCAAACCAGCATACCGAAACAATAAAGGAGCTGCTTTTTGGATTAAATATCCATGTGGAGTTATTAACAGGTTCCGTTAAAGGTAAGAAGCGAGAGAAATTATTATCCGATCTGATTACTGGAAATATTAATATCCTGATAGGAACACATGCTGTTATAGAAGATAATGTTACTTTCTCAAAACTAGGATTAGTGGTGATCGACGAACAGCACCGTTTCGGGGTAGCTCAACGTGCTAAGTTATGGCAAAAGAGCATTTATCCCCCTCATATACTTGTTATGACTGCAACTCCAATACCTCGTACGCTTGCTATGACTCTTTATGGCGACTTAGATGTTTCTGTTATTGACGAACTTCCTCCAGGAAGAAAACCAATTGCAACAATGCATCAGTTTGATAACAGAAGGGAAAGCTTATATCTTTCAATTGGTAAGCAAATAGCAGAAGGACGTCAGATCTATATTGTATACCCTTTAATAAAAGAAAGTGAGAAAATAGACTTAAAGAACTTGGAAGAAGGTTATCTCCATATTTGTGAAGCCTTTCCTCAGCATAAAGTTAGCAAATTACATGGCAAGATGAAAGCTGCAGAGAAAGATGCTGAGATGCAGAGGTTTGTCAGTGGAGAAACACAGATTATGGTCGCTACTACTGTTATTGAAGTGGGAGTGAATGTACCTAATGCATCTGTGATGGTGATTGAAAATGCAGAGAGGTTCGGACTTTCTCAATTACATCAGCTACGAGGAAGGGTAGGTCGGGGTGCCGATCAGTCTTATTGTATTTTGGTTACTAATTACAAACTATCCGAAGATACCCGCAAACGACTTGAAATTATGGTTCGCACAAATGACGGCTTTGAAATAGCAGAGGCCGATTTGAAATTGCGTGGTCCCGGCGATTTAGAAGGTACCCAACAGAGCGGAATAGCTTTTGATTTGAAAATAGCAGATCTTGCGCGAGATGGACAACTTCTTCAATATGTGCGCAATATAGCACAGGAAATTGTTGATAATGACCCTTTGGGTGTTAGTTCAGATAATGAATTACTGTGGAAACAACTCAAATCTTTACGTAAAACAAATGTAAATTGGGCGTCTATAAGTTGAAAATGTTTTTAATATACAGTTAAAATGCAGAATATTGTTTTGCTGCATGTTGTATAACATATATGATATTGATACGACTTATAGGCGGGACTTTGCGGGATTCATTTTTAAAAAAGCGAACATTTTAATTCTAAAAAATAGTTAATTGGGTTTTGACTTTTCTCGGAAAAATGCTATCTTTGAGAATATTAAAAATAAAACAGGACGTAAAACTGATAAAAAATCATTATTCTGCATGGAACAAACTTTGGTAATACTAAAACCTTGCACTCTTCAAAGAGGACTAGTTGGTGAGATAACCAAACGTTTTGAACGGAAAGGTTTGAGACTTGCAGGTATGAAAATGATTCAATTAACAGATGATATTCTAAGTGAGCATTATTCACATCTTAGCACAAAATCATTCTTTCAACGCGTGAAAGACTCAATGATGACCGCTCCTGTTATTGTATGTTGCTATGAAGGTGTGGATGCTATTCAAGTTGTTCGTACGTTGGCTGGACCAACAAATGGACGTTTGGCTGCTCCCGGAACAATTAGAGGTGATTTTAGTATGAGTTTTCAAGAAAACATTATTCATGCTTCCGATTCACCCGAAACTGCGAAAGCAGAGTTAAACAGATTTTTTAAACCCGATGAACTCTTCGAGTATAATGTAGCTACATTTGATTATTTGTATGCTAACGATGAGTTTTAATCGAAAAATAGTACGAATGAATTTTATTTGCGTTAAAACAATGTTAGTAGCAGCCGCGGCAATGGTAAGTCTGAGTTCTTTTTCTCAGGATCTTATTGCGCGTCAGGCTCCTATTGACAGAAAATTAAAGAGTGTTGATTCCTTAGCTTTACAGAAACAGATAAGAGCTGAACAAGCTGCTTTTCCTGCTTACAGCTTGTATCCAAGCTGGAATAATGAATATGTGCATGCTTATGGGAAAAAATCTGAAACAGTTATACCCGAATCGTTCACAATTGATCTAAGAGGCTTCTATATGCCTACTCCAAGCAGAAAAATCACATCTCCATTCGGCCCTCGTTGGAGAAGAATGCATAACGGACTCGATTTAAAAGTTGAAATTGGCGATACTATCCGCGCTGCGTTTGATGGAAAAGTTCGTATTGTTAAATATGAAGCGCGTGGGTATGGGAAATATATTGTGATACGTCATTCAAACGGACTTGAAACAATTTATGGCCACTTATCTAGACAATTAGTAGATCCGGATCAAATAGTTAAAGCTGGAGAAATTATTGGTTTGGGAGGTAATACAGGACACTCAACGGGTTCTCACCTTCATTTTGAAACTCGCTTTCTAGGCATTGCAATAAATCCGGCATTAATGTTCGATTTTCCAAATCAGGATGTTGTAGCTGATACATATACATTTAATAGAAATAGTAGATATGAACGTAAGGGAGCTACTGCTGTTGCTGCTTCTAATGATGCCGCTGATGATAATGTTATTAAGTATCATAAGGTTCGCAGAGGCGATACGCTTTCTAAAATAGCAAAACAAAGAGGAGTTGCGATTGCTGATTTGCGTAAAATGAATGGTCTCACAAAGAAATCAAGACTAAAACCTGGTCAGATTATACGTTGTTCATAGATTTTTCAATGATATTTAAAAGAAGAGGATGCTTTAATGTAATTTAGAGCATCCTCTTCTTATTTTTTCTTAATAATTTCTTAACTTTGCACTTTATTTATAATGAAATGAAAGATACTAAGCAACAATTTGAACATGTTATAGCTCTCTGTCGTGATTTGTTTTTTAAGAAGCTTCATGATTACGGACCAGCATGGCGCATTTTACGTCCGGCTTCTGTGACAGATCAGATTTTTATAAAAGCAAATCGTATACGCTCAATTGAGACTAAAGGGGTTTCTTTGGTAGATGAAGGAGTTCGGTCTGAATTTATAGCTATTGTAAATTATGGAATTGTAGGATTAATTCAGCTTGAATTAGGATATGCAGAATCTGCTGATATTACTGTTGATGAAGCAATGGTTTTGTATGATAAATATGCTAATTCTGCTTTAGAATTGATGCTGGCTAAAAATCATGATTATGATGAGGCTTGGAGATCTATGAGGATAACCTCGTATACAGATCTTATTTTAATGAAGATTTACAGAACTAAACAAATAGAGAGCCTTTCCGGACAAACCTTGGTTTCAGAAGGAATAGATGCCAACTATATGGATATGATTAATTATTCAGTATTTGGCTTGATAAAAATAGAATTTGGAGACAAAAAATCAGCAAAATAGAATTTTGGATGTATGGGTGAATCTTTGTAGATTTCTCCTTGGCATTGTATTTGTTTTCTCGGGTTTCGTGAAAGCTATAGATCCGCTTGGTTCTACCTATAAGATCCAGGATTATGCTGAGGCCTTTGGATTAACTTCATTTATGCCTGATTTTCTCCCTCTTACCCTTGCTGTTTTTCTCGCTGTTTTTGAACTTTCAGTGGGAGGATATCTTCTTTTCGGGATTCGGAAAAATACAAGTACTGCATTAGCCCTTTTGCTGCTAATGTTTATGACTCCTCTTACTTTTTATTTAGCTCTAAAAAATCCTGTTTCTGATTGTGGCTGTTTTGGTGATGCCTTAGTATTGACTAATTGGCAAACTTTTTACAAAAATATAGTATTGCTTATTGCCGCAATTTCTTGTTTTTTCTGGAAACCTCGGATTATTAGACTTGTCAGCGAAAAAACTCAGTGGCTAATTGCTTTATATATTATCTTTTTTGGCTTAGTTCTATCCATTTACTGTTATCGGAACTTGCCAATTTTAGATTTCCGTCCTTATAAAATTGGAACTAACGTACTTCAGAGTATGTCGATACCTGAAGGGGCAAAGAAAAGTGTTTATGAGAATTTCTTTACCCTTGAAAAGAATGGGGTAAAGAAAGAATTTACATTGGAAAATTATCCGGATAGTACCTGGAAATTTGTTGATTCAAGAACTGTTTTAAAAGAGAAAGGTTACGAACCTCCAATTCATGATTTCTCTATTACTGAAATGAAAACAGGGGAGGATATAACGAATAAGATACTAACTGATAAAGGTTACACTTTCTTGTTGATTGCGCATCGAATTGAAGAAGCTGATGATAATGATATTGATTTAATCAATGAAATTTATGACTATAGTGTTGAGAATGGTTATTCTTTCTATTGTCTTACCTCTTCTTTAGATACTCAAATAGAACAGTGGAAAGGTAAAACTGGAGCAGAATATCCTTTCTGTTTTAGTGATGGTGTTACTTTAAAAACAATAATTCGTTCTAATCCGGGATTAGTCTTGATTAAAAACGGGGTTATTTTAAATAAGTGGCATCATTCAAATTTGTTGGATGAATATGCTCTTTCCGGAAAACTAGATAAGCTTGAAATAGGTCATCAGAAATTGGTTGATGATAAACACACTATTATTTTGGTTATATTATGGTTTATAATCCCTCTGTTATTTGTACTGGGATTAGACCTGTTAGTAATTAAACGTCTGGACAAAAAACGACAAAGGAATTTAATTAACCCTTTAAAAAATAGAAAAATGAGAAAAAACATTGTTGCAGGTAACTGGAAAATGAACAAGACCCTTGCTGAAGGTTTAGCATTGGCAAAAGAGTTAAATGAAGTAATGGCTAACGAAAAGCCAAATTGTGATGTAATTATCGGTACTCCTTTCATTCATCTTGCATCTGTAGCTGCTGCTATCAATACAAATAAGATTGGTGTTGCTGCTCAGAACTGTGCAGATCAAGAATCTGGTGCTTATACTGGTGAAGTTTCTGCTGCTATGGTTGCATCAACAGGTGCTAAATATGTAATCCTTGGCCACTCAGAACGTCGTGCTTACTATAACGAAACTGCAGAAATCCTGAAAGAAAAAGTTGCTTTGGCTTTAGCTAATGGCTTGACTCCAATTTTCTGTATTGGTGAAGTTTTGGAAGAACGTGAAGCTGGAAAACAAAATGAAATTGTTTACTCTCAGTTGGCTGGTTCTTTGTATGATCTTTCTGCTGAAGACTTCTCTAAAATCGTTTTAGCTTACGAACCAGTTTGGGCTATTGGTACAGGTAAAACTGCTACTGCAGAACAAGCTCAGGAAATTCATGCATACATCCGTTCTACAATTGTTGAAAAATACGGAAAAGAAGTTGCTGATAACACTTCTATCTTGTATGGTGGTAGCTGCAAAGCTTCTAATGCAAAAGAATTGTTTGCTAATCCTGATGTTGATGGTGGGCTTATCGGTGGTGCTTCTTTGAAAGTTGCTGACTTTAAAGGTATTATTGATGCTTTTAATGCATAAAAATTAGAAGTAGAAGGAGGAACTCTCCTCCTTCTACTTATTTTATTTTTTCAACCATGAAACTTTATCCTGTTTTACTGTTGTTTTTATTTTGTCTTGTAACAGGTGTTAAAGCACAAAATAATATAATTAAGAGTCTGGAACGTCAGGAGCCTGGTTGTGGAACTGTAACAATTCACCAGGATCAACGTTTGGAATCTTTGATTGGATCGCAACATACCAAAGAAACAAAAGTTCTGAAAGAATCAGGGTATAGAATTCTTGTTTTTTCTGGCGGTGATTCAAGAGAAGCAAGGAACACTGCATACGAAATTGAGGGAAAGGTGAAAAGCTATTTTCCGCAATTATCGGTTTATACTATTTTTATCTCGCCAAGATGGTTGTGCCAGGCTGGCGATTATAAAACAATAGAAGAAGCGTATGCAATGATGAAAAAAATGAAGCAAACGGGAGCTTTTAGCGAGGCTTCTATTGTAAGAACGCAAATTATTATACCACTATAGATGATGACTAAGGAAGAAGCTTTGAATTTCCAAATTGAAGAATTAAAGAAGAACTATCATAATATATTAGAAATATTAGGAGAGGATGTAAACAGAGAAGGCTTGTTGAAAACTCCCGAACGAGTAGCCAAGGCAATGATTACTTTAACCAGGGGATATGGAGAAGATCCTCACGAAGTGCTTCGCTCTGCTAAGTTTAAAGAGGACTACAACCAAATGGTGATAGTTAAAGATATCGATTTCTTTTCTCTTTGTGAACATCACATAATTCCTTTTTATGGAAAAGTTCATGTAGCTTATATTCCTAATGGTTATATTACCGGCCTAAGCAAGATTGCCCGCGTAGTTGATATTTTCTCCCATCGTTTGCAGGTTCAGGAAAGAATGACTTTGCAGATTAAGGAATGCATTCAGCAAACTCTTAACCCATTAGGAGTAATGGTGGTTGTTGAAGCAAAGCATATGTGTATGCAGATGAGAGGAGTTGAAAAGCAAAATGCAATTACTACTACTTCTGATTTCTCGGGAGCTTTTAAGAATGCTACAACTCGTAGTGAATTTATGGACCTTATTGCCCATAAATAGTAGCTTATTTTTTTAAAAAAACTCTGTCACCAAGTCTTTTGGCCATCATATTACGTATTCTTTCTATATCCTTATAGCGTTTTATTATGGCCGTATATTTTTCTTCAGATTTACTATTCTCAGGATCCTGAAGTGCATACATAATGTGTTTTAGTTCCTCCTCTATAATGGCATTCTTAAAACTGGTCATAAGAGAAGGCACTAACTCGTGTAATCGTTCATCGTCTGTTATTATATGCTGCCCTTTAGTGTGATATTTACTTAGTTGGTCGCGGTCACTCGACAGTTCTGCTGCTAGCTTACTTATTAATGGATCTGGGTGTGCAATAAAATATCTTGCGCAGATAAAGTTATTATCTTTTAAATGTGCCCCTGCTTCAGATAGAATCTTTCGATGGATTGGATTGTGGAACTTTAAATCGTCCTGTTTTAAGTCATTGGTGATATATTCAATAACTGTAGTCGGAGTTTCTTCTCCCTCTTCAGTTTTCATATTGCACATAACTTTCTCACCATATCTTACAAGTGCGCTCATGATAAGACGTTCGTACTGATAAAATTCGCTTCCTTCTTTTCCTTCAGCCGGAATAAATGACTGATAAATCTCTTCGGGAATGATTTCTTCTATAGGAGGAGGGAACTGAGCTTCGTTGTATGCAGGTTTGTTATTCTTTTCCTGTTGCTTCTCAATTAATTTCCCCATCTCCATCTGGAGCAGTCTCTCTTCAACTCTGAGTAATTGACTACATTCTCTGATATATACTGATCTGACTATTGCTTCGGGTATTACAGATATACTTCTTACAATATCCGAAATAAGCTCTGCGCGCTTCATCGGATCTTTTCCTGCTTCGTTAATTAACAGATTAGCTTTAAATCTGATAAAGTCTACTTCATGCTCATTGATATATGCCTGGAAATCTGTTGCGTTATGCTTTCTGGCAAAAGAATCGGGATCATCTCCGTCAGGCAACAATACCACCTTGATGTTCATTCCTTCTTCCAAAAGCATGTCAATACCTCTTATTGAGGCTTTAATTCCGGCCATATCTCCATCGTAAAGCACGGTGATATTATTTGTAAAACGATGAATTAATCTGATCTGCCCCGATGTTAAGGATGTACCGGACGAAGCTACAACGTTTTCAATGCCGGACTGATGCATGGAAATAACATCAGTATATCCTTCTACAAGAAAGCACCTGTCTTGTTTAACAATAGCTTGCTTGGCGAAATATATACCGTATAGCTCGCTACTTTTGTGATATATTTCAGATTCGGGTGAATTAACATATTTGGCTATTTTCTTGTCTGTAGTAAGAATTCGGCCTCCGAAGGCTACAACTTTTCCGGATAGAGTATGAACCGGAAAAATAACTCTTCCTCTGAAACGGTCACTTAAGGAATGATCATCGCGCTCATAGCATAGTCCGGTCTTCAGTAGAAATTCTTTTTGATATCCTTTTCTCTGTGCCTCCTGTACCAAGGCGTCACGTACATCTGTACTAAATCCAAGTTGGAATTTTTTTATAATATCATCGCGAAATCCTCTCTGCCTGAAGTAAGCCATTCCTATGGCTTTTCCATCTATATGATTCACAAGTATATCTTGAAAATAATCTCTGGCAAAGCCGTTTACAATAAACATACTCTCTCTGGCATTCTGGGCTTGCTTCTCTTCGTTGCTTAGCTCTCTTTCCTTTATCTCGATGTTGTACTTTTTTGCCAGAAATTTCAGAGCTTCATAATAAGATAATTGTTCATGCTCCATGATAAAATGAACAGCGTTTCCACCTTTTCCGCAACTGAAACATTTGCATAATCCTTTGGAGGGAGATACGCTGAAAGACGGAGTTTTTTCATTATGAAAAGGGCAGAGCCCTACATAATTCACACCTCTTTTGCGTAAGGTTACAAATTCAGATACTACATCTACAATTTGTGCAGCATCAATAATTCTATCTACAGTAGCTTGATCAATCATTTTATTTTCTTTCGAATCTCTGCAAAATTACGAAAACTATCTTTCAAAACAATATTAAAAGAATTCTATATCATGGAATTTATTTATCTAGATTGATAAAGAGTTGTTTATATTGGAAAAGGATTCCTTTTCTCCTGAAAAAAATAAAAATTTCATAATCATCTGCTACCTGCTACTAAATTGCACTCATAATATTGATACTCAGACGTCTAGTTTAGTGGGAGATAAAAACATAATACATTTTATCTCCCACTAAACACATCTATCTGCTACTGCTGGTTTTTACCTCTTCTATAACGGTGCAATAGAATTGCTGATATAGATCTTTTTAGTGTTCTAACTAGAGGGTAATCGTACGTAAAAACTAACCACACTAGGTCAGAGGGCTATTTAGATGAACTTGATCTTGGGGTAAGCGTATATAAAAACTAACCGCATGCTGCATTTTTGTGTTTTATCCAGATGTTAATCGAGTAAGTGCCTATCTTCTGGGTGCTTGCTATAACATAATTTTCCTGTTCTATCTATGTTTTACTCCCTTTTATATGGATACAATAGTGTGCCATCAAAAACAACCCCTTTATATTTTGGGGTTTTACTCTCATCTATGGGTATATAAAATTGGTTTTGAAATGTTCTCCTCATTTTTCTTTAGTCTATTCACTTTTGTATCACTATAAGGACCTAACCCTGTTTTTCATTGTATTATCTTCCATTTTCTGTAATGCCTGTTTCAGAATAACAATAATATAATAATCCAATCTTATTAATAACGGTAAAATTAGCAAGTCAATTCCATGAAAGATCACTTCCGGTTTAATTTCTTCCAATTCTCTCCGGCTTTTTAGCAAACACTCGCCACCTTTCTAAAATCCTCCTAGACATCTTTGTGTGTTCTTGTACAAAAGAATGCAATCTTTTGTACAGAACAATGTATTCTTTTGTACAGAAGAAAACAATGTTCTGTACAAGATTCAATAAATAGTCCTCGTGAGAAATAAAATCTCCCGCGGGATTATTTAAAATATCTGGCCTGCTTTTCAAAATAAATAGTGTTGCTACTTTAGTAGCAGATACAACCATTTGGTAGCAGATGATTTGTAGATAGTTTTTATCTGCCACCAACATAAGTGGCTGACATACAATGAGTAAAACCTATTTTGTAGCAGATGTAGCAGATCGAAGCGTGCATTTTGTTTTTTTTCGTGAGAATCTAACTAAAAGTAACTTTTAAGCTTTTCCGGCGTAATGTGAACTATTAAACTTTTCGGCACCCCTTACGCGCGCACGTAAATATATAATGTATATAAAGTAGTAACCTTTCCCAAAGTTCCTTGCAAAGTGAAAAAAATATGTTCTGTAACACAGTTGTAATACAGCTAGTTACCTATTAATTGCAAAAAAAGATATAAAAAAGAGTTAGATATATTTGGATTGTTAGGAGTAATAGTCTACTTTTGCACCCGCTTTGCAAGAGAGACAAAGCTTACGCAGTTGACATAATGTAAGTGAAACCGGTGCATTCATCGAGGTTTTAGAGAAAAAGAATTTAAAAAATATTCTCGAAAACATTTGGAGGTTAAAATTAAAAGTTCTACCTTTGCATCCGCTTACGAAAACAAGCGTAACAAAAAGAATCGTTCTTTGAAAAGATTATAAATAAACGAAACAAGTAGTACAAGAGCATTAAGTGCGTGTATTGATACATGTACTTGGTAAAATAAAAATGCGAACCGTCAATTAAGATAAACGGAATCCTGGACAGAATTTAAATGAAACTTTTACAATGAAGAGTTTGATCCTGGCTCAGGATGAACGCTAGCTACAGGCTTAACACATGCAAGTCGAGGGGTAGCAGGGTAGCAATACCGCTGACGACCGGCGCACGGGTGAGTAACACGTATCCAACCTTCCCATAACTCGGGGATAGCCTTTCGAAAGAAAGATTAATACCCGATAGTACTTAAGAAAGGCATCTTTTTTAAGTTAAAGATTTATTGGTTATGGATGGGGATGCGTTCCATTAGATAGTTGGTGAGGTAACGGCTCACCAAGTCTTCGATGGATAGGGGTTCTGAGAGGAAGGTCCCCCACATTGGTACTGAGACACGGACCAAACTCCTACGGGAGGCAGCAGTGAGGAATATTGGTCAATGGGCGAGAGCCTGAACCAGCCAAGTAGCGTGAAGGATGAAGGTCCTATGGATTGTAAACTTCTTTTATAGTAGAATAAAGTGACCCACGTGTGGGTTTTTGTATGTATACTATGAATAAGGATCGGCTAACTCCGTGCCAGCAGCCGCGGTAATACGGAGGATCCGAGCGTTATCCGGATTTATTGGGTTTAAAGGGTGCGTAGGCGGAATAATAAGTCAGTTGTGAAAGTTTGCGGCTCAACCGTAAAATTGCAGTTGATACTGTTATTCTTGAGTGTACATAAGGTAGGCGGAATTCGTGGTGTAGCGGTGAAATGCTTAGATATCACGAAGAACTCCAATTGCGAAGGCAGCTTACCGGGGTACAACTGACGCTGAGGCACGAAAGTGTGGGTATCAAACAGGATTAGATACCCTGGTAGTCCACACAGTAAACGATGAATACTCGCTGTTTGCGATATACAGCAAGCGGCCAAGCGAAAGCATTAAGTATTCCACCTGGGGAGTACGCCGGCAACGGTGAAACTCAAAGGAATTGACGGGGGCCCGCACAAGCGGAGGAACATGTGGTTTAATTCGATGATACGCGAGGAACCTTACCCAGGCTTAAATTGCAGATGAATATAGTGGAAACATTATAGTCTTTGGACATCTGTGAAGGTGCTGCATGGTTGTCGTCAGCTCGTGCCGTGAGGTGTCGGCTTAAGTGCCATAACGAGCGCAACCCTTATTGATAGTTACTAACAGGTTAAGCTGAGGACTCTATCGAGACTGCCGTCGTAAGATGCGAGGAAGGTGGGGATGACGTCAAATCAGCACGGCCCTTACGTCTGGGGCTACACACGTGTTACAATGGGGGGTACAGAAGGTCGCTACCTGGCAACAGGATGCTAATCCCAAAAGCCTCTCTCAGTTCGGATTGGAGTCTGCAACCCGACTCCATGAAGCTGGATTCGCTAGTAATCGCGCATCAGCCACGGCGCGGTGAATACGTTCCCGGGCCTTGTACACACCGCCCGTCAAGCCATGGGAGCCGGGGGTACCTGAAGTGCGTAACCGTAAGGAGCGCCCTAGGGTAAAACTGGTGACTGGGGCTAAGTCGTAACAAGGTAGCCGTACCGGAAGGTGCGGCTGGAACACCTCCTTTCTGGAGTGATTCCTTTTATCTGGTTCGCTTTTTATTGTACTACTGTTTTAGTTTATTCTATATAAGAAATAAGAGATTAGAAAGAAGCCGAGCCGAAAGGTAAGAGGTTTTGAACGACAGTCCTATAGCTCAGTTGGTTAGAGCGCTACACTGATAATGTAGAGGTCGGCAGTTCAACTCTGCCTGGGACTACGCGAAAAAAATCGGAGCAACAAGGATTAACCATCCCAAAACAAACGCTTCAGAAAAATTTCGGGGGATTAGCTCAGCTGGCTAGAGCACCTGCCTTGCACGCAGGGGGTCAACGGTTCGAATCCGTTATTCTCCACGATCAAGCTAAGGCTTGAAACGATCTTTGACATGATGTACAAAAGCAATAAATAAAGTAATTTTTAGAGATAAAAAGAGCTAAAGTATATATCGAACCATATGGTAAACGAAAACGTATAACTACGAATAGTTTACAGTGTTTGAAGAAAGTAAGCAAGGGCGCATGGCGGATGCCTTGGCTCTCGGAGGCGATGAAGGACGTGATAAGCTGCGATAAGCTTCGGGTAGGTGCAAATAGCCTTTAATCCGAAGATTTCCGAATGGGACAACCCAATATCCTGAAGGGATATTATCCATTTTAAATGGAGGCGAACGCAGGGAACTGAAACATCTTAGTACCTGTAGGAGAAGAAAATAATTGAATGATTCCGTAAGTAGTGGCGAGCGAACGCGGATTAGCCCAAACCAATTATGTTACGGCATAATTGGGGTTGTAGGACCACGATATCGGACTTATATTGGAGAATGGAAGACTCTGGAAAGTGTCACCATAGAGCATGATAGTTGCGTACATGAATCCAATATATACTGTAGTGGTATCCTGAGTAGTGCGGAGCACGAGAAATTCTGCATGAATCTGCCGGGACCATCCGGTAAGGCTAAATACTCCCGAGAGACCGATAGTGAACCAGTACTGTGAAGGAAAGGTGAAAAGAACTTCGAATAGAAGAGTGAAATAGTCCCTGAAACCATGCGCTTACAAGCGGTCGGAGCAGCTTCGTGCTGTGACGGCGTGCCTTTTGCATAATGAACCTACGAGTTACTGTCACTGGCAAGGTTAAGAAATTAAGTTTTGCAGCCGAAGCGAAAGCGAGTCTGAATAGGGCGATTTAGTCAGTGGTAGTAGACGCGAAACCAAGTGATCTACCCATGGTCAGGTTGAAGGTTAGGTAACACTAACTGGAGGACCGAACCGATAAGCGTTGAAAAGCTTCCGGATGAACTGTGGGTGGGGGTGAAAGGCTAATCAAACTTGGAGATAGCTCGTACTCCCCGAAATGCATTTAGGTGCAGCCTTGATAATTACTAATGTGAGGTAGAGCGACTGATAAGATGCGAGGGCTTCACCGCCTATCAAGTCTTGATAAACTCCGAATGCGCATTAGTTCAATATCAGGAGTGAGGGCATGGGTGCTAAGGTCCGTGCCCGAGAGGAGAAGAATCCAGACCATCAGCTAAGGTCCCGAAATAATTGCTAAGTTGAACTAACGAAGTCAGATTGCTAAGACAGCTAGGATGTTGGCTTGGAAGCAGCCATTCATTTAAAGAGTGCGTAACAGCTCACTAGTCGAGGAGTTTGGCGTGGATAATAATCGGGCATAAGCAATTTACCGAAGCTATGGAACCAGTAATGGTTGGTAGGGGAGCATTCCACTCTGCGTTGAATGTGAAGCGTGAGCTTTGCTGGAGCGTGTGGAAAAGCAAATGTAGGTATAAGTAACGATAAAGGGGGTGAGAAACCCCCTCGCCGAAAGACTAAGGTTTCCTGATCAACGCTAATCGGATCAGGGTTAGTCGGGTCCTAAGGCTCAGCCGAACGGCGAGGCCGATGGCAGAAAGGGTTAATATTCCCTTACTACCTTAAAGAGTGATGTGGAGACGGAGAAGTGACAATACCGCCGGCTGACGGAATAGCCGGTTGAAGGGTGTAGATATTAGTTTTCCAGGCAAATCCGGAAGACTAGTCGAACCTGATAGTACCGAGAGCCCTTGTGGTGATTGGATAGTGTATGTAAACAGACTCCCAAGAAAATCCGCTAAACTTAATCTTTAAGGTACCCGTACCGTAAACGGACACACGTAGTCGGGTAGAATATACTAAGGCGCTTGAGTGAATCACGGTTAAGGAACTAGGCAAATTGACCCTGTAACTTCGGGAGAAAGGGTCCCTCAGTAATGAGGGCGCAGAGAATAGGTCCAGGCAACTGTTTAACAAAAACACAGGGCTATGCAAAATTGAAAGATCAAGTATATAGCCTGACACCTGCCCGGTGCTGGAAGGTTAAGAGGAGATGTCATCGCAAGAGAAGCATTGAATTGAAGCCCCAGTAAACGGCGGCCGTAACTATAACGGTCCTAAGGTAGCGAAATTCCTTGTCGGGTAAGTTCCGACCTGCACGAATGGTGTAATGATCTGGACACTGTCTCAACCGTGAGCTCAGTGAAATTGTAGTATCGGTGAAGATGCCGATTACCCGCGATGGGACGAAAAGACCCCGTGAACCTTTACTATAGCTTAACATTGAATTTGGGTAATTGATGTGTAGGATAGGCCGGAGGCTTTGAAGCAGGTACGCCAGTATTTGTGGAGCCGCTGTTGAAATACGGCCCTTTGATTATTTGAGTTCTAACTCGCGAATGTGAGGACACTGTTTGGTGGGTAGTTTGACTGGGGTGGTCGCCTCCAAAAGTGTAACGGAGGCTTCTAAAGGTACCCTCAGGACGATTGGTAACCGTCCGCAGAGTGTAATGGCATAAGGGTGCTTGACTGGGAGACCGACAAGTCGATCAGGTAGGAAACTAGAGCATAGTGATCCGGTGTTTCCGTATGGAAGGGACATCGCTCAAAGGATAAAAGGTACTCCGGGGATAACAGGCTGATCGCTCCCAAGAGCTCATATCGACGGAGCGGTTTGGCACCTCGATGTCGGCTCGTCACATCCTGGGGCTGGAGAAGGTCCCAAGGGTTGGGCTGTTCGCCCATTAAAGTGGCACGCGAGCTGGGTTCAGAACGTCGTGAGACAGTTCGGTCTCTATCTATCGTGGGCGTATGAAATTTGCGTGGCTCTGACACTAGTACGAGAGGACCGTGTTGGACTGACCGCTGGTTTACCGGTTGTGCCGCCAGGTGCATTGCCGGGTATCTAAGTCGGGATTGGATAAGTGCTGAAAGCATCTAAGTACGAAGCCAGCCACAAGATTAGATTTCTTAGGGTCGTTGAAGACGACAACGTTGATAGGCTGCAGGTGTAAAGACAGTAATGTCAAAGCCGAGCAGTACTAATTGCCCGTACACTTTCTTCTATGCCATATATGGTTGGCTAGATAATTTGGCTCTTAAAATACTAGAAAGAGCTTGTTTATTGCTTTTACATTGTGTTTATCTTAATAGAATCTGATAAATATAAATCAGATAAAAAAGAAATTAAAAATATTAAGGTAGCTATAGCATCAGGGTTCCACCTCTTCCCATTCCGAACAGAGAAGTTAAGCCTGATCACGCCGATGGTACTGCGTAACAGTGGGAGAGTAGGTAGCTGCCGTTTTATCAAAGAGTCCTGTTCATTGAATAATGAATGGGACTCTTTTTTTGTTGTATATGCGTCTCTATACGGTTCACTCGATATTTAGTGGGTGAGCCCTCTATACATCTATTTCACCTTCTTTGATTACATGAACCTTTCTGGTTACGCTGAATATTATTGCTGCTGTTTTTATTTGCATATATAAATTTTATGAGGGAATATAGTTATTTAATAATCATTTGAAAATCAATTGATTATTAGAACAAATTAATCTTATATCTTAGATTTTGAGTTTAGATAAATGTAATTATTGCTTATATATTGTCATCTAGAATTAAATTTGTTGAATTTGTATAGCAATTTATTGACTAATTGTTTTTTTTTTAGTACTATTGCTCGATAATATAGCAATGATAGTTTAAATGTGTTTAGAGTTGAAATTATTGTGTGGCAAAGGTTTTGGCAATAATATTAGAATCTACTATCTAAATAGTTACAAAAGACATCTTAATCAGAGAAATGAAGTTTTATTAGAGTATTGATAATAGATATAAAATATTAATTTTAGCAAAATAATATCTATTTACAGACTTATTTTTAATTTGATAATGTATATATTACTTTTGTTATTATATTTGCAACAAAATGCAGATATATAATATGTTATAATTGCTAATATATCTTTAGTGTTATATATTTTTATCTATTTAGGTGTATAATATCTATTTACTCTAAAAAAAACTGATTAAAAATTGTAAAAACGTACCATAGTAACAATTTTGTTCTTATTTTTGTTGCACGTTTTACGTTTAGACAGTAAATGCTATTTAGACACAATTTTAGGTATTTATTATATGCTATGAAATAAATAAAAAAAGAAATTCGTTAGTCGTAAATGGAATATGCTATTATTAAAAAAATGGCACATTGCTTTTTGCAGCTTTATATGAATTTATATTAAAGTTAAGTTATATAAGTGAAAATTATTAATTTCTAAAAATAAATTGTTTAAAAAAAACTATTATGGAAACTACTCAAAAAAAATCTAAGAAAACGTCTGTTAAAGGTATTAAAAACGCGGGTCTTGTTATCATTGCGTGTTTGATTATTGCAGTTTGCATTTATCATTTTGTATTAGGTAATCCTTCAAACTTTGTGAATAACGATCCTGCTAATCATCCTCTTCCTGGTAAATTCTTAGGTACTATGCACAAAGGTGGTATAATTGTACCTATTATCTTAACTTTAATGTTCACAGTGTTGTCTTTAAGTGTAGAGCGTTTTATTGCTATTAAGAGTGCTTATGGAAAAGGTTCATTGACTAAATTCGTAGCAAACATTAAAGCTGCTTTGGAAAAAGGTGATCTTAAGGGTGCTCAGGCTATTTGTGACAAACAAAGAGGTTCTGTTGCTAATGTAGTAGGTGCTACTTTGCTTAAATATGATGAAATGGAAAAAGATGCTAGCTTAAGTAAAGAACAAAAGTTATTAGCTATTCAAAAAGAACTTGAAGAAGCTACAGCTCTTGAATTGCCAATGATGACTGAAAATCTTCCTATCATTGCAACTATCACTACTTTAGGTACATTGTTTGGTCTTCTTGGTACTGTAATCGGTATGATCCGTTCATTTGCTGCTTTGTCTTCAGGTGGTGGTGCTGACTCTACTGCTTTGTCACAAGGTATCTCTGAAGCATTGATTAACACTGCTAGTGGTATTGCTACTGGTGCTTTAGCTGTTATTTCTTACAACTATTATTCAAACAAAATCGATAAATTAACATTTAGCCTTGACGAAGTAGGTTTCTCTATTGTTCAGACATTTGCAGCTTCTCACAAATAAGCAGTAAATAAATTTTTTAAAATAGAAATAACTTATGGCTAAAGTAAAAGTTGCAAAAAAGGAAACTTTCATCGATATGACTGCGATGAGTGACGTTACTGTATTGCTCTTGACCTTTTTTATGTTGACATCAACCTTCGTACAAAAGGAACCAGTAAAAGTAACGACACCAGGTTCTGTTTCTGAAATTAAAATTCCAGAAAAGAATGTCCTCTCAATCCTTGTCGATCCAGCAGGCAGAGTATTTATGGCCCTGGATAAACCAGATGACATGGAACAAACACTTGTAAGTGTGGGAGAACAATATGGTGTGAAATTTACACCTAAACAAATTAAAAGTTTCAGAAAGAACACCACATTTGGTGTGCCGATGAAGAAAATGAGCACTTTCTTAGATCTACCTGAAAGAGACCAGGATGAAGCTCTTAAAACTCAAGGTATACCTACAGATAGTGTTGATAATCAATTCAAAGTATGGGTAAAAGCTGCTCGTTCCATGAATCCAGATCTACGTATTGCTATTAAAGCTGACCAGAATACTCCTTATTCTGTAATTAAGAAAGTTATGAATTCACTTCAAGACATTAAAGAAAACAGATATAATCTGATTACTTCTTTGAAAGCTGTTGAAGCCGAAAAAAAATAGATGAAATATGAGCGCTGATGTAGAACAAAAAGAAAGCGGAAAAGGAAAAAAGGGAAAGCAGAAAAAAATGAAAACCCGCGTCGACTTTACGCCGATGGTGGATATGAACATGTTGCTTATCACTTTCTTCATGCTTTGTACATCTTTGAGTAAACCTCAAACGATGGAAATAAGTATGCCAACAAATGATAAAGTTGATGAATCTCAACAAACAAAAGTTAAGGCTTCTCAAGCTGTAACTTTAGTTCTTGGTGAAAACGATAAGGTTTATTATTATCTAGGTGAGTTTAAAGCTGGTGATAATTCTTTGTTGCAAGCGACTTCTTATACTGCTACTGGTATAAGAGACTTACTTCTGAGCAAAAACAGAAGTATTGTAGCGAAGGTTAATGATTTGAAACAACAGAAAAAGGATTTGAAAATTTCTGCTGAAGAATGTGCTGCAAAAATTGCTGAAGCTAAGGAAGAAAAAGGTTCTCCTACAGTTATTATCAAAGCAGCAGACAAATCAACATACAAAAATCTTATTGATGCTCTAGACGAAATGCAGATTTGCTGTATTAGTAAGTATGTTATTGTACCTATCACTGATGGCGAAAAAGCTTTATTAGCTACTGCCCAAGGTGTCAAATAATTAAGTTAAACACTAAAACAAGAAAGTAAAATGGCAAAAATTAATTTAGCTTCTGAAGAATGGTGTGACTTAATATTCGAAGGAAGAAATAAAGGGTACGGTGCATATAAAATGCGTATGGATGCTCCAAAGAGACATAATTGGTCTATGCTGATTATCATTCTCTTGACTGCATTCTTTGTAGCTGTACCAGAACTTATTAAATTGGCTACTCCTGAAGAAAAGGAAGTTATGACTGAAGTAACTACTTTGTCTAAGTTGGATGAAGCTGAAGTAAAGGATAAAAAGTTGAATAAGGTTGAGCCAATCGCTCCTCCTCCTCCTCCATTAAAAAGTTCTGTAAAATTTGTTGCTCCTGTAATTAAGAAAGACTCTGAAGTTAGAGATGAAGACGAAATGAAGAGTCAGGAAGAATTGCAAGAAACTAAGGTAACAATTTCTATTGCAGATGTTAAGGGTAACGATGAGGAACATGGTAAAGACATTGCTGAAATTAAGCAAGTTGTAACTCAGGCTCCTGTAGAAGAAGTAGAAGAAAAACCTTATACAGCTGTAGAACAGATGCCTCAGTTCCCTGGTGGTGAGGCAGAACTTTTGAAATACATTTTCGATAAATTGAGATATCCAACAATTTCTCAGGAAAATGGTGTTCAAGGTAAAGTTTATATTCGTTTTGTTGTTTCTAAAACTGGTGAAGTTAAAGATGCACAAGTAATGCGTTCTTTGGATCCTTATTGTGATAAAGAAGCTCTTCGTGTAATCCGTACTCTTCCTAGATGGATTCCTGGAAAACAAAATGGTGTGAACGTTCCAGTATATTATGTAGTGCCTATTACCTTTAAATTACAATAAAATGATGAAGTTCTTCAAATTAATTCCAATATTATTCTTTTTGCTTCTTTGTTCATGCAAAGATAATAAGCCAAAAGATGGGTGGACTGATACTTTAACATCGGGAACAATTCCTGTTGCTGTTGATGAAGGTTTTAAGCCTATTCTTGAAGAAGAAATTGCAGTGTTTGAAGGACTTAATTCTGAGGTTCATATAAAACCTAAATATTGTAGTGAGGTAGATGCTATAAATAGTTTATTAAAAGATAGTGTACGGTTGGTTATTTCCACCCGTAGACTATCTTCTAAAGAAACTCAATCTTTTAATAGTCGTAAGTTTTTTCCACGTGAAGTTATAATGGCTTATGACGGTATTGGTTTGATTACTAATAATCAAAATCCAGATTCTCTTATTACTGTTAGCCAGGTTAGAAAGATTCTAACTGGTCAAATTACTAAATGGAAAGAAATTTATCCAAATTCTAAATTGGGTAATATTCAAATTGTTTTCGATAATCCAAATTCAAGTACAGTCCGTTTTGCAAAGGACTCTATTTGTTTAGGAAAACCTTTTGCATCTAAAGGTATTAATGCTCAAAAGACTAATCTTCAAGTTTTTGATTATGTTTCAAAAACTCCGAATGCTATTGGGATTATTGGCGTTAATTGGTTAGGTGCTAAAAATGACACAACAAATTTAACCTTTAAGAAGGAAGTTCGGGTAATGGCTGTTAGTAAAGACAATATAGCAGATGGTTCAAATAGTTATAAACCTTATCAAGCCTATATTGCTTTGGGCGATTATCCTTTTTACCGTGCAGTATATTTGTTAATTAACGATCCTCGACAAGGTTTGTCTTCGGGATTTGCTAATTTCTTAACTTCAGATCGCGGACAAATGATCATTCTTAAATCCGGTTTGGTTCCTGCAACACAACCGGTGCGTATTGTAAATGTTAAAGACGAATACTAATTATTGATTTAAAAATTGCAAAGTGATGAAATGTAACTTAATATTTTCTTCAATCCTCTTTTTAGCAAGTTTTGCTTTTTCTCCACTTCAAGCGAAGGATAGTGAAGGTATCTCTTTCTATAAGGCAGGTTTCCAAAAACAGGCTAAAGTCCTATTGTTTCAAGAATTGAATTCTAATTCTGCAAATTCTGCTGAAACTTGTTACTTCTTAGGAAATGTCTATTTTGGAGAGAGCAAGAATGACTCTGCTTTATACTACTATAAAAAAGGCTTGTCATTAGATGCTGTGAGTGCTTTGAATAATATTGGTTTAGCAAAGTTGCAGATTAAATCAAATGCTGTTCAAGCAAAAGATGCAATTGAGAATGTTTTAAAAGGAAAAAATAAGAAGAACGTTGATCTTATTTTGGAAGCTGGACGTGCTTATTTAGAAAATGGCGAGCATTTAGCCGCAAATGATTATCTGGAAAGAGCACAGAAAATAACAAGAAAGTATGCACCTGTTTTTGTTTTTGCTGGTGATATTTTCGAATCTAAAAAAGATGCAGGTCAGGCTTGTAGCATGTATGAACAAGCTATTTTGTTTGATGCAAATTGTCGTGAAGCTTATGTTAAGTATGCTCGTGCATATCGTGATGTGAATCAAGCTTTAGCAGTTGAAATGTTAGGTCGTCTTAAAACACAAGAACCTAATTTCTCTCTTGCTAACAAAGAATTAGCTGATCTTTACTATGCTAAAAATGACTTTGACAATGCTGCAAAATATTATGGAGAGTATATCGCTTCAGGAAATTATGATTCTGACGATTTGAAGCAATATGCTATGACACTTTTCTTAAATAAAGATTATAACAAGTCTTTAGAAATTGCGCAAATGGGTTTGAAGCTTAATGCTCAGGATCCTGCTTTCAACCGTTTGGCAATGTATAATAATGTAGAGCTTAAGAAATTTGATGATGCCACCGTAGCTGCAGATAATTTCTTCAATAAATCAAAAGATGCTCAGTTCTCATATTTTGATTATACATACAATGGTACCATATTAGCTGAAAAGAAAAAATATCCAGAAGCAATAGCTTCTTTTGAAAAAGCCATTGAAGCAGATACTACTAAAATTGATCTTTTATCTACAATTTCTGGTTTTTACGAACAGGCTGGAGATCCTGTAAATGCTATAAAGTCATATGAGAAATATTTAGGTAATGTTTCAAAACCTAGTGCTGATCAGTTAGTAGAATTGGGTAAGAAATATTATTCATATGCAAATACTGATGGTATTCTTCCAAATATAAAAACTTCTTCTTTATTGAAGGCTGATAGTATTTTTACTAAAGTTGCCGAAATGGAGCCAGATAATTATAGAGGTAATTGCTGGAGAGCAAGAGCAAACTCTAACTTAGATCCGGAAGCAACAAAAGGTTTAGCTAAACCATATTACGAAAAAACTGTCGAAATTTGTTTAGCAAAAAATGATCCTCGCTATAATCCGGTTCTTATAGAATGCTATAGTTATTTAGGATTTTACCATTTGGTAGCTGGAGAAAAAAGTAAGAATGCCAGCGAATATGAAACTTCCAAAGGGTATTGGAATAAAATTCTGAAGATAGAGCCTGGGAACTCAACTGCTCTTAAAGCCCTTGATGGCTTAAGTGGCTCAAAGAAAAAGAAATAGCTAGAATAATATATTTATGAAGAAGCAGATTTTTTATTTCTGCTTCTTCATAAAATAGTTGTGCTTTTTATGTTGTTTGTTATTTGATAGCAGACAATATATCTTGTGCACCTATAACTCTAGTTTTTTATTCAGATCTTTTTTCTCTATAGATTGTATCTATATCTTGAGCTATATAGGGCTTTTTTCTATTTAGCTATTTGTTAGTAGCACTTTTTATATCTTTCTCTGTGGCTATATTTTTGTGGCTGCTTTAATACTTTGTGTTTGATAATCATTGATTATCAGATGCTTTTTTGTGTTTTTTGTTTTGTATTTTGTACTTTTTTATTCTCTTTTTCTTCCCTTCTTATTCTCTTGTAATTCACTTATTTCTATTCATGTGCGGGAAATTTTATTTTATCGCATTTATGGCCAATTAGGAATTGAACGGGATTCATAGTAAATGGTTGGTTTTTAAAAAATGATTCTGCTTTATGCTATGTTGTGGAGTAAAAACAAAAAAGAGAACCAATCTCTTGATTCTCTTTACTTAGTTGCGGAGGCTCGACTCGAACGAACGACCTTTGGGTTATGAGCCCAACGAGCTACCAACTGCTCCACTCCGCGATGTTTGTGAGTGCAAAAGTACTACTTTAATTTTAAAAAGCAAGTTATTTATGTGTTTATTATATGAATATTTTGTAATAATCGGATTATCAACTTCTTATATTTTTGTTTTTTGTTCTATTTCTATTAATAGTTAGTTCCCTTATTGTTGTTTTCTGATTAGGTCTATTTGTCTTAGTTCGGTGTTTTAGATTTCTATAAACCGTTTTATGAATGTCTTGGCTAGTAATTATATAGAAATGAATGCTTAATGGATGAGCTTTACTCTAAGAATGTCCATCGTAATGGATGATTGATAAAACACAGTCAGATTAAGGCTTTTAGAGCTGTATTATGAGGTGTAAGAGGTATAAAATTCTTTATATTAAGACTATGCAATATTTTTGCTTAAAATATAAATCCTATAGGTTTTTGGTATAAGCTTATTTAGCTTGAAATACGGATCCCACAGTTTTTTTGGTATGACCTGGAATATGGCTATAAATGAAAAAAGAGAACCAATTTCTTGATTCTCTTTACTTAGTTGCGGAGGCTCGACTCGAACGAACGACCTTTGGGTTATGAGCCCAACGAGCTACCAACTGCTCCACTCCGCGATATTGTGAGTGCAAAAGTACTGCTTTTATCTTATAAAACAAATTATTTTAAGAATAAATTTTCAATAATAATAAAAATTGAACGTAAAGTGCTCTGTTTTAGTTGTATGAATTGATTATTGAATAACACGATTAATTAAATTAGTAAATCTTTTCTTGTATAATAAGAAGAAAATAACTACTTTTGCTCAAATAAAACAATAATGTGCAGGTATAGCCTATGACTGTATCAAAAACCAGAATTAAACTAGTAGACGTAGCTCGACAGCTTTTCGCTCAAACAGGAGTTGAAAATACTACAATGAATGATATCGCCCTTGCATCTAAGAAAGGACGACGTACTCTTTATACTTATTTCAAAAATAAAGATGAAATTTATTCTGCTGTGGTAGAATCTGAATTGGATATACTTTCTGAAACAATGAAAAGGGTAGCTGAGAAGGATATTTCCCCTGATGAGAAGCTTATAGAATTAATTTATACTCGCTTGGATGCTATTAAGGAAGTTGTTTCCAGAAATGGCTCTTTGCAGGCCAATTTCTTTCGTGATATCTGGCGTGTAGAAAGAGTTCGAAGGAGATTTGATGCTAAGGAAATAGCACTTTTAAGAGCTGTTCTTACTGAAGGAAAAGAGAAAGGTGTATTCCAGATCGATGACGTAAATATTACAACTAATATAGTTCATTATTGTGTTAAAGGAATAGAAGTTCCATATATTAGTGGTCATTTGGGGCGTAATTTAGATGCTGCAGTCCGTAAGAAATATGTTACCAATTTAGTTTATGGAGCATTGCGTAGAAAAGAAATCAATCAATAAATAAACGATTAAATTACAATTATTATGGGATTATTAGATGGAAAAACAGCTATTGTAACCGGAGCTGCTCGCGGTATCGGTAAAGCAATTGCTTTGAAGTTTGCTTCTGAAGGAGCAAATATTGCATTCACTGACCTGGTTATTGATGAAAATGCTAAAAATACAGAAAAAGAAATAGAAGCTTTAGGCGTAAAAGCTAAAGGTTATGCTTCTAACGCTGCAAACTTTGAAGATACAGCTAATGTTGTTGCTGAGATTGTTAAGGATTTCGGTCGTGTAGACATTCTTGTTAATAACGCTGGTATCACTCGTGATGGTTTGATGATGCGTATGAGCGAACAACAATGGGATATGGTTATTAATGTGAACCTGAAATCTGCATTCAACTTTATCCACGCTATTACTCCGGTTATGATGAAACAAAAGACTGGTAGCATTATCAACATGGCTTCTGTTGTTGGTGTTTCTGGTAACGCTGGTCAATGTAATTACTCAGCTTCTAAAGCTGGTATGATTGGTTTGGCTAAATCAATCGCTAAGGAATTAGGTTCTCGTGGAATTCGTGCTAATGCTATTGCTCCAGGATTTATTATCACTGATATGACTGCAGCGTTGACAGATGAAGTAAAAGCAGAATGGGCTAAGACTATTCCATTACGTCGTGGTGGTACACCGGAAGATGTTGCTAATGTAGCTACTTTCTTGGCTTCTGATTTGTCTTCTTATGTAAGTGGACAGGTAATTCACTGCTGTGGCGGTATGAACATGTAATTTGAGGAATGACCGTAATATACGAAGATAATCACATTATTGTTGTCAACAAGTCGAGTTCTGAGATAGTTCAGGGAGACAAAACGGGAGATACTCCTCTGTCGGAGATTGTAAAGCAGTACCTGAAGGAGAAATACAACAAGCCAGGCAATGTTTTTCTGGGAGTTGTTCACCGGTTAGACCGACCTGTAAGCGGAATAGTTCTTTTTGCGAAAACCAGTAAGGCGCTACCTCGTCTAAACGAGATGTTTAAGAACAGCGAGGTGAAAAAGACTTATTGGGCAATAGTAAAGAACTGTCCGAAGGAAACTGAAGGTGAATTGGTTCACTATCTGGTTCGTAACGAGAAACAAAATAAAAGTTATGCCTATGATAAAGAGGTTAAGGATTCAAAGAAAGCCATTCTCGACTATAAGTTGATTGGACATTCGCAGAATTATTATCTTCTTGAAGTGCACTTGCACACCGGAAGGCATCATCAGATTCGCTGTCAATTGGCAAAAATGGGATGTTCCATTAAAGGAGACCTGAAATATGGTTCTCCCCGTTCAAATCCCGACGGAAGTATTTGCCTGCATTCACGGAAAGTTTCTTTTATTCACCCGGTTTCGAAAGAGCTGATTGAATTAGAAGCTCCGGTTCCTGAAGGTAATTTATGGAATGGATTTGAAATGCTAGGATAATCATTATCTTCTTAAAAAATAATTAAAGAGCTGTTTACCGGAATAAAATCCAGTGAACAGCTCTTTTTCTTAAATATGCATTAAAGCCTTCTGATATTTTGTAACTTCACAGGCGTATGCAATCTTATAACCTTTAAAATCAGGAAAGTTATTCTTACCTTATTTCGTTATTACTTGGTTTTACTTCTGATATTACTTTAGGTATCATTTGGTAAAAAGTAATTTGAAACTTGGTAATAGTTTGCTATACAGCTGCTTACGCTGCTTGTTTTTTCTTAAAAGGATAAATAAATCTCCCGAAAAATAAAGAACTTATATAATTTGCCTTACTTTAATGCTTCAGTGACAGCGCCCAGATATGCCTCAAATCGTTGTGCTTTTATAAATTTCCTTTTTATCTTTTTAATCCATATAAGGCAGCAAATAATCCCAGATAGAAATCTCTTATCAAAAAGCATGTATAATCTTTATTGGATAAGTATTTGAGCTAGTTTGCTTTCACCAAAAGTGACGAAGAACATTACTTTGGATATCATTTGATAAAAAGTAATTTGAAACTTAGTAATGGTTTGCTATATAGTTGCTTACGCTGCTGGTCTTTTCTTAAAAGGATAAATAAATCTCCCGAAAAATAAAGAACTTATATAATTTGCCTTACTTTAATGCTTCAGTGACAGCGCCCAGATATGCCTCAAATCGTTGTGCTTTTATAAATTTCCTTTTTATCTTTTTAATCCATATAAGGCAGCAAATAATCCCAGATAGAAATCTCTTATCAAAAAGCATGTATAATCTTTATTGGATAAGTATTTGAGCTAGTTTGCTTTCACCAAAAGTGACGAAGAACATTACTTTGGATATCATTTGATAAAAAGTAATTTGAAACTTAGTAATGGTTTGCTATATAGTTGCTTACGCTGCTGGTCTTTTCTTAAAAAGATAAATAAATCTTCCGAAAAATAAAAAACTTATATAATTTGCCTTACTTTAATCCCTCAGATACAGCAGCCCGGTAAGTCTCAATTTTTGTGCTTTTATGAATTTTCTTTTTAGCTTTCTTATCCATATCTGGCAGCAGATATTCCCAGATAGTCTTCATCTTAGTAACCAACTGATCGTTCCCTTGCAAGTGTGCCTCGTAATAGCTTAAAAGTGAACTATGAAACGTTTTTACTTTGGCATACATTTCTTCCCGGGAAAGAGTTCTTCCCTGTTGATATTCATAAGCCAGCGCAGGATTGGTAAGCAATCCTCTGCCAATCATTATCCCTGAGAGGTTCGGAAAACGGTCTGAAATCGTTTTTATGTCGTTTATGGTGGTGATGTCTCCATTGTAGATAATTGGATGCTTACAAGCATTATAAAACGCTTCGAAAGCATTCAGATTGGTTTCTCCCTTGTATTGCTGCTTACCAATGCGGGCATGCAAGGCGATTTGCTTCAGTGGAAGACTATTTAGTAAAGGCAGAAGTGCAAGGCATTCTTCTGGATTCTCCAAACCTAAACGCATCTTTACTGAAAACGTCATATCTGGGAAGTCTTGAATACACGCTAAAAGCTCCTCAACTTCATTTGGAAAGGGAAGAATGCCTGAACCTTTATGACGGCGTACCAGCATAGGGAAAGGGCAGCCTAAGTTGATATCTGCCTCTGTATGCCCTTTTTCCTGGAAAAGAGTCACGATTTTCTTCATTTCATCAGGGGTGCTTGCTATTAGTTGCGGCACAAGATGGTGAACTGTATTGTTCTCTTTCTCTATATCCCGTAGCTCTCTGTTGCGGAAAGATTCCCCTTTTTCCAAACGAACAAAGGGGGTGTAGTAAGTATCTACCCCACCAAAAACAGTTTCGTGCGCATTGCGGTAAGGTGCATCGGTAAAGCCCTGTAAAGGAGCAAAGTGAATGGGAACTTTCTTCTCGTCTTGCATATCTTTTTTTTGTTGGCAAAGATAAGTTTAAAAGGAGAACTTGAAGCAATCTTGCGGAATAATCCATCGATATGTGGTCCCGAATTTCTTTTTTGGCTACTTTTGCAGTAAATTTCATAGGTGATAAAAAGATGGAACGAATAAAGAATATTGTATTTGACTTCGGTGGAGTGATTGTGAATTTCTCGCGTGAAGCTGCAGTGAAGAAGTTTGAAGAGATAGGAGTGGCTAATGCCAACGAGTTACTGGATGCATATCATCAGAAGGGAGCTTTTCTTCAGGTGGAAGATGGAACTATCAATGCAGAAGAGTTTCGGATTATTCTGAGCAAGCTGGCGGGTAAAGAACTCACTTACGAGCAGGTTAAAGAAGGATGGCTGGGTTTTATGCTCGATGTTCCTCAATATCGTCTGGAGTATTTGCTGGAACTTAGAAAGAAATATAAGCTTTATATTTTGAGTAATACGAATCCTTATGTTATGAGCTGGGCTCGTAGCAATGATTTTACGATTGCAGAAAGACCTTTGGACGACTATTTCGATAAAATATATACCTCATACGAATTAAAGGCTGTAAAGCCCGGAAAAACCATTTTTGAGTTAATGATTAAAGATGCGGATATGTTGCCCGGAGAAACATTGTTTATTGACGATGGACCAGCCAATATTAAAATGGCAAAAGAATTAGGTATGATGACGTTTCAGCCTATCAATGGGGAAGACTGGCGGGATGATTTAACTGCTTTGCTGAAGTAAGATTGTAGCCAGCCTGTATCCGGACTTCTTATTATTGAGGTTTTAGCAGGTTAATGAGCTGCTTTTTTTATAAACTCAACCATAAGTTTAAAAAACTTCAGGTTTAATTAATATTTCCTTGTACAAAAGAATGTAATCTTTTGTACAGAAGATTACATTCTTTTGTACAAAACAAATCATTCTTCTGTACAAGGATTTTTTTATTTAATTCGAAGAAATAAAAAACAGTGGTGGGAGATCGTATAATCCACTTCCGGTTATAGGCTGTTTATAATAGCGTCCTTTTCCTGAACCGCAGGTAGAACATAATTCCTGCGCTGGAAAGTCCGAAAGGGAAGGACATCCATATACCTACTATCCCCCAGTTCATTGTAAATCCAAAGAAGTAACCTGCAGGGATAGAAATAAGGAAATAGCTGATGAAAGCTATGTACATCATTGGTTTTACGTCGGCAATGCCGCGCAGTGCATTGGCAAAAGCAATTTGTGCACCGTCGCCAAACTGATATAACAGGAAAGGGAAGATAAGGGCCACTACCGTTTGGCTAACCTCCGGGCTATCGGTAAACATACCACCAAGATGATTCCTCAAAAGGAATATAGATCCGGCTGAGATTACGGCCATCATTAGGATGATGTGAAAGCCTGCATCAGCGGAACGGCGGACATTGACAATATCGTTCTGCCCCCTGAAATTACTAACCCTCACGGCAATTGCAGCACCCATTCCGTAGTAAATCATAAAACAAAGACTTGAGATGGTAAGCATAACCTGATGAGAAGCCAGTGCTATACTGCCCAGCCACCCAACCATTACTGTGCTGAAGGTGAAAGATGCAGTTTCCATTCCCATTTGCAGCGCTATAGGCCAGCCAAGTTCGTTGAGTCGTTTAAAAACGCTGTGCGAGAATCCTTTCAGTTTAAATCCTTTCAGATAGATAGCATATCGTTTGCTGTACAGAAATATGCCGGTAAAGGCTAGAGCCATCAGGATACGAGAGATGAGCGTACTCAGTCCGGCACCCATAAGTCCCATTTCAGGAAGGCCAAGTTTACCGTAAATCAGCAAATAATTCAGGATAATGTGTATTGTGTTGCCTATCAGCAGAATCCACATCGAGGCTTTTGTATCTGTAATACCGTCGGCAAATTGCTTAAATGAATTAAAGATAAGCACAAAAATAAGGGATGCCAGCAGGATGAGAAAGTATGGACGAATCAATGGAAGAAGTTCTTTGGGCTGACCAAAGTTGTGCACATTGAGATAGATTACGAACATGATGGCCGTAATAAGCAATGCCACCAGCATATTGGCAGCAAGACTGTTCTTCAGCGCTTGTCCCGCTCCGGTAGAATCGCCTTTCCCGAAGAGACTTCCCACAATGGGAGTGAGTCCGTAGGAGAAACCTGTACTGAAAATAATGGCCAGAGTGAAAACGTTATTCACAAAAGAGGCGGCTGCCAGCTCAATAGTGCTGTGCTGGCCCACCATCATTGTGTCGGCAAAGCCGAGAATAATCATGCCCAGCTGCCCGATAACAATAGGAATTCCTAAAAGGAGCAGCGCATTATAATGTTCTTTGTATGTTGCAAAGAATCTGGTCATGCTTCCTTCTTAGCTATATAACGAAGAGTAGAGCAGTTGTTGCGCACAAAAGCCTTGCTGGCAATCTCTTTTAACTGATCGGCTGTAACTTTCCGGTAATTGTTCACTTCGTTGTTCAAGTCTTCCGCTTTGCTTATTAGTTCAAAGAATGCCAGATTTGTGGCAACATTCAGGTAATTAATGTTACTGAAGATTTGTTCCGACTCGTACTTATTCTTCACTTTCTCCAGTTCGTGTTCATCTACAAGAGTATTCTTAAGTGCTTCAAGCTCTTCCCATACTGCAGCTTCTGCCTGCTCCAAAGTAACACCCGGTGCTGGTTTACCTGAAATCTGGAATAAGCCGGGCTCTACACTTCCGGAAATGTAGGCATCAATGGAACTGAATATCTGACGTTCTTTAACCAGATGCTGGGTAAGTCGGCTAGAGTTTCCATTGCTCAGTACATCCGATAAAATATCAAATGCATAATAGTCCGGATGCATGCGCTCGGTCATGTGAAAAGCCATGAATAGAGAATCGAGTGGCACGTCACGTTCCACTTCCTGTCGTCTTTCTTCTGTCTGCTTTGGCTCACAAGGCAGATTTCGTACACGAATATCCCGTGCAGGAATAGGGCCAAACCATTTTTCAGCCAATCGGATAGTCTCCTCAAACGATATATTTCCGGTAACGCAAAGAATGGCATTATTGGGTGCGTAGAAGTGAAAAAAGAAATCTTTTACATCTTCAAGCGTTGCATTGGTAATGTGTGAAATTTCCTTGCCGATGGTAGGCCATTGGTAAGGGTGTTCCTTAAAGGCCATCGGGCGAACCAGATGAGACACATCGCCATAAGGTTGATTCAGGTAACGTTGCTTGAACTCTTCTGATACCACCTGGCGCTGAACATCAAGGCTTTTAGGATTAAAATCCAGACTTAACATGCGGTCCGATTCCAGCCAGAACCCTGTTTCCACGTTTTGTTTGGGCAGGGTAAGGTAATAGTTGGTGATATCATTGTTGGTCCACGCATTATTTTCCCCACCGGCCAACTGAACCGGAGCATCATAATCGGGAATGTTTACCGACCCTCCGAACATTAAATGTTCAAAGAGGTGGGCAAACCCCGTGTGTTCCTTGTCTTCGTCCTTCGCCCCTACATTATACAACACGTTGATGGCTACCATCTGTGTGCTTAGGTCTTCAGAGTGTATCAGGCGAAGTCCGTTTTCAAGGTTATGTCTATTTACTTCAATCATCTTATTCCAGTACGATAACTTTCATTTTAATATCTTCTTCAGGACGATCGGCACGGTTAGTCTTTACTTTCTGAATAGAGTCAACCACTTCAATACCTTCCACCACTTCTCCAAATACAGTATATTGGTTATCAAGATGAGGCGTTCCACCAATAGTAGTATAAGCCTGTACCTGTTCAGGAGTAAACTTAAAGTCGGGCAGAGAATCAGCCTTTGCTTTTGCTTCAGCAATCAGCTCTTCCTGCAATTCATAAAGTCCTTCTTTGTCGCGGTCAAGTCTCAGCTTTTTAATCTTAGCTGCATTCTTGGTAACCAAAGTATTGAAAACCTCTTCAACTTTGCCGTGGTTCATTTGTTGTTCCATGTTCAGAATCTGACCTTCGGAATATTTTTTTCCGGTAACGATGTAGAACTGGCAGCCACTGGAAGCTTTCTTAGGATTCACTTCGTCACCCTGACGGGCAGCGGAAAGAACTCCTTTTTTATGAAAGAATTGTGGATAAACAAACTCCGCAGGAACAGTGTAACCGGCATCTCCCGAGCCAAGCATTTTGCCTTTAGGTGCATTCTTTGAGTCCGGATCACCACCCTGAATCATAAAGTCCTTAATTACACGGTGAAAAATAGTACCGTCATAAAAGCCTTTCTTAGCAAGTTTGATGAAGTTGTCACGGTGTTGCGGTGTTTCGTTGTAGAGTTTAATCTTTATGTCACCTAAATCTGTTTGTATCAACAGCATTGTTTCTTTCTGATTTTCCATTTTTTCTTTTTTATTTTGGGGGAATCCCGGTGAAAATATACCTGTTAAAAGGCTTAATAATATAATCAGTAATTGCTTTTTCATGAGAATAAACTGATAAATTAGGGACAAAAATAGTACTTTGGACTTATTAAGCCAAAACAAATAGGCGCTAATTAGGACCTTTTATAGAATCCGCGCCTTTCTGAAGAAAATATAACAGGTTCTAACTTCTGTTATTGATAGAATACCGCAGTTCCGCAAGCAGTAACCATCAGCATACTTCCGTTTGATCCAACTGTTTCATAATCGATATCAATACCTATTACGGCATTGGCACCCATTCTCATAGCCTGTTCTGTCATTTCTTTCAGGGCTGTTTCTTTAGCTTCGCGAAGAACTCTTTCGTATGAATTGGATCGACCGCCGATAATATCACGTATTCCTGCAAATATGTCTTTAAAAATATTAGCACCAATAATAGTTTCGCCCGAAACAATACCGTAGTAGGTGGTAATAGTTTTACCTTCAATGTTGTTAGTAGTTGATAATAACATAATGTCTTTTTCTTTAGATGTTAATATAATGAGAACAAATATATATTTTTTGTGTGAATAAATAATCTAAAAACAAACAAGATGTGGAAATAAATGTTTTCTTTGTATAAGACTTCACTTAAACATGGATGAACAAAAGAAAAAATGGTTGAAATGGATTGGCATTACTTTGCTGAGCCCGCTAATCCTTTTGGTGATACTCCTCGTATTACTCTACCTTCCTCCTGTTCAAAATGTTTTGAAAAATCAGTTTGTGAAATATGCTTCCCGGGAAACGGGCATGCATATATCGATAGACCGCATAAGACTCTCTTTTCCTTTGGATCTGGCAGTGCATGAGGTGAGTGTAATTTCATCCAAAGACACGCTGCTTATTGCCGATAAAATGATAGTAGACCTTGGTCTGCGCCGCATATTTCACGGAGAATTCCGGATAGATGACATCACCCTGAGTAAGGTTTTCGTTAATTCGTCCGACTTGATGGAGGGCATGCGCATCCGGGGTAAGGTTGGCAAGTTATATCTTTGCTCTGAAAAGGTAAATCTAAAGCGGGAAGAGGCTTTGGTAACGGATGCTCTTCTGAAAGATGCCGATCTGAAACTCTCTCTTATCGACACCACGAAAGAAAAAAAGGAGAAACCCTCCAAACCTTTTCGCTGGAAGATCTTTCTTCAGAGGTTGCAGCTTCGGAATGTAGCCTTTCACATGGATCAACCTGCCGACTCTCTCCGTCTGACAGCCAATGTTAATGAAGCCGTACTTAGTAACGGAAAACTGGACTTTATGCGGAGGCTGTATAAACTGAGACATTTATCTGTTGAAAAAGCTTCATTCAATTATGATTCCGATGCGGGAGAACCGTCCAAAGGATTCGATCCGTCACATCTTGCATTGCGTGACATTTCCATTACTGTAGATTCTTTTATGAAGCAAGACAGAGAATTGCAGGCAAGTATTAAACGAGTATCTTTGTGGGATCGCTCGGGATTGAGCATTACTTCGCTTACCGGTCGTATCCTTGCCGATAACCGTGCCATAAGAATACCCGCAATGCAACTGAATACTCCTCATTCGGAAGTTAACCTCACTGCAAAGGCCGACTGGTTGTTTGTGGAGAATCCCGACAAAGGAAGTTTTGAATCGTCTCTTGTTTCTAATATTGGTAAACAGGATGTGCTGCTTTTTGTGGGAGGATTATCTAAACAGTTCAGTGATTCTTATCCGTTTCGTGCTATTACACTCCGGGCTTTGGTGCAGGGCAATAAGAAAAGTATCCGTTTGTCGAGGTTAACCGCTGATCTGCCGGGCTCTTTTTCTCTGGCATCTGTAGGAGAGATGAGAAATCTGTCTGATAAAAAGAATCGTTCCGGGGAGATTAAATTTCAGATGGATGCCAAGAATCTCGATTTTATGGCCAATCTGATAAAATCTGCCTCTAATGGAAATGTGAGGGTTCCTCAGAATATAAAACTTCAGGGCCAGGCATCAATGAAAGGTGAACGTTATTTAGCAGGGTTAACCTTAACAGAGGATAAAGGAACCGTAAAAGCTGATGCAGAATACAACATGGCAAGCAATTCTTACAACGCAAATGTGGCTGTTGATAAATTGCAGGTTAACCACTTCCTTCCAAAGAACACTATCTATTCGTTAACAGCTTCTTTTGATGCTGCCGGAGAGGGAACTGACTTCTTCTCTGCAAAGACAAAACTTAACGGAGGACTTAAATTGCAGGAGTTGCAATATGATAAATCTACTTTTACCGGCATTGATTTACAGGCAAAGCTGCAGAATTCTTTGGCGGAAGTTGTGCTGAAAAGCGAAAGCAGACTACTTAAGATGGATGCAAACCTGACTGCGCTTCTGCATAAAAAACAAACGAAAGGTGAATTGTCAATGTTTGTAAGAGATGTAGATTTATACAAACTAAGACTTATTAATCATCCATTGAGGAATCCTATAGCATTTACAGTCAATGCTTCTACCAATAGTGGCGAAACGTCTCTGGAACTTCATTCTGGAGATTTGGAATTCTCTCTTAATAGTCGTATCCCTCTTAAGAATTTTATCAAAGAGGTTACCAACTTCTCGACTCTCTTAACCAAACAAATTCAGCAAAAAAGGCTAAACCATCTGGAACTTAGCGGGGCTATGCCTTCGGCTCAGCTTTCTTTCATGGCAGGAAAGAAAAATCCGCTAAGTGAATACCTGACTCTTTCTAAAATATCTTTTAAAGATGCATCATTCAACCTCAACTCTACCTGGAAAGAAGGATTAACAGGAGGGGCACATCTTCATTCACTTCAGGTTGATAGTGTGCTGCTTGATACTGTCCGCCTGGCGATTAGACAAGATTCAGCAGGCATAAATCTGCATGCAGGAGTTATCAATAATAAATTCAATAAACAGTATGTATTTCAGGCATACGCTGATGGTGTAGTTCAGGATGATAATGCGGAAGTAATGCTGAAATACCTTAATGCTAAAGGGGAGACAGGAGCAAATCTGGGTGTCAGAGCACAATTACTGGAAGAGGGTACTCTGTTTAATCTCTTTCCTGATCAGCCAATACTATTTTTCCGTCCGTTCATCCTAAATAAAGATAACCGTATTTTTGTTGACAATGAAAAACGTGTTACCGCAAATCTTGCGTTGCAGGATAAAAATGGAATGGGGCTCTTTATTCATTCAGTGGAAAACATGGAAGCGCAGCAGGATATTCTTGCTGAACTTCGAGAGATAGACTTGAAAGAAGTTGTACAGTCCTTGCCTTATTTACCGGATATTGGAGGTATTCTTTCTACTAAAGCTGAATATATTCAGAAGAATAACCGCTTTCAGGTAATTGCTGATGCTGGGATCCGGAAATTTATGTATGAGAAGCAGCTGGTTGGCAATATGAATTTGCAGGCTACCTATCTTCCTGTCGAAAAGAATGTGCATCAGTTGGAGGCTAAGCTGGGATATAATGGCAGGGAAGTGCTTGCTGCAGATGGAACATACCATGCAGAAGGAGAAGGAACAATGAAAGTGCTTGCCAAGATTAAAGCTTTTCCTCTGGGCGTATCCAATGCGTTTATCCCCGATGACATGGCACAACTATCTGGTGCTTTGAATGGTGAGGTTGCATTGGAAGGAAGTACACAATCGCCGAGGATAAACGGAGGATTCAAGGCAGATACCGGTTCGGTTTATATTGCTCAGGCAGGCGCTCGTTTGCGATTGGATGAGAAAGAAATAAAGGTGACCGATAATAAGCTCGTTTTTGATAATTATCATATCTATGCAGTTGGTAAGAATCCATTGAATATTTCTGGATCAATTGATCTGAAAGATTTGCAGCAAATGCGTGCCGATTTGAAGCTTACTGCTAACAATTATCAGCTATTCAATGCTAACCGTACCAAGCAATCGCTTGTATACGGAAAACTCTTTGTTGATTTGAATACCACAATTCGTGGACCTGTTGATGCTTTGGTTATGCGTGGAAATATGAGGTTGTTGGGTAATACGGATGTTACTTATGTTCTTAAAGATTCACCCTTGACTGTGCAGGACAGGCTGGGAGATATGGTTACTTTCGTCAATTTTGCCGATACTTTACAGCCTCCGAAAGAAAAACCTAAGAAAGTTTCTCTGGGTGGACTGGATATGCTGATTAATATTCAGGTGGAGCCTGCTGTTCGCTTAAAGGCCGATTTATCACCCGATCGTCAAAACAGGGTAGAACTGGAAGGTGGAGGTGATCTTTCATTGCAATATACTCCGCAAGGAGATATGTTGCTTTATGGTCGCTACACTATTAGTGATGGGTTATTGAACTATACCTTACCGGTAATTCCATTGAAAGAATTTGCCATCAAGGAAGGAAGCTATGTGGAGTGGTCGGGCAATGCAATGGATCCGAAAATAAATTTCAAAGCTACAGAAAGACTGCGTGCTTCTGTGACTGGTGAAAACCAGACCAGTCGGCAAGTCAACTTTGATGTGTCTGTTTCCATTAAAAATACGCTGAAGAATTTAGGTATGGTATTCGACCTTGAAGCACCCGAAGATATGACGGTACAGAATCAACTTTCGGCAATGTCGGACGAGGAAAGGAGTAAGCAGGCTATCACAATGCTCGTTACAGGTATGTATATGCCTCAGGGTATGACTTCTGCAGGTACAGGAGGTGGAATAAATGTAGGGAGTGCTTTGAATAATTTCCTTCAGGGCGAGATAGCCAATATTGCGGGTAGTGCACTTAAAAAGGTAGATATATCTTTTGGAATGGAATCTTACGACGAGGCAGGTGCAAGGGGAACCGGAAAACGGACGGATTATTCTTATCGCTTTGCCAAAAGATTCTACAATGACCGTATTCGGATAGTGATTGGTGGCAAAATATCTACAGGAGAAACCGTGGAAGAAAAGCAATCGTTTATTGATAATATTTCTTTGGAGTACAGGCTGGATACCAGTGGAACCAGGTATGTGAAATTATTCCATAATAAAAATTACCAGAGTTTGCTGGAAGGTGAAATAATTGAAACGGGAGTTGGTGTGGTACTTCGCAAAAAAATGCGCCGACTTGGTGAATTGTTTATATTCAAAAGTAATAAAGATAAAAAAGAGTCGAAATGAGGAAACTACTTTATTTGTCATTGTTGTTCTTAACTGCTTGTTCAACCACTCGTAATTTACCGGAGGATGAAACTCTATATACGGGTATGAAGAAAACAGTAGTGGAGAATCGTGATGCTTCGAAGGCTGGTGATGAGGCTCTTGAAGAAGTGTATGCTGCATTGGCCGTTCCTCCCAATAATGCTCTTTTTGGAAGTTCGTCTGTAAGGGTTCCTCTTCCTTTCGGATTGTGGATGTATAATGCATTTAAAAAGAGTGAGAAGGGATTGGGACGCTGGATGTTTAATCGTTTTGCCTCGGAACCTGTGCTCATTTCGACAGTGAATCCGGATGTCCGGGTTAAAGTTGCCCGAAATTTGCTGCGTGACTATGGATATTTCAACGGACAAGTAGCTTACGAAGTAATTCCCACCAAAAAACGTCAGGCTAAAATAAAATATAAAGTAGACATGCAGCAACCTTATTTGCTGGACTCTATTTTTTATTCTCATTATAGTGCACGTACTGATAGCTTGTTACATCGACATATTGTTGATAAAATACTCCATCCTGGCGATCATTTCAGTGTTTTGAAGCTAGATGAGGAACGTCAGCGGTTGAGCACTTTACTACGCAATGCCGGTTATTACTATTTTCGTCCGGAATTTATAGCTTTTTTGGCAGATACAGCTAGGTTATCTGGCCGCGTAAGCCTTAAAATTAATCCGAAAGCAGATTTACCTGAACTTGTTCTTCGTCCCTGGAAGATGGGAAATAGATCGGTTGCTTTGAGTGGAATAAACGGAGAACCGCCTACTGATTCTTTGCTTTATAAAGACCTGATGATATATTATCAAGGTAAATTACGTGTCCGACCTGTTGTACTTTATAATCGTTTTCGTTTAATGCCGGGAGAAACCTATTCACAGATAAAGCAATTGCGGACACAGGAAAATATAAACCGTCTGGGTATTTTTAAGTATGCCGATTTACAGTTCACTCCCCGTGATACAACTCAGGGAAATAATGTACTTGATGTACAGATGAATGCCGCCTATGATCTTCCTCTTGACGGAGAACTGGAACTGAATTTAACTTCCAAGTCCAATGATCAGGTAGGACCCGGAGCAGCATTCTCTGTTACAAGACGAAACCTCTTTGGGGGAGGTGAGAATTTGACTGTAAAACTCAAAGGCAGTTATGAATGGCAGACCAATTCTCCGGTAGATGGAAGTAGTTCTGTTATTAACTCTTATGAGCTTGGTGCGTCGACTGCACTTGTTATTCCAAGGATAGTACTGCCAGGAATGGGGTATAAAGAGTTAACTTATCCGGCAACTACCACATTCAGACTGTATGCCGATCAAATGAACCGTGCACGTTTTTTCAAGTTGTTGGCTTTCGGTGGGAATGCAACGTATGATTTTCAGTCTTCGAGAGTAAGCCGTCACTCCATAACGCCGTTCAAACTGACTTTTAATGTGCTTCAAAGTACAACGCAGCGCTTTGATTCTGTTACGAATGCCAATCCTGCCTTGTATCTCAGTCTGAAGAATCAGTTTATTCCGGCAATGAATTATACCTATACCTACGATGATGCGGGTGTGAAAAGCAAAAGGAATCATGTTTGGTGGGAAACGTCCATTACCTCTGCCGGAAATATAACATCTGGCATATACCAGTTATTTGGAAGAAGCTTCAATGAAGAAAAGAAACTTCTGGGAAATCCTTTTGCACAGTTCCTGAAACTAAGTTCTGAAGTGAGATATAACTATAAAATTACTGCACGGCAGTCTTTGGTTGCCCGGGTAAGCGGAGGAATTCTTTATGCTTACGGCAACTCGGAAGTTGCACCGTATAATGAACAATTCTATATAGGAGGAGCAAATAGTTTACGTGCATTTACTATCCGTTCACTGGGACCGGGAAGTTACAGACCGGACGCTGAAGATACTTATTCTTATATGGATCAGACTGGCAATTTAAAATTTGAAGCCAATGTAGAATATCGTTTCAATCTGCTGGGAAACCTTAATGCTGCTATCTTTTTAGATGCCGGAAATATATGGTTACTGAAAGATGATATAGCTCGTCCTGGTGGGAAATTTGGTTTGTCAAAACTAGGAAAGGAAATTGCTTTAGGTACCGGTGCCGGATTACGCTATGATCTCTCGTTTCTGGTCATCCGTTTGGATGCAGGAATCGGACTACATGCTCCTTATGAAACTTCAAAATCAGGCTATTACAATATCCCTTCTTTTAAAGATGGACTAGGTCTTCACTTGGCAATCGGCTATCCATTCTAGATAAATACTTTCTTATTTGAACCATTTGTGATCATATTTGAACTATTTGTTGTACCTCCGTTGAATATAATTTTGTAAATTTGCGGCGTAAAAAATTGATATAACTAACAACCTATTTAAAAATATAAGCGAAATGAAACCAACTTTATTTGTACTTGCTGCCGGAATGGGCAGTCGTTATGGCGGTCTTAAGCAATTAGACGGTCTGGGCCCTAACGGTGAAACTATCATGGACTATTCAATTTACGATGCAATCCGCGGAGGATTTGGTAAATTGGTATTTGTAATCCGTGAAAGCTTTGAAAAAGACTTCCGTGAAAAGATTATCAAAAAATATGAAGATCATATTCCTGTAGAATTGGTATTCCAGAATATTAGCGATCTGCCAGCAGGATTTACTTGTCCTGAAGGAAGAGAAAAACCATGGGGAACTAACCATGCTGTATTGATGGGTAAGAATGTTATCAACGAACCTTTTGCTGTAATCAATGCTGATGACTTCTACGGAAAAGATAGCTTTGCTGTTTTAGGTAAGGCTCTTTCTGAAATGGAAGGAAAGAAGAATGAATATTGCATGGTAGGCTACCGTGTAGGTAACACTCTTTCTGAAAGTGGTAGCGTAGCACGTGGCGTTTGTGCAACAGACGAAAATGGTAACCTTACTACTGTAGTAGAACGTACAGCTATTGAACGTATTGATGGTAAAGTTCAGTTCAAAGATGAAAACGGAGAAATGGTAGCTATCGAAGATAATACTCCTGTTTCAATGAATATGTGGGGATTCACTCCTGACTATTTCAAATATTCAGAAGATTTCTTCATTGAATTCCTGAAAGAAAACATTAACAACCTGAAATGTGAATACTTTATTCCTTTGATGGTTAATGAACTTATCAACAATGGTACTGCAAGTGTGAAAGTACTTGATACTACATCAAAATGGTTTGGTGTAACTTATGCTGATGATCGTCAGTCGGTAGTTGACAAAATCCAGGCATTGGTTGATGCAGGTGAATATCCTGCTAAATTGTTCTAAGCAGTGTACTTTAGAATAAAGTAGATTATATAAAAACAAGGGTATCCAATTATTTTTGGATGCCCTTATTCGTTAAGTTTCTTGTTCATCCCTCACTTCCTCAATTAAAACTCATACCCCAATTTTAATTGAATCCCCTTAATATTTCCATCATTATTACTCATTTGAGTATAAAGCAATCTACAAAAAATAGAATTTTCTTTTTTAAATTGATAGTTTAATCCAAAGCCATAACTAAATCCTATATAGTTTTCTAACAGTGAAACATAATTATTATTTGTGACTTTATTAATTTTATCAACAACAAACTTTTCAGAATACAGTGTGGTAGAAGTATTAAAGAGTCTGCAATAGTTAATGTTAGCCTCAATTGAGGGACGTAATTTCCATCTTGGGTAAGTATATTTTAGTCCTAAATTGCCGCTAGTCATTAAAGCGTCAAAATTAAACTTTTCATAGTTTTTTTGTTCAAAAGTATATTCATTTGAGCCTTTAATGCTTGATAGAGAAATACCAGCCTGAAGACTTATTGATTTTGTTATTCTGGGATTGGATACGTTTATTACTCCTCCAACTATTGGTGAAAAAGATTTTGCAGATCCAAATCTAATTAATTCTGTATTTTCATATATGTAATCCATATATTGAAAACCTCCAAATAATGAAAAGTCTAATTTTAAAAAGACCTTCTTATAATCATTCTCGAAAACTATACACTCTTCTCCTGGAGAACACATTTCGGAATGGTATTGTCTTGTCAGTTTAATCATAGAACTACGATCCAATATCGTCTTATCTATCTTTTTGTAAACGGATTTACTATCTCTGAAAATATAGTTTAGAGCGCCTTTGTATTTATTATCTACTTTGATTTTGTTATCGATAATCTTATCTGGTTCCTGTGTAATTGATAACAAACTACCGTCTTCGTTTTCTATAAAATAATAATCTTTATCTCCGGAATAAAAATAGAGGTCCTTAATCCCTTGAACCAGATATTCAAGAAATACAGTTTGTTTTGTTTTATCTATTTCAATAGTTCTGGATACGTAATATTTCATTTCTTTAATGAACCTATAGCCTAATATCTCACCAGGATGAAACGTCAGTTCATCAGACTTCTCCGTTTTTTTGAATTTACATACATTAGAATTAGTCCAGTCAGTTTTAAAATCGATAAGACCATTTATAGTATCATTTTCGTTCGTTATTATGTATCCTTGTTTGTAATTGCTTTGAGCATATAAACTTATTCCGGTGCAAAATGTTAGAAAAAGTAGTATTATATATTTCATGTTCCTTTATTTTATTTTGTTGCTGTATTTGGTAAATATCTCCGATTTGAAAAGATAGAGATCGTTATTGTATATCACTGCAATTTTCTCTCCATCATTAGAAGAATTCATTATATAGGTTGAAGAAGAGGCCATGCTGTATTTCTTTTCTATTCCGCTTTCAAGAGATATTGTAGCTAAAGAAGATGTTAATATTGTAGGATAATGCTCTCCTGTAGCTATTACAGTAGCGTAGTAGCATGCATTATTAGCTTTAACATTTCGTTTTTCTCCTGTTTTGAAATCAATATAAGTAATATTTTTATAATAGTTTGATCCTAAAACTATGCCAGGATATGAATCATTAGTAAAGGCATATTGACCGTTAACATTATAATAATGTTTTAATTCTTTTGTTTCAGCATCAACAGTATATACGTCTTCCATATCAAAACCTTTGGTAAGAACAAACATTTTTCCATTGTTGCATATATCAACTTCCCTGGGTATTAAAGAATTTACCTGATGTGGGTCATAAAGCATACTGTTGTCTGAAAGAACCTCGAATTTATCATTTTGTGCTGAATTTATTGAATATAATTTGTTGTTCATAAATGTTAGTCCCATACCATTTTCTGCAAATCCTAATTTGCCTATATGGTTATCGTTTGTGTATTCAGATAAATCCACTTCTTTAATAAACTGGCCTGTTATAGCATCGTATATATCAATTTTATAAATATCTGTGCGATAGTTTCTTAATATATACAAGCAGTTGTTATATCGGTTATAGAAGAATTCACTATAATCGTTTTGCTTCCAGGTAATGCTTCCTGTAATCGAAAGGTCTTTTGTTGAATATTGAATTAGTGTTGACGTGCCATAATTTATGGCAGTATATAGCCAACAATATTTCCCATCTTTGGTAAAAAGGAGCTTTTGTCCATTATGACTTCCTGCTGCTTGCTTTCCTTCATAAACATTGAGATTAAATGAATTTTTTATCTCAGCTGAATCAGTAGACTCTACTTCATACTTAATAGTTGTAGAAATGAATAGAGGTATTTTAATATTAGGAAAATAAATTGTTTTTCTATCTGCAGAATATTCAGCGGTCAAATCTATATCCTGATATGACGAACTTATAGATACAAGTTTTACCTCTCTATTAAATGTAATAAATGGAACAGACGTAAGAAAGTTCGTTTGGTTGTCTTTGCCTATATAATCAATTAGTTTAAGAACCGGACCGGCTTCTTGTGTAATTTTTATGGTATGATTTAATCCAAAATCTGCATTTAACGTAATTGTGGCAGTGCGTTCCTCTAACGTTTTATTTTCATCATATTCAATATAAAGGTTATTAGATATAATTTCACATTTAATCCAATCTTCTTTGCATGAGAACTCGTATTTAACATTTGTGTCTATTGATGCGCTAAAACTTCCTTTTCTGTTCTTTACAGATACATCGCTAATGTTTATTCTAAAATAAGCATCTTCTTTAAGAGTGTTCATGCTCAAATTAATGACTTTGTTTTCTCCCCCTTTAAATGCCATTGATTTACTTTCACTGGTATATCCTTCTTTTGAGTAAGTGGCGAATGCAACACCTCCGTTTGGTATTACTAAAGTATATTTTCCATCTGAAGATGTTTGGGTATTAATTTTTTCGGAGGATGTTTCAAGTAGTATTTTTACATCGGATATTCCTGTCCCCGATGAATCTGTTATTTTACCGGAAATAGTAACAGGTTCATTTATATCTGTTATAGTACATGAACTTATTAAAAATAGAAAAAGTATCTCAGTAATTATAAGATTAAGGTTGCGCATGTTGTATAGTAAGATTTATTTTTGTCCAAAAATAGTAATACCATTTTAATAAAAAAAAATATTTTGTAAAGTTAAATTTTAAGTATTGACTGAAATTGCTCTTTTATATAATTTAAAGAAGCCACGAATAAAAATTTTCTCTTCGCGTTTTATGTTGTATCTTTGCATCTTATAAGAAAAGAGACAACAAAAAGAAGATGGTTTCAGTTGAAGGATTAAAAGTCGAGTTTAATGCCAAAGCACTTTTCGACGATGTATCGTATGTTATAAATAAGAAGGACCGCATTGGTCTGACTGGGAAAAATGGTGCAGGTAAATCTACCATGTTAAAGATTCTGGCCGGGTTGCAGACTCCTACGGCTGGTACTGTTTCTGCGCCTAAAGATGTGACTATTGGTTATCTTCCTCAGGTGATGATCCTGAGTGATAATTATACGGTGATGGAAGAAGCTGAGCAGGCATTTGGACATATCAAAGAATTGCAGGAAGATATTCAGCGGATGAATCAGGAATTAGCGGACAGAACCGATTACGAGTCTGAAAGTTACCATAAACTGATTGACCGCTTTACTCATGAGAATGAGCGCTTCCTGATGATGGGGGGTACTAATTATCAGGCTGAAATTGAACGTACACTTGCCGGATTAGGTTTTAGCCGGGAGGATTTGTTGCGTCCAACTTCGGAATTTAGCGGAGGATGGCGTATGCGTATCGAACTTGCGAAATTACTACTGAGAAGACCGGATGTCCTTTTACTTGATGAGCCTACTAACCACCTGGATATTGAGAGTATTCAGTGGTTGGAGAACTTCCTCGCTACTCGTTGCAATGCGGTGGTATTGGTATCTCACGACCGTGCTTTTCTGGATGGAGTAACTACCCGTACTATTGAGATTAATTGCGGTAAAATATATGACTACAAGGTTCCTTATTCACGTTATGTGGAACTTCGGATAGAACGAAGAGAACAACAAATGCGTGCTTATGAGAATCAACAGAAACAGATTCAGGATACGGAAGATTTTATTGAACGTTTCCGTTATAAAGCTACAAAAGCTGTGCAGGTGCAAAGCCGTATCAAACAATTAGACAAGATTGTTCGCCTTGAAATAGATGATGAAGATAACTCTTCGTTGAGGCTTAAATTTCCACCTGCTGCCCGTTCTGGTAACTATCCTATTATTACTGAGGACTTGAAGAAAGCTTATGGCAACCATGTGGTTTATCATGATGTGAACCTCACAATCAATAGAGGAGAAAAAGTTGCTTTTGTTGGAAAGAACGGTGAGGGTAAATCTACCTTGGTTAAATGTATCATGGGAGAGACTGACTATGAAGGTAAACTAACCATTGGTCACAACGTGCAGATTGGCTACTTTGCTCAGAACCAAGCTCAAATGCTTGACGAAAGTCTTACTGTTTTTGATACTATTGATTATGTGGCAACTGGAGATATTCGTACTAAAATTCGTGATATTCTGGGTGCTTTCATGTTTGGTGGTGAGGCTTCCGACAAAAAGGTTAAGGTTCTCTCCGGCGGTGAACGTACTCGTTTGGCTATGATTAAGCTATTGCTCGAACCTGTTAATCTGCTTATTCTCGATGAGCCTACCAATCACCTTGACTTACGAACAAAAGATGTGCTTAAGGATGCTATCAAGGATTTTGATGGAACAGTGATTATTGTTTCTCACGACCGTGAATTCCTCGATGGTCTTGTTACAAAGGTTTATGAATTTGGTGGCGGGGTAGTCAAGGAACATTTGGGTGGCATTTATGATTTCCTTCAAAAGAAAAAGATGGATAGTCTAAATGATTTGCAGCGCAAGCCTGAATTATCTGCTTCTCCTACTGCTCAGAATAGCGAATCAGAAACTGTATCAGAGAATAAACTTTCTTATGAAGCACAGAAAGAACTTAATAAGAAACTGCGTAAGCTGGAAAAACAAGTCTCTGATTGTGAAAAGAAAATAGAAAATCTGGAAGATAAAATCTCGGCTGTTGAACTTAAAATGGCTACTCCTGAGGGAGCTTCGGATATGGACCTTTATGCTGAACATCAAAAACTGAAGCAGGATATGGACCATGTAGTAGAAGAATGGGAATCTGCTTCAATAGAACTTGAAGAGGCTAAAGGTGAATAAAAATAACCTTAGAATAAATTTTGTATAAATAGTATTTTCTCTGTGATTTTTTTCTCAGATTTGCGTCAAACTAAATAAATGATATCGATAAATTGAGAATATATGAAATTAAAGAATTATTTGCCGTTGGTTGCATTTTGTGTAATGAGTACAGGCTGGAATAGTGAAATGAATGCGCAGTTAGCTCCAGGAGTTGACTTTAATAATCTCGATAAGAATGCTTTACCGGGAACTAGCTTTTATCAATACGCATGTGGCGGATGGATGGAAAAGAATCCGCTTACAGGAGAATATTCACGTTTCGGTTCTTTTGATAAGTTAGCCGAAAATAATCGTGAACAGTTAAAAGGGCTTATTGAGGGACTGGCTTCTACAAAGAATCAGCCGGGTACAGTTGCACAAAAAATTGGTGATCTTTATAATATTGCCATGGACAGTGCTAAACTGAACAAAGAAGGTGCTGCTCCTATAAAGCCTTATTTGAAGAAAATAGCTTCTATATCTATAAAAGGTAAATCTGCTATCTATCCATTAATTGCTGAAATGCGCAAGATGGGTCTCGATCCATTCTTTACTGTTTATGTAAGCGCTGATGATATGAACAGCTCAATGAATATGATTCATACTTACCAAAGCGGTATTAGTATGGGTGAACGTGAATATTATCTGGATAATGATGATAAGACAAAAGTTATCCGTGATAAATATAAATTGCATGTTGCTAAGATGTTCCGTTTGGCCGGATTCGATAAAGCTTCTGCAGATAAGGCTATGGCATCTGTCATGCTGATTGAAACCCGATTGGCAAAGGCTGCTCGTACTAAGGTTGAGCTGAGAGATCCTCATGCTAATTACAACAAAATATCAGTTGCTGAACTTAAAAAGCAATATCCTTCTTTTGGTTGGGATGTATTCCTTACTAATTTTGGCCTGAAAGGTCTTAAAGAAATCAATATTGGTCAGCCGGCATCGATAAAAGAAGCTGTGACTATTATTAATACTTTGCCATTGAAAGATCAGATTGCTTATTTGCAATGGAAACTGATTGATGCATCAGCTTCTTTCCTTAGCGATGATATTTATGCTACAAACTTTGATTTTTACAGCAAGACAATAAATGGCGTTAAGGAAATGAAACCTCGTTGGAAACGTGCCGTTGCTGTTGTTGATGGTTCTTTAGGAGAAGCTGTGGGACAAATGTATACCGAAAAATATTTCCCTGCTGCTGCTAAGGAAAGAATGGTAACCTTGGTTAAAAACCTTCAGGTATCATTAGGACAACGTATACAGAATTTAGCTTGGATGAGCGATGTAACTAAGGTTAAAGCTCAGGAAAAACTGGCAGCTTTCACTGTAAAGATTGGATATCCTGATAAATGGAGAGACTATTCTTCACTGCAGATTAAGAATGATTCATACTGGGAAAATGCACAACGTGCAAACCGCTTTGAACATGATTATATGATTAGTAAAGCTAATAAACCAGTAGATAAGAGTGAGTGGTATATGACTCCTCAGACTGTGAATGCTTACTATAATCCTACAACAAACGAAATTTGTTTCCCTGCCGGAATCCTACAATATCCTTTCTTCGATATGAATGCTGATGATGCCTTTAACTATGGAGCTATTGGCGTGGTTATCGGACATGAAATGACTCACGGATTTGATGATCAGGGAAGACAATATGATAAAGATGGAAACCTGAAAGACTGGTGGACTGCAGAAGATGCAAAGAACTTTGAAGCTCGTTCTGCTGTAATGACAAGCTTCTTCGATAATATTGAAGTTGCTTCTGGAGTACATGCAAATGGTAAGTTTACTCTTGGAGAGAATATCGCCGATCATGGTGGATTGCAGGTTGCTTTTAATGCATTTAAAAATGCAACAAAAAATGCTCCTCTTCAAACAATAGATGGTTTTACTCCGGAACAACGTTTCTTCTTGTCTTATGCAGGTGTATGGGCAAACAATATTCGTCCTGAAGCAATTCTAAGCCGTACCAAGTCAGATCCTCATTCATTGGGTAAATGGCGTGTTGATGGAGCGCTTCCTCACATTGGTGCATGGTATGATGCTTTCAATATTACAGTAAAAGATGCAATGTATCTTCCTGTTGAAAAGAGAGTGTCTATTTGGTAGAAGTAGTTTTCTTTTATAATATTTTTAGAGGTAAATGTCCAGATTATTGGCATTTACCTCTTTTTTCTTTTATCTCTTGATTTAAAACACTACTTTTGTTCCGTAAGATTAAAAGGATGAAAAAGAGAAAATATATCGGTATGTTTTTATTAATGGTCAGCATGCTTGTGCTGATTGTGCCGGTATTGCCCCATCATCACCATTATGATGATGATATTTGTTTTCATCACGATAATGATACTTCAACACCTGCTCATCATCAATCAAATCCTGATTGTGAAGGCTATTGTATCACTAATCTTCATTTTTCTGTTCAACATCATGATAATACGGTTGCACAACCTTATTATTCCCATGTTATTACATTATTTTCTAACGCTTTTTTGCAATCATTGCTTCCTCCTGATCTGGAAGCATTTGACCGTCTCTTCTATTATGTAGAATCTCTTCACGGTGCTGGTGTTTCCCGTACTATAAGCCTTCGTGCGCCTCCTGCTCTTTAAATGTAAAGGTAGATAATTTCTGTAATCTGCCTATATCTATTCACAATCAAACTTATATTAACGAATAAACAGATGAATTACTGTTGCTTTGTTATAGCTGAAAAGTTTTTTTTAACTGTAGCAAAAAGGTAATATTCTTTCGCTGTTCGTTATTTATTAATGATTTTATAATGATGAAATCATTAATCTTGTATTAATTTAAATAAAGTATATATTTCATGATAGAACGTATCATTCAATTCTCAATAAAAAATAAATTTATTATTGGGTTATTTATTGTTGCATTGATTGGATGGGGTACATATTCATTGACTCGTTTACCAATTGATGCTATACCTGATATTACGAATAATCAGGTGCAGATTATCTCGATAGCTCCGTCGTTAGCTGTTCAGGAGGTGGAAAGTGTAATAACTGCACCAATTGAAGTTGCAGTTGCCAATATTCCCGATATTATAGAGCTTCGTTCTATATCCCGGTTAGGGTTATCGGTAGTTACTGTTGTTTTTAAAGATAATGTTGATGTCTATTGGGCACGGCAGCAACTAAATGAAAGGTTGAAAGAAGCAGAAGAAGTTATACCTTCAGGTCTGGCAAAAATAGAATTGGCTCCAATTTCAACAGGATTGGGAGAGATTTTCCAATATCGCCTAGCCGTTGAAAAAGGTTACGAACATAAATATACCCCGATGGAATTGCGCACACTTCAGGATTGGGTAGTGCGTAGAGAAATGCTCGGAACTCCGGGTGTTGCAGAAATTAATAGTTACGGAGGTTTTGTAAAGCAGTATGAGATTGCGGTAAATCCTGAAAGATTAAGAGCTATGAATCTCACTCTTACAGATATCTTCAATGCTCTCGAAAAGAATAATGAAAATACCGGTAGTGCTTATATTGATAAGAAACCTATGGCTTATTTCATCAGAGGCATCGGACTGGTAAAAACGATAGAAGATATTCAGAAAATAGTTGTTAAGAGTAATTCTTCTGGTATGCCGGTGTTGATAAGAGATGTTGCCACGGTACAATATGGTAATGCAACCCGGTATGGCGCTTTTGTTGTCGATACAACAGAATCCGTAGGTGGAGTCGTTATGATGCTTAAAGGTGCTAATGCACATAGAGTGATTAAGGATGTAGAGACCCGGATTGAATCCATACAGAAATCATTGCCTAAGGGAGTGAAAATTGAACCGTTCCTGAACCGTTCTGATCTTGTAGGTCGTTCTATTAGCACTGTTTCACGAAACTTGATTGAGGGGGCACTGATTGTTATTTTTGTTCTTGTACTGTTCCTCGGAAATGTAAGAGCCGGATTGGTTGTAGCCTCAGTAATTCCGCTATCAATGCTGTTTGCTCTTTCCATGATGAACCTGTTTGGTGTCTCGGGAAATCTTATGAGCTTGGGTGCTATCGACTTTGGTTTGATAGTAGATGGAGCTGTGATCATTGTAGAAAGTGTAGTACATCATGTCTCAAAAGCCAGTTCAAAACTTGATGGGCGTACACTCACTCAGGATGAGATGGATGAAAGTGTATTTAAAGCTTCAAGCCGGATAAGAAAAGCTGCAGCATTTGGTGAGATTATTATTCTGATAGTGTATTTACCAATCATGGCATTAACGGGCATCGAAGGAAAGATGTTCCAGCCTATGGCGTTTGTTGTTTGTTTTGCTATTCTTGGAGCATTTATTCTGTCTCTTACTTATGTACCGATGGTTTCGGCTCTTTTCCTTGACCGGAAAACAGTGCATAAACGGAACTTCTCCGATAAGCTGATGGATAAAATTCATCGTTTTTTTAATCCTATCTTTAAACTTGCTTTAAGAAGAAAACGTACCGTGTCTATAAGTGCCGTTGTAGCCTTTGTTCTAAGTATGTTCCTGTTCAATTCTTTAGGGGGTGAATTCATTCCGCAATTAGAAGAAGGAGATCTTGCTGCTGGTGTTATAACATTGCAGGGAGGTTCACTCTCAAATACGGTTGAAGTGGTTGAGAAAGCAAATAAGATTCTGCTTGATAACTTCCCCGAAATAAAGCATATTGTATGTAAGATTGGTGCCGGCGAAATTCCGACCGACCCTACACCTATGGAAACCGGAGATTATATTATTACGCTGAAAGATAAGAGTGAATGGACTTCCGCAGAGACGCGTGAAGAACTGGTTGAGAAGATGGAGGAGAAATTAATACCTCTTGCCGGAGTTAAGCTTGAATTCCAGCAACCTATTCAAATGCGTTTTAATGAATTGATGTCTGGTTCTAAACAGGATGTGGCCGTTAAAATATTCGGTGACGATCTGAATACCTTGGCTGATAAGGCTGTCGATGTGGAAAAAATAATAAAAGAGGTCGATGGTGCCGAAGATATAAGTGTTGAAAAGGTTACGGGATTGGCTCAGATTCAGGTTAATTATAATCGTGATCGTTTGGCTCAATATGGAATCTCAATCGATGATGTGAATAAAGTCCTTCGATCAGCATTTGCGGGTAGTCAGGCCGGAGTTGTATACGATGAAGAAAAACGATTCGACCTCGTTGTTCGTCTGGATAAAGATTACCGCCAGAATCTGGATGATGTAAAGAGCTTATCTGTTGTTGCTCCGAATGGAGAGCAGATACCTTTTGAACAGTTGGCCGATATATCTATTAAATCTGGTCCGGCGCAGGTTTCAAGAGAAGAAACCAAACGTCGTATCACTATAGGATTCAATGTCCGTAACAGAGACGTTCAGAGTGTAATTAGTGACGTAACAGCCAAGATAAATAAGCAAATAACCCTTCCTACCGGTTACTATATATCTTATGGCGGTCAGTTTAAGAATCTCGAGGCAGCTAAAGACAGGCTTGCTATAGCATTACCTATTGCACTGCTTTTAATATTTGTTTTATTGTACTTTACTTTCCATTCAGTAAAACAGACTTTATTGATATATACAGCAGTGCCGTTGTCGGCCATTGGAGGTGTCCTTGCATTGTGGATACGTGGAATGAATTTCTCCATTTCTGCCGGAGTAGGTTTTATTGCTCTGTTTGGTGTGGCCGTGCTCAACGGTATAGTGCTGATATCTGAGTTTAACCGACTGGAAAAGGATGGTTTTGAAGATATAACGGAAAGGGTTATTAAAGGTTTGCAGACTCGGTTACGCCCAGTTATAATGACGGCTGCTGCTGCTTCTCTGGGTTTCTTGCCTATGGCAATATCCACTTCGGCCGGAGCAGAAGTGCAAAAACCTTTGGCAACGGTGGTAATTGGTGGATTGATTACTTCTACATTGCTTACTCTGATAATTCTTCCGGTATTCTATGTTATATTCTCTACTCATAGTTTTAAAGCTCTGTTTAAACGTAAATCAATGAAAACACTTTCAGTATTCCTGCTCTTGCTTTTTACAGCACCGGCTTTTAATGGTATAAAAGCTCAGCAATCAAAGACTGTTAGTTTGCACGATGCTATTCAACTGGCATTGGATAACAACCTGAACGTTCGTTCTTCAGCATATTCCGTTGATGCTCAGAAAGCTCTGAAAGGAGCTTCGTGGGACTTGGAGAAAACCAGTGTTCAAATGCAGTATGGCAAATTTAATTCTTATACGAAAGATAATAGTTTTACCGTATCGCAGTCTATAGCATTTCCAACTGTTTATATTAACCAGAGTAAACTGGCCGATGCTAAGGTGAAGAGTAGTGAATGGCAATTAAAGGGCTCACGCCTTGAAACTGCAACGATGGTGAAGCAGGTTTATTGGCAACTTGCTTTTCTGCACTCAAAACAAAGATTGCTGAGCTATCAGGATAGTTTGTATACCGGATTTCTGAAAGCTGCTGAGTTACGTACCAAAGTTGGTGAAACCAATAAACTGGAAATGATTACAGCTCGTTCTCAGAGTATGGAGATTAAAAACCAACTGCGCCAAACAGTTGCAGATATGGATATATTGAAAAGAAAGTTGCAGACTCTTTTAAATACCGATGTTCTTTATTCTCCGGCAGATACTATATTGAAGCGAATTGAGTATACTCTAATAACTGACAGTATGGCTGTAGCTCAAAATCCATCGCTTGGATATATGCAGCAACAAACTCAGGTTTCACAAATTGAAAGAAAGTTGGAAAAGAGCAAGATGTTGCCCGATTTTAGTATTGGTTATTCCAGTCAGACAATGGTGGGAACGCAAGATGTGAATGGTATATCAAGAGCTTTTGGAAGGGGAGACCGGTTTAACTCTGTACAAGTAGGAGTGGCTGTTCCGCTTTGGTTTGTTTCTGGTAATTCAAAAAACAAAGCTGCCAAAATCTCTGAAAAAATAGCTAAGACTAATGCCGAAAGTTATTCGAAAGAGTTATCGGGAAGTTATCGCTCTCTGCTTGATGAGTATAGCAAATATTCCGGTAGTGTAGATTATTATGAGAAGCAGGCTATTCCCGAGGCCAATCTTATTATTGACCAATCTACACGTAGCTATAAGTCGGGGGCTATGGATTATTTTGAATATGTACTGAGCCTTGGAAGAGCCTTAGACATAAAACAGAACTATCTTGATGCTCTTAATAGCTATAACCAAACCATCATTAATATTGAATTTATAACAGGTAAAATATTCTAAAAATGAACTATATGTCAAAATATAAATTTATCACTGTTTCTTTTCTGGTTGTGTTAGTTACAGTGTTAGCTGCATGTGGAGGAAGTAAAAAAACAGACGAAGAAAATAAAGAAGTCGAAGTTATTCCGGAAGATATTGTAGAAATGCGCTTTGATCAGATAAAACTGGCCGATATTCAACTTGGAAAAGTGGAGACTCGCTCTTTAAGCGGTGCCACTAAAGTAAACGGTGTAGTATCTGTTGCACCACAAAGCTTTGCCACTGTTTGTGCGCCAATGGGCGGTTATGTGAAGAGAACTTCGCTTCTGCCTGGTACTTTGGTTCATAAGGGGCAATTACTTGCTGTGATTGAAAATCCAGAGTTTATTGATCTTCAACAGAGTTATCTTGAAGCAAAGAACAAATATAAGTTTGCGGTTGCAGAGCACAAGCGCCATTCTGAATTGTACGAGAATGATGTCTATTCTCAAAAAAGCATGCAGCAGAATACTGCCGATTATAAGAGTTTGAAGGCTCAGTTAAATGCTTTAAGACAGAAGCTTGCTCTTATTGGTATAAATCCCGATAAATTGAATGAAAACACTATTCATTCTTCTACTTCCATCGTATCTCCAATAACAGGATTTGTAAAATCTGTAAATGTAAACATCGGAAAGTACGTTACTCCGTCCGATATTATGTTCGAGATAGTCAATAATGATAAGCTTTTCCTTGAGCTCACCCTTTTTGAGAAAGATGCAGCAAAAGTAAAAAAAGGACAAAAAATCAATTTCCTTATCAATAATGAATCAGATCAGCACGAAGCTATTGTGTTCCAAACCGGAAAATCAGTAAGTGGAGACAAAACTTATAAAGTTTATGCCAATGTGATGAGCAAATGTAAGAACGTTATTCCCGGAATGTATGTAAATGCTGCTATCGAAACATTCGGTAATAAAGTAACTGCTTTACCTTCCGAGGCTATTGTTAGCTTTGACGATAAAGATTATATCTTTGTTTTCGATAAGAATAAGCAGGAAAGTGGGAAATCCTTTACAGAATATCGTATGGTCGAAGTGCGTAAAGGAGTTACCGACAGTGGTTATACTGAAGTTATATTACCGGAAGACTTTGATGTAAATACTACCAAGGTGGTTATTAAAGGTGCTTATAACTTGCTCTCTGCCAAGAAAAATGCAGGAGAAATGAGTTGCTAGTTATTCATTACCTAATTGCATAAAAACAAATAAGGCAGACCCTTATCGTCTGCCTTATTCTTCTTTCTGTTGTACGCCTTCTTCGAAGGTACTACTTTCCGATAGTTTATCGGGTGTCCGTGTTGTTCAATTTCTGCTTCCCTGCTTCCTCTACGGGCGGCCTTTACGTATTCCATTAGGGAATTACTCTTTTTCTTTTTCATAACTCTTGTAAATTTTCTGCAAAGTTACAGCATTTTTTTGTATTTGCTTTATTTGTTTACTCTTTCATTCTCTCTCAGAAACCAAAACTTTTTTTTCATCCCTCACTCCCTCACTAAAATTGATTAATAGCTTTATTTACAGTAAAATAAAAAGTGAGGGATGCTGATTTATCCCTCACTTATCTCTCACTTTTTGGCTCTACCCTCACTCTTTTTGAGTAAAAAAGTAGCTTTTATTGCAATACTTTCAGTAACTCTTTGGCTACAGCTTCAGATGAGGCTGGGTTCTGTCCCGTAATCAGCAAACCATCTTTCCTGATGTACGAGCTCCAATCGTGACCTTTACTGTAATGGCCACCTAGCTTTTGCATTTCATCTTCCAGCAAGAACGGAACAATCTTGTTTAGTTGCACGGCTTCTTCCTCCGAATTGGAGAATCCTGTTACTTCTTTGCCCTTTACCAATGGTTCTCCATTAGGAGCTTTTACGTTGAGAAGTACACCGGGAGCATGACACACAAATGCAACAGGTTTACTGGCAGCATAAAAATCTTCAATCAGTTTAATGGAGTTTTTATCGTTTGCCAAATCCCATAGTGGCCCATGTCCGCCGGGATAAAAAACAGCATCATAATCTGCCGGGTTCACTTCACTCAGTTTCAGTGTATGAGCAAGTTTCTCTTTCAACGCTTCGTCTTTATAAAACCTCACAGTGGCCGGTGTCTTAAAATCGGGCAATTCACTTTTAGGATCAATTGGTGGTTGCCCGCCTTTTGGCGAAGCAATTGTGATACTAGCCTGAGCATCAGACAGAGTATAATATGGTGCTGCAAATTCTTCTACCCAGAATCCGGTTTTATGTCCGGTATTTCCCAGTTCATCGTGGGAAGTAAGTACAAATAATATTTTCATATCTCTGTTTATTAATGGTTGTTTATCATTTATTTTGTGATACTTAACGCAAATCTCTTCACATTGTTCACTGATCACGCTACTAATTTAATCAATTTAATAGCATTAACTAATAATTCCCCTTGGGAAATTAACCAATTATCCCCGAATAATTATTATTAGGGTCGTGACCCTAAATGCTTATCCTCTCGACCCTGATATTTTAGCCTCGCGACCTTGACTCAATAGCCTCCCGACCCTAATAATAATGTTTGTCCAATTCAGAGTTAAACAAACCTTTATAAATGGTTAATTATGAATTATGTTTAGATTAATTAGTCGGGCAATCTGAATAAGATTGCTGGGAAATGATTACTTTTGCAGTTGATATTAAAATTTTAGTTAAGAAGATGCCGTTAAATTTACCTGATAAATTACCTGCTATTGAACTGTTGAAGGAAGAGAATATCTTTGTGATAGATAATTCTCGTGCCAGTCAGCAGGATATTCGTCCGCTTAAGATTGTGATCCTCAATCTGATGCCGATAAAAATCACCACAGAAACCGATTTGATTCGCCTGTTATCCAACACGCCTCTCCAATTGGAAGTCTTGTTTATGAAGCTGAAAAGCCATACTTCAAAGAATACTCCTATAGAACACATGATGACTTTCTATGAGGACTTTGAAAATATGAAAAACGAGAAGTATGATGGTATGATTATTACCGGTGCTCCTGTGGAACAAATGGACTATCAGGATGTTACTTACTGGAACGAGATAACGGAAATCTTTGACTGGGCCAGAACTCACGTTACATCTACACTTTATATCTGCTGGGCTGCGCAAGCCGGGCTTTATCATTATTACGGTGTGCCTAAATACCCGCTCGATAAAAAGATGTTTGGTGTGTTTAATCATACTCCCGAGAATTTACTTAACCCTATTTTCCGTGGTTTTGATGATGTGTTCTATGTTCCTCACAGCCGCCATACGGAAATCCGCAGGGTAGATATTCTGAAGGTGTCCGAACTGGAAATTCTATCAGAGTCGGATGAGGCCGGAGTGTATCTGGTTATGGGAAGAAACGGAAGAGAATTCTTCGTAACCGGACATTCGGAATATTCACCTCTTACGCTCGACGAAGAGTATAAACGCGACCTGGCCAAAGGACTCGATATAGAGATTCCTTGCAATTACTATCGTGATAATAACCCTGATAATGAGCCGCTGGTTCGCTGGCGTGGTCATGCCAATTTGCTGTTTGCTAACTGGCTCAATTACTTTGTATATCAGGAAACTCCGTTTAATATTGACGATATTAAATGATGAAGCCAAGAAAAATAGAACTACTGGCTCCGGCAAAGAATCTGGAGTGTGGTATTGAAGCGGTGAATCATGGTGCAGATGCGGTGTATATTGGTGCGCCTAAGTTTAGTGCACGTGCTGCCGCCGGAAATACATTGGAAGATATTGCTGCATTGGTGGAACATGCTCATCTGTATAATGCTAAGGTTCATGTTGCACTTAACACAATTCTTCGCGATGACGAGCTGAAGGAGACCGAAGAACTTATATGGGAACTATATAAAGTGGGTGTCGATGCGCTTATTGTGCAGGATATGGCAATAACCCGAATGAATTTGCCACCTATTGCTCTTCATGCAAGTACCCAGAACGATAACCGTACGCCCGAAAAGGTACAATTTATGGAAGCTGCCGGATTTGAGCAGGTGGTGCTTCCCCGGGAACTTTCCCTGGCAGAGATAAAGAAAATGCATGAAGCTACTGATGTTGCTCTGGAAGTGTTTGTTCACGGCGCTTTGTGCGTGAGCTATAGCGGACAGTGTTACATCAGTCAGGCTCTTTATGGCAGAAGTGCCAATAGGGGAGAGTGTGCACAGGTTTGTCGCCTTCCGTTCAACCTTGTTGATGCTAACGGAGAGGTGATTGTTCGCAACAAGCACTTGCTTTCACTCAAAGACCTTAACCAGTCCGACCATCTTGAAGAGCTGCTGGATGCAGGTGTTACTTCACTGAAAATTGAAGGACGACTGAAAGATGTATCTTATGTTAAGAATGTAACGGCCTATTATCGCAAGAAACTTGATGAGATAATTGAGCAGCGACCAGAATATATCCGGGCTTCTTCCGGACATTGCAAGTATGAATTTACTCCGCAGCTGGATAAGAGTTTCAGCCGTGGTGCTACAAATTATTTTCTTTTTAATCGCTCCAAAGACATTTCATCCATGGACACTCCAAAATCTTTGGGTGAGGAAATGGGAACGGTGAAAGAATTGCGTGGAAACTACCTCACCGTAGCAGGAGTCAAGTCGTTTAACAATGGCGACGGGGTATGTTATATTAACGAACAGGGAGATCTCAGCGGTTTCCGCATTAACAAGGTAGAGACTAATAGACTCTTTCCTCACGAGATGCCGGATGTGAAACCCCGCACGGTGCTTTACCGCAATTTCGACCAGGAGTTCGAGAAACTATTGGCCCGTAAATCCGCAGAACGGAAGATTGATCTGGAAATTAACCTCACAGAAAATAACTTTGGTTTCACTCTTTCTCTGAAAGATGAAGATGGAAACGCGGTGAGTGTAACACTTCCCCGCGAGAAAGAGCTTGCCCGCACTCCGCAGGCGGATAACCTTCGCAATCAGTTAGGTAAGTTGGGCAATACACCGTTTGAAGCGGCGCGGATTGACGTTGACTTTCAGGAAAACTGGTTCATTCAAGCTTCAGCCCTGGCAGAATTAAGGCGAGAGGCTGTTGATAAGTTGCTTCAAACAAGGAAGATTAATTTCCGCCGATCATCAAAGAAGATACAACCCACGCATCATCAGTTTACGAAAACCGAATTGACCTATCTGGGCAACGTGATGAATGCTGAGGCTGAGTCGTTCTATCGGGATCATGGGGTAAAGGAAATTCAGCCTGCCTTTGAAAAAGCTCCGGTGGAAGGCGCCACGGTGATGTTCTGCAAGTATTGCATTCGATATAATATGGGTTATTGTCCTGTTCATCAGGGAGGAAAATCACCTTATACCGAGCCTTATTATCTTACGTACAAGGATAAAAAATTCCGTTTATCGTTTGATTGTAAGAATTGTGAGATGAAAGTGATTAATGAATAATTAGAATCATGAAAAGGAAAGAGCAAGATTTTCTACATAAAAAGGCGATTATGTCGCTATTGAATGCTTTTCGAAGAGCTAAATTGCTCTTTGGCATGCATAGTCTCTTACTCTTTTTTACGCTTTTTCTCTCTGTTACTTTTTATTCCTGTAAGTATACCGAACCGAAAATAGATAAAGAGGAGATTTCTGATAAATCGAAAGATTCTCTTTATCAGTTATACCATTATCACTATACGCTGAATAAGAACCTCGAGGCCTGGTCGGATACGGTTAAGCTTGCACAACTTCCCTTTAAGGATAAGTTTGTAACCATAACCAAAGGAGACAGGGTAGTAGTGGCCGAGTTTATGGTACAGCCATCGGATACGGTGGATTCTGTCTGGGTAAAAGTAGCCCGTGATCAGAAAACCCAGGGATGGGTTCACGAATCAACGATTGTTGATAACTTTGTTCCCGTTAATCCCGGTTCTCAGGCTATTTTTGTGTTTAGTCATACCCACGCCTCTTATTCTCTGATTATTGTAACACTTGTATTGGCTATATATCTTTTCAGAGTTTATCGGAAAAAGAAGCTCATGCTGGTTTATTTTAATGATATCAACAGTGTATATCCGCTAATGCTTTGTTTTCTCCTGGCTTTCTCTGCTACCATTTATGAGAGTATGCAGATGTTTGCACCGGAAACCTGGCAGCATTTTTACTTTAATCCTACGCTGAGCCCTTTTAAGGTACCCTTTATACTTTCTGTATTTGTGCTGAGTATGTGGGCATTTATCGTAGTATTTCTGGCTTCGCTTGAAGAATTGTTCCGTCAGCTTTCTCCTACCTCTGCTTTCTTGTATCTGCTAGGGTTGGCAGCCTGCTGTATTTTCTGCTATTTCTTCTTTATAATTGCTACATCGTTTTACATAGGCTACCTGTTTCTGGCTTATTTTTTCTACCTCCTTATGAAGAAGGTTAATGGAAGAATGACGTATAAATACCGGTGTGGCAAGTGTGGAGCGCTGATGAAAGATAAAGGAGAATGCCCATCATGTGGAGCAATTAATCAGTAATCTGCAGAAAAAAGAAACCACAGCTATTAAAGAAAAGCATTAAATATTGTTCTTTTACTCAGCTTTTGTAAGTGAACAATATCCGTGCCCTATCTTCAATAGTGTGGTTCTTTAATCAGAAAAAAGAAATAGCTATATTTAGTTTAAGTCAATTAGAATCTGTAACGCAAGTCTATTCCAGCTTGTATCGGTTTCCCTTTTTGCATGAAGGTTTTTCCGCTTGATACAAAGCCAAAGGTTGCATAAGACTCGTCTAACATATTTCTGGCCCATAAATCAAGTTGTACTTTCTTCATTGTAACTCCTATTTTTTCATTCAGAATTCCGTAGAATTTTTGTGCCACGTCATTATTCTCTGTCCAGTATATTTTCCCTGCTCCGTTATATTGTGCATTAAAGGTTAGTCTGCTAATCAGGCTGTTGGAGAATGAAAAGCCATATTCAGCACCAATGCTGAAGGTATTCTGAGGAACCATTGGAATATAATTGCCGTTGTAGTTAATAGAAACGAGCTCTCCTGCCTGGTTCTTCTGGTTGCTGACGTAATCTTTGAAAGTGGCATGAGTATATCCGTAAGCAGCGTTCATACTGAATGCATTGGTAATCGTTGCACGAATACTGGCTTCTGCACCAAGACTGGCACTATGCCCGGCATTCACGGTCATTCGTCCTAAGCCGCTATCGGCAAAACGTACAACCTGCTGGTCTTTTGTATCCATGTAAAAAGCAGCAACATCGGCAATAAGTTTATTGTTTAGCAAAGAAAGGTGCGTTCCCACTTCATAATTCCATGTATATTCAGGCTTATAGGTTATTGCTTTAGCTACATCTTCGTCTGTTAATGCTGTGGAAGAGCTACCCATTAACTGAGCTTGAGCAAGGTCTGCAAACATCTGGAAGTTATATCCACCGGAGCGGAATCCACGGCTTACTGAAGCATAGACATTACCTGTTTTATTATTGGGAAAATCATATTTAAGTGCAAACTTTGGAAGCAATTGCAAATAATCATCATCAACTTTCCCATGAATATCAACTACTCGTGAAGCATCTGTTGTCTTTCCATGCATGGTCATAACAGCATTCATGGTTGCATTTGTGCTGTGTGTGATTTTTAATTTCTCATAGTCTAGTCGTAAACCTATTGTTGCAGATAACCCTTTAATAAGAAAATCATTGTAAGTAGATTGATGAAAGAGTGCTGCTCCTAAAGAAGGAGTATTGTAATTCCCATATACAGGCATTGATGCATCGGTTAGTTTAACAGTCATCGGCAGTCCTACCATGGCAGCATCCATTGATGATTGAATCATGGAAATACCATCTTTTTCGAAATAAACCGGAGAATTAGTCTTCTGTGATTGATAAAAGCCAAAAACTCCGCAGGTCCACTCGTATCGTTCATTCTCAAAGGAACGGAAAGTTATCTCTTCGGAAATGGTATTCTGCTTTTGCTTTTGAGTAATGGAATAATAATCCTTGGCAGTGAAATCCTGGTCCATATACATTCTGTCCTTTAGATTTTGGAAACCAGTGGCAGCAGTCATGATATAGTTCCTTGCCTGATAACTTATGTTAAGCCCTGCATTGAGTAATCCACGGTAATATTTGCTTTCTCTGTTTGTGGAAACATCGCCAGTTTTACCTGTTGAATTATCGTAAATAGCATAAGGATATCCTCCCTGATCGTTGTATTCGTAGCTTACATTCAAATCAAGCTTTAAGTTATCCTTTGGTAACCAGATACTGCGTATTCTTCCACCGCCACTACTTAGCGGATCGGCTTTTTTGTTCAGGTAAGTATTTTCAAAGAATCCACCACTCTTTTCATAAAATCCTCCGGTAGAGAAGGCAAACTTATTATTAACCCGGTGATAATGAGTTAGCGAAGCTGAATAACTATTATAAGTTCCTGCACTTAATTTCAGGTCGGTTCCCTGATAAGCAAAAGGAGATTTCGTGTGTAACTTGATAAGTCCGCCCATTGCATTCCTTCCGTAAAGAGTACTTTGTGGTCCGCGTAAAACTTCAATGTTTTCAATATCTGAAAAACTGAAGTCGAATGCTGATTTATCGATATAAGGGATATCATCCACATACAGTCCAACAGAAGGAGTATTTATTCTGGAACCTACTCCACGGATATAAATGGCTGAAGTTAGCTTGGAACCATAATCGGGAATAAAGAGGTTTGGTACAATCCCGTTCATGCTTTTCAGTGAGTTTATCTGGTAAGCCTGCATCTCTTGTTGAGAGATTGTTGAAACTGTAACAGGAAGTTGGCGAAAATGCTTGGATTCTTTTGGAGAAGCGGTAATAATAATCTCTTTTATCTTAACGCTATTAGTGGAATCCTTTGGAATAAAATCACTTGCCAGTAAGTTTCCGGTAAGTAATAGAATAAAGAATAATAATATACTTTTTTTCATTTGTGTAGTTTTTTAATTCGTCTGCAAAGTACGGACTATTAAAAAAACTACACAATCCTCATTTATGGGGATTTTATATCCTGTCCGGAGAAATGTATCCGTTCATCACGGCGTAAATTGTTAATCCGGAAACCGATTTTATACCGAGCTTTTCAGTGATATTCTTGCGGTGAGAGATAACGGTTGTGAGACTTATATTGAGTTTGTCTCCAATCTCTTTGTTTATGAGTCCTTTAGTTACTAGTATCAATACTTCAATTTCACGGGCCGAAAGCTCATCATCCGATGGAAGCTTCTCCATTTCACTCGATTTTTGGGAAAAGAACTTCATCAGTTCCGTGGTCAGTTTCTTTTCAGGAAGGAATATATTTATAATATGATTGGAAGCAGGAAACGTATGATTCCCTGCTCCATGCATCATTATAATGGTTTTTTCTTTACGTGGCAGAAAGAATGGATTGTAAAGAATATAGGTCTGAGAGGATATGAAATAGTGAGTATACATATCCGGTGTGTCATCGGCAAATGTAGGAAAATCTTCAAAAGAACGAATGACGGCTTTTGGTAGTTGTTTTTCCAGCAAATTTCTCAGACCAACGCAAGTCAGTGTGTTTGCATCGATAATTGCAATTTCTAAATTCTCCATAACCTATATTGTTTACAATTAATTTTTTAGATTGCCTGCACATATTTTGCTGCATTCTCGGCGCATCGTTCACCATCTATCCCGGCAGAAACAATGCCACCGGCATATCCTGCACCTTCACCGCAGGGAAATAGTCCTTTAATGGTGATGTGCTGCAATGATTCCGAATCACGGATAATACGGACTGGTGAAGAAGTTCTGGTTTCTACACCGATCATAGTTGCTTCGTTGGTCAGAAATCCGTGAGAATACTGTCCGAATTGCTGTAATCCCTGCGAAAGTCTTTTAGTGATAAACGGTGGCATCCAGAAATGGAGAGGAGAGGATATTAGTCCGGGACTATAAGATGACTCGGGCAAGTCGGCTCCTAATTTACTTCTGGTGAAATCTACCATACGCTGTGCCGGAGCAATTTGTCGCCTTCCTCCTTGCATCCAGCATTGACGTTCCAGCTCTTCCTGAAACTCCATCAAAGCTAATGGGCCATACTTTGCATATTCAGGAAAATCTTCGGGATGGATTTCAACGACCATACCGGAGTTGCTCCATTTTGAACCACGGTTGGATGGAGACATACCATTGACTACCACTTGTTCAGGTCCGCTTGCCGCAGGTACCACGAAACCTCCCGGGCACATGCAGAATGAATATACTCCTCTGCCTTCAACCTGAGTAACAAAGCTGTATTCTGCTGCAGGAAGATAATCACCTCTTCCGTTTTTGTCATGGTACTGTATCTGGTCAATCAGCATTTGCGGATGTTCCAAACGTACACCTACTGCAATACCTTTTGCTTCTATGGCAACATTATTGGCAGCCAACCAGCGATATACATCGCGTGCTGAGTGACCGGTAGCCAAAATAACCGGACCAAGTAAGATCTTCCCGGTATTTGTCTCTAGTCCTTTTATCTCATCATTTTCTATAATCAGCGCATCCATTCGTGTCTCGAAATGCACTTCACCACCACATTCCAGAATGGTATTGCGCATATTCTCAATTACTCCAGGCAGTTTATCCGTACCAATATGTGGATGAGCATCAACCAGAATGGAAGTACTTGCACCGTGCTGGCAGAATACATTCAGAATCTTGTCTGTATTACCGCGTTTTTTGCTGCGGGTATAGAGTTTTCCGTCTGAATAAGCACCGGCTCCACCTTCACCAAAACTATAATTTGACTCCGGATCAACAATATGCTCACGTGAAATGAGGGCAATATCCTTTTTTCGATCGCGCACATTCTTACCACGTTCTACAATTATTGGCTTTATTCCCTGCTCAATCAGCTTGAGAGCGGCAAAAAGACCACCGGGACCTGCTCCAACAACAATTACTTGTGGAGCATTCTCCACATTTTTATATATAGTGTGTGTAAATTCATCGTCCACTGGCAGTTCATTGATGTAGGCACGTACCTTTAAATTCACGAAAACCGTTCGTTGGCGTGCATCAATACTGCGTTTCAGAATGCGGACTGCATTAAGCTGTTTCAGGGAAATTCCATTCTCCTTTGAAAGATATTCTTTCAAACACTGTTCATTGGCCGCAATCTCCGGTAATATTCTTAGTTGTATCTCTTGTATCATTTTTATTTATGTATTATCCAAACAGGCAACGGAAAGCCTCTTCCACCTTCCTTACCGGAACCAGTTCTATGTTTATTTTCTTTTTGTCGATTCCCTGTAAATTGTGCTTGGGAAGAATCATTCTTTTGAATCCCAGCTTTTCCGCTTCGCCAATGCGCTGCTCAATACGGTTCACCGGACGAATCTCTCCCGATAATCCAACTTCTCCGGCCAGACAGACTTCCCTTTCAATTTCTGTATCCATATTTGAAGAAAGAATGGCGCTGATTACCGATAAGTCGATGGCAGGGTCGTTAACTTTTAATCCTCCGGCAATATTTAAAAAGACATCTTTTTGTCCCAACTTGAATCCCACTCGTTTTTCAAGTACAGCCAGTAGCATATTCATGCGGCGAAGATCAAAACCTGTGGCAGATCTTTGCGGAACGCCGTATGCTGCAGAACTTACAAGCGCTTGTGTTTCAATAAGGAACGGACGAACTCCTTCAATTGCAGAAGCAATGGCCACACCACTCATTCCATCATGGTCGAGCGATAGCAAAAGTTCCGACGGATTACTAACCTGTCGCAATCCATCCTGCCTCATTTCATAGATACCCAGTTCGGAAGTACTTCCAAAGCGATTCTTTATGGAACGAAGAATGCGGTACATGTAATGCTGATCTCCTTCAAATTGCAGCACAGTGTCTACAATATGTTCCAGTACTTTTGGTCCGGCAATGCTACCTTCTTTATTTATATGGCCGATGAGTATCACCGGAGTATTAGTCTCTTTAGCAAATTTCAGGATAGAAGCCGAACATTCACGCACTTGTCCGATACTGCCTGGAGACGATTCTATAGTTTCTGTAGAAATGGTCTGAATAGAATCGATAATAACCAGCTCGGGACGGATATTCTTAATGTGAGTATAAATTTGTTCTAGTGAAGTTTCACAAACAATCAGGCAATCAGACGAAGTATGCTTAATTCGGTCGGCACGAAGTTTAAGCTGGCGTGCACTCTCTTCACCGGAAACATAAAGTATACGGCGATTTGGCATACCGAGTACTGTTTGCAATACCAGGGTAGATTTACCAATACCGGGTTCTCCACCGATAAGTACCAAAGAACCGGGAACAAGTCCGCCACCCAATACCCTGTTTAACTCTTCATCCTTTAAATCAATACGAGGTTCATCGGATGTAACAATATCACATAAAGATATAGGTTTGGCTTTCGGTGTTTCAATACCCGAGACAGGGCGTTTATTGGCAACCTCTTTACGAACAATCTCTTCAACGTACGTATTCCACTCTCCGCAAGAGGGACATTTGCCTATCCATTTGGGAGAATCTTGTCCGCAGTTCGAACACACATATACGGTTTTGTCTTTTGCCATTTTTGCAATTATAATTATATATAATTGCAAAAGTACCGATATTTTTTTCAGAAACAGATTAATTGATAGTAATTTCTCCGGCAATGGAAATATTCATCATTTGCCGCACTTCTTCAGGAGGAAGTCCGTGTCCCAGAAGAAACATCAGTTTGGTTACGGCAGATTCTGTTGTGCTGTCATATCCGCTTAAAATTCCTGCATCAAGTAATTGCTTGCCTGTCTCGTAACGATCCATTTCTACAGTACCTGCACTACATTGGGTGACATTAACAATAACTATGCCTCGTTCATTAGCCCCAACAAGCTGGTCGATAAGCCATTGACTTCTGGGAGCATTACCCGACCCATAAGTCTCCAGAATTACACCTTTTAATCCAGGGATAGCAAGGATTGCAGCAATCACATTCTCCTGAATGCCAGGAAATAGTTTAAGAATCACAACATTTGTATCCACTAAAAGGTGTGGAGTAAGTGGTCTGCCGTTTGTGCAATGATGAATCAGTGAAGGCTCATATTTAATATGTATACCTGCTGCGGCTAGTGCCGGATAGTTGTAAGAACGAAATGCATTGAAGTTCTCTGCATTAATCTTAGTTGTCCGGTTTCCTCTCATTAAATGGTTCTCAAAGAAAACACAAACTTCAGGGACCAGCGGTTTTCCTCTGCGTTTTGCTGCAGCAATTTCGAGACTCGTCATCAGATTTTCCTTTCCGTCTGTGCGAAGCACGCCGATGGGGAGTTGAGAGCCAGTGAGAATTACAGGTTTGTTGAGGTTTTCCAGCATAAAACTAAGAGCTGATGCCGTGTAAGCCATGGTATCTGTGCCATGAAGGATTACAAATCCGTCATATTTCCGATAATTTTCATAGATGATCCTGCAAAGATCAGCCCATGCCTCAGGCTCCATGTCTGAGGAATCCCTTGGCGGATTAAACTGACAGGAATCAATCTTGAAGTCCAGCTTTTTAAGTTCCGGGACATGCTTTTGTAATTGCTCGAAATTGAAGTTTTCCAAAGCTCCAGTCTCAGCATTCTCAATCATTCCTATTGTTCCACCAGTATAAATTATCAATACGGAAGTTTTTTCTTGTTTCATCCTTTGAATTTTACCTTTGTTGTAATGCAAATATAGATATTATTCTATTATTTTATAACAAAATGACAAATATCTATATGCCAAAAACATAAAAGATATGGTTTTTAATATATTGTGGAGCTGTATTCTTATAAATACTCTATTTATTTTAAAAAAGACTTCTAGTTCCGGTTTAGTAAATCTACTATATTACTTTAAAGGAATAAGAAAACAAGAAGTCGGTGAATGCTTACTCTTATATATATAGATGAATTATTTTTTAGATCTACCAGATTTCTATTTAGCTTTATTCCGCCAAAAAAACTTTTTATTTAAAAGATAATGCATAAATATATGTATGCTTTTTTAAATTTATTGATTAACACTTTATTGTAAAACAACAAATGTGATTTGTTTATTCGTGCAGCCATATTCAGTGTTAAAAGAGACAGATATGTGCTGCTCTGATATATTTTACATATGTTTGTACGATTATACATTCCTTGAAATAATGTTATAATCTATTTTTGTAGCCTAAAAAAGTGTGAAAATAGATGGCGATGTGTTTTGTTCGGTTAATATAATGGCTTTATCGTTATTCTATAACTGAGTTGAAAATCTAGCAATTGTTATTGTACACTCTTTTATTAAAACCAACAGAAGATATAGTTATTCTTTGTACGTAAATATTTAGTATTAATATGTTAATTTTAAAGTTTTAATTTTATGAAGCACATACTATTTAGTTTGGGCAGATGGAACACAAAACTATTTGTGAAACCACCAATTTAAATATTCTGTTTAGCTGCATCTTTATTTTCCCCTGTGGGGATACTAACTGCTTCGGCTGCGGAGAATATTATTCAACAGCAAAAGAAGACAGTCACTGGGGTTGTTACAGACTCTCAAGGTGAAGTTATTATTGGAGCAAACGTAAAAGTACAGGGTGAAAAGCTAGGTACTATTACAAACATCGATGGAACTTTTAAATTAAATGCTCCAGTTGGCGCAAAACTGGTTGTATCATTTATCGGATACGAAACAAAAACTGTAGTTGCAAAAGGTGAGGCAATGAAAATTGTTCTGACAGATAACTCTACGATGTTGAAGGATATTGAGATCGTAGCGTATGGTGTTCAGAAGAAAGTGACACTTACAGGAGCAGTTTCAAGCGTAAAAAGCGAAGAACTGGTTCGTACTCCAGTTAGTTCTGTAAATAATATCCTGGCTGGTCAATTGTCGGGTGTTACAACAATTCAGTATTCTGGTGAACCTGGATCTGATGCAGCATCTGTATTTGTTCGTGGTCAGGCAACGTGGACAGATTCTTCACCACTTATTCAGGTGGATGGAGTTGAAAGAAGCATGAGCGATATTGACCCTAACGAAATTGAAAGCGTTTCTGTATTGAAAGATGCATCTGCTACAGCAGTTTTCGGTGTTAGAGGTGCTAACGGTGTAGTCTTAATAACTACAAAACGTGGTAAGGAAGCTAAGGCAAAAATATCTATCACTACATCTTCCAGTATTCTTACTCCGACCAAGATGGTTGAGCAGGCAAATAGTTATGAATATGCTACATTCTACAATCAGATGCGTGCTAACGATGGTCTTACTGCAATGTTTTCAGATGCAGTGATGGCTAAATTCAAAGATCATTCTGATCCAATCCGTTTCCCTGATACAAGATGGGCTGATTATATTATGAAGGATCAAACAATTCAGACTCAGCATAACATAAATATCAGTGGTGGCTCTAAAGGTGTGCGCTATTTTATTTCTGCTGGTGCTTATACTCAAGGTGGTCTGTTTAAGGAATTTGGTCAGGACTATAATTTTGGTTATCAATATAACCGTTTCAATTATCGTTCAAACTTAGATATTGATGTTACCAAGTCAACAATATTATCTTTTAATATTGCTGGAAATGTAAGTAATGCCAATAAACCATATACAGGACAAGGTAGTTCAGGAATGATTAAAGCAATGTATCAGGCTACTCCATTCTCCAGTCCTGGTATTATTGATGGAAAGTATATTAGTACTGCAACAGATTATGATGATGTTCAGTTACCATTTGTTGGTGGAAGTGGTATAACATACTTTGGTAACTCTGCTACAACAGGAGGTTTTATGCAAACCAACTATAATAAATTGCAGTTCGACTTACAATTAGATCAGAAACTGGATATGTTGACTAAGGGACTTTCATTTAAAGTGAAAGGTTCTTATAACAGTGATTTCTATGTATATAAGAATGGTGCTGCTTCAAAAGCTACCTATTTTCCTGTTCTTCAGAAAGATGGAGGTATTTTATATAAGAAATCCGGAGAGAATGGTGCTATATCTTATTCTGAATCAACAGGTAAGGGACGTGACTGGTATTTAGAGTCGTCATTTAACTATAATCGTTCTTTCGGACAAAATACGGTAACTGCTTTATTGCTTTACAATCAGAGTAAGGATTACTATTATAGTTCATCAGATTATCCTGATATTCCTCGTGGTTATGTAGGATTAGTTGGACGTGTTACTTACGATTGGAATAATCGTTATATGGCTGAGTTCAATGTAGGTTACAACGGATCAGAAAACTTTGCTCCAAACAAACGCTTCGGTACTTTCCCGGCTGGATCTATCGGATGGATTGCCAGTGAAGAAAATTTCTTTAAGCCATTAAAACCAATTGTTAATTTTATGAAGCTGAGAGCTTCCTGGGGTCTTGTTGGTAACGATAAAATCGGTGGTTCACGATTCATGTATTTGGCTGATCCTTATGGAGTAAATAATGGTAGTTTCAGTTCAAGAGGCGGTTATGCTTATAACTTTGGTATTGAAAACTCTACTGCATACAAGGGAGCTTATGAAGATTCTAAGAACAACCCGGATGTAACCTGGGAAAAAGCTTTCAAACAAGACTATGGTGTTGATGTAAACTTCCTGAGTGATCGTTTGCGCACTACATTTGATTATTATTATGAACATCGTACAAACATTCTGTTGAGAGACTATACAGCTCCTTCAATAATCGGATTTACAGTACCTTATACAAATCAAGGTGTTGTTAATAGCTGGGGTTGGGAATTGTCAGCAAAATGGCAGGATAAAATTGGTGATAAATTCCGTTATTGGGCTGGTGTGAATCTTTCTTATAATCAGAACGAAATTATTGAAGAGAAAGAAGCTCCGATGAATAACGATTATCAGTACGCTAAAGGTCATCGTATCGGTGCGCGTTCAATGTATCAGTTAGCGAATTTCTATTATGATGGTTGCGAGGCTGATTATAAAAATAAATATGGTGTAGATTATCCTACTCAGCTAGTTTCAACAATTGCAGCTGGTGATGCCGTTTATGTTGACCTTGATAAAAATGGTAAGATTGATGAGAATGATAAGACTCGTAGTAATGGATATACTGATGATCCTCAGTATTTGATCGGATTAAATTTCGGATTCAAATGGAAGAACCTTGAAGTAAGTTCACAGTGGACAGGTGCATGGAATGTATCTCGTATGTTGTCAGACGTATTCCGTCAACCATTCTTAAATGCATCTGGTTCTACAGAAGGTGGTTTGCTCAAGTATCACCAGGAACATACATGGACTGTTGATAATCCTTCACAGGGCTCTTTCTATCCACGTGCAACCTGGGCTAATGCTGCACAGAATTACGTTGAATCAAATTTATATGAAAAAGATGCTAAATACTTACGTCTGAAAACTCTTCAGATAGGTTATGATTTGAATTTCCCATTTATGAAAAAAGTTGGATTAAATCAAATGCAATTAGCATTAAGTGGATATAACTTGCTAACATTCTCTTCATATATATGGGGTGACCCTGAAACAAGAGCAAGTAGTTCGCCTTCTTATCCATTACAGAAAACTTATACTATTAGTTTGAAACTTGGATTCTAATTAAAACGAAATTAAAATGAAACTACATAAGAAATTATTTTTCGGAGCTGTATTGGCTACAATCACTGCCATAGGTACAGGCTCTTGTACTGATGAGTTAGCTGTTGGAAATGCATTCCTCGACAAGGCTGCCGGAGCATCAGTAACTCAAGATACCGTTTTCAATAATCCAGAATATACACGTCAGTTCCTGGCTGCAATTTATTCATTGCAATATTATGGATTACCATACGTCAGTAGTAATAATCCACCATTGAGTGTTAGTTATTTTACAGGTAAATTTGATGCATTATCTGATTGCTATCAATTTCATTACTCAAATTCGAGAGTATTTTCACAATATTACTCAGGAACGTTTAATGCAAATACCGGAGGAGGTATTTATGGTTATTTGACAGAGAATGTATGGGTTCTTGTTCGTCGTGCATATTTGCTGCTAGAGAATATAGACAGAGTTCCAAATATGGATGCTGCAGAAAAGGCTCGTCTGTGTGATGAAGCAAGATGTCTTATTGCTTCCAGCTATTTCAATATGTTCCGTAACTATGGAGGGCTTCCTATTATAACAAAGACCTTTACCGGTACAGAGACTTCGTATGATATACCTCGTGCGTCAGTGGAAAAAACGGTTAATTTCATGGTTGGTCTTCTCGATAAAGTTATTAATGATGGAAACTTGCCTTGGGGATATACCGGAGCAGATGCACAAACAAATACAGGTCGTTGGACTAAAGCCGGTGCGATGGCAATGAAGTGTAAAATACTTCAATTCGCAGCTTCTCCTTTGTTTAATGATACAAAAGGTTATTATGGCGGATCAACTGAAGCCGAAAAAGATAGTCTTGTATGGTATGGCGGTTATAGAGCGGAACTGTGGAATCAGTGTAAACAAGCTTGTGCCGACTTCTTTACGCAACTTAATGCTAATGGGATATACGCTTTGACTCAGCCTACTGCTAAAACGCAAGAAGCATATCGTTATGCATATCGTTTTGGATATATAAACGAAGCAAGTACAGAAATACTACATTCAGTACGTGTTTCTACCAGTACTCGTGATTCAAAATATTCTTGGGCAAGCTTGAATAATGGTAGAAATGAGCGTTACTCATATACTCCGACACAAGAATATGTAGAAATGTTTCCTTGGAACGATGGTACTCCATTTAATTGGAGTGCAGCTCAAAATGCTGGTAAACTGGATCAAATGTTTATTAAGGGTGATACTGTTGTAGGTACTCAGGACTTGCAGCATAGAGTTTTGACTCGTGACCCTCGTCTTTACGAAACCATCCGTATTAATGGCGTTCCTCAGGGTATTGACTGGAACTCGGGTATAATCTCTGGAAACATCTATGAGAACTGGGTTGGTGGTTCAGATGCCGGAAATCAGCCTGCCACTGAAACGGGATATTTTGCTACCGGATATGCAAATAATAAGTATTATGCAGGAGATATATTCTATACTACAGCGCATTATCCTCACTGGTGTGCAATTCGCCTTTCCGATATATATCTGACTTATGCTGAAGCGTTGTTACAAGCGAGCAATGATTTTACCGGTGCTTTGAAATATGTAGATGACGTTAGAGCACGTGTAGGACTTGGCGGACTAGCAGCTTGCAATCCAGATAAGAACCTAACATCCAATAAGGCTAATTTGCTTGAAGAGATTCTTCGTGAACGTGCTTGCGAATTAGGACTTGAAGACTCACGCTATTTTGACCTTGTACGTTATAAACGTGCAGATCGTTTTGAAACACAGACTCACGGTTTGCGTATGTATCGTCTAAAGAAAGACGCTACAGGTAAATGGATTCGTGCCACAGATAAATGGTGGAATGGTGATAAAAAAACAGACAAAGCAAATAAAGCTGCTGCTGGATTCTATGAACCAACTCATTTCGATTTCGAAAAATTCGAATTGACAAATGGCACTCGTGTGCAATGGAGTGGATTTGATGCAAAATGGTATCTTCAACCATTCCCACAGTCTGAAGTCAATAAAAAATATGGTTTGGTTCAGAATCCAGGATGGTAATCGGTTAAATATTGAAATTGAAATTTGAAATATTATGAAACGAAATAAAATATTAGTGTTGTCATTGTTGGCTTGTTTAACCATTCCGGCAGTAGCACAACAAAACGATAAAGCACAGCCTGATGGTAAATATGCTGATCAGACAATTGATGTGGGAGCAGATAAAGTGTTAACACGCGGTGAGTCTACCGCTTCGGTATCTGTTATAACCGTCAATTCTACAGATAAGCGTAGTGCTAGAAATATAGGTAATTCAATTATTGGTCAGGGATCTGGTCTTATCTCATTACAAAATGCCGGTAATTATGCTGCTGCAAACCCAACATTCTACGTACGTGGTCTACAGAGTCTTTCTGGAAGTGCTCCGTTAATATTGGTTGATGGTATAGAACGCGATATTAATAATGTTACTCCAGAAGAAGTTGAGTCTGTTACTATTCTCAAGGATGCTGCTGCTGTAGCTTTATATGGTTACAAAGGTGCAAACGGCGCGGTATTGGTAACAACAAAACGTGGTAAATACAATTCTAAATCAGTAAAAGTAACCTTTGACCACCTGTTTAATTTTATGGCTAACAAACCTAAATTTGTAGATGCTGCAACTTATGGTAGTGCTGTAAATGAGGCTCGTGCTAACGATGGACTTGCTGCCCGATATACTGATGATGAAATTTCAGCGTTTAAGTCAGGACAATATCCATACCTTTATCCAAATGTGAATTGGGTTGATGAAACTTTTAGTGATAATGCAGTTACAAATAAATTGAATGTTGAGTTTACAGGTGGAGGTCAGAAATTCCGCTATTACACAATGATCGATTTGATTTCAGATAATGGTTTTGTAGCTAATCCAGGTAAAAATGATACATATTCTACACAGAATAAGTATGTGAAAGCAAACTTGCGTAGCAATTTGGATATAGACCTTACTCCTTCAACTAAACTTAAAGTAAATCTTCTTGGTGTGTTGAATGAGGTTAGTCGCCCTGGTGATTCTGCTGACCTTTGGAATTTGGTTTATTCGCTTCCTTCTGCTGCTTATCCTATTAAGGATGAAAGTGGAAACTGGGGTGGTAATGCAACCTGGAATGGAACAACAAATCCAGCAGCCCAGTCTATCGGTGCTGCATATACTAAAAATAATACCCGTAGTTTGTTTTCAGACATTACTATCGATCAGAGTCTTTCAGGTGTTTTAGATGGACTTAGCGCAAAAATCCGAGTATCATACGATAACACTTCAAATATTCTAGAGGATCATAGCAAAACTTATGTTTATGGAAGTGCAACTCCTGGAGCATGGGTTGATGGTGCTCCTACTGTAGCAAGTAATTATAAAGGTGGTTCTGATTCAGAAATGAATACTGAGGCTTCAACAAACTCTTTTTCTCGTCGTTTCCATTTTGATGGAGGCTTTGATTATCAGCATGAATTTGGAAAGCACTCGGTATATTCTCAGTTAAAATGGGATTATGAGTTCCAGGATCAATATGCAGTAAATACTACTGTTTATCGTCAGAATTACTCATGGTGGACACATTATGGTTATAACAATCGTTACTTTGCAGATTTAGCTTTGGTTGAGTCTGGTTCTAATCGCTTAGCTCCCGGATCAAAATGGGCTTTATCTCCAACTCTTTCTGCTGCCTGGGTAATCTCACGCGAGAACTTTATGAAAGATGTTAAATGGGTAAATTTCCTAAAACTACGTGCTTCTGCCGGTCTTATAAATACTGATTATCTTCCAGATGATAGTTGGACATATTATATCCAACAGTATACTATATCAGGTACTACATATCCGTTTAATTCCGGTTATGGTTCTTCTTTTGGTATGACAAACCTTACCAGATTGGCAACTGAAAATTACACACATGAAAAAGCTTATAAATATAATGTAGGTCTTGATGCTACTTTGTTTTCTGGTCTTGATGTAACATTAGAAGGTTATTATCAAAAACGTAAAGATATCTGGGTTGAGTCTAGTGGTAAGTATACCGATGTAATAGGTGTAGACGCTCCTTATGAAAATGCAGGTGTTGTTAATAGCTGGGGCTTTGAAGCTAGCATGGATTACAATAAGAAGTTTGGAGAAGTATCTTTCAATATTGGAGGTGAGTTCAACTTAAATCGTAATCAAATTAAGGAACAGTTAGAAGAACCTCGCCTTTACAATAATCTTGTTCAGACAGGTCATTCGTTGAATCAGACTTATGGTCTTAAAGCTATCGGTTTCTTCAAAGATCAAAATGAGATTGATAATAGTCCTACACAGACATTCTCTATAGTTAAACCTGGTGACATCAAATATGAAGATGTAAATGGTGATAAAACCATTGATGCAAACGATAAAACAGCTATTGGCTATAGTACAGTTGCTCCTCAACTATATTATTCTATTCATCTTGGTGCAGAATGGAGAGGTTTGGGTATTGATGCAATGTTCCAGGGAGTAGGAAGATACTCTGCTGTACTTAATACAAAGAGTATGTACTGGCCACTTATCAATAATACAACAATGTCACAATATGCTTATGACAACCGTTGGACAGCTGATAATATGGATGCCAAATTCCCACGTTTGAGTTCAGTTAGTAATGCAAATAACTATCAGACAAACACTGTATGGCTTGCTGATCGTTCATTCCTCAAATTGCGTAACGTAGAAGTTTATTACAACTTCCCGGAGAAACTGTTGAAGAATACAAAAATTGTGAACGCTGCTAAAATTTACTTGAGAGGTATTGACCTCTTTAGTCTTGATAACTTAGCTGTTTCTGATCCTGAGTCTTACGGCGCAACTAATCCTTTGAACAGAAGTGTTGTTGCAGGGCTCTCAGTAACTTTCTAATAATGAATAATGAAATCTGAAAAATTGAAAATTATGAGACTAAATAAATTAATCATGGTAGCTCTTGGAACACTGGCACTTGCATCGTGTTCAGACAAGATGGACTACAATGAATATAACGTTTACGATAAAGATTATGTTACCAAAAACTTCACTTATGTGGGTAACTTAATGACAGCTATATATCGTCAGGTAGACTATGACTTCGGTAACTATTATTCAGGAGCTATTTTAGGTTCAGCATCTGATGAATCTGAGTATGCTATCACCGGTAATTCTATCGAAGGTTTCTATAATGGTTCATGGAGTCCAACAAATGCAAAAAGTGTAATCTGGTCAGATAGCTATACAGGGATTGCAAACTGTAACCTTGTTTTGAAAGAATTTCAGGGACTTACTTTTGATGAACTAGTGTTGAATAGTGATTATGATCAACAGATGTATCGTTATCAGAACTATAAGCATGAAGCTCGTTTCTGGCGTGCATATTTCTATTTTAATCTTGTTCGTCAGTATGGTGCTGTGCCATTGATTACTGAAAATATGACTACCGATGAGAAGAATACTGCTTCCAGAACATCAGCAGATAGTATCTTTAATTACATTTTTACAGAATGTGATGATATAAAAAACTCTATAGTTAAGGATTACAGTAACTTAGGTGCTATGGCTTTAAACGAACAGGAAACTGGTAGAGCTAATAATCTGGCAGTACTTGTACTTAAGGCACGTGCAGCTCTTTACTGGGCAAGTCCTTTATTCAATAAAAACAATGATAAGGAACGTTGGCATACGGCTGCTCTATATAATAAGCAACTTATTGACTCTTGTGAATTACGAGGAATGAAACTTGCAACTACTTACGAATCATTATGGGCAACAGACAATTGGAGTAATGCAAATATAACAAGTGAGATCATTTTTGGTCGCCGTGCTGGTTCAATCAGTACATTTGAAGGTTATAACTATCCAGCTGGTATTGAAGGAGGAAATGGTGGTAACTGCCCAACACAAACAATGGTGGATGCTTATGAAATGAAAAGTACCGGTCTTGGTATAAATGAGGCAGGTAGTGGTTATGTTGAAACCAATCCTTATACAGGACGTGATCCTCGTTTTGATGTTACCATTGCAAAGAATGGAGATACAAAATGGCCATCAAGCAACACTACTGCATTGCAAACATATTATGGTGGTTTAAATGCCGAACCGTTGACAGGTGGTACTCCAACCGGTTATTATCTTAAGAAACATTGCCATTCTGCTATTAGTTTAGCATCGAGCAGTAAATATAAGGTTGACAACCATACATGGATTACATTCCGTCTTGGTGAGTTCTATCTGAACTATGCCGAAGCTGTATACAAATATTTAGATAGTCCTTATTCAACAAGTGATGATTTAGCAATGTCTGCTGTAAGTGCTGTAAATAAGATCCGTGTTCGTGCTGGTATGCCTATTTTCCCTACAGGAATGGCAAATGATGCATTCTGGACCAAGTATAAAAACGAACGTATGGTTGAGCTGGCGTTTGAAGGCCATCGCTTCTGGGATGTACGTCGCTGGAAAGAAGCTGCAACATACTTTAAGAGTATACAAGAAATGAAATTGACAAAGAATGCAGATGGTACTATTACCTATACCCGCAATACTGTCAGCCGTCAATGGGATGATAAGATGTATCTATTCCCTATACCTCAGACTGAATTGATGAAGAATAAAAATCTGACACAGAATCCTGGTTGGAATTAATTCAGGAACAACAATATAAAATCAGGGCATCTCTACTTCATGTAAGAGATGCCCTGATTTTTTTTATACTTACCTCCTTTAAATCTAAAAAGGGTTTGTTTTGTACAAAATGCGAATGTTTTTTATTGTTTTTTACATGTGGGCAGCTTCTGAAACTAAATTTTTATTCGGTTTTTTCTTGATTTAAATGCTTTTTATCACATTTTTTTCTTGAAAAGTGATAGATTGATAATAATAATTTGTATTTTTGCAGCACTTATCAATGATGATAGAAACAATATTATGACAAATTACTATCCATATACCACATCCATGTGCACCACAACCCTTTGGGGTTAGGGATAGTTTTGTGTTTCTACGTGAATCACGCTTACAGTAGGTAAGCAATCAATTTAAAATCTTATTATTTAGTTCATTCATTTAACTTGTGTCTTGAGAGGCGTAAGTTCCTAAAATTATAAACATGAAAGTAATGAAATTCGGCGGAACATCCGTAGGTTCCGTGAACAGCATTTTAAATGTTAAAAAAATAGTCGAGTCATCAGCAGAGCCTGTTATTGTTGTAGTTTCCGCATTGGGAGGCGTAACAGACCAACTGATAAATACCTCTAAGATTGCCGCAGCCGGTGATGCATCTTACGAAAAAGATTTTCGTGAAATAGTGATGCGCCACATAAATATGGTTAAGGATGTAATTCCTGCAGGCGAGAAACAAGTTACTCTAACAAAGCAAGTACGTGCACTTCTTGATGAATTGAAAGATATCTATCAGGGAATTTGTCTGATAAAAGATCTCTCTGCAAAAACAGCCGATACAATTGTAAGTTATGGTGAAAGAATTTCATCTCTTATCGTTGCTGCACTGATTGATGGTGCACAATGGTTCGACTCCCGCAAATTTATCAAGACCGAATTTAAGCACAATAAACATACTCTGGACAAGGAGCTGACTAATGAACTGATCAAGGAAGCATTCAAGGAGATTCCACGTGTATCTTTGATGGGAGGATTTATCTCTTCCGATAAAGTTAGCGGTGATGTTACTAATCTTGGCAGAGGAGGTTCGGATTATACCGCTGCTATCCTTGCTGCTGCTCTTGACGCTTCGGTTCTTGAAATCTGGACTGACGTAGACGGATTCATGACAGCCGATCCGAGAGTGATTAGCGCTGCTTATCCTATTAGTGAACTAAGTTATGTGGAGGCTATGGAGTTGTGCAACTTTGGCGCAAAAGTGGTTTATCCTCCAACTATCTATCCTGTATGCCATAAGAATATTCCGATAGTTATAAAGAATACATTCAACCCATCTGCACCGGGCACATTTATTGTTCAGGAGAAATCGGTTTCCGGAGGTAAGGCCATTAAAGGCATCTCTTCCATTAACGATACCAGTCTGATTACTGTAACAGGTTTGGGTATGGTAGGAGTTATCGGCGTTAATTACCGTATCTTTAAAGCTTTGGCAAAAGGTGGTATCAGCGTGTTTATGGTTTCTCAGGCATCTTCAGAGAACAATACATCTATCGGTGTAAGAAGTGCAGACTCAGAATTGGCATGCGAATTGCTGAATGAAGAGTTCGCCAAAGAGATAGAGATGGGTGAAATCAGCTGTGTAACGGCTGAAGATGGTTTGGCAACTGTGGCTATTGTAGGCGAAAACATGAAGCATACACCGGGTATTGCAGGAAAGCTTTTCGGTACCTTGGGACGAAACGGTATTAATGTAATTGCTTGTGCACAGGGAGCTTCGGAAACTAATATCTCATTTGTGATTGATGCAAAGTACCTTCGTAAGACTCTGAACGTAATTCACGACTCTTTTTTCCTGTCTGAATATCAGGTACTGAACCTTTTTATTAGCGGTATCGGTACTGTAGGAGGAAGCCTTATAGAGCAGATTCGTTGTCAGCAGAAAAACCTGGTGCAGCAGAATGGCTTAAAACTAAATGTGGTAGGAGTTGCCAACAGCAGACGAGCACTTTTCTGTCGTGAAGGAATTGATCTGGGTAACTACAAAGAAGAACTAAAAAATAAAGGAATTGCAAATTCACCCGAAGTATTCAGAGATGAAGTCATTGGTATGAATATCTTCAATTCTGTATTTGTTGATTGTACAGCTAGTGCAGATGTAGCTTCAATATACAAAGAACTGCTTTCGCATAATATTTCGGTGGTAGCAGCCAATAAGATTGCTGCATCGTCAAAATACGAAGATTATTGCGAATTGAAGCAGATAGCCCGTCACCGTGGAGTAAAATTCCTTTTCGAAACAAACGTAGGTGCCGGTCTGCCAATTATAAATACGATTAACGACCTTATAAATAGTGGTGATAAGATTCTGAAAATAGAAGCTGTTCTTTCGGGAACGTTGAACTATATTTTCAATAAGATTGGTGCCGATATACCTTTTAGCCAAACTATTAAAATGGCTCAGGAAGAAGGCTATTCAGAGCCCGATCCTCGTATCGACCTAAGTGGTAAGGATGTAATCCGTAAACTGGTGATTCTGGCACGTGAAGCCGGGTATAAGATTGAACAGGCAGATGTAGAAAAGAACCTGTTTATACCTGACGAATTTTTCAAAGGTAGCCTGGAAGATTTCTGGCAAAAGATTCCTTCATTAGATGCTGACTTCGAAGCCAGAAGAAGAGTTCTGGAAAGTGAAAAGAAGCGCTGGCGTTTTGTTGCCCGATTCGAGGAAGGAAAAGCTTCTGTAGGACTGCAGGAAGTGGATTCAAGACATCCGTTCTACGGTCTTGAAGGAAGCAATAATATTATTCTGTTAACAACAGAACGCTACCGTGAATATCCTATGATGATTCAGGGATACGGTGCAGGTGCCGGAGTTACTGCTGCCGGAGTTTTTGCAGATATAATGAGCATTGCTAATATTCGATAGAAATGAAACACATTATAATTTTAGGTGATGGTATGGCCGACTGGCCAGTTAAATCATTACAAAACAAAACACTGTTGCAATATGCAAAGACACCATACATGGATTTGCTTGCAAAAATGGGAAAAACCGGTCAGCTGGTAACAGTTGCACCAGGCTTTCACCCGGGAAGTGAAGTGGCAAATATGTCGGTTCTCGGCTATAACCTGCCACAAGTGTACGAAGGTCGCGGTCCGCTCGAAGCTGCCAGCATCGGAGTGGAACTAAAACCCGGAGAAATGGCTATGAGATGCAATCTTATTTGCGTAGAAGGAGAGATCTTAAAGAATCACTCTTCCGGCCATATAACTACTGAAGACGCGGATGTACTGATAAAATTTCTGCAAGAGAAATTAGGTAATGATCGCATAAGCTTTCACACCGGAGTAGCTTACCGTCACTTACTGGTTATTAAAGGAGGAAATAAGAATATTGATTGTACTCCTCCGCATGATGTACCTCTCAAGCCGTTCCGTCCGCTAATGGTTAAAGCTACAGCGCCCGAAGCTCAGGAAACTGCTGATCTTATTAATGACTTAATCCTCAAATCTCAGGAGCTGCTCAAGGATCATCCGCTTAACCTGAAACGAGTGGCTGAGGGAAAAGATCCGGCAAACAGTATCTGGCCATGGTCGCCGGGATATCGTCCGCAGATGGAACCTATGTCGCAGACTTTTCCGTTCATTAAGAAAGGGGCTGTAATTTCGGCTGTCGACTTAATAAAGGGAATTGGTTACTATGCCGGACTTCGCCGTATTGAGGTGGAAGGTGCTACCGGACTTTTTGATACCAATTATGAGAATAAAGTAGCTGCAGCACTCGAAGCGCTCCGAACAGAAGACTTTGTTTACCTTCATATTGAGGCAAGTGATGAGGCCGGACACGAAGGAGATGTGGATTTAAAGCTGAAAACAATAGAATATCTGGATTCTCGTGCGGTAGGTCCTATTTATGAAGCGGTGAAGAACTGGGACGAACCGGTTGCCATTGCCGTGCTTCCCGATCATCCTACACCATGTGAACTACGTACACATACTTCAGACCCTGTGCCATTCCTGATCTACTATCCGGGTATAGAAGCAGATGCAGTACAAACTTTCGATGAATTCTCAGTAAAAGAGGGTGCATACGGTTTATTAAAGGAAAATGAGTTTATTAACGCGTTTCTGAACAATGAATAAAATCAATAACATAATGAAATATTACAGTACCAATAAGCAGGCTCCGGTAGCGGACTTGCAGGAAGCGGTTGTGAAAGGACTTGCATCCGATAAAGGACTCTTTATGCCCGAATCAATCAAGCCATTGCCAAAGGAATTCTTTGACCAGATTGAGACAATGAGTTTTCAGGAAATCTCTTACCGTGTAGCAGATGCCTTCTTTGGAGAAGATATCCCTGCCGAGACATTGAAAAAGATAGTATATGATACACTTAGCTTCGATGTACCATTGGTAAAGGTTACAGAAGACATCTACTCTTTAGAGCTGTTTCATGGCCCAACTTTGGCATTTAAAGATGTAGGCGGCCGTTTTATGGCTCGTCTGCTGGGTTATTTCATCAAAAAACAAGGCCAGAAGAATGTAAACGTATTGGTTGCCACTTCCGGTGATACAGGAAGTGCTGTAGCTAATGGCTTCCTGGGCGTGGAAGGAATTCATGTGTATGTGCTTTATCCAAAGGGAAAAGTAAGCGAGATACAGGAAAAACAGTTCACCACACTGGGACAAAACATCACAGCTCTCGAAGTTGATGGCACGTTCGATGATTGTCAGGCATTGGTAAAATCAGCCTTTATGGATAAGGAGTTGAATGCACATCTCTCTTTAACCTCAGCCAATTCAATCAACGTAGCACGTTTCCTACCTCAGTCGTTCTATTACTTCTATGCTTATGCACAGTTAAAGAAACTAGGCAAGGCAGACAATGCAGTGTTCTGTGTACCAAGCGGAAACTTTGGTAACATCACAGCCGGATTGTTTGGAAAGCGCATGGGATTACCAATTTCTCGTTTCATAGCTTCAAACAATAAAAACGATATCTTCTATCAATACCTGAAAACAGGCAAATATACACCACAACCTTCAGTAGCAACCATTGCTAATGCTATGGACGTAGGCGATCCAAGTAACTTTGCCCGTGTACTCGATCTTTATGGCGGCAGTCATGAAGAGATCGTAAAAGAGATAAGCGGAGCAACATATAGCGATGAACAGATTAGTGAAACCGTACAGTGGGTTTATAACAAAACTCATTACCTGCTAGATCCTCACGGAGCATGCGGATACCGTGCCCTGTCTGAAAACCTGAAACCGGGAGAAACCGGAGTATTCCTTGAAACAGCTCATCCTGCTAAGTTCCTTGAAACAGTTGAAAAGATAATAGGAGAGAAGGTAGATATTCCAGCTAAGCTGCAAGCCTTTATGCATGGTGAGAAGAAAACCATATTGATGGCGAAAGACTTTGCATCCTTCAAGCAATACTTAATGAATGTATAACCGGAAACTAACCATTTCATAAGGTTATCATTTTCCAATCATGTACATGTTTGAGTTCAATCTTGTACATGATTGGATCCAAACATGTACATGTTTTTGGTATCCTCTCGCCTTTGCTTTCCTAATCTTACACTTCTCTTTCATTAACCCTATTACGGCTGTTGTTTAGTGTTCCTAGCCCTGTTTTCTGTAGACTTCTTTTCTCTTTTCCTCTGATAACGGTTGACTTTTTCTTCCTGATTTGTTCGTCTTGCTAAGTTGTAGAAAATATTGCATCTGATAATCAGGTGGTTATATTTTGCGTGGTGTAGATGGTGTACTAAAAAAGCTCTTTTTTTATTCTGGAAAATATAATTTCAAAAATTCTGCAATTTGCAGAATTTTTGAAATTAATTCTGTGGAAAGCTAAAATAGTCTTTTTATCTACACCATCTACACCACTTTTGTAGTTGTGTATTTTGTAATGTGTTGATTATTAGACTTTTTTTTATTTATGGGTGTCAGAGGTGTCAGTAAAATAATACTTTTTTCGTTCTGAGAAATTAGATTTTAATAATTCCGCAATTTGCAGAATTTTTAAAATTTATTTTCTGGAATGGAGAAATAGGCTTTTTTACTGACACCTCTGACACCTGGTGATTTTTATTTGGCTTATTTATAGTGGTTTATGGATGTGAGGAAAAGTCCTTTCTTATTTAACTTTTATATTTTGTAATATGTTACGAAAAATAAGCGTTTTACTTATCAGATATTAAAATATAATTAATCCATTCTACCAAAGCTTTTCTTTGTTTATCATAAAGATGATTACATAGATAATAATCTTTGTTATTTAAAGAAATTGGAGTTGCATAATAGCGCTCTTTATTGACTTCACGGTTTAGTGATAGAACAGGAAAATCAAAGCCAATCTTTTGCTTTGAATAATCCTTATCTAATAACTCTGCCAGTAACTCATCAGATAAAACATTCTTTTTTGCATTCAGAAATTCAAATATTGCTCTTATATAATCTTTATTATCTTTCCTGTTATCATCAAGCTTATCATATTGACGATGACAGTCTGGACACAAAAAAACGAATTTCTTATTTATAGGTAAATGAGCTATATGAATATCATCTATAGCTTTTGCTAAATCTTCTATAATATAATAATTTTGGTCTTTCTTACGATAACTTTCCAAAGCTTCTTTTATAACTGTTGGTCTATCATGACCTAAAATATGTGCAGCCTGAAGTTCTTCTTTCTTTCTGCATAACCTGCATTTTCCCTTTTGTTCTGCTTTTTCTTTCTTTGTAATAGACTGAACTTTATTTCTAATTAAGGGGCCGATGAAACTTGTAAACTCTTCTTCTGTACATTCTAATTTTGCCATAGTATTATTTTTTTGTTTGTTATATATTTGATTAAGCTTCTCCACCCTCTATCCCATTCATGAAATAGCGGTGACTGTCTTTATCATGTTCTTTTTTACTTAGGATATTTAATATCCTTGGTCGTTCAATTTCAGAGCAAGGAATACAATCTTGCTTACCGGTTTCTGTAACGAAAGCTATTAATTCCTCTTTGTTCTTACCATATATAGTTCTTCCAATAGCCGAAGTGCCCTTATAGTCGAATATCATCCAGATATAAGGCTTGAATTTATAGTTGTTCATCTTTTATTTTTTATAGCATCCAAAATAGCTTCTGCTTTAGCTTTTGTTTCAATTCCTATTGTATTTACATTTGCTTCATAAACAATATATTCCAGTGCTTCTACATTATTGCCAGTACGAAAAAGCCACTTTCCAGTAGTTATTTTTGTATTTGAAGCACTGTCCTTCCATTTTTCAGAGTTCTTTCCAAAGATTTCTAACAAGTCCTTTCGGTCCAGTTTTCGTTCAAATTCATTATAATACTTTATAAAGGTATTTATTCCTACAGATCTCAATTTACGAATAACGTCATTTCTATTTTCCATACTTTTTAGTTTATTTATTGTTTTACTCTCTTTCAGCTCGTGTTTAAATCAAACTTAAAATGAAAAAGACAGAGTAAAATCAATTTTTTATATATATCCCAATTTTATATGAATTATTAATAAACGAACAAAAATCTTTCAATTTAGCCTCATTTTTCTTAGGAATCGTAGCTTTTCGTGTTCTTAATTTCTAATCAATATTTCTAATGTCTTATATTAGTGCATTATACGTTGATATTAAAAATTTAGACCACATAATTCAATTTTATTGAATGCCTGTTTAAATGTTTTTTTTGTTATTTATTATTAACAAAGATAGTAAATCTATTTAATATATAGCCTAAAAAATAGAATAGTCTGTTTAATTTTATTCAATTATGCACATATAATCAATTTGATCATATTCTTGCTTTCTTTCTTTGATATGCAACGCTTTCTTTATATATTGCTCCTTTATTAATGGAGTCTTTGGATATAACAAAGAGTAATAAAGAATATTATTGGTAATGGAGAGCTAGAACCCGAAGCAACTATCTGGAAATTCCGGATAGTTCAAACAGAAGGAGTGTTTTAGAATATAAAAAGTAAAATCATGAATAAAGAAAGATATTTCCGCCATTTTAAAGGAGGCTTGTATAAGATGATAACAGTTGCCAAGGATAGTGAGACATTAGAACGGATGGTTGTTTATCAGGCATTATATGGTGAAAAAGGATTCTGGGTTCGTCCAGAGAAAATGTTTTTTGAGACTATAATCAGAGATGGAGTTGAGATTCCTCGTTTTAAAGAAATAACGGAGGAAGAAATCAGCATACTATAATTGTATTGTTTAACGCTGATTAAATTTATGAATAGATGAAATTAATAATCCTGCAATATACATAAGCTAAATAGCTTTTTGTTTATCACAGGATTATTAATTGATAGTTCATTGTATTTCTTCAGAATCGACTTCTGTTAGAATTTCAAGCTAAAGTTTAGACCGTAGTTAGCAACTGAAGGTAAAGTACCACCTTCTATCCCCTGAATATTGCCAGAGCTTGTATTTGTTGCTTCGGGGTCAAAGTGTTTAACATCTGGTCCCCAAATAGCTAAGTTACGTCCGTAAGCTGCTATGCGGAACGATTTGATAAAATAAGAATTACTTAAAGGTATAGTATAACCAATGTTTATTTCACGCAATTTCAAATAATCAGATTTAAATACATTTTGTGCAGCAGGTCCTGTAGAATATTGATTACCATAGGTTCTTGCATCAATACGTTTAGTATTTACAGTTCCGTCAGCCAATACTCCTTTCAACAATACACCACCGCCATTAGCGATTGATTCACGGATATTCATTCCGTTTTCATTTATAGCAGCTGTTTCCTCAAGCATACCAGAATACATACCCCACATATAAGAAGTAGAGAAATAATGTCCACCTTTTGAGAAGTCAAGTAATACACTTAAATCAAAATTCTTGTAGTGGAATGTATTACTCCACCCACCTGTAAAGTCTGGATAGACTTTTCCAAGATTTTGGATATCATAAGTAGAAGCATAAGTTCCATCTTCACCGATTACTTTATTACCTTTATCATCATATACAAAATTGGTACCCTCAATAGTTCCGTATTCTTTTCCTACGGAAGCACCAATTAAAATATTATGAGGAGTTCTAGCTATGTAATAACTTATTAATCCATCAGCTAGTTTCTTAACTTTGTTTTTATTAGATGCCAAAACCAGTGATGATACCCAAGAAAAATTTGCAGTCTTCACCGGAGTTCCATGAAGTGATAATTCTACACCTTTATTACTCATTACCCCAGAGTTTGCAATATATTGTATATATGTACCTTTTATAGGAAAAGTCAGATTTTTTGTTTCACTTGAATAGATTGTTGCTTCAAAGCCAAAACGGTTATTCAAAAAAGACATTTCAAGACCTGCTTCATAAGAAATTGTAGACTCTGGTTTTAGATCACTATTTATTGAGGTAGTTTCTGAATTAGCTGTATGAGCATAGCTCAACCCCAATTTACCAAAACTAAGCCATGGAGTTTTATCCTTCAATAATTCAGAGAACACAAAACTACCAGTAACTGATGGATGCATGTAAGAGTTGTTACCGCTTGGTAATATTGATGACCAGTCATTACGTAAAGTCATATCTAAATAATAGGTATTTTTATACCCTAGCGTAGCATTTGCAAAAACAGAACTTATAGATTTCTTACCTAAATAGTTCTCAGATCTTGCAGGTTTAACAGTGTTCTTTAAGTTATAGAGCAAAGGAATTGCTAATCCACCATCTGTTTCACCGAATATATACTCATATCTGCAGTTCATAAAGTTTGAACCAACGTTGGCATCAAATGAGAAATCGCTCTTAAAACGAGAATTGTATGACAACATAAATTCATGGTTGGTTTCAATCTGTTGACGAGACATTTCAGAGTAACGAGATAGCTCGTGAGAATAAACAGCATTACGTTCGTATTGTTTGTCAACAAAGAAATCAACATTTGCTTTATACTGGAACTTTAAGTTATCCAGAATTTTGTAGCTCAATCCAACATTGCCATAAATACGGTTACGTGAATCATTTTCATAATTCATATAACGTGACCAATATGGGTTATTGCAATACGCAGGAGTTGGGTCATCCCATCCTGCACGGTTCCAGTTTACCTGATGTCCGATTGAGTTTATATACATACTCTTCAATTCTTTCATATCAAGTTCACGGTGTCCCCATTGAATGAATTGCTTCATAACATTGTTATCACCGTTTCCAGTTTCTGGACGTCCTTTTGCTCTTGAATTAAAGTAAGTTACGTTAGTGAATACTTCCAAACGTTTATCTGCACTTACAGTAGAAGCAGAAGCATTAAAAATATTCTTTGTTAAAGAACTGTTAGGCATATAACCAGTAAGATCTGAATTAGTATATGATATACGTACATTTGCTCTATCTGTTGCCTGACTTACAGCAATGTTATTAGTAAATGAAACCCCTGTTTCGAAGAAATCATCGATATCATGTTTAGGAGCATTCCATTTGGAAGTTGTTGGATTTCCTACTTTTCCACCATCTTCCCATTTTGCTAAATCAAGCCATGAAACGAATTCCTGACCTTCGTATTTATCACCCCAACTTGCATCAGTAGCCATATCCGGATACAAATAACTCTTCCCGTTGATATCTATGTATTTGAATCCATAATAACCACCACCATATAGCTTTTGCATCTTCGGTAATTTATTCACAATTTCTAAACCAACAGAAGAGTTGAATGTAACGCCATATCCATCTTCTTTTTTAGCTTTCTTCGTGGTAATCATAACAACACCATTTGTTGCACGAGAACCATAAAGAGCAGAAGCATTAGGACCTTTCAAAACAGATATATTCTCAATATCATCTGGGTTAATATCCTGAACCAGGTTACCATAATCATAACCACCATCACCTATTTGAGTGTCTGTACTATTATAGTCCGTACCTTCAATAGGCACACCATCAATAATGAATAATGGCTGGTTATTTCCAGAAATTGATTGTACACCACGAATGAGTATTTTAGAAGAACCACCCATAGTACCCGATCCACTTTGAATCTGTAATCCGGCAATTTTACCTTGCAATGAGTTAACCGGGTTGCTTACACCACCACGAGCCTTCAACATTTCATCTCCAGAGATCTCAGAAACAGAATATCCCAAAGTTCTCTTCTTACGAGAAATACCTAAAGCCGTTACAACGACTTTATCAACAACTTGTGCATCAGATGCAAGAATAACTTTTACTGTTGGTTTAACTGCAACTTCTACTGATTTCATTCCAATAAATGAAACAACTAAAGATTTTGCCGAACCTGGAACATTAAACAGCGTAAAATTACCATCAATATCACTGATAGTTCCAACAGTTGTACCCTTCACTAATATGGACGCTCCAATAACAGGTTGCCCATCATCTTCCCAAATAACAACTCCTGTTACTTTTTGATTTTGGGCGGTTACCAGATTAATACCTACAAAAAAGTATGTCAATAACAACATCAATGTTTTTTTCATAAATTCACTAATAAAGATAAATCTCATAATAATACTTACTTTACTCTAATATTTTGCAAAGTTATTAATAGTCTGTTTATTTTTAAGAAATAAGAATGAAAAAGTTTTTCCTTTTTTTGATAAAATGATTTTTCTTAGTTTTACAATTTGAATAATAATGTACTTAACTGGTTTCATGGTAATAAGTAAGTTATAGAAATTAAAGGTTATGTATCCAAGGAATTTTTCCACCAAGCTGGTGGAAATAATATTATCATTTTAATAGTTTCACAGCCTGTGACACAAAAAAATAAAGGCTCAAATCGCATTGCAATGAATGCGTTTTGAGCCTTTAGGTTGTTTGTTGTAAGTTTATTGAATGTTCTTACGAATTTTCGTGAGATACTTTTTCAATCTGTCGGCATCCTTATTGGTGATAATTTCCAGAATCTCTTTCTACTCCCGACGTATATTCTCTATTTGGGCAGGAGGAGGTGTATTGAACAGTAATGCAAACTATTATTCTGCATTCCTTTTCAACCATTCCAATCTCCGCATATCAGGTAAATGTTTCACTTTGAAATGCTCGAATGTTACATTAAATCCTTTTCCATCAGGACAGGCAGCCATGATTCCAACCATTAAAGGAGTGTTATCTTTTAACCAAGCATTCCGCATCATAATGTAACTTTTGTCATCAAACGAATAGAATATTTCAACAGCATCCAACCGTCTGATGGCTTTAATCCAGATATAAGGAACGGGCTTATCTATGGTAATAACACTCCAGTCGCTTGTTTTATGAGTAACGACTGTGCTCAGATTAAATTTTCCGTCTACAAACTCAATACCAGCTTTAATGTAATTCTCAGGATCAATGCGGAGCATTAGTCCGGCCTGGTCGAATCGTGCCTTATACTCACCTGTAATCTTTACTTTTGCTTCGAATTCGCCACCGTATGTTGAGTAATAGAAAGGGGCGTCATCAACTGTAAATCCATAATGCGAGATACGCCAATAATCGCTTTGCGGAGTAACATACATTGAAACTGTCTTATCCTTAATTTCCCATTGTTCGGGTTCATTATACCATTGCATCTTTTCTAATGTTTGAGCAGATATTATTTGTGTAATAAGCAGCGCAAATAATATTGAAATAGTTTTTTTATTTGTTTTCATATTTAATTTCTCTAAAATAGAATAACCATGTGTTTTAATTACCTTTGCAAAGGTAAATGCTTGTATATAAAAAGGCAATACTGATTAATAACCATTCTTTTATCTACTATTATGGACGTTATACACAAGTTGAATGATGAATTGCTAAAACAAAAATTCATAAAAGAACAAGAGTTGTCTGCCCGATTAGATGAATGTAAACAAATAGCTTTAAGTTATGCACGTGTAGAAAATTCGATAGCTGTATTGAGTGATATGAAAACAAATACAAGCTATATTTATTATGGAGGAGTGGCAGAAATATTTGGTTTGGCTAAACGAAGTACTACGAAAATTATTCATTCTATATGGGAAGAAGATATTTTTAGCCGCATTCATCCGGATGATTTATTGGAAAAACATCTGCAAGAACTTCGCTTTTTTAATTTTTTAAAGACTATACCAAAAAAAGAACGTACGGATTACCACATTGCCAACAATATACGTATGTGTGATAGCTCAGGCAAGTATGTACAGGTTTTGCATAGAATGTTCTATATAGCAAGTCTGTCAAACGATAGCATCTGGCTGGCATTATGTCTTTACAATTTATCGACAAATACATCTTCGGGAAATATAATAATCAACTCAGCCAATGGGCGTATTCTTGAATCTGGTAATCAAACTACAAATAATATATTGTCTGACAGAGAAAAAGAAATTTTGCAATTAATTGATAAAGGCAAAATGAGCAAAGAAATAGCTTCTGATTTATCCATAAGTATAAATACTGTAAACAGGCATAGGCAAAATATATTAGAGAAACTCCATGTGGATAATTCTATTGAAGCATGCCGGATTGCAAAAGGACTGAAATTATTTTAGAATCCTTAAAAAAAATAATAAAGGCTCAATCCACATTGAAAACAATGCGTTTTGAGCCTTTTAATTGGTTATTTTAAGTTTATTGAATGTTCTTACGAATTTTAGTAAGATACTTTTTCAATCTGTCGGCATCCTTATTGGTGATAATTTCCAAAACTTCTTTCAGCTCACGACGTATATTCTCTACTTGCGCAGGAGTACGTGGGTTGAAAAGGATCTCCTGAAGTAAATAATCATCCTCACTCATCAAACCTTTGGCTATAGCCATGTGCTTTTTGAATGTAGTGCCCGGTGCTTCCTGATGTTTCATTACCGCTGCAAAGACAAAGGTAGAAACAAAAGGAATGGAGAGTGAATAAGCTACAGTCTCATCATGCTCATCGAATGTATATTCAAAGATATTCAGACTAAGTGAGTTGTATAGGTCTTTAAAGAATACTTTTCCCAGATGATCACTTTCTGAAATGATGATGGCACTTTCACTTGACAAATTGCTGAGACTGGCAAATGTAGGACCAAACATAGGATGAGAGGATACGTAACGGAATCCGCTTTCCTGATAGAATTTCTTTAATCCTGTCTTTACACTTGCAATATCACTTAGAATACAATCTTTTGTCAAAACAGGGAGGATCTGTTTGAAAGCTTCCAGTGTATATTTTACGGTTACTGCATTGATTACAAGTTCTGGCTCAAACTCCTTTATCTCTTCCAGCGTGGTGAAACGATACGTGTTGTATACAAAGCGAAGTTGTTGTGGATTAACGTCGTATACGGCTGTTTCGTGCTGGAAACTTAATACATCTGTAAAGAAGGAGCCCATTTTTCCGGCTCCAAGAATTAATATTCTCATGTTGATTGTTGCTTTACTTGTTTATAACTTCCATTTGCTGACGAACTGATTCTTCATGGATTGCCTCGAATACTGATTTTACAAATTCTGCATCCATACCGAATTCTTCACCTTGCGCTCCTCTTTTTGAAAGAATCTCATCATAACGTCCGGTTTGAAGGATAGTCATATTGTGCTCTTTTTTGAAAGTTCCAATTTCGCGGCTGATTCTCATTCTTTTTGCCAGTGTTTCGAGCAATGAGTTATCGCAATCATCAATCTGTCTTCTTAACTCTGCAAGGCTTTCTGTAGTTTGAGTTTCGTTACGGATAACCAAAAGGTTAAGGATATAATCTAAGATGTCAGGAGTAACCTGCTGTGAAGCATCACTGAGAGCTACATCAGGGTTGCAGTGTGATTCAATAATCAATCCGTCGAAATTCAAGTCCATTGCTTGCTGGCAGAGTGGAGCGATAAGTTCGCGCTTTCCTCCAATGTGACTAGGATCACAGAATATTGGCAAATTAGGTATACGGCGACGTAGCTCAATTGGAATGTGCCATTGAGGAAGATTTCTATATATCTTTTTATCGTATGTACTGAATCCGCGGTGAATTGCTCCAAGACGCTTTATTCCTGCATTGTGAAGACGCTCCAGAGCACCAATCCATAATTCAAGGTCGGGATTTACCGGGTTTTTAATTAATACAGGGATGTCTACACCTTGAAGTGCATCTGCAATTTCCTGTACTGCAAAAGGATTTGCTGAAGTGCGGGCGCCTATCCAAAGAATGTCAATGTTGTGTTTTAATGCTTCTTCCACATGTTTTGCTGTAGCTACTTCGGTAGAAACGTACATTCCGGTTTCCTTTTTTACCTCTTGCAACCAAGAGAGACCTTCAACACCTACACCTTCGAAGCCTCCCGGTTTGGTACGTGGTTTCCAGATTCCGGCGCGGAAAATCTTAATTCCTCTACTAGCCAATTGCTTAGCTGTTTCCATCACTTGTTCTCTAGTTTCTGCGCTACATGGACCTGCAATTACGATTGGTCGTTTTGCTTCCACTCCTGGTAATAAAATAGATTCTAATTCCATTTTGAGTATATTTTTATGTTTTTATTTATTCATGTTTTTAATTCTTTCCAGTGCATTTGCCAGCATTTCTTCATTGCAGCACAGGGAAAGGCGAATGTATCTTGCTCCGTTACTTCCGAATATAAATCCGGGGGTAACAAAAACGTTTGCTTCGTAAAGTACCTTGTCGGTAAATGCTTCCACATTTTCACAGGATTCAGGAACTTTACCCCAAAGGAACATTCCAACCTGACTTTCATCGTAAGTGCAACCTAAAGCGTGCATAATTTCGCCTGCTAATTTACGGCGTTTACGGTAAACGCTGTTCATTTCGGTGTACCAGGATGCTTCGCAACTTAAAGCTTTTGCTGCAGCGAGTTGCAATGGGCGGAACATGCCGGAATCGATATTGCTCTTTACTTTCAATATCCATTGGATGAACTGTGCATTGGTTGCAATTACTCCCACACGCCATCCCGGCATATTGTGACTTTTACTCATTGAGTTAAATTCAATGCAGCACTCCTTAGCACCTTCAACACTTAAAAGGCTCAAAGGTTTATCATTCAGGATAAAACTGTATGGATTGTCGTTTACAACAACAATATTGTGTTTACGGGCAAAGGCTACTAATTTCTCATATAAGTCCATAGAAGCATTGGCCCCTGTAGGCATATTTGGATAGTTGGTCCACATCAGTTTTACATTGCTCAGATCCATCTTTTCCAGTTCTTCAAAATCGGGCATCCATCCGTTTTCTTCTTTCAGATTGTATGCAACAACTTCGGCACCTAATAACTTACTGAGTGAAGTGTAGGTAGGATAACCTGGGTTTGGAACCAAAACTTGTTCTCCCGGATTCACAAAAGCAAGCGTTACATGAAGGATTCCTTCTTTGGAGCCAATCAGGGGCTGTATTTCTGTGTTAGGGTTTAAATCAACATTATACCATTTTTTATACCAATCGGAGAATCCTTTACGAAGCTCTGGTATACCGGTGTAAGGTTGGTAACCATGTACATCATTGCGCATTGTTTGTTCACACATGGTCTGCAGAGTGTCATTTGAAGGAGGCAGGTCGGGACTTCCAATTCCCAGACTAATGACCTGTTTCCCTTCTGCATTCATTTGCGCTACTTCCTTCAGCTTTCTGGAGAAGTAGTATTCGCTTACGCTGTTCAGTCTTGAAGCAGGTGCGATGTTAAATACTTGATTTCCCTTCTTCATATTCTCCTAGTATTCTTAGTTCTTTGATTAATGGTGTTATTGCGTCGATAGCTTGCTTGTATCTTAGATAATCTTTAAAAGCTATGTCTACATAAAAAAGATATTCCCATTCCCGGCCAATGATTGGCAACGATTGTATTTTTGTGAGATTGATGTTGTAGAAAGATAGAATTGAAAGAACCTGGGAAAGACTCCCTTCAGTGTGGGCTAATGAGAAAACGATATTTGCTTTATTGATGTTTTTTTCTTTTCGGAAGTCATCTGCCATCCAGGGATCTGCTATAACAAGGAAGCGGGTGAAGTTATGCTTGTTGGTCTCAATACCTTCCTGTAGGACTTTCATTCCGTAGATCTCGGCTGCGGCTTTGGAACAGATGGCGGCATGGCCTCTTAGATTCTTTTTCTTTATCATTTCTGCACTCTTTGCCGTGTCTTCTGCTTCTACAACCTTGAAGCTGGGATGGCTATCGAGGAACTCCTGACATTGCATTAATGCGATGGGGTGAGAGTTAACTTCCACAATATCTTTCCAGTCCTCATCGGGCAGGCAAACTAAGCAGTGGGAAATGCGTAATTTGTATTCTCCGATGATCTGCAGTTGACTTTTACGCAGCAATTCGTGATTTTGCAGAAGGCTACCGGCAATGGTGTTTTCAATAGCAACCAAACCAATAACCTGACTGTCGGCTTTTACTGCATCAAAAACATCCTGAAAATGTGCACAGCAAATCAACTGAATTGCTTCATCAGGGAATAACTTATGAGCTGCTATATCATGAAATGAACCCTTTGTTCCTTGTATGGCTATCTTTTTCATATTGAGTAATTGTGTAAAACAAAAAATCCCGCTTCCTAAGTAAGGAGCGGGATTTTTATGTTTATTTCTTTTTGTTATTTATGTTCTTAATTTACACATACAAATTCCCGCTCTACTTTCTGGCTAAAGTAAAAGTAAAAAAAGAATGAATATGTATAAGAGAATAATTTCATTTCTGTCTTCTGTAATAATTCAGGGACAAATGTACGACTTTTATTGGAATAACAAATAAAATAGCTAGTTTTTTTCAAAAAAAAAGAGCTTTTTGTTTTAAATAGTAAGTTTTAGAATATTTTTGCCCCGGAATACATATCTGCAAAGTTATTGAATTGACCGTTTACATTTTCTTCTGCTTTGGGATCAAGTTCCATTGCTTTCTTCATATCTTCAAGTGAGCCTTCTTTGTCATTGTTAAGGAATTTGGCACGTCCACGTTCGTGATAGGCCTGACTGAAGTTTTCTTTCAACTCTATTGCTTCGTCAAAATGTTCAATAGCTTCGGCATATTTTTTTTCGGTGATAAGTAACTGTCCAAGGTATAAATATGCCTGTTCGTTAAATGGATTGAGCTCTATAACATTACTATAATCGGCGCTGGCTTCATCAAATAACTCATTCTGCTCCTTAAGTTTTCCCCGAAGCAGATAAGCGGCTTCTTCTTCCGGCATTAGTTCCAGTACTTTTTCTACATCTTCCAAGGCACTAGAATATTCGTTCATTTCTTTTAAAATCTCAGCACGAAGAAGGTAGGCCTGAGCAAAATCGTCTTTGATGGAAATAACCGTTGAAAGATTAATAATTGCATTGATGTTATCTTTCTGGCCACGGTTACCTCTAGCTAGTAACAGATAAGCTGCAAGGTTATTTTCTTCTAGCTCAATAGTTTTGATACAATAATCAATTGTATTTTGATAATCTTCTTGTATGTAGCAAAGATTTGCCAAAGTCAGATAAGTTGAGGCTACACCTGGATCAACGTCAATCATTTTATGCAAGGTTTTTATTGCTTCTTCCGGATTATTCTGATGTATGTATGCTTTGGACAGGTAATCAAGAGTTTCGAAATCGTCTTGAATTGCCAAAGCTTCGTTATAACATTTGATGGCATAGTCAATCTGCCCGATACGTTCGGCACGCATTCCGTCATATTTGAATAACTCGAAGTTCTTTTTCTCTGCTTTAGCTTTATCGTCTTCTGACTCTACTGAGTTGCCTGTGAAGAAGGTTTTAAAAAAGTTTGCCATAATATGATTTTTATTCGTTTTTACTGAGGACAAAAATAATCAATTTACTGAATTGTTTATAAATCCGTCTTTAATATTTAATTTTCCTTCATCCAGTAAGTACTGGATAACAATGCTTATTCTGTCCGGTTCAAGATTAAGTTTCCTGACTATCTCGGCCGGTGTCATGCTCTTTTCTTTTAATACGGTAAATATCTGGGATGCAAGTTCGTCAAAATCAGCTTGTTTTAATCCGCTTTTATTCTTCTGCAGACAAACATCGCACTGCTTACAGTTGTGCTCATTCTTTTCTCCGAAATAGCGAAGCAGCATTCGGCTGCGGCAAGCGTTATCTGTTGTGACGTATTCCAGCATTGCATTGATACGTTTTACATATCTCTCTTTTCTTTCTTCATACACTTCTTTTGGGATATGAAGGTGGTGGAGCTCAACTCGCTCACGAGTATATATAATATAAGGTGTTTTCTTGTGAGGTATATAGTCTATAATTCGGCGTTTAGATAAATAGACAAGTATCTCATAAATTCTTTCCCGGGTTATATTGAGACGAATGGCTAGTGATTCTTCACTAATATAAGCATAATCAGTGAAAATTCCGGTGTAGGAGCGAAGTATAGCCTGAAGAAGCGCTTCTACTTCAGGCCCCATCTCACGGAACTTATAGAGTTCATTCCTTCCTACAGTAAATATCAGTCTTGAAGCATTGTCTTGTTCATCAGTATATTCTATATATCCGGCCTGAGTCAGGATTTTTAGTGCACCATCTGCCGGAACGGGGAAATGCTTGAAATTTCGGCAGAACTGTTCCAGACTGAAGTCGTATATTCTGCCTAGTCCGTCGCCCATTGCCATCTGATAATAGTAGTTCAGGTGTTCATAGATTTGCTTGATATACTCTTTCTCTGGGAAAGTATCAGACACACGTTTGTTGAGTGTTGCTTTATCCGATTTGGAATAGAGAATTACTGCATATGCTTTCTTCCCGTCTCGACCGGCACGACCGGCTTCCTGAAAGTAAGCTTCGGGTGAATCGGGTAAATCAACATGAACAACCAGTCTTACGTCTGCCTTATCAATACCCATACCAAAGGCGTTAGTGGCAACCATTACCCGGAATTCCCCTGTTTGCCATTGTTTCTGACGGATATCTTTTGTTTCATTGTTTAATCCGGCATGATAAAAATTGGATGATATGCCTGCTTTTCGTAAAAAATCAGCAGTATCCTTGGTCCTTTTACGACTGCGGGCATATACAATTGCTGTGCCAGGCACTTTGCTTAGAATGTGTAGCAGTTCGTCTTGCTTATTATCTGTTTTGCGAACGATATAAGCCAGATTTTTCCGCTCGAAACTCATGCGAAAGACGTTTTCCCTTGGGAAGTGAAGCCTTTCCTGAATGTCTTTTACTACTTCCGGAGTAGCTGTTGCTGTCAGTGCCAGAACGGGAACACCTGGAAGCAGACTTCTGATGTCGGCAATTTTTAAGTAAGCTGGACGGAAGTCGTATCCCCATTGGGAGATGCAGTGAGATTCATCAACCGTAATCATACTCACTTTCATGCTCCGCAATTTCAGCTGAAAGATTTCTGTGTCAAGCCTTTCGGGAGAAATGTATAGAAACTTGTAATCACCGAAAATACAGTTTTCTAACGCTATAAGTATCTCTTTCCGTGTCATTCCGGAATAAACAGCCATAGCTTTTATTCCCCGTTTCTTCAGGTTATCTACCTGATCTTTCATCAAGGCAATAAGAGGAGTTATTACAATACAGATACCTTCTTTTGCAAGAGCTGGTACCTGAAAAGTAATTGACTTACCCCCACCGGTAGGCATTAATCCAAGTGTATCTTTTCCCTCACCGATACTGTTTATAATCTCTTCCTGCAAATCACGGAAGTGAGAGTATCCCCAGTATTGTTTCAGTATGTCACGGTAATTCTCCGCCATTTTTATTCTGTAGGCTTTATATCTTCAATGATAAGTTGAATTTCTCCGCGTTTATGAGTGTTTTCTTCTATGGCATAGCAAATGTCAAAGGATCGCTTTGTCTTGATATAACGAGCTTGTGAACTTTGTCCAAAGGCAATTCCATTCATTACATTGTTTGACTTGTTATCTACCAGTTCGAGCTTGATATGTTCCTGTTCTCTGCCTACTACTTTGCTAGTACCATAATCGTACACATTGTGTGTACAGAAAATAGGTCTATGGTTTTCCGGACCAAAAGGATTAAACTTTTTCAGATCGGAAAAGAAGCGTGAATTAATATCTTTAAAATCAATTTCTGCATCAATGCTGATTACTGCATTTTGTTGTTCGGGCAGAATATGATCAGAAACAAATTTCTCAAACCGTTGAGTGAACTTTTCTACATTTTCAACCTTCATTGAAAGTCCGGCAGCATAAGTATGGCCACCAAAATTTTCGAGTAAATCCCGGCAATATTCAATAGCTTTATATACATCAAATCCTGAGACAGAGCGGGCCGAACCGGTTGCCATGTTGTTGGTTCTGGTTAGTACTACTGCAGGACGGTAATAAATCTCTGTCAGTCTTGAAGCTACAATGCCAATTACTCCTTTGTGCCACTCTTCATTATAGAGCACTATTGAGCGACGGCTGGCTAAACCTTCCAGGCGGTCAACAATATTGTTGGCCTCTTCTGTCATGGTCTTGTCAAGATCTTTGCGAGTCTCGTTGTATTGGTTTATCTGATTGCTTTTTTCCAGAGCGAGAGAATAATCCTTCTCTGTAAGAAGATCAACAGCTTCCTTACCATTCTGTATCCTTCCGGAAGCATTTATGCGAGGACCAATCTTGAAAACAATATCACTCATGGTGACTTCTTTTTCGTTTAGTCCGCAAATATCAATAATAGCTTTCAGCCCGATGCTTGGATTAGCATTTAATTGCTTTAATCCATGGTAGGCCAGAATACGGTTTTCTCCCATAATAGGCACAATATCTGAGGCAATACTTACAGCGACCAGGTCGAGCAATGGAGTAAGCTGGTGAAAATCAATTCCATTGTTCATGGCAAATGCCTGCATAAATTTAAAACCTACTCCGCAACCGGAAAGGTGAGTGTAGGGATAAGTGTTATCTTCCCGCTTTGCATTCAGAATAGCAACGGCAGGTGGCAGAACATTATCCGGCACATGGTGATCGCAGATAATGAAATCAATACCCTTTTCCTTGGCATAAGTTATTTCATCAATTGCCTTTATTCCACAATCGAGCACAATGATAAGACTAACCCCTGTTTCGGCGGCAAAGTCGATTCCTTGAGTAGAAACTCCATATCCTTCGCTATAACGGTCGGGAATGTAATAGTCAATATTTGAATAGAATTGTTGAATAAACTTATAGACTAGCGCAACAGCAGTTGTACCGTCTACATCATAATCTCCATATATCAATATACGTTCTTTCCGTCCCATGGCCTGATTGAGCCGATCAACAGCCACATCCATGTCTTTCATCAGGAAAGGGTCATGAAGGTCCTGCAGCTGTGGACGGAAGAATTTTCTAGCCTCTGCGGCGGTTTCAATTCCTCGCTGGAAAAGAAGTTCTCCTAAAATTGGGCTAATCCCTAATTCGCCGGATAAATTCAGGCTTGCTTCTTTCTGTTCTTGTGTAGGAGGTTGATAATTCCATTTGTGACTCATTATATATTTTATTTTTTCTTTTCTTGTCGGAGTGTCTCATGCATGAGACTGGGGGCCTATAAAAACAGGCGTCATGAAACAAAACGTTTCATTTCGTAAAGATACAAAAAAACGTTAATCGTCACCTTAATCAATAGATGATTTTTTTAGAATGGTTATAAAAAACTCCTGTATAATAAAAAAGGTTCAGTATAAAAGAAAATATCCTTTATACTGAACCTTTTATTTTTCTACACAAAATAATAAGTTTTTTGAGCAAAATAAGTTCAATACGTTAAGCCATATTACCAACTGATTCTTGATTATAATAGACTGAATTCTTATTCTGTTTTTTTCTTTAAAATAATCTTACTGGCGTATGCATTGGATACCTCTTTACAGAATGCCGTGAATTCAGAATATGCTTTAGTGTCGTATTCACCCGAGCGGAAAAATAGCTTATTAACAATAATTATTTTGTCTCCGTTTACATCAATACTTGCATTGAATTTTCCGAACTTCTTATCTATAATCGGAAGCTTGGGTAAAGATTCTACTATGTAGTTTTTGGGGATTTCAAGAGTTATAGTGTCACTGTCCAGATATCCGTAGTTGATATAAATAGGATGAATTCTTTTTTTATTAGCCAGTTTGGACGGTCCGCGTCGGAAAATATTGATAGGTACAAAAAGTCTGTTCCCTGTTTTGTTTCCGTACTTTTCACAATTCACACTGTAATTTACAACGATGGATGGTTCTGCCGATTTATCTTCCTTGTAAGTGATATTATTCACTCTTGCTTGTGGCAGTTGAATATCTTCTCGCAAATAGTCTATCTGTTTAACAGGTGGGAGCTTTGTTATTTCGGATATTTGTTCGTACTGAATAAGATTACTTGTTCTTATAACTTTGGCCGTTGCCGATCCTTCTTCTGTGAGACTAATGGTGGCTGTATGACTTTCTGTATTTAGTGAGTCTTTGTAAGCGGGCAACCTGAGAACTTCCCCTCCGGTTTCTTTTATTAAAACTGCTTCGTGACCGGCAATGTCACTATGAACATATCCAAGAGGATAATCCGGGTTGGTGCATTCCAGCCAAAGTGTTTTTTCTTTTAATGGAACCTGAAGGATTACATGATTTAACTGGCTAAAATTAGGAAAATCTTTAAATAATTTAGGATAGACAGTACTGATAACCGTATATGTAGACGGAATTCCCAATTCCTTTAACATGGCTTTTGCATAGTTGGACAATGCCTTGCAATCTCCAAAGCCTGTCTTTGTAACTTCTTCGGCTGTCATGGGCTGGTATCCTCCGATGCCTAATTGGATGCTAACATATCTGGTTGCTTTTGCCAAATAATCATAAACGGCTTTTACTTTATCATAATCGGTTTTACAATCTTTAGTGATTTCTGCAAGAGTTTGTTTAAAGGCATCAGGCAGAATATCTCTATCTTTCAGTAAGCTGTATTCCCAGTCTCCAAAAGATTTCCAACTGCTTAAATTACCATGAGTCTTGTCGTATGTGAAGTTCTTCGGAGTGATATAAAGAATAGGCACCAGTGTTGATAAAGATCTTGAGTAAGGCTCATCTTCAATAGCTTTAATGTTTTTTAGCTTCCATTCCTGATAGGCTCCTTCTTTTCCGTTTTTCTTTTCGGATTGTGCACCCATATTGATTGCCTTATACAGAAATTCAGCGTTTGCAGGTGCATAAAGACGATAAGTTGCTTCTTCTACCGATTGGTTATAACTATCCTGAGGCCAAAATACCGGTAATCCTAGTAATCCTTTCTTGTTTTTAATGACCCATTCATATTTAATAGTAACAGGGTAACTGACTAAGGTAGGACTGAAAAAGTAATTTTTGTCATCTGATGCCAGATTCATTGAAAACTCGGTAGACTTTAATTCGGACTGTTTAATCTTACGAATCAAACGACCGCTAGCATCGTAAATAGCTCCGCTAAAGTCTTTTAATTCGTGGAAAGGGTCTGTGTAGCATCCAAAATCTGCATCATCTTCTCCTTTAGAGTTTAGGATGGTAATGATTGTGGTTGTTTTTTCTTCGCCACTGACATCAGATTGATACTTGAATTCTTTCTCGTAGAACCTTACTACTGAGTATGCGTTTTCTTTCAGCGAATCTGCAATCTCGGGAAATGTAAGTTGATCCTGTGCATTTGCAGTGCTTGCAGTCAGAAGGGCGATAAATAGATATTTAATTTTATTATTCCACATAATTTAATGTTTCAGTTTATAACTGTGATGTCTGTTTGGGAGCTGCTGTATTTTGAGGGTCTGCCTTTTTTAATACGATTTGCTCGTTGTTTTTGTCAACAATGGTTCCCCAAAAGTTACGTAAAGTTGCGTATTCTTCTTTTGAGTAAAGTATTCTTGTTAGTGAGAATATATACAGCAATTGTATTTTGTTATCAATAACCTTAATATTATAAGTGCAACTGCATCCATCTTTATCAAGGTTTATTTTAACAGATTTAGGTAATTCTTCAACCTGATAACCTTCGGGAATATCTAATATACATGTGAGCTTGAATGTTTGCGGATAACTAAACTCTATAGGTAATTTACGAGTTTCGCTTGTAAACTGGTTTTTTGTTAGGTGAGGAAATATCATAGGATTCAGATATATGTGCTCATCGTTAAAGATTGCCTCTTTATTGAATGCAAGATTTTCTTGCACAGAAGAAGAAAAATTATTTAGATTTTTAAATGAGAACCCTTTTGCATCAATGCCATCTTCTGTCTCTTTTTTCTCAATATAAGTAGTACTATCTTTGGCCGCCTTGAATGATGTGCGTATCTGTTCAGCATATTCACCAAAATAATATGTGACTTTTTCACCTTCTACTTTACCTTCAGGAGTAATAGATCCTTTGATTAGTGTGTTGACGCTATTCCTGCCTATATTAGTTAAATCAATCCAATCTCCCTTTCCATTTACATTATAAATTCTGGCTCTGTCTACCATCAGTTTTGGAGGTAATATGTTTATATCTCCGTTCTTTACTGAACCATCAAGGAAAACAACTGTACTGTCTGTGTCGTTTATTCCCACAATAAAAGTATTTAGTTTATTGATACTAGGATAGGTTAAAGGTAATCTTCCCTGATCTCTTGTACTCATCATAATGGGAAAAGCATTTATACCTGCATCCTTCAGCATACTTATAAGAATAAAGTTGATATCTGCATTGCTTCCTGATCCTTCTTTTATGGCTTTCTTTATATTATTCCCATAAAGACGATAATTATCGTTCCAGGAAATTTTTTTCTTAAGTAACTGATAAATGGAACGTATTTTATCGTGTTTACTTAAGTCTTTCATATTAATAGCACTCATGTCTTCCTTGAATGGATTTTTAAGTTTAAGTAATCCACCAAAATCGTTTTCATTTTTAAGTAATTCATCAATTTTGTCCCAGTTTGTTGTGTACGATTGGTATATTGAATAAGGAAATTGAATTCCTTTTAGTTCGAAAGTAACTTTTGTACAGAAATCCTCGGCACACCACACATTAGGTTCATCTTTCAAAGCGGGAAGATCATTCACTGTAAATGTTAGTTGCCTGGAAGAGCAATTTACCGAAGACATTTGACGATCGTCGCCCATAACAGAAAAATTCTGGTTAGTAGGTACTTCTTCAGTTTTTAAGAACTCACCACCTCTTGTCTCAATGTTGTAGTTAAAATATTCGGGAATCTGAACCTCATATTTAGCATACATCACCGGAATGCTTTGCTGAATAATCATATCGGCAAATTGCCAGTAAAGTTCGGAAGTTATATTATACTTATATTCAATTACTGTTCCTGCCTTTACTGATGGAATAGAGAACTTTATCTGTTTCCAGCTGGCATTTAGCTGTTCTTCAAAAATGTAGCTTTTCTCCATTTTTGTTTTGTTTATTTTGCCGTCTTCAAGGTTGTAAGCATAGGCTTCAATCCTGCTCACAGTTTCTTTGGCCTCGCCCGATTTCCCGGTGTTATAAAAAGGAATGTTTACGTCGGCATGTTCCTTGCCTTCTGCCTTTAATATTTTAATTTTTGTTTCGTAATAGTATTCTATTACAAATTTTCCGTAGATATATGCATACCTCGCCTCTACATTTTTATAAAGAGTTACTGCAGTGGCAGTCGTGTCTTTTGGATAAGAAGTCATGCCGAGTTCGTCCTTGGTTATTTTACCATAACGAGTACTGAATTCCTGTGCAGATGCTGTTATTACAGATATGATGAACAACAGTGATATAAGCATTGTTTTTTTCATAAAGAGTGATTTATGGATTTATGTTATAGTTTATATTTTACGCTTTTCGTAGTTGCTGTAGATAACCGGAATATCTTGCTGAAAAACACATTCTTCAATCTGGGGTGGAAATTCAGAAGTCAGTAGATACTTATTTTCTATTACGGTTCCTTCTTTTACTGCTAGTATGGAAAACTTTATCTGTTTATAATAAGGGGTTATACGTTCTTTAAAAATGTAACTTTTATCCATTTTAGTTTTATTCACCTTGTCATTTTCCAGGTTGTATGCATATGCTTTAATCTTTGATACAGATTCTTTGAACAAATCACTTTTACCTATGTCGTAAACAGGGATTTTAATGTCTGTATATTTAATGCCTTCTGGTTTTAAAACTTTTATTTTTGTTTCGTAATTATATTCTATTATAAAATGTTCTCTTTTATAGATGTATTTGGCAATTACATTCTTGTAGATTATAATAGCTGATGTTGTACTATCTGGCTTGTAAACCTTCATAGAAAGCTCATTATCTGTCACTTTACCATAATTATAGCTGTATTTCTGCGCAAAAGTTAGAATAGAAGACAATGCCAGAAATAGAAACAAGGAAACGTTCTTTTTCATAGTACTGAGATGTATTTAGCTTTAGTGTAAATTGAAATTTATGTTTTAATATTGTAAAGGTACATCTTTTTTGAGATTTTAAAAATTCAGGAATGATTATTTTTTTAATAATATGGGATGAACAAGAAAAATGAATTAAATAAAATGTAGTAATGAGAATAGTTTACAATGAGCAGAAGAGAGTAACGAGAAAGGGAACTGAAAAATCGGTCAGGCAGCCATGAAAAATGGAAATAACCACGAAGTCTTTTCCGCATGATTGGGTAATAATGGGTAGGGTGGTATCGGCCGTTGTTGCTCCTCCTACAGATATCGGAGCAAGTTTACCGAAATATTTCACTAGAACCGGAGCAAATAGTAAGGCGATAATTTCCCGCATTATATTAGATAAAAGAGCAATGGTTCCTAATTCGGCACCACGGTATTCTGTTATGATGATACTGGATAGTGAATAGTAACCCATTCCGGAACCAACAGCGCAGCAATCGCTTACAGGCCGATTGGAAAGTAATAGTGAAGCAAGGATGCATCCGGTAATTGTTCCCAGTATTGTCATTAATGGGAGTAAGGCGAAGCGAACGTTCAGTTGTCGGAAACTTTTCAAGGTGTTTGTATCACTGCCTATGCTTACGCCTACAAAGAACATTAATCCGCAGAGGGCATAAAAACTGATGTCGCAGTGAATAATACTTTCCGGCAAGAGATGATAATGGCTAACGATAATGCCAAGTATAAAGAAACCTACAATAATCAGACTTCCCTTCATTTCTTTTCTTCCTTTTTGAGATTGTTCTTCGAAATGTAGTACCAAAGTCCCCACGACGCAAGAACACTTCCAATAACACCTGCTATCGTTAATATAAGAGCTTCGAGGCCGAAAACGTAGATTCCCTTAATCAACTTCTCGTTACTTCCAACTTCCATTCCAAGCAAGAAGAGTAGTAGCCAGATAAATCCTGTTACAATTCGGCTTACTATGCCGGTTTCCTTATTGCGTAGTCTGTATCCTGCAAATATTCCTGCAGCAATAAACAGTATGATGGTTATAACAAACATTCTTCTTCCCTCTATAAATTAATCCTCTACCCAAAGCAGATCGCTCATAATGCCGTCTGAAATAAAAATGCCCTCTTTTGATAGGAAAAGAGTATTATCCCTGATCTCCAGTTTGCCAGAATCGAGATAGGTTTGTGCGTTTTCAAGACAATATTGCTTTAGTTCTGTACCAAACTCTTCCTCAAGGCGATTTAAGGACAATCCCCACATGGTGCGAAGCGAAGTAATTACAAAATCATTATACCGGGTAGTAGCGTCCAGCTCTTCTATATCAAAATCAGGAATTCCCTTTTCTATTCCGGCAATATATTTATCTAATGATGCAACATTCCATTGGCGGGTGTTTCCATTAAAAGAGTGTGCGGAAGGTCCGCATCCCAGATATTTTTTGCCTGTCCAGTAGCTTGAGTTGTGTTGCGAATACATATCCGGTTTACAGAAGTTGGATATTTCGTAATGCTGAAATCCGGCTTTTGTAAGTCGGTCGATCATTAGTGCAAAGAAGTCAACACTCGAATCTTCATCCACTTCTTCAACTTTATGCTTTTGTAGCATTTCATAAAGAGGCGTTCCTTCTTCGTATATTAAGTGATACGCTGAAATATGTTCCACGTTGAGGCTGATGGCTTGCTCCAGATCTGCTTTCCAGCTTTCCGGAGTTTCTCCCGGCAAGCCGTACATCAGGTCGATGCTTATATTCTGAAATCCAGCCATTCGGCATTCCTTTACCGCACTTATAGCTTGCCCGGCAGTATGTCGCCGTTTCAGCAATCGCAAAGTCTGTTCATTAAATGTTTGTATACCAATACTTATGCGGTTAAAAGGAAGAGATGCCAGCATCTTTATATATTCCGGAGTCAGATCGTCGGGATTTGCTTCAAGCGTAATCTCTTCACAGTTTCCCAGATTGTATTCTCTCTCAATTGTTTTGAATATCTTCTCGAAATTCTCTTTAGATAATTGAGAAGGAGTGCCACCTCCGAAATAGATTGTCTCAACTTGCTCGTTATCCAAATAAGATTTCCGAAGTTCTAATTCCCTGCAAAGTGCCGAAACATAACGATCGGTCATTTCATTCCTTGTGGTGGAATAAAAATCGCAGTATATGCAGCGGGTTTTGCAAAAGGGAATATGTAAGTAGATGCCGGCCATATTTATTAATTTTTCTGAATGCAAAAATAAGGCTTATTTGCTAAAATATCGATATTGTAAGACCATTTAAATTTCTAAAGCTGAATACTTAAGGAATTATTAACCAAGGTTAGACTATTTATAAAGCTTATATTTTTAAAAAGGTCTACTGCTTATATAAATAAAAACTAGAGCATAGTTTAAAAAAGAGTAGACCTTATTGATAAATGGTCTAATGGTTATTTTTAAGCATTAGTTATAAATATATTTAACCTTAAGGTTGTGTTGCACAACATTGTTCTCTAACACGGCTAAATAGTTGTTTTAGAAAATTTTAATTTATAATTTGCGCACAAGTAAAAAGGTATGCGTTAAACATATCCGAGTTAATAATTTAAATCTTATATATTATGAAAGTATATCAGACTAATGAAATTAAGAACATAGCCTTGTTAGGTAGTTCTGGCTCTGGGAAAACCACTCTCGTTGAAGCGATGCTATTCGAGAGTGGTATTATAAAACGTAGAGGAAGCATCGCCGCAAAAAACACAGTTAGCGATTACTTTCCTGTAGAACAGGAGTATGGCTATTCTGTGTTTTCTACTGTTTTCCATACCGAATGGAACGGGAAAAAATTGAATATGATTGACTGTCCCGGTTCAGACGACTTTATTGGCGGAGCTGTTACGGCTTTGAATGTTACAGATACTGCTATTATTTTAATCAACGGTCAGTATGGTGTTGAAGTTGGTACCCAAAACCATTTCCGTTATACTGAAAAATTTGAAAAACCTGTAATCTTCCTTGTTAATCAACTTGATAATGATAAGTGTGATTACGACAATTTACTCGAACAATTAAAAGATGCCTACGGTCCTAAAGTAGTGCCAATTCAATATCCCATATCCTGCGGCCCAGGTTTCAATTCTCTGATTGATGTGCTTTTGATGAAAAAATATACCTGGCCCCCTGAAGGTGGTGCGCCAACGATAGAAGAAATTCCGGCTGAGGAGATGGATAAGGCTATGGAAATGCATAAAGCATTGGTTGAAGCAGCTGCGGAAAATGATGAAAGCCTGATGGAGAAATTCTTCGAAAAGGAGACCCTCGAACCAGACGAGATGCGTTTAGGCATTCGTGAAGGATTGGTAACACGTGGTATCTTCCCTGTTTTCTGTGTTTGTGCCGGAAAAGATATGGGCGTTCGCCGGTTGATGGAATTTTTAGGCAATGTAGTACCTTACGTTTCTGATATGCCTCATGTAACCAATACAGAAGGAAAAGATATTGCACCGGATGTTAACGGACCAACTTCTCTCTACTTCTTTAAAACAAGTGTGGAACCACATATTGGCGAAGTTTCTTACTTCAAGGTGATGAGTGGAAAAGTGAAAGAAGGGGATGATCTGACTAATGCCGACAGAGGTTCTAAGGAACGTATTGCTCAGATGTTTGTTGTTGCTGGCGCTAACCGTATAAAGGTTGAAGAACTTCAGGCTGGTGATATTGGTGCAACAGTGAAACTGAAAGATGTGAAGACCGGCAATACGTTGAATGGAAAGGATTGCTATAATAAGTTTAACTTCATAAAATACCCTAACTCAAGATATACCAGAGCTATAAAACCATTGAATGAGGCCGATACTGAGAAAATGATGAGTATCCTCAACCGTATGCGAGAGGAAGATCCTACATGGGTTATCGAGCAGTCAAAAGAGTTGAGGCAGACATTGGTTCATGGTCAGGGAGAATTCCACCTCCGTACGCTGAAATGGCGTTTGGAGAATAATGAAAAACTCATGATTAAATACGAGGAACCTCGGATTCCTTATCGTGAAACTATAACTAAAGCAGCTCGTGCTGATTATCGTCATAAGAAACAATCTGGTGGTGCCGGACAATTTGGTGAAGTGCATCTTATCATTGAACCTTACAAGGAAGGAATGCCTGTGCCAGATACTTATAAGTTTAACGGACAGGAATTTAAAATTTCGGTAAAAGGAACTGAAGAAGTTTCATTGGAATGGGGAGGTAAATTAGTGTTCATTAACAGTATTGTGGGTGGATCTATCGATACTCGTTTTATGCCTGCTATTTTAAAAGGAATCATGGCCAGAATGGAGCAGGGACCGCTTACCGGATCTTATGCACGCGATGTTCGTGTTATTGTTTACGAGGGTAAAATGCACCCGGTAGACTCCAATGAAATCTCCTTTATGCTTGCTGGTCGAAATGCTTTCAGTGAAGCGTTTAAAAATGCAGGACCAAAGATTCTTGAACCTATTTATGATGTGGAAGTATTTGTTCCAAGTGACAAGATGGGTGATGTAATGGGAGATTTGCAAGGACGCCGTGCCATGATTATGGGTATGAGCAGTGAAAAGGGATTTGAAAAGCTGGTTGCGAAAGTTCCACTGAAAGAAATGTCATCTTATTCAACTTCGCTTAGTTCTCTTACTGGTGGCCGGGCTTCATTTATTATGAAGTTTGCTAGTTATGAACTTGTTCCGAGCGATGTTCAGGATAAGTTAATCAAAGATCATGAAGCAAAACAAGTGAAAGAAGAATAAAACAGATTCAATATTAAAAGGATTAAAGTCGTCGTTTATGCATAATATTCGGCGACTTTTTTTTAACAATGATTGATAAATTCATCTTTTTTATAGTAAAATACTTAATTTTATATTATTTTTGCAACTAAACAAGCGCTAATATTGTTGTAATATACAAAATATTAATTAAAATGTGCTGTTCGGTTAATTATAGACAACACTTCGTTAAAACAGGTTAATCTGCTTTGAGTGTTAATTTATGGATGTTAAATTTGTTGTATGAAAAAATCAACAATCTGGATATTGGGTATTGTGATGGGGCTTTCTTTTCTTGGTTTGCTTTACCTTCAGGTAAGCTATATCGAAGAGATGGTCAAAATGCGTAACGAACAATTTGATGAATCTGTAAAACGTAGTTTGTATCAGGTTTCTAAAAATTTGGAATACGACGAAACACTGAGATATCTCGAAAAGGATGTGGCTGAAACAGAGCGTGTTGCTTTGAGCTCTCAGGCTGTTCCGCAGTCGGTTGCTGTTGAAAATGATAAAGAAGTCGAGGCGCATCATTATGATATATCTTCTCCCTCTTCAGATTTTGAATTGAAAACAACAATGACAAAGCCTTCAGGGTTGCCTAAGGCTATGATCTCAAGAAAGCATGGAGAAAATAATATACTTCAAACATCAAGGTCGTTGCAGGAGGCTATAAAAAACAGATACCTGCATCAAAGAGTTCTGCTGGATGAGGTAGTATTGAATATTCTCTATAAGTCAAGTGATAAAGCATTAAATGAACGTGTTAATTTCAAAAACCTTGATGGATATTTGAAATCCGAGTTTGTTAATAACGGAATTGATATTCCTTATCACTTTACGGTTACAGATAAAGATGGGCGAGAGGCATACAGATGCCCGGATTATGAAGATGTAGGAAGTGAGAATTCGTATACGCAAATTCTTTTTCCTAACGATCCGCCGTCAAGAATTAGTTTTGTGAAGGTACATTTCCCTTCAAGACAGGATTATATTTTTGATTCCATTAGCTTTATGCTTCCGTCTTTAGCATTTACATTAGTATTGCTTATCACATTTATCTTTACCATTTATATTGCTTTCAGACAGAAGAAGCTGACAGAAATGAAGAATGATTTTATCAACAATATGACTCATGAGTTTAAAACGCCTATATCAACCATTTCTCTTGCAGCTCAGATGTTGAAAGATCCGGCTGTGGGTAAATCTCCGCAAATGTTCCAGCATATATCGGGCGTGATAAATGATGAAACAAAACGATTGAGGTTCCAGGTTGAAAAGGTACTTCAGATGTCAATGTTCGAACGTCAGAAAGCAACGCTTAAGATGAAGGAGGTTGATGCGAACGATTTGATTTCGGGAGTTATTAACACCTTTACTCTTAAGGTCGAGAAATATAACGGAAAGATCAATGCTGATTTAAAAGCTAAAGATCCTAATATATTTGTGGATGAGATGCATTTTACAAATGTGATCTTTAACTTGATGGATAATGCTGTGAAATATAAGAAGCCGGAAGAAGACTTGTTGCTTACAGTAACCACCTGGAATGAACCAGGCAAGTTATGCGTTTCTATAGCAGACAATGGTATAGGGATCAGGAAAGAAGATCTGAAAAAGATATTTGATAAATTCTATCGTGTTCATACCGGTAACTTGCACGATGTTAAAGGATTTGGACTGGGACTAGCGTATGTAAAAAAAATAATTCAGGATCACAAGGGAACCATACGGATTGAAAGTGAACCTGGAGTGGGAAGTAAATTTATAATTGTATTACCTTTACTAAATAATTAATAATATGGACGAGAAAATGCGTATTTTATTATGCGAAGATGATGAGAATCTTGGCATGCTTTTGAGAGAATATTTGCAAGCTAAAGGATATTCTGCAGAGCTATATCCTGATGGAGAGGCTGGTTATAAGGCATTTTTGAAGAATAAGTATGATTTATGCGTATTTGATGTTATGATGCCTAAGAAAGATGGATTTACTTTGGCACAAGAAGTTCGTGCTGCCAATGCTGAAATCCCTATCATATTCTTAACAGCAAAAACACTTAAAGATGATATACTTGAAGGATTCAAAATAGGAGCTGACGACTATTTGACCAAACCATTCAGTATGGAAGAACTTACTTTCAGAATTGAAGCAATCCTGAGAAGAGTAAGAGGTAAGAAAAACAAAGAAAGTAATGTTTATAAGATTGGTAAGTTTGTTTTTGATACGCAAAAACAAATCTTATCTATTGATGGCAATCAGACTAAACTAACAACAAAGGAATCGGAATTACTTGGCCTTCTCTGCGCTCATGCTAACGAGATTTTGCAAAGAGATTTTGCCTTGAAAACAATCTGGATTGATGATAATTATTTCAATGCTAGAAGTATGGATGTATATATCACCAAACTTCGTAAGCATCTGAAAGAAGATGAATCAATTGAGATTATCAATATCCATGGAAAAGGATATAAACTGATTACTCCTGAGGCTGAAGTTTAATATAAAATTGAATCATCCAACAGTATATAAGGGGCTGTCCAGAATGGGCAGCTCTTGTTGTTTATTTCAGATTTTAAAGTAATCTCATTAAAAGTGATTGAATTGGGTAAAAGTCTTGCAGAATTATATGGCTGGTGGGAAAAGTTTCTCAGCAAGCACTTAAGAAGTACATCAATTATTATAATAACGACAGAATCAAACTGAGATTATAACGAAAGAGCCCGGTAAAATACCGAACTCTTTCGTTTAAAGTTTTATTAATCCATCCAACTTTTTGGGGTCAGATCATTTTGTATAGCTCCTTTTTACTTTTAAATCATATAGAACTAGTCCTTTGTGTTATGGAATATAGCACGAAGAACTTCTTGACTTATTTCCAAATCTTTTAGTTGTATTCCGTATAACGCTTCTTTTAATGTCAATGCTGCAACCAACCTTGTTTTTTCTTCAATTTCACGTCCGGTTTTTGTGAGGTGTATAAGGTTTGTCCTACGATCTTTTTTATCAGATATACGTACTACAAGATGCTGCTTTTCCATGTTGTCGATTAAACGAGTCATGCTTGGCTTGTCCTTAAAGGTTGCATTACACAACTCTTGCTGGGTAACTCCATCTTTTTCCCATAAGAAAATGAGCACAGTCCACTGTTCTGGGCTGATATCTAGATTGTTCTGTCTAAAATTACGGGATAATTTCCTGTTTATAGCTGCCGAAACTTTGCCATTTAATATGGCGAAAATTAGCTGAATATCAAAATTGAATTGTTCTATCATGAAATTATTGTTTAAACAACTTTGCAAATATAATATTCTTATTTCAAAATATAAATGCTGTTGGGTGAAAAAACGATAAAATTAAAAAAGAATTAAAATGGTTTGTGGTTAAGAATTAAATGTTTACCTTTGCACACTCAATAAAAACAAGTATTTATTTTATTAATTAAACGAGTATGAATCAATACGAAACCGTTTTCATTTTAACTCCCGTTTTGTCTGATGTTCAGATGAAGGAAGCGGTAGAAAAATTCAAAGCTGTTCTTCAAGCAGAAGGAGCTGAGATTATCAATGAAGAAAATTGGGGACTTAAGAAATTGGCTTACCCAATTCAGAAAAAGTCAACTGGTTTTTATCAGTTAGTAGAATTCAACGCTGAACCTACAGTAGTTGAAAAGTTGGAAATTGCTTTCCGTCGTGACGAAAAAGTTATCCGTTTCTTGACTTTTAGAATGGATAAATATGCTGCTGAATATGCTGCTAAGAGAAGACATGTAAAATTAACAAAAAAGGAGGCTTAATCATGGCACAACAAACTCAATCAGAAATCAGATATTTGACTCCACCTTCAGTAGACGTTAAGAAGAAAAAATATTGTCGTTTCAAAAAAAGCGGTATCAGATATATCGACTACAAAGATCCTGAATTCTTGAAGAAATTCTTAAACGAACAAGGAAAGATTCTTCCTCGTCGTATCACTGGTACTTCTTTGAAGTTCCAACGTAGAATTGCACAAGCAGTTAAGAGAGCGCGTCACTTGGCGTTATTACCATATGTAACTGATATGATGAAATAATAAGGAGGAATAGTATGGAAATTATATTGAAAGAAGATATCGTAAATTTGGGTTATAAGAACGACATCGTAACTGTTAAAGACGGTTATGGACGTAACTTCCTTATTCCTACAGGAAAAGCAATTATTGCTACTCCATCAGCTAAGAAAATGTTAGCTGAAGATTTGAAGCAACGTGCACACAAACTAGAGAAAATTAAGAATGATGCAGTAGAACTTGCTGCTAAACTTGATGGTGTGTCTCTTGCAATTGCAACTAAAGTTAGCTCAACAGGTACTATTTTTGGTTCTGTATCTAACATTCAGATTGCAGATGCATTAACTAAGCTTGGCTTCGAAATTGATAGAAAAACTATCGTTGTTAAGGATGCTGTTAAAGAAGTTGGTTCTTACAAGGCTGTAGTTAAATTACACAAAGAAGTTTCTGTTGAAATTCCTTTTGAAGTAGTTGCTGAATAATAGAATTTTTATCTAAGATATTAAAGAGATCACCTCAACGAGGTGATCTCTTTTTTTTGGTGGTGCGCCGTGCATGATTAATAACTTGGTGGTGCAAGGTTTACTGTGTGGGTATGTTTGGTTAATTGTTGGCTAATAACAAAGATATTGGCTGTGTGGTGAGCTATATAGAGGTGGATGGCAAAGCTTCGATCTGAAAATTTTGTTTCTACTTTATTCTTGTTCTTTTTATATGATATCGTTTATTTGGTATTGTACGACTGTTATGTCTGAGTGTTTTATTCGCCAGTTGTAATATGCAAACTTAAATTCGGCGTTTTTGGGAAAAGTTGAATCAACAGTTTTATTCATACTTATCAAAGATCAGGCCGGTTTATTAATTGATTAAAATATATTCTATCTATTTTCTATCCGATAACTTGTACCTTGATTAGGTGTAACTTTCCATAAAAATGGTTATGACAACAATATGGTTATGTAAAGTCCAATGCAACGCTTATTGATTTATGGCATATTAAGTTATTAATTTGTATTTAGATGTTGCCTGTGTAGATTTTAATATGCGTTTGCTGGAAAGGATAGTGTTTATTGCTAATTGGCTGTTTAAGGCGAAGAATGCAAGGGCTATTAAGCGTTGTTGTCTTTTGTTGCTCTTGAATGGGAGGATGGATATATGCTATTCTTTATTGGTAGGCTCAATAAGTACCAATTGATTTTTAGATTAATCCGAGATAGTCTGTGTCTGGAAAGTGAAAGCCTGATTTATAGGCATAAAAAAAGTCTGGTACTTGGTACCAGACTTTAATTTCCTACAGTCCGTAACTAATTACTGAGCAGTTGTAGTTGTAGTAGCAGCGCTATCTACTGTTGCAGTTGTGTCAGCTGCAGCTGCTGCTGCTGCTTCAGCTTCTGCTGCAGCGATTGAATCAGCGATTCTGATAGAATCAGCTTGTTTTGCAGCTTGGTCTGCTGCTTTGTTACCACAAGATGCGAAAGAAACTGCTGCAATAGCAACGAACATTAATACTAACTTTTTCATTTTCTTTGATTTTTAAATCTGTAATACAATTAATTGCTTTATTAAAACGTTGCAAATGTATGTACTTTTTTGATATGTTGTATCAATATATCGAATTATTTTCAATTTTTTTTTTAGTTTTTTCTTTTGTTCTCTATTTATACATGTTTTATAACATATTTAATCTTCTGCAATACTGTTATATAAGTACCTTTTCACGCTCTTTTTAGGAGTTTTCTCAAATGCCGTAGGATAGATTTGAATCTGGCTTACCTTTTCATAGTTTGCTACTATTTTATTCAGACTTTTAAGATTTTCGTCCATGATTGTTTTTAAATTGTCTTCATGGTTTAGTCCAAGGGAGTCCAGAGTTTCAAAGTCTGGATAAACAAGAGCCACTAATTTCTTATTTCGTTCAATAATTAGGCTTTCGGTTACGAATGGCAGATTGCTTAGTTTAGCTTCTATTTCTTCCGGGAAGATGTTTTGTCCGCTTGAACTAAGAATCATAGATTTACTTCTTCCTCTTATATAGATATTGCCATCAACGTCTATTGTTCCAAGGTCGCCTGTTTTGAGCCATCCATCTTCTGTAAAGACTTCATTTGTAGCTTCCTCGTTTTTATAATAGCCTTTCATTACGTTTTCGCCTTTTACCTGAATCTCTCCGGTAATGTTATATACGTCCTCAGAGTCAATCCTAACTTCCATAATATCCAGAATCTTACCCGAAGAACCAGGAATAAATTCGTTCCATGGGCTGTGACTAATTAGCGGGCCACATTCTGTCATTCCATAACCAATAGTAAATGGAAACTTTATTTTATAGAAGAAATCAACAACTTCAGGATTCATGGCTGCCCCGCCGATAATAACCTCTTTGAATCGTCCACCAAGAGCATCCACTAGTTTCTTGCGAATCTGAGTATAAATTTGCGAGTCTAATAAAGGAATATTCAGAGCCCACTTCATTCCTTTTTTGTTAATAAGAGGCTGAATTACATTCTTATATATTTTTTCTATAACAAGAGGAACAGTTATGATAAGGTTAGGACGAACTTCTTCAAAAGCTTTCATCAGAATTTTTGGAGAAGGGGTTTTGCCTAATAAAGTAACATGGGTTCCAACAGCAGTAGCAGTAAGGAAGTCGAATGCACATCCGTATGCGTGAGCCAGAGGAAGGAATGATAAAACACAATCTCCGCGTTTAAGCAGTTCTGTGCGAATTCCGTAAGTTACATTTCCTGCCAGATTGTTTCCTGTAAGCATTACACCTTTACTAAAACCTGTTGTACCTGAGGTATAGTTGAGGAGCATCACTTTATCATTGGATAAGGTGGTATATTCAATGTTATCTTTACTAAATCCTTGCGGATATGCTTTATTTACGGCTTCATCCATGTGTTTTACAAATTTTTGGATAGTTTCGCCGTCTCGTTGGTGTAAGCATCTGAAGTCAGTTAATGAAAAAACTCCTCTTATTTCATCCAGTTTTTCTTCTTCTAATGTATCCCAGATAATATCACTGGTGAAAAGGAATATAGATTCGGAATGATTAACAATGTGATGCACATCGTCGGGATTAAAATCTTGCAGGATGGGCACTACTATTGCGCCGAATGTGATTGTTGCCATATAAGCAATGCACCAACGTGAATTGTTTTTGCCAATAATGGCAATTTTATCTCCACGTCTTAGATTGCAGTGATGAAATAAAAGATGCAGTCTGGCTATTTCTTCAGCAACTTCTCCATATGTAAATGTAATGCCTTCTCCATAATCAGTATAACAAGGCAGATCCCAGTTCTCTTTGAAGCTATTTTCGTATAGCTTGATAAAGTTTTCTTTTATCATTGCACGTTTGCTTAAAATTTGAGCAAAAATAGACATAATACTTCATACTCGGAAATGTTCCCTAAAGAAAGTAAATAGTTCTATAACAACTTTTAATTATAATAATGTGTAACTTTGCACCGGATTTTATGTTTAAAAGATTATGATAGATACCTCTATATTTCAGGATAAAACAGCTGTTTATTATACATTAGGCTGCAAATTAAACTTCTCGGAGACCTCTACAATTGGCAAAACTCTTAAAGAAGCTGGTGTGCGTACGGCAAGAAAAGGCGAAAAGGCTGATATTTGCGTTATTAATACTTGTTCTGTGACTGAAGTGGCCGATAAGAAATGTCGCCAGGCTATTCATCGGTTTCGGAAGCAGCACCCCGATGCTTTTATTGTTGTAACAGGTTGTTATGCCCAGTTAAAGCCCGATCAGGTGGCCGAGATTGAAGGCGTGGATGTTGTGTTGGGCGCCGAACAGAAGAAAGACTTGCTAAAATATCTGGGCGACTTACATAAACATGATAAGGGAGAGGCTGTGGCTTCTTCTTTTAAAGATATACGTTCTTTTGCTCCGTCGTGTTCAAGAGGAGACCGTACGCGGTATTTCCTTAAAGTGCAGGATGGATGCGATTACTTCTGCTCATATTGTACTATTCCTTTGGCGCGTGGCAGAAGCCGCAACGGAACAATAGCCTCAATGGTCGAACAAGCTGAACAAGCTGCTGCAGACGGAGGAAAAGAGATTGTACTTACAGGTGTGAACATAGGCGATTTCGGAAGAACAACTGGTGAGAGTTTCTTTGAGCTGGTAAAAGCATTAGATAAGGTGCAGGGAATTGAACGTTATCGTATTTCTTCTATTGAGCCAAACCTGTTGACTGATGAGATTATTGAATATGTTTCTCAATCCCGCAGCTTTATGCCTCATTTTCATATTCCGCTTCAATCGGGTAGTGATGAAGTTTTGCAACTGATGAGACGCAGATATGATACGGAACTTTTTGCCGGAAAAATTAGAAAGATTAAAGAACTAATGCCCGATGCCTTTATTGGAGTCGATGTGATTGTTGGTACACGTGGAGAAACTGATGAATATTTTGAAAATGCATACGAATTTATCAAAGGACTCGATGTTAGTCAGCTTCATGTGTTTAGTTATTCAGAACGCCCGAATACTCAGGCTTTGAATATTGACTATGTGGTTGCGCCAGAGGTGAAACATCAAAGAAGTCAGAGATTGCTGGCTCTTTCCGATGAAAAAACAAAAGCATTCTATGCAAAACGAATAGGAAAAACAATGACCGTTCTTATGGAGAAACCTAAAGCTGGTGCACCGATGCATGGATTTACTGATAATTATATCCGGGTTGAGGTGGAAAGTAAACCAAAATTGGACAATCACCTGGTGAAGGTCCGTTTAGGAGAATTCAACGAAGATGAAACAGCTTTGAAAGGTACTATAATTGAATAACAGATGTCGAAGTTAGTCTACATATTTGCATATTTAGGTATATGGTTGATCGCCATCATGCCTTTTAATGTGCTCTATAAATTTTCTGATCTTCTGTATGTATTCATGTATAAGGTTGTTGGTTACCGGAAAAAGGTTGTGCGACAGAATCTGCGAAACTCTTTTCCTGAGAAATCAGCAGACGATTTAAAAGCTATAGAGCGTAAGTTCTATCACTATATCTGTGATTATATGCTTGAAAGTGTAAAGATGCCATTTCTTTCTAAAGATGAGCTACTTCGCCGGATTACATTTAAGAACACAGAGCAGTATCTTGAAATGTTAGAGAAGTATGGAGGAATTATTATAATGATGCCTCACTATGCAAATTATGAGTGGACTGTTTCCATAGGCTCCTTCATGAAAGAGGGAGATATCCCTATGCAGGTATATAAACCTATCAAGAACAAATACATTGATGAACTGTTTAAACGTGCCCGCTCTCGTTTTGGAGGCTATAATGTTCCTAAACACGAAGCGGTAAAAGAGGTTATAAAGGCTAGAAAAGAAGGGGAAAAGCTGGTGTTAGGGCTCATTGCCGATCAGTCTCCAAATAAAAACAGTCTTCATTTCTGGACAAACTTCCTGAATCAGGAAACTTCTTTTATGGATGGAGGAGAACGCATTGCCCGCATGATGGATTTTCCTGTTTTTTATTGTGAGCTGAAAAAAGAAAAACGAGGTTATTGCGAAGCTATATTCGAACTGATGGTGGAATTCCCCAAGCAGACTACTAAAGGAGAGATTACGGAGATGTTTGTACGTAAAGTGGAACAAACAATAATCCGTGAACCCGGATATTGGTTCTGGTCTCATAAGCGCTGGAAACATAAACGTCAAAATGTGGAATGATGAATAAAGTTGCTGTAGTTATATTGAATTGGAATGGAAGTGAGATGCTTCGTAAGTTTCTTCCTTCTGTTATAAGTTATTCTGCACTAAGCGGAGTCGATGTTTATGTGGCCGATAATGGGTCTACTGATAATTCACTGGCCGTACTAAATGAAGAATTCCCCTCTGTAAAGCAGGTTGTACTGAAAGAAAACAATGGTTTTGCAGATGGGTATAATAAAGCCTTGGCTCAGATTGAGGCAGAATATTACGTTCTTCTTAACTCGGATGTAGAAGTAACGGAACATTGGTTGGAACCAATGATTACTTATCTGGATGCTCATCCTGAAGTGGCAGCTTGCCAGCCAAAGATTTTAAGCTGGCGACAAAAGGATTATTTTGAATATGCCGGTGCTTGCGGAGGATATATCGATCATTTTGGATATCCTTTCTGCAGGGGACGTATCATGGGCGTGGTTGAAAAAGACAATGGACAATATAATGATATTATTCCCGTGTTCTGGGCTACCGGAGCATCGCTTTTTATCCGATCGGCCGATTATTGGAATGTTGGAGGATTAGACGGGCGTTTCTTTGCTCACATGGAAGAGATTGATCTTTGCTGGCGGTTGAGAAGTCGTGGAAGAGGTCTGGTTTGTGTACCCCAAAGCGTAGTATATCATGTGGGAGGGGCTACTCTTAAAAAAGAAAACCCAAGGAAGACATTCCTTAATTTCAGGAATAATCTTTTAATGCTATATAAAAATCTTCCAGAGAACGATTTAAGGTATGTAATGACCGTGCGCTGTATGTTAGATTACGTGGCAGCCTTTTCCTTTTTGTTAAAAGGTGGAGTGGCAAATATGACAGCTGTGCTACAAGCCCGCAAAGAATATCGTGCTATCAGAAAGGATTTTAGACCATCCCGAAAAGAAAATTTGGAAAAAAGTTCTCTCCAGATTATTCCCGAACAGATAAAAAAGAGTATTTTAGTGCACTATTATTTGAGAGGGAAGAAATATTTCTCTCAAATAGATAGATTTTACTTAAAATAAATTGATTATGGAAAAACTAGTTAGAAAGATTGGTCTGGTAGCTCATGATGGTATGAAAAAAGACCTTATTGAATGGGTTATCTGGAACTCTGAGCTAATGATGGGTCATAAGTTTTATTGTACAGGAACTACCGGTACGTTGATTCGCGAAGCTCTGAAAGAAAAGCACCCTGATATAGAATGGGATATCACAATATTAAAATCTGGTCCGCTTGGTGGCGACCAACAAATGGGTTCTCGCATTGTGGATGGTGAAATTGACTATCTGTTCTTCTTCACTGACCCTATGACTCTGCAACCTCATGACACTGACGTAAAGGCATTAACCCGTTTGGCAGGAGTTGAAAATATTGTATTCTGCTGTAACCGTTCTACTGCCGATCATATTATTTCCAGTCCGCTGTTCGTTGATCCTGAATATCAACGTACTCGTCCTGATTATTCTACTTATGCAAAACGTTTTGAAAATAAACCTCTGGTAACAGAAGCTGTTGAAAACGTAGAAAAGAGAAAAGTAAGCAAAGGTCATTAATACACATAGCTTTAATAATAAAGAATACAGGCGGATAAATCTGATTTTATCTGCCTGTTTTTTTGTGCGCCGTGCATGGTGTGTAACTTGACGGTGTGAGTCCGTTATGGGGGTCGGTAGTTACCAACCATTAGCCAATAGCAAGGGTGTCGACCGTGAGGCGAATCTGAAGGAAGCTTGCGGCAAAGTCCCGAACTGAGGAATACGAATAACATTAGGCAAAGCTGATTTGGATGAGTTTGCAAAACAAAACGAAGTCCAATAACTACCCGGGAAGTCAGCGTGTAAATGTTGCAGTTACATGGGATGAAGGTTATGCATCTTACCACGGGAGATCTCACGGACGTGTGGATGTTTTTTTTTCAGAAACACGGATAACAATTGCTGTGAGAAGTCAGCCGATGACATAGTACCCGATTTAAATCGACTACTCGGGGAAGGTCTGAACCTTATCTAAGTGAGAAGTAAATGAATGTAACCTTATGAAGGGAAGAATGCAGAAAATATCAGCAGTGAATGATAGCTGCCCGCAAAAGAATAGGACGGAATCCGAAGGCTATGTGGGAGTGCAGACTTTTATAGGGATTACTGAAAACAACCTCACGGAAGTGCATTTTACAAAAGATGATTTACTGGAACGTATATTGTCGCCTGCCAATTTGAACAAGGCTTATAAACAGGTCCTATCGAATGGTGGCAGTGGAGGTGTCGATAAAATGGAAACAGAAGAACTTCTTCCGTTTCTGAAACTCCATAAAGATAAACTGGTAACATCTTTAATGGCTGGTTATTACCATCCTAATCCTGTTCGTAGGGTAGAAATCCCTAAGGACAATGGCAAGAAACGCCAGCTTGGTATCCCTACCGTAGTTGACCGTCTTATTCAACAAGCCATATCACAAGTTTTGTCTCCGATTTATGAACGTGAATTCAGTAACAACAGCTTCGGTTTTCGTCCGAAACGCAGTGCGCATAAAGCGCTGCAAACGGCCCAGAGTTATATTAATGCAGGTAATAAATATGCCGTAGATTTAGATTTGGAGAAGTTTTTCGATACAGTCAACCAAAGCAAGCTGATAGAAATTCTTTCCCGCAGGATAAAAGATGGGAGAGTGATTTCTCTTATCCATAAATATCTCCGCGCGGGAGTTATAATTGGTCATAAATTTGAGAAAAGCAGTCGGGGAGTTCCTCAAGGTGGTCCCCTTAGTCCGCTACTGAGCAATATAATGCTCAATGAACTGGACAAAGAACTGGAACACCGAGGACATCCATTTGTCCGCTATGCAGATGATTGCATGATATTTTGCAAAAGTAAACGCTCTGCCAGTCGTACGATGAAGCACATCATTTGTTTTATCGAAGAAACCCTCTTTCTGAGGGTAAACCGAGAGAAAACGAAAGCAGGATATGTGCGGGGCATGAGGTTCTTAGGTTATTCCTTTTATAATATCAAAGGAGGATTTCGCTTATCTGTACACCCCAAAAGTTATGCAAAACTGAAAGCCCGATTGAAAGAGCTGACAGGTCGCAGTAATGGTATGGGATACGATAAACGCAAATACGAACTTCATCAATTCATTCGTGGCTGGATTGAATACTTCAAACTGGCAGACATGCAAAACCATCTGAAGAGAATAGATCAATGGCTCCGTCGTCGGCTTCGTATGTGTATATGGAAATACTGGAAGAAGATAAAGACCCGTTCCGATAATTTGATTCGTTGTGGGATAGACAAAGTTCGTGCTTTGAGTTTTTCCAATGCCCGTAAAAGCTACTGGCGCATGGCTAGATGTCAAATCCTGAAGGAAGCTATAAGCAACGAAAACCTTAGCAAAGCGGGCTATCCTTGTCTGATGGATTATTACCGTAAAGTGGCATCGTAAATAAGGAACCGCCGTATGCCGAACGGCACGTACGGTGGTGTGGAAGGTCGGTGATGGAAATAATCCATCACCTCCTATCCGATTTCAGGTTCTTCGTCACTTTAGGTGCAAGATATTAGGTTAAGCCTTTTAGTTCTGGTGTTTTGCAGTCTTTTTATCAGATTCAATAAATGGCTTATCAAATAGCATGTAGAATCTTGATTGGATAAGCATTTGAAACTGTTTGCTTGCACCTAAAGTGACGAAGAACCGAATCTCATCTTTAACAGGTAATAGAATTTTTGACAGACTATTATCCGATAAAGAGAGTAACTCCTGATAGCTTTTACCACTGTTGCCTATTCGTGCATGGTAATCGGAGATCGTATTACGACCCATTTCTAACTCTTTGCTGATTTTTCGTAGAGAAAGACCTTTCTCTAACAGCTGTAACATTCTTCTGATTCGTAGCATAGTGATTACTTTATTAGCCATCGTTCCTTAGGATTTATTTCTAAAGACAATGGTAGGAATTTATGCTCAAATCAATGCAAAATAAAACGACTTCCTTTTAACAATTGGTATCGTTTGAACCGAAAAAAATGGTATCGATTACTCCGAAATATACAATACAACTTGCCTCTTGATGAGTTTATGACAGTAATCGATAATGCTGTAAACAACGGATACACTGTAGCATGGGGAAGCGATGTTAGCGAAACAGGATTTACCCGCAACGGTATTGCTGTAGTTCCTGAAGAAATTAAGACTGCTGATTTAAGCGGCTCGGACATGGCTCGCTGGACTGGCTTAACTAAGGAAGAAAAGAACAAGGAACTGACTGTTAAACCAAGACCTGAAAAAGAGATTACTCAGAAAATGCGTCAGGAAGCTTTTGATAATTGGGAAACAACAGACGATCATGGTATGCTTATCTACGGTATTGCAAAAGATCAGAACGGTAAAGATTACTATATGGTAAAGAATTCATGGGGAACTGATAACAAGTACAAAGGTACTTGGTATGCTTCTAAAGCATTTGTTAAGTATAAAACCATAAACATCCTTGTTCACAAGAATGCTCTTCCTAAAGAGATTGCTGATAAGCTTGGTATTAAGTTGTAATATTCCCGATTGAAGATAGATTCTTCTATTAAGAAATAAAAAAGGTTCGGGTAGTTTTCTATACTATCTGAACCTTTTTGTTTTAATTATTAAACAACACTCACCTCCAAACAATCTTATAAAACTTTGTTCAAGCTTATAAATATTTACTATTTTTGCAAAAAACAAACAAGTATCAGTGAAATATATATATTTATTAACGGCACTACTTTTTCTTTTTTCATGTACAGAACCAAAAGAAAATACTTTTCTGGTAAAAGCGGACAAATTGAAAGAGTTATATCCCGATAGTGCACTTCATATTCTTAAAGATTCTTTGCAAGAAAAAAAATTAAATGATAAATCTATTACTAAGTATTGCATATTAAAAGGCGAGTTGCAAGATAAACTAATCCAGAAGATTGAAATTGACACTGCACTACTCAAACGTTCAATAATGTATTGCAAGAAAAAAAAGAGAACTGTTGATGAAGCAAAAAGTCTTTTCTATTTGGGACGAATTTATGCGGAAAATTGCAATTACAAATTTGCAATATCCTCATATTTATCTGCATTAAAAAAAGCATCTGATGCAAAAGAATATAACCTATCAGGATATATAAGTAGTTATACGGCTGATTTATATACTGCCCAATATGAAACAAAAAAGAGCTATGTGTATTACGTAAAAGCGAAAACTTTCTTTCTTATGGCTGGAAATATACGAAGTTGGGGCATCGCATTAAGAGATATTGGTCAGACGTATTTTCTAAACGAAAAACCACAAAAGGCATTATCTTTTTATTTTCAGGCAGATTCAGTAGCAAGATCATTAAACGATACCTTATTTATGTGCTCAATAGCCAACTATATAGGGAATGCACGTACTGAGTTAAAACAATACGAATTAGCAGAACCATATTATTTAAGATATATTTCACTACTACCCAAAGACATTGTACCAAACTACACAGCTTTAGTTAATCTATATACTTATCAAAATAAATATGATAAAGCACGGTTTTACCTAAATATTCTTGCCACTTATGCAAAAGATTTAGAATCTAAAGTAAGTTTAAACTACCAGCAATATCAATTAGCAAAAAGAACGAACAAAACAGCTTTAGCCTTACACTATTTAGAACAGCAAGGCTTATATCTAGATTCCCTGAACGAACAGAATGAAACATCCAAACTTTATGAGATAGAAAAAAAATATGAAAAAGAACAGATCATAAACGAAAACCAACGTTTAAAGATTAAGAGTCAGAAAACAACAATAACTGTATTAATTTTGATTGCCATCCTCATTGGAGTAGTTTATATTTATCAATTAAATGTAAACCGAAAGAAAAAAAGAGAACTCAATTTAATACTTGAATTACAAGATCAACAGATTAAACTGAGAAGAAAAGAAGGTGAACTTATAACAATGAACAAACGAATGGATGAGGTTAAGGAACTTTTACTTACACGTTCATTGACTTTCCAAAAAATAAAACTACTTTCTAATTTTAAAATAAGAAATAATCAAAAAGAATATGCTAAAGCTGTAAAAGGAATATTTGGTGAACCATCTTTAACAGATGAAGACTGGAATATTCTTAAACAGGCAATTGATGAAACATTTCCTTCGTTTACTAAAAAACTTCAAAATGAAGTTCCAAACCTTAGCGAAGATGAAATAAAATTCTGCTGTCTTCTGAGATTCAATCTTAGTCCAGAAGAATTATTAGTTTTACTTAATATAAATCCTGGTTCATTAAGAACTAAACGCTATAGAATAAATCAAAAAATAGGATTAACTAAAACCAATAAAACGCTAGAAGAATACTTTTATTCTTTGAAATAGATACCTTTTCAGCATATATGTACTACTTACTTCATAGCTGCATACACACCTGTCACATATAGACTACTTAAATAGCTGATTAAAAGATTATTACCCAAAAGTATTTTTAATACCTGAGTACGTCTAATTTTGATGAAAATTTGTCCTTAAAACTGTAATACTCTAATTTTACAAACGTAAAAACAACACGTATTTCAAACTTTTAAGATTAAAAATTACTCATGAGATCTATTAAATTTTTATTTATTCTAGCGCTATTTTTCTTCACACTAAAAGCCTATTGTATAAAAGCAAAAAAAGTCAACTTAACAAAGGAAAGCCATCCTATTAGTTTAAAATCTCAAGTTTATCATCACAGTAACCCTTCTTCTATGAGTTATTTTGTAGAAGCCTATTTGCTAGAAAATGGGAATCTAATGCTAGCCTTCAACGTAGAGAAAAAAAATATTTCAATACTCGTAACTAATAGTATTGGTGAAGTTATATATGATGAATATGTAGATGTAACATCAAACACATCAATATATATTCCCATAATAGGTTTAGAAACTGAATATTCAATCATTTTATCTGATGGGACTACTAAATTAAAAGGTGTATTTGATATAGAAGATTAGTAATAATATAAATACTAAGGTAACATATAAAATATCAACATTATGAAAAAAATATTTCTACTTATTTCTTTAATTAATATTGTATTCATATCACTATATGGGCAGTCAAAAGTTAAGTATGTATATGACTCTGCCGGTAATAGGGTTGAAAGAGTCATTATACTTTCAACTAAAGGATCAAGTATAGAAAAAGAAGAAGCTACACCTCATTTTTTAGAAGAATCAATATCAAAACAGCAAGTAAGATTTTATCCAAATCCGGTTAAAACAAACTTAACATTAGAGATTGACAACATTGATAATGAATTCTCTGGCGAATTAATGCTTTATGATCAACTAGGAAGACTATTGAAACATCAAAAAATTGACAAATTGTCTACAAACATAGATATGAGTAATTATGCCTCAGGTTATTATGTGATGAAGGTTACTATAAAAGGTGAACAATCCACATGGAAAGTGATAAAAGAATAAAAAAAGAACAGCTTATATATGAAAAAATACATTAGCATACTACCTTTTTTATTGCTACTATTCTCAGTAACAATAAATGCCCAAACTTCGAAGACGGACACTACATTTCTTCCAGAAGTTAAAGCCACAATACTATTAAATTCTAACAGTGATAAAATTAACTTCGAATCATCCCAAATCTCGCCCAATAGTAATCCTTTGATTTCTTCAAAAATGAAGAGCGTACGCGCGTATGCCTCCTCATTAAACATTGGAAATACTGTTGGGGCCATTCCTATTCAAAAAGGAATAAACAGTGTTGGGGCAATGACTGCCAATGTTCCCATCGATGTAGTTTCCGGTATAGCAGGAATCCAACCTAACTTAGCAATAGCTTACAATAGTTTGGGAGGTAATGGACTACTTGGATATGGATGGGAACTATCCGGGATATCATGTATAGCCAGAAAAGGGTATGATGTATTTCATAACGGAAAAACAACTCCAATATCAATTACAGGAGATTTAACTCTTGATGGAAAAAGATTAATAAAAGATAATAATTACTTAAAACAAATAGGAGAACGGAGTTGGATTACCAAGTATTATCTTGAAAGTTCAAACAAAAGTTGTGTTGTATATGCTTATGGTTCAGGCCCACAATATTATACAATATATAGTTTCTACAAATTTGAAGTTATATATCCTGATGGCAAAAAAGCAGAATACGAAAGATCATACAACAACTTATCCTGGTTTATAACAAAGATTAGTGATGCTAATGGGAATTGCATGAATTATAATTATGCAGTCATTGATAATCACCCTTATATTTCTTCTATATCATACGGTGGAAACTCCGCAAAAAAGACAGCTCATTTTGAGACAATAAACTTCAATTATGAAGCAAGAAGAGATTCTAGTAAGGTGTTTAACATGGGAAATGCCATAATAGAATCAAGACGCTTAACTCAACTATCTACAAGTAAGGGGATTTATAAATTCTCTTATTCTAATGATTTCTATAGCTTATTAGATAGCATCAGCTATAAGTCAGATGGAAAACAGTTAAAACCTCTTACTTTCAATTACGGGAATGGGAGTTCAAGCACCCAAATGTCACGAATAACGGGTAATTTAAAAAGTTATTTCACTGAAGGGAATCGTGAAACAATTAATGCATGTACAGGCATATATGATATTTATTCAGGGGAAGAGGGGTTAGTTCTTTATCCAAAGAAAAATGCTTATGTATGGGGAAAATATAAAGATTTTCCTTATAATGCATACCATAGTGAATATAGTGCAGATGATGTTATTCTTATCAAATCAGTATTTGATGATATATCACCTGCTAATATAATAAAAGTAGGAGATGGTTTTCGTGAACTGCTAACTATGAATATAGATCAGTTACCTAAAACTGAAGAAATTGTAAAAATAAATCTTAACGGAAGTTTTAATGGAACTCAGAATCTGAGTTTTTCTATACTTACTCCAAATGCTTATGGTGGTTGGTTCAATAGGACTAAAAGCTTTATATTCCCTGCTGCTTTCAGGTATAATCATACTTATTACTCAGCATATCCAATGAGTTTCTTATCCGGAGACTTTAATGGGGACGGTATTGAAGAGGTTTGTGCAATACGCCAAAAAGAAAATGCTATGGGTCTAAACTATAATTCGGGAGTTTATCTATTTAATCTTAAAAGTGAATCTTCCGGCTTAGACAGTTACTCCTTTTATGAGACACCATTCAATATTGAAATGGAAGACAGAGTAATCCCTGGTGATTATGATGGAGATGGAAAACCAGAACTTTACCACTTTACAGAAACGGGCATAGATGTGTATTCATTCGTGCCATCACCAACCGCATCTGCTCCTTTAGCCTTTACCCTGCAAAAAATAGCTACTACTAATGCTATAAACAGAGGAGACTTTGATTGGGAAGAAAGAGAAAGAACCGGCAATATTTTTTCAGCACGATGGTATGCAAAACATACTGTTTTACTTGGAGATATAAATGGAGATGGTAAAATGGATATAATACGAACACCAGCCTATGGAACAAAAAAGGGTAATAAGCAAATTATGCATGACCCATTATGGATACAATGTTTATCCACAGGATCAGGTACATTTGAAATAAGTAAATACACTCCTGCAGGTTGGATTGATACTTACAAAGACACATTTATGCATGATTTTAATGGTGACGGAAGAAGTGATTTAATAAGTCTTAAGGATAACAATGTTCAAATATGGCTATCAGATGGACATAAAATAAATTCCACCATGCAAGCATCATACCCATTAGGAGACTTAGCAACCGATGGTAAATTCTTAACAGTCGGTTTACAGCAGTCTAATCATAACCGTATCCTTGCACACATCAAGGATGGTAAGTTCACAAGACTACTTGTTCCGAATAATGAGAAAGTGAATGCATTTCTCACAAGCATTCAAGATAGCTATGGGGTAAAAACAGCTATTTCTTATTCACGTATTGACGGAATACCTGAATTCAATACTGAATATGATAATAGTGTATATACAGCAGGCTACGGAGCTAAGTTTCCATTCGAGAACTATAATGGCTATTTTTGGGTAGCCAATAATATTAAATCTTTTGATACAAATTCTGGTAAAACGTATGAAAACACCTCATATTCATATCAAAATGCTATTATCCATAGACAAGGTTTAGGACTTTGCGGTTTTGAAAGTATAATTGCCAAAGACAATATTTCTGAAAAATCAAATTCAACGATATATGATCCTTTTAACTTTAATATACTCAAACAGCAGTCTAATGACAAAGGAAAGGTAGAAAACGATTACAGTGTTACAATTACCAGTGACAAAGAACCTATAATCAGATTGCTTAAACAGACAAACTCAGACATTCTTACCGGTAATGTTTCCACCTCGGAAAATAAATATGATGAATTTGGAAATATCACAGAAAATACGAAAAACTACGGGAACATATTAACAGAAACAACAACAACAAATTATACTAATATCCTTTCTGATTCTATAAATTTAATTGGGCTTCCCAATTCTACAAAAGTACAAAAAGTTCGTGGTAGTGATACTTTTAAAACATCAAGAGAAATAACATACTCGGATGCACATCTTCCGATAACGGTGGTCGATAAAAAGAATGATCAACTGGCTTTAACAACAGAATTTGAATATGATCAATGGAGTAATATTACAAAAAGAACGGAAAAAGCATACAGCTCAAAAGATAAACTATCAACCTCGTATCAGTACAATAACAATGGAAGATTCTTAACTTCTTTAACTGATTCAAGAGAGCATACTACCAATTATTCTTATAACGCAAAAGGATTATTGGAAAAAGAAACTGATTATAAAGGAAACGTTACTCAATACAGTTATGATAGTTTTGGGAGAAAGAGCCTAACAATAAACCCTGATAAAACTCAAGAAAGTATAACCTATAATTGGGTGAATAATGCAAACTTCCTCTTTAGCATTTCCAAAGAAGAAACAGGAAAGCCACGTTCTGTAACATATTATGATGCTGTAGAAAGAGAATGCAGAAATAGTTTCTTCAATTTTTCAGGCAAAGAAATAAAAACAGATAAAACCTATGACGAAAGAGGACGTATTTCAAAAGTATCATTACCATTCTCCGGTACTTCTGCCAGTTTATGGAATACTTATACTTATGATGATTATGATAGGATAACCAGCCTGGCGTATGCTTCCGGCAAAAGTACAACATATTCTTATTCCGGAAACGATGTAACAGAAACAGAGAATGGTATAGCAACTACAAAAAAATATGATGCTTCCGGAAGCTTAATAAGTGTTACAGACGAAACTGGAACAATCACCTATAATCTGCGTCCGGACAAACAGCCAAAAGACATTACTGCCCCAGGAAATATTGTTACTAGCTTTGATTATGACAATTATGGTCGACGTACCTCAATTACCGATCCCAGTGCCGGAAAGAAATCAGAGACTTATGACGATGATGGTAATATATCGAGCTCTACTGATGCCAACGGAAAAGTAACAACAATGACTTATCATAAAGATGGAAACATAAAATCTAAAATAAGACCAGAATTCTCTACTGAATACAAATACAATGATGATGGATTAATAACATCTGCACAATCAACAAATGGAACAAGCTCATTTTATGAATATGACTTATTAAATCGCCCTCTTACAGAAAAAGAAAATGTCCTGGACAGCATTTGGTTTCAAAAAAGTTATAATTATGCCGATGGAAATGTTTCATCAATTGTATATACGTCACAAAATGGGAATATAGGTTCTGAAGATTATACCTATACCAATGGTACATTGACCGAAGTTAAACTGAATAATAATACTTCAATATGGAGACTAAACGAAGAAAATGACCTTTCTCAACCTCTTTCCGTTACCACTGGAGTGTTGAACCGCACATATACGTATGATCAATATGGCCTGTCAACCGGTAGAGCAACGGAAAATATTCAAAATGCATCATACACATTTGATCCCCTAAAAGGAAATCTTCTTTCAAGAAAAGATAATTTACGTGGCATTCAGGAAAACTTCACTTATGACAACTTGAATAGACTTACCGGATTCGGTGATAAAACAACAACGTATGATGAGAAAGGAAACATCCTTTCTATGAGTGGTGTGGGCAATATGGAATATACGCTTTCTGAAAAACCGTATGCTGTATCAGGAATAGATGTAGCAGGAAACTCAGTTCCATTAAGAAGCCAAAAGGTAACTTATGCCAGTTTCATGCGTCCACTTACAATTGAAGAAGACGGATATAAAGCTACGTTTGATTATAATGCAGATGGCAGCAGAGTTAAAACTAAATTTACAAAAGATAACGGATATAATTTAACTCGTTTCTTAATTGATAATAAATATGAAATTAGTGATGAACTTAATGTTGGTTCTGCTGAATATTTGTACCTTGCGGGCGATGTTTATTCTGCACCAGCAGTATATATTAAAGACAAAAATACTGACGGACAATGGCATCTTTACTATATTTGCCGTGATTATTTAGGTAGTATTACCCATATTACTGATGCAAATGGTGCTTTGGTACAAGAGTTAAGCTATGATGCTTGGGGACGTTTGCGCAATCCTGCAGATCAAAAAGTATATGAACCAGGCAAAGAACCTAAACTATTTTTAGGTAGAGGATATACCGGACATGAACATCTATCGGCCTTTGGATTAATTAATATGAATGCCCGTTTGTACGATCCGGTATTGGGTAGATTCTTATCACCTGATCCGTATGTGCAAGCACCCGATTTTAGCCAGAATTTTAATCGATACAGTTATTGTATAAATAATCCTTTAAAATTTTCCGATACTTCTGGAGAGCTTTTTGGTATAGATGATCTTACTTTTGCCATCATTGGAGGTGTTATTAATTTAGGAGTAAACATTTATCAAGGTAATATACATGGTAACATTTGGCAATGTATCGGTCAAGGAGCAGCAGCATTTGGAACTGGCGCTGCTGCTGGAGCATTAGCTACATATGGACCTGTAGGCTGGGCAGCTGGAGGAGCTATTGTTGGCTCAACAAATGCTTGGTTAGGAGGAGGAACAGGCAAAGATATTCTTGTTGGAGGAGTAGTTGGATCAGTATCAGGTGTTGCTGGTGGATATGCCGGACAATTTGCAGCAAACTCATTAGGAGCTGTAGTAATTAATGGTTTCAAAATAACAAGTCCCGTATTAAACGGAGCTGTAGGTGGGGCTATTGGAGGAGCAGCTAGTGGATATGCTGGTGGTTTTACAGGAGGGTTAATAATGACCGGAGATATTGAACTGGCCAATAAAACAGGATTCAGCGGTTTAACTTCCGGTGCTGCTATTGGATCTGTTGCAGGAGCTATTGGTGGATATAAATATGCAAAAGATAATAAGATTAGTCCTTGGAATGGTGACAAAATTAATCTACATCATTCTGATCCCAAATTTATGGGTGGTGACCCTCAACAAGATTTGACTCCAATGGGACAATCGAGACACCAAAGTCTTCATAATGAAATGAATGAATACTTAAAAGAACAAATGGACGACTTTGGAAATAATATGAGGCCACAGAAGAATAACCCTGGAAAGTTAATTCAACAAAATTTTTCACGCGAATTGAGAATTAACGCATTAAAAAATTTCTATGACTTAAATAGATTCAGATATATAGATGCAAGATATGATTTTTACAAAAACAATGGAATAAGATGGAAACCGTAATAGCTAAAATTATGTATGGCATTGATGGAGAACATATGTATAAAGGACTGCCTCCTTATGTATGTCCCAATTGCCATACCCTTTTGAAAAGAACTATAAATTTAGATTACAAGATAAAACAAAAGTCTGGAGATTTGATTCATACTTATGATGGTTATTGCATTGTTTCAGAAGCATTCATGTTATTCTGCAAATCAAATAAATATCCAGAGTTAGAATTCGTTCAATTGCCTCAATCACCTAATTATTACTATTTCAACCCTAAAAAAATATTTTATACTGATGCAGAACGCAGACATGTTCAGTTCATAAATCCATGTAAATATTGTGGAGGATATGAAGAAGTAATAGGATCTACTCCAAACTATATAAAACAAGGTATTGATATTCAATCAGATGATTTTATTTGTCGTTCTGATTATGAATTTGGAACAGGAGAAAGAAAATCTCCTCTAATTGTAATAGGATTAGAAACAGAAAAAAAAATTAAATTGGCTAAACTTAAAAATATATATTTTGCTAAGATATTTAAATGACTATGAAATATGAAACAGGACAATCAAAACCGATAGGAGATGTTACTTTGGATGATATGCTAAAATATCCTATTTGGATATTTGCTATAGATGAAGAAGGAGAAGAAGACCAAGATGAAACATGGCAGAAGCCAATTACAAATTCTTCAAATGTTGGAAAAGAATTATTTGAAGCCTATATTCTTTTAAATGAAAAAAGCACAGGATCTTATTTTTCAGCCTGCATTTCTATAAAAAAGCTTGATCTATATGATATTTGCATTTGGAATTCTGATTCAGCAAGTTGGACTCCAATTAATGAATGTAACTTTTCATATCCTATTCACTTATTTTCTATTCCTTCAATAAATGGTAAAAAAAATATGGATTTTATCATTACAAAAGTTCAGTAATATTTAATTTTAAGAGATTCAAAAAAGGAGAAATCCAAGGAATAATCCGATTAAAATATTAATTTGTATGGAAATATATGAATTGAGTCAGGGAGAACAATTCTTGATAGAGGTTATTAGATTTTTTAGATTTTTAAGAGGAATTGGCTATGAGTATTCTGGATTTGACATAGGTAGAGAACCTTATGTTGAATTTAGGAATCATCGAACTTCTCATAAGATCATGATTATTTGGGAAGAATACCAAGAATTAAATGTGCTATTTGAGAGGAAACTTTTCTTGGGAGTAAAAACAACAAACTTGAAAGAAGTAATATCTCCAAAACGACCAATTATCTCTGTCAAAACTCTTGCAGAATTAATTCAGTCAGATTATTTACATTTGGTACAATAAGTAAGATTTTTTGTATTATATAATTAGCAAGTTGGTGTTTTGGTATAACCTAAGTTCAAGTTGATAATGCAACAGAGAATTTGATGTTCTGGATTTTCGCTTTATAGAATATTTTACAGAGCGAAAAGAAAGAGAAGCCCTCCCTCCTTTCTTGCTCTGTTGGATTATGTGTTCTATCTTTGCATCCTCCAGTTCCCCAACATTCAGTTGCATATGAAAAAATAGGATCTACTCCAAACTATATAAAACAAGGAATTGATATTCAATCAGATGATTTTATTTGTCGTTCTGATTATGAGTTTGGAACAGGAGAAAGAAAATCTCCTCTAATTGTAATAGGATTAGAAACAGAAAAAAAAATTAAATTGGCTAAACTTAAAAATATATATTTTGCTAAGATATTTAAATGACTATGAAATATGAAACAGGACAATCAAAACCGATAGGAGATGTTACTTTGGATGATATGCTAAAATATCCTATCTGGATATTTGCTATAGATGAAGAAGGAGAAGAAGACCAAGATGAAACATGGCAGAAGCCAATTACAAATTCTACAAATGTTGGAAAAGAATTATTTGAAGCCTATATTCTTTTAAATGAAAAAAGTACAGGATCTTATTTTTCAGCCTGCATTTCTATAAAAAAGCTTGATCTATATGATATTTGCATTTGGAATTCTGATTCAGCAAGTTGGACTCCAATTAATGAATGTAACTTCTCATATCCTATTCGCTTATTTTCTATTCTTTCAATAAATAGCTTATCAAATAGCATGTAGAATCTTGATTGGATAAGCATTTGAAACTGTTTGCTTGCACCTAAAGTGACGAAGAACCTTTTTTCATGCACTTTATCTCCTTATCTGCTACTAAATTGCATTAATGTCCTGATAATTAATACTATAAATTGGTGGAAGATAAACTTTCTGTACAATTTATCTGCTACAAAATCAGTTATCTTCCACTAAGCAGTTGTTTCAATAACACTGTATATAGAGCAACAACAGACCGTTCAGTTTTCTTGGATATGACATTCTGTTTAATAAGCTACTCTATTTTACCACTTCAGCTAAGTAAGCCTGCAGCCGAGAACCCATGGGTCTTCAGTCGAGAACCCATCGGTCTTTGTTCGAGAACCCATAAGCCTGCAGCCGAGGGCTTACTTATGTTTCTTTGCAAAGCAGGTTAACCTATCAGAGAAAAGTGTTAAACAAACAAATTGCCAGAAACTACATTCGCATTAGCTATATCCTCAAAAAACAGAATATTCCTCATTGAAGGATTGGCGGCAACATCTGCTACGATGCTGTAGAGCATTTAATTTAGTAGCAGATACCCCGGATTAGTAGCAGATAATCACGGTTTTGTAGCAGATAACCAGTTGAACTTTTTTATCTGCTACCATTTGAAAGCCTTTACTCAAAGGCTTTTTATGCATTTTGGTGGCAGATAGTGTAGATGAATCTGATAAAATGTTTGCAGATATCATAATAAGAAGCTTAAGACAATATCTTCCATCAAAAGTAGCGAAGAACCTTTGTATTGTTGGCGGTTAAATATCCCAATAATAACAGAATAATGAAACAGGTTCTTGCTTTTTTATAAATCTTGCTAAAAATATCTCTGTTTTTTGGTTTCACTTCTTCTAAACTACTATATTTGGCAAGCTATTTGTATTATACTTAATAGTATTAACTAATAAAAAAGTAAGATATGCCTATTTCATGGATTATATTTATCGGTATTGCTGTAGTTAGCTTTATCGTGCAACAGTCGTTGCAAAGCAAGTTTAAGAAATATTCAAAGATTCCTCTTTCTAACGGAATGACTGGGCGTGATGTAGCAATGCAGATGCTACATGATAACGGAATTTATGATGTGCAGGTTACCAGTACACAAGGACATCTGACCGATCACTATAATCCTGCCAATAAGACAGTCAACCTGAGTGAAAGTGTATATGCAAGCAATAGTGTGGCAGCTGCAGCTGTTGCAGCTCACGAATGTGGTCACGCTGTGCAACACGCTCATGCTTATGCTCCTCTTACATTGCGTTCAAAACTAGTCCCTGCTGTAAATTTTGCATCTCAATGGATGCAATGGCTATTACTTGCCGGTATTATTATGGTGAACTCTTTCCCACAATTGTTGCTAGCAGGTATTGTTCTGTTTGCTATGACAACTATATTTAGTTTTGTTACACTGCCGGTTGAAATCAATGCAAGTAAACGTGCATTGGTATGGTTGAGCAGTGCAGGTATTACCAATTCATATAACCATAATCAGGCAGAAGATGCTCTTCGTTCGGCTGCTTATACATACGTAGTTGCTGCTCTTGGTTCTTTGGCAACTTTGGTTTATTACATCATGATTTTTATGGGAAGAAGAGATTAATTTAATCTTATAAAATATAGAAGAGAAGGGGTTGTCCATGTAGTTGGAACAACCCCTTCTTTATGTCTTTTTCTTTGTGTTTCTCTATTTGAGGTCGTTCCCCAAATATTCAATTCTCATAGACTGAACTTTCTTTTGGATAGATCTTCTTTATTTATATTAATAGTCTTAATTTTCGGGAGGCTGCCAAAAGTACTCAGCATTGTTGGTAACTCCAGTCTGCTTATTCATTATTTCCTGAGCAGAAGAAGGACAGATCATGATGGTTGCGGGTGATGGCTTCCCTGCTATTTGGGTTTCGGTGTTATATCCGTTGTGAAGCACGCATTCCATTTTATAAAGATTCTTTGCCATGTAATAATCCAGATAATGCTCCTTAGTCTCTCTCTTTTTGTTGTTCCAGTTGGCATCCTCATTTATTTGAAGAAAGTCTCCGTTTATTAACCGTTCGCGCACTTCCGAAATTCCAAGTAACGTTCCGTTTTCATCCATAACATAGGCATTGAAAGTGGGGTCCATCCATAACCATTTATCTAATGTGTTAGAATAAACCATGTTTATAACGTGGCAATCGTCTACGTACTTTCTGGGCAGACAAGTTACATAACGTGACTTGAACCCCATAGCCAGATAACACTCATTCAGGATTTGTGCTATCATGCGACAGTTGATACCCCGATTCTCTGTCCGGCAAATATTAACAAGATCTATAGCATTCTTTAATTCCGGATTACTTGAACGTCCATCATGACGAACTACATTATGCGCCCAATACATAAGATTCTTTATTTTGGAAATCTCATTTCCACTACCTGCAATGCTATCCAGATTAAAGTATTCGCGTACCTTCACCAGGTTACAGTCGTTTGGTGCTGAATAAGTAAACTTAGGTAAAAGAGAATCAATACTATTATTATATCCCCCTGCTTTAGTCAGAATATTCAGGTAATCATTTTCAGCCTGAATTTTTTCCATCAGAGCAATGAACTGCTTGTCTGATCTTACATTGTCCAAATCTGAGTCTTTTTTGGAGTGAGCATAATTTGTCCATCCGTTTTCAACAGCCAGTGCAAAAGCTTCCACAGCTTTTTCTTTTTTATTCAGAAGTGAACGGTAACAGGCTATGTTATAATAAAGAACACCTTTAATCGGACTTATTTTCTTCTTTATCTCTTCGGGGTAGGAGAGTACTGCTCTTAACATTGTATAATCCAGTTCTTCCGCTTTCTGGTAATCTTTTGCATCCCTGGCTTGTTTTACCAAACGACTCTGCTCAGTGAAGTATTTCTTTACTTCATCCATTGTAATCTGGGCGCTTATGGTTGATATGTTCCAGATAATAAACAGTATACAAACTAATATTCTCATAAGTCTGCTTTATATAAGTTTAGTTCTGTTAGCATTAGTGTCTATTCATATAATATGACGCATTAAGGTACTAATAAGTTTTAGTAAATGGGCCCTTTTTTTTATAGAATCAATAATTTAGTGTAACTTTGTGCCACTAAAAGATTTTAATTATGGCAAAACCAGGTATACCTAAAGGAACACGTGATTTCTCGCCCGTTGAAATGGCGAAGCGTAACTATATATTTAATACAATTCGCGAAGTTTTTCATCTTTACGGATTCGAACAAATTGAAACTCCGGCAATGGAAAACCTTTCTACTTTGATGGGTAAATACGGAGATGAAGGAGATAAACTCTTATTTAAAATACAAAATTCAGGTGACTATTTCTCTGGACTGACTGATGAGGAACTATTGTCACGCAATGCAACTAAGCTTGCCAGCAAATTCTGTGAAAAAGGATTGCGTTATGACTTGACAGTGCCTTTTGCCCGTTACGTGGTAATGCACCGTGATGAACTTAGCTTTCCTTTCAAACGTTACCAGATTCAACCGGTTTGGCGTGCCGACCGTCCACAAAAAGGTCGTTACCGTGAGTTCTATCAGTGCGATGCCGACGTAGTGGGAAGTAACTCGTTACTTAACGAAGTTGAACTGATGCAGATGGTAGATGGTGTATTTACTCGTCTGGGTGTAAGAGTATCTATTAAGATCAACAACCGAAAGATATTAAGCGGTATTGCAGAGATAATTGGTGAAGCCGAAAAGATTGTAGATATAACAGTGGCTATAGATAAACTTGATAAGATTGGTTTGGAGAATGTGAATGCAGAACTTGCTTCAAAAGGAATTTCTGACGAAGCAATTGCCAAACTTCAACCTATCATTTTATTGAGCGGAACAAATCTCGAGAAACTGAATACCCTTAAAACAGTCCTTGCTACAAGTGAAGTAGGAATGAAAGGGGTTGAGGAAAGTGAGTTTATCCTTTCTAAACTTTCTCTTTTAAATATTAAATCGGATGTAGAACTCGATTTAACTCTGGCCCGTGGATTAAATTACTATACAGGAGCTATATTTGAAGTTAAAGCTTTGGATGTACAGATTGGTAGTATTACCGGTGGGGGTAGATATGACAACCTGACAGGAGTATTTGGTATGGCAGGAGTTTCAGGAGTTGGAATCTCATTCGGTGCCGATCGTATCTTTGACGTTTTAAATCAGCTGGATCTTTATCCAAAAGAAGCAGTGAATGGCACACAACTTATGTTTGTGAACTTTGGAGAGAAAGAGGCTGAATATTGCTTACCATTACTGACAAAAGTTCGCGAGGCAAATATCCGTGCAGAAATATATCCGGATGCTGCCAAGATGAAAAAACAAATGGGGTATGCCAACGATAAGAAAGTATTGTTTGTTGCCATTGTTGGTGAAAACGAGATGAACGAAGGTAAGGTTATGCTTAAAAATATGGAAACCGGAGAACAACAGCTGGTGGATATTGTTCAGTTAATAACTGCTGTTACAAAATAAGAACTTTAAAAGCTCAATATAAAAGGTCAATTTGTCAGTCGTAAGATACAAATTGACCTTTTTTGTCTTCGAATCTGACTTAAAGTATATTTTTTAGTGCCCTTAATTCTTTTGGCACACTTTTGGCTATATTATTAGCGATACACATAAATTTATAGTAAACATTAAAATATTAAAGAATTATGAACATTAAACCATTAGCAGACAGAGTACTTATTCTTCCTGCTCCTGCAGAAGAAAAGACAATCGGCGGTATTATTATTCCTGATACAGCAAAAGAAAAACCATTAAAAGGTGAAGTTGTTGCAGTTGGTCACGGTACAAAAGATGAAGAAATGGTACTGAAAGTTGGCGATACTGTCCTTTATGGCAAGTATGCCGGAACAGAACTTGAATTTGATGGTACAAAATACCTCATCATGCGTCAGAGTGATGTTCTTGCAACTCTCTAATTTTTAATTATTCATTTTTCATTAATCATTATAAAATATTAAAATCATGGCTAAAGATATAAGATTCAATATCGATGCTCGCGATCAACTGAAAAAAGGTGTTGATGAGCTTGCAAATGCAGTAAAAGTAACTCTAGGTCCTAAAGGTCGTAACGTAATTATCGAAAAGAAATTCGGTGCTCCACATATCACAAAAGATGGTGTGACAGTTGCTAAAGAAATCGAATTGAGTGATGCTTTTCAGAATACTGGTGCTCAGTTGGTAAAAGAAGTTGCTTCTAAAACAGGTGAAGACGCTGGTGACGGAACAACAACTGCAACTGTTCTTGCTCAGTCAATCGTTGGTGTAGGAATGAAGAACGTTACTGCAGGTGCTAATCCAATGGATTTGAAACGCGGTATTGATAAAGCGGTTGAAGCTGTAGTTGCTTCTATCAAAAAACAATCTGAAAAGGTTGGTGATGACTATGACAAAATTGAACAAGTTGCTCGTATCTCTGCAAACAACGATTCTACTATCGGTAAATTAGTAGCAGATGCTATGCGTAAAGTTTCTAAAGATGGTGTTATCACTATTGAAGAAGCTAAAGGTACTGATACAACTATTGGTGTTGTAGAAGGTATGCAGTTTGATCGTGGTTATCTTTCTGCTTATTTCGTAACCAACACAGAAAAGATGCAATGCGAAATGGAAAACCCATATATCCTTATCTATGATAAGAAGATTTCTAATCTTAAGGATATGCTTCCTATTCTTGAACCAGCTGTTCAGACAGGTCGTCCATTGTTAATCATTGCTGAAGATGTAGATAGCGAAGCTCTAACTACTTTGGTTGTTAACCGTCTTCGTTCTCAATTGAAGATCTGTGCAGTGAAAGCTCCAGGTTTTGGCGACAGAAGAAAAGAAATGCTTGAAGATATCGCTACATTGACAGGTGGTATCGTTATCAGCGAAGAAAAAGGTATCAAACTTGAACAAGCTACTCTTGAAATGCTTGGTACTGCAGAAAAAGTTACTATTACAAAAGACAATACAACTATCGTAAACGGTTCTGGTGCAAAAGAAAATATCGAAGCTCGTATCAACCAGATTAAGGCTCAGATCAAGACTACTACATCTGACTACGATAAAGAAAAACTTCAGGAACGTTTGGCTAAGTTAGCTGGTGGTGTTGCTGTACTTTATGTAGGTGCTGCTTCTGAAGTTGAAATGAAAGAAAAGAAAGACCGTGTAGACGATGCACTTTGTGCTACTCGTGCTGCTATCGAAGAAGGTATCGTACCTGGTGGTGGCGTTGCTTACATCCGTGCAATTGATGCATTGGAAGGAATGAAGGGTGACAATGCTGACGAAACAACTGGTATTGAAATCATCAAACGTGCAATTGAAGAACCTCTTCGTCAGATTGTTGCTAACGCAGGAAAAGAAGGAGCTGTTGTTGTTCAGAAAATACGTGAAGGAAAAGGTGACTTTGGTTATAATGCCCACAGCGATGTTTATGAGAACATGTATGCTGCCGGAGTTGTTGATCCAGCTAAGGTTACTCGTGTAGCTCTTGAGAACGCTGCTTCTATTGCAGGTATGTTCTTAACTACTGAATGTGTTATTGTAGAAAAGAAAGAAGATAAACCAGAAATGCCAATGGGTGCTCCAGGAATGGGCGGCATGGGTGGAATGATGTAATTCTTTCCTTATCACTATAGTTATTAAAAAGAAAATGCTACTCCTACGAGTAGCATTTTCTTTTTAATAGTTTGTAAGCTTCATACTTATCCTTTTTGGAATACTTCATTTCTACAACGAACGCAGCAATTAGTCAAAATCCTCCAAAGATTAGAACAGAAATCCTACTGTATATCTTTCTTCCCTGCTTATAGAGTCGCTTGGTAACCTCCGATTGTATGTATACAAATTACAAATCCGACTAGTAATCCTAGACGACTCCCATTAAAAGATATCCAGCCTTTTACTTAGTACTTGCTTTAAATACCTGATTCAGTTTATTACCCGTAATCTTGATAATATAAAGTCCTTTGGGCAGACCGTTTAAATCAATGGTCTCTTCTTGCTTGCAGGATATTTTATTGAAATTCTTAGCAAGAACTTGCTGGCCGTTTACATTGTAGACATTGATTTTTACGTTTGTATCTTCTTGTGTAAACAAGAAATTGAATTGTTGATTGTTTCCCGAATACATAAAAATTGATTGTGGCAATATTGGCATATCTTCTATGGAAGTATATTGCTTAATAACTTCCAGAAGCCCGTTATAGGCATCAATCTTGCCATATCCCCAGGTGTTGTTTCCGTTGGGGAGTATTACACCTGTATATGAATCGTTGATGGCTGTTTTCTGAAAAATGCTTTTAACTTCATCGGGCGTAAGGTTTGGATTTGCTTCCAGCCATGTAGCAAGAACGCCGGTTACATAAGGAGTAGACATTGATGTTCCACCCATTATTCCATAATAGTAAGCTTTATTATCAACAGTTGTTTCCTTTACTCTATATGTGTTCAGCTTTGTGTCATAGTTGGATAAAGATGAGGCTAAAACACTTCCCGGAGCAGTGATGTCGGGTTTCATTCGTCCGTCAATCGTTGGGCCGGTACTTGAGAAAGTGGCTAGTGTCTTTAATAATTGACTTATACCATATGTTTCATTATTCAGATTGGTAAACATGTTCTTGCTCACGTAGGCACCTACACTAATTATTTGTTTGCCTGTTCCTCCAACCTCACCAATAGAGACATTATTATCGCCATCTGTCCACTCAGGTTTATCATTGCTGGTAAAATGATAATATGGATCACTCCAGGCATGTACTGTTCCTTCTGTCGATTTAATAATGAGACCAAGGCAGCAATTGGCTTTGATAGAGGAAAACTCTGAAGAAACATTGAAGTTTGGCTTATTATTTAGAGGATTAATTCCTGAGCTGTAATAAATGTGTCCGGTAGCTCCTGCAGCCCTAGCAAGTTTTATATCTTTATAAAGGTTGTTAGATGCACTGTATTCAAGGCTACTATAAATAGGTATATTATTTAAAGTATCATATATACATACTTGAACTTTGTAATCTTTTCCTGCCTCTCCCCATATATCGGCGGCAATATTATTAGGACTGAGGAATGTCTTACAAATTGTATCGGTTTGATTAAAAATTTTGGAGATGTGTGCATACTTATTGCCTTCATTGCCGGCAGCCCCAACTATTAATCGTCCTTTTCCCTGCATTTGATCGGTTGTTTTATCAAAGAATGATGTTCCGTCGTGTGGCCCTATATGGCTACCCATACTAAGATTAATAATACATGGTTTGCCTACAGAAGTAGCATAGTCGTATATATATTTAATGCCGTCAATAACATCTGTGTCAAATCCGATATAAGAAACTAACACAATATCGGCTTCTCCGGCAACGCCATAGTAAACGTTATTATTAGAATGATCAGCTCCTGCAGCAATACCTGTAACATGTGTTCCGTGAGAATTGTCTGTTGTATCACGTTTTGCAGCTAAAATTTCATTTTGATTACTTAATTCTGTGCCATAACTAAAACCTGCGGGAGCTATTCCTGTTGTATCATTCTGCTCCCATACTCTCTTTACACGATATTCCGTGTGTTCTTTATTATAAAAATTAGGATGACCATACTCAAATCCTGTATCAATAATTCCAACTACCACACCTTTTCCAAAGAATGGGGCAGATAATGGAGATGTACCAGCCTGCACTTTATCCACACCAGAAGTTACTCGTGCTCTATCCATCTTCTTATTAACAGGATTTCCTATCTGCACATATTTAACTTCTGGCAAGGAAGCTACATTTTCAATTGAACTAATTGGAATCATAGCTGTAACTATGTCTCCTGTATGGCTATTGATTTTTACTCTTTGCTGCTCTAGCGTTTCAGTTCCGGCATTTTCTTTCAGATAGATAAATGCACTAATGTATTCTTGTACACCAGTCTCAATTACTGCACTTTTTGTTAATATTGCTTTTCTTTGTGTAGTAGATATATCCTTTTGATTCATCTTTAACAAGAAAGTCTTGGTGTGAGGAGATAATTTCCCTGATACAACTTGAGCTTGTGCCGATGCTAGGAAGAAAATCGTAAAGAAGCAATACAGCAGAGTGATACGTTTCATATTTGTCTTTTTAAGTATTGTGTTTTATTTTAAATTGTCGCGTTGTTTATTTTATCTTCACTTTTTTGCCAATCTCAATATAGGTAATTCCTTTAATCTGAATAAGTAAAGGAATACTCTTGACTGGAATTGAGAACGTTTTGATTTTGTCAGTGTATATCACAACATTTCCCCCAATATCTTTAATCTTTTCTTCATTAAAGGTACTATTCGTATAAAGAAACCCTGAAAGATAAAATTGCTTATCATGTTCTATCAGTGAATATCTTTGTATTAATATATCAGATGGAATAAATTGTTCTAAAGGTTGCTCGCCGGCTTCTTCTCTTAATTCATTCCAGAAAGACCTGAAATTATTCGATAATTGCACATTATTAGTTATTAGTGATTGCTCCTTTTTCATACTGATATTTTTGGAAGTTGAGCAACAACTCATTAGCACGCTTGCAATAACAGTGTAAAAGAGGAACTTATAATTCATTTATATATATTTTTTTATATCATTATCGCAAATATATGTATTATTTTTCAAGTAAATAGTATTTATATTCATAAATGTATAAAGACGCAATTTGTAAATACCTCTTTTATAATTAGATATAAATAGTGGAGATGTTTGGTTTTCTATTATGATTGATAATCAATATAGAGGCTGTTATTTATATTTAATATATAGTATGGCTTCCTGCTATTTTAAAAGTATTAATTTTGCGCATTGTATTGATTAATATGCTAATTGAATGGAATTTAAAAATAAATACGTGCCTCTGAAAGATCTATTAGATAGACTAACTGTAACTTATAATATTCCTGCTTTTATAGAAACAGACCCTATTCAGTTTCCTCGTAGATTCACCAACCTGAAGGATATTGAAATATCGGCATTACTTACTTCTGTAATAACTTGGGGCAAGCGTAATTTAATACTCCGTGATGCAGAACGAATGCATCAAATGATGGGAGATAGTCCGTATAAATACATTATGAATCGGGAATGGGAAGTTCTGAAAGACTCAGGAAAGAACATTCATCGTACTTTCTTTGAACGTGATATGTGGAATATTTGCCAGGGACTTTACCGCTATTATCTTGAAAACGAAACATTGGAGAGCTTATTCCTTACAGATGGCATATTATCAGGACTTGATAAACTTTCCGGATTGATGAATTCTCGTCACATATCTTCTCCGCAAACCAAGAGTCCATGTAAACGGAGCAATTTGATGCTTCGCTGGCTGGTGCGAAATGATGGAATTGTAGATATGGGCGTCTGGGAAAACATTTCACCGGCTCAGCTTATAATTCCACTTGATGTGCATGTGGCACGTGTCTCAAGAACTATCTGGGACGATCTTCCTAAAACGGAACGACTTTCAACAGCTTTGATTATTACGAATCATCTTTCCAAACTTTGTCCGGAAGATCCCTGCAAGTATGATTTTGCTTTGTTTGGTTTCGGAGAAGAACAACGTAGAACTATGTCTGGAAAAATAATACTTTAAGCTTTATATAATCTATTTTGCAGCAATTGAAATATTGTTGCCGGTAAATGCAAAACCTTTATCAGTAAAAAGATATCTCGAATTTAAATATTTAAGGAGCCAATCTCTCTATTTTCCAGCTTTGATCATTTTGTAATGAGTATAAGAAGCGGTCGTGCAAGCGGCTTTCCCGTCCTTGCCAGAATTCAATGCGATTTGGAGTTACGGAATATCCACCCCAGTTCTCGGGTCTTTTCACTTCGTGTCCGGCAAAACGGATGCTTTCACGAAGAAAAGCCTGCATAATCTCCATTCTTCCGGATATAGGCCGACTTTGAGGAGATATCCGTGATCCGATTCTGCTTTTGTAAGGTCTGGTTTTAAAATACTCATCCGAAACTTCAGGTGAAACTTTTGTTGCTATTCCCTCCACATGTACCTGTCTTTCCAGTTCATGCCAAAGAAACGTAAGCGATATGTAAGGGCAGTTAGCTAGTTGTTTACCCTTCCGGCTTTCATAATTGGTGTAGAAAATAAATTCTCCATCCCGGAGTTCTTTCAGTAAAACACAACGGGTAGAAGGTCTTCCATCTTCGGAAACTGTACCTACAATTACAGCTGTAGGCTCGTTCACCTTTGCATTGATAGCTTCTTCCAGCCACAGTTGAAACTGTATAAAAGGGTTCTCAGACATATTTTTTCGTGTCAGTCCGCCTCTGGAGTACTCTCTTCGAATATCGCGAATATCTGTTTTCATAATATTCAGCCATTTATGTTTCAGGCAAAGTTATTGAAATAGTTAGATTTAACAACTGAAGCTAGCTGTTTTTTAAAAAAAAACAGTTTATTTGCATTAAAATAGAAAGTGATATGAGAAGTTTTGCATCTGACAATAATTCAGGGGTTCATCCTTTAGTAATGGAAGCCCTTTCCAAAGCCAATTCTGACCATGCTTTTGGTTATGGTGATGACCAATGGACCGCTGAGGCTACAATTAAAATACAAGATACGTTTACACCCGATTGTGAACCTTTATTCGTTTTTAACGGCACAGGAAGTAATATTGTTGCTTTGCAACTGCTGACCCGTCCGTTTCACTCTATTCTTTGCGCGGAAACTGCGCATATTTATGTAGATGAATGCGGATCACCGGTAAAAGCAACTGGTTGTCAGATCCGTCCGATTGAAACGCCTGACGGAAAACTTACTCCTGAACTTATTCAACCACATCTTCATGGATTTGGAGATCAGCACCATTCACAACCGGGAGCTATTTATATTTCCCAATGTACAGAACTTGGAACCATATATACCGTTGAAGAACTGAAAGCTATTACTACACTTGCACATAAAAACGGCATGTTTGTCCACATGGACGGAGCTCGTATTGCCAATGCTGCAGCAGCACTGAATGTTTCTCTGAAAGCTTTGACTGTAGATTGTGGTATTGATGTACTTAGCTTCGGTGGAACAAAGAATGGATTAATGATAGGTGAGTGCGTTGTGGTATTCAATCCGGCTTTAATTAAGAATGCTAAATTTTACCGTAAGCAATCGGCTCAGTTGGCATCCAAAATGCGTTATCTGTCTTGCCAGTTTACTGCATATCTTACCGATGATCTTTGGTTAAAGAATGCCACTCATGCCAATAATATGGCTAAGATGCTTTATGAAGGACTAAATAAGTTTCCCGAAATTAAGTTTACTCAAAAACCGGAAACAAATGCTTTGTTCCTCACTATGCCTCGCCAGATGATCGATAAGCTGCTTGAATCTTATTTCTTCTATTTCTGGAATGAAGCGAACAATGAAATTCGTCTGGTAACATCTTTTGATACAACTGAAGAAGATGTAACTGGCTTTATAAATGCACTACAAAATATCTAATAATATTTTGAATTGTTTTTTAATGAATCTAGATGTTAGTAGTGACATTTAGGTTCATTTTTTATATATTTACGTCAAACATGACGTGACCTTATAACTATCAGAAAAATATGATGAATTTTATTCCCGAAAGCCAACTAAAAGAACTGTTAAGTAATGAGTTTGATTTCTTATTCATACTAAATATGGATGGTAACATTATTACAACAAATTTTGCAGTTAATAATGTACTCAAATATTCTCTTAATGAACTCAAAGGAAAGCACTTTTCTGCTGTTTTTCCGGATGAATACAAAGTAAAATCTGGTATGACTATGCCTTTGGTCATTAAAGGTGATATAACTTCATGCCCATACCCATTCATAAAAAAGGATAAAGGAATAATACCTGTCGATACCAAGTTCTATTTCGGATGGTGGAATGAAGAAAATGTTATTGCGGTAGTCAGCACCAATCTATCTGTTGAGCACTTCTCGAAGGAAGTCTTTTTCAGCATATTTAATAGTTCTCAGGTAATGATGGCAATAGGGTCGGTTAATACGGGAATAATTTTTAATGCAAATACTGCTTTTCTTGAGAATATAGGCTACTCTTTGGACGAAGTATCTGGTAAAACGGTTCAGGAATTAAATTTGTTTTATGATAGTGAACAAATAAAGAAACTGCTTGCAAGATCTAACGGCAAAGATTCTGTTAAAGGAGAACTAACTATCAGAAGTAAGTCGGGTGAACGGATAGTCTGCCTGTTTTCGTTCGAACAGATTAAAATACAGAATAATGAGTATATGCTTGTTGCTGCGACCAACATTACTCAAAGAAAGCAGATGGAAGAGAAACTGAAGAAGCTTGGAAATCAGCAGAAGTTGCTGGCCAATATCACTCAGTTACTTAATAAGTCCGATAACTTTGATGATATTATAAATGTAGTTTTGCGGCTAATTGGACAGCATACTAATGTAAGCCGTGTTTCAATCTACGAAAACACTCCCAATGAACTATTTACCACAAATACGTTTGAATGGTGTAATGAAGGAATAGCTGGCAAAAAAGAGGCACTTCAAAAGTTTTCTTTTGAGAATACACCTTCGTGGATTAAAATTATAAATAGTGAGGGACATCTTTTTTCAACTGATATTAAAGAACTTCCTCAGGATATTGCTTCAGTGTTCAATCTTTTTGGAATAAAATCAATATTGCTTTATCCACTTTATATCCAGAATCGTCTATGGGGATTTGTTGGTTTAGATGATTGTCTTCACAATAGATTATGGCTGGAAGAAGAAATTAGTCTGCTTAAAACGGTTACAGGCAATATAGCAAATGCACTCGAACGAAAATTATATCTGAATCAGTTTCAGAATAGTGAAATGCGATTAAGACTTGCTCTGGATGGCGCAAGAGAGGGAATGTGGGACTGGGATCTCCTGACAGATGTGATTTACTTTACTAATATTGGTTATGAGATAATAGATCAGGATCTTGATGAGTCATTAGGAAAAGGGCATAAATGGCAGAAACTTGTTCATCCTGATGACTGGGGCTGGGTATCTCAACTCTTTATAGCTCACAAGAAAAGTAAGATAGATTATTTTGAAGCTACTTTCCGGGTACTAGGCAAGTCGGGTAAGGAAAAATGGATTCTGAATCATGGCAAAATTATTGAGAGGGATGAAGAAGGAACGGCAACCCGAGCTATTGGTACTCTTATTGATATCAGTAAGCAAAAGGAAAATGAAGAACAATTAAAAAGACTTCTGACAACGAAGGATAAGCTTTTCTCTATAATTGCGCATGACCTTCGAGGCCCTGTAGGCAGTTTTATGCAAGTCATTGAGCTCCTTACAAGCGATATGGAAATTACTCCCGAAATGGAAAATGCTCTTCTTAATGACTTGAAAGATATGTCAAAGAATACGTTCTATTTATTGGAGAATTTACTTAACTGGTCAAGATCGCAGCGAAGCGAAATTGTATATAATCCAGGAACCATTATTATTAATAAGCTGGTAAAAGATAACATATCATTGTTATCAGGAACTGCAGGACAAAAATCAATTCAGATTAAGTTTGAGGCAAATACTAATTATACAGCTTATGCCGATTACAATATGATAAATCTGGTTATCCGTAACCTTTTGTCGAATGCAATAAAATTCACTCGTACAAATGGTTTAATCAAGGTTGGTTTATCAGAGCAAGATGGCTTTATTGAAGTTGAGATTGCAGATAATGGGGTAGGTATGTCTAAGGAAATGGCCGATAAGCTGTTTACGGACAACCAGTTTCATACCACCTATGGTACAAACAATGAAAAAGGATCGGGGTTAGGGCTTGTTCTTTGCCAGGACTTTGTTAAGAGGAATGGTGGGAGTATAAGGGTTGAAAGCATTAAAGATGAAGGAAGCAAGTTCTTTTTTACTTTACCTTCCATTAGTAAGATTATTACTGCGGTTTAATAATAAATGTATCTTTAATCCTCTATGGCTATAGAGCTGCTTATTTTACTTTCCCTCGGGGTATTTTAATTCCTTGGAATAATGATTTTGAATTGTTGTACAAAAGATTGTATTCTTTTGTACAGAACAATTAATTCTTTTGTACAGAAGAATGCAATCTTTTGTACAGAAGAATGCAATCTTTTGTACAAGAGAATATAAACATGTCTAGTACTTCTTTAAAAGTATAACCAGAGTCTTGTTACAAAAGAAAGAAGGCATCCTTTTGAGACACCTTCTTCCAATATTATTTATGAATTATCAGATTACTTTCTGTAATAAGCTAACTCTTCAACATCAAATTTGTTGATAAATTGAGCATGTTTGTCAATTTCACCTTCGGCGTATCTTACAAATACATGTGCCGATTCAGTAAATGAGTCACATTTAGAAGCATCCTGCACTAAAAGGTAAGCCATAACATTATAAGCAGCCATTTCAACTAATCTGCGAGCCATAAAGTCTAGCAATTCCTGATCTTTAGTAGCTACAATCTTTTCAACTGCAACAGCATATTTCTCAGTCATAGCCTTCAAGCGGTTACGCAAACCTTCGAATCCCGGAGCAAGAGGCATTGTTTCGTACTCTTTCAGGCGAGTAAGGTAAGTACCATTCGTTACGTAACGGATAGCAGCTACAACCTGAAGCTGAGTAGTTCCTTCGTAAATACTTGTGATACGTGCATCGCGATAGATACGTTCGCAAGCATAATCTTTCATGAAACCAGAACCACCGTGAATCTGGATACAGTCGTAAGCATTCTGATTAGAGAACTCACTACCTATACCTTTAACCAGCGGAGTAAAGCAGTCAGCAAATTTAGAGAAAGTCTTTTGTTCAGTTCTTTCTTCCGGAGTAAGTTTGCGTTCTTTTGAAATATCATCCAGACATTTGTAAATGTCTACAAAACGAGAAGTTTCATATAAAAGTGTACGAGAAGCATCCAGTTTGGCTTTCATTAATGAAATAATCTCATATACAGCAGGGAATTCAATAATTGCCTTACCAAACTGTTTACGATCCTTAGCATAAGCCAAAGCTTCATTGTATGCAGCTTGGGAAATACCTACTGACTGAGCAGCGATACCCAAACGAGCACCGTTCATCAAAGCCATTACGTATTTAATCAAACCAAGTTTGCGATCACCGCAAAGTTCAGCTTTAGCGTTTTTAAATACTAATTCGCAAGTAGGAGAACCTTTGATACCCATCTTGTTTTCAATACGACGAACATTTACACCGCCGTTTTTCTTGTCGTAGATGAACATGGAAAGACCACGACCATCATGTGTTCCTTCTTCAGAACGAGCAAGTACCAAGTGAATGTCAGCATCACCATTAGTAATGAAACGTTTTACACCGTTCAGGTACCAGCAGTTATCTTTTTCGCAGAAAGAAGCTCTTAGCATTACAGCCTGAAGGTCAGAACCTGCATCTGGTTCGGTAAGGTCCATAGACATTGTTTCACCAGCGCAAACGCGAGGAATATAACGCATCTTCTGGTCTTCATTACCAAACTCATAAAGAGTCTCTGCACAATCCTGCAATCCCCAAAGGTTTTCGAAACCTGCATCGCAGGTAGAAACCATGTCGGCTGCCATCATGTAAGGTACAGTAGAGAAGTTAAGTCCACCGAAACGACGAGGCATAGCAACACCCATTAAACCAGCATCTGTCAATGCCTGAAGGTTAATGGCAGTACCGTTTGCATATTTCACACGGTTATTGATAACCTGAGGACCTTCATGGTCTACATCTTCTGCGTTTGGTGCAATTACTTCCGAACAGATTTCACCAACAATTTCCAGTACCTTATCGTAGCTGTCCATTGCGTCCTCGAAATCTACAGGAGCATAATCAAATTTATCTTTGTCAGCATAGTTGCGCTCTTTGAGTTCAACAATTCTCTTCATCAATGGATGATTGAGATAATGCTTTAGTTCTGGTGTATCTAAATATAAGTTTGCCATTTTACTACTTCGAATTTTGTTTATAGTACTTAATCATCTTCGGCACAACTTCTTCTACTGTTCCGTTGATAACATAGTCTGCTATTGTGTTGATTGGTGCGTCCGGATCATTATTAATAGAGATAATCATAGAGCTTTCCTGCATACCTGCAATGTGCTGAATCTGACCTGAGATACCGCAAGCGATATACAGTTTAGGACGAACGGTTACACCGGTCTGACCAATCTGACGATCATGTTCTGCAAATCCTGCATCAACAGCAGCACGTGAAGCACCAACTTCTCCGTTCAGTACTTTAGCAAGATCGAAAAGTAACTTAAAGTTATCTTTAGAGCCAACACCGTAACCTCCGGCTACAACGATAGGAGCTCCCTTAATATTTGTTTTTGATTTTTCTATGTGGCGTTCAATAACCTTTACTACATAGTCAGCATCTGCTACATATTTACCAACTTCGTGGCGGATTACTTTTCCTTTATAATCAGCAGAAAGGATCTGCTTTTTCATTACACCTTCACGAACGGTTGCCATCTGTGGGCGGTGTTCAGGGTTAACGATTGTAGCAACAATGTTACCACCAAAAGCAGGACGGATTTGATAAAGAAGATCTTTATAAACCTTGCCTTCTTTCTTTTCTTCGTGATCACCAATTTCAAGAGCAGTACAGTCGGCTGTTAGTCCACTGGTTAAAGCTGAAGAAACACGAGGACCAAGGTCACGACCAATAACGGTAGCTCCCATAAGGCATATCTGAGGTTTTTCTTCTTTAAATAGGTTTACCAGAACAGAAGTGTGTGGTAATGAAGTGTATGGATAAAGTCCTTCTGCATCGAATACGTGCAATTTATCTACTCCATAAGGTAGAACTTGCTTTTCAATATCGTCTAATTTGTAACCGGCAACAATTGCCTCCAATTGGCATTTTAACTGGTTAGCTAAAGAACGGCCTTTGGTAAGCAACTCAAGGCTTACGTCGGCAATAATGCCGTCTTCTATTTCGCAATATACAAATAAATTGTTCATTTTTAGTTCTTTCTTTAGTGATTAACCAATCGTGTGATTTGCCAATAGTTCAACAATAAGATCTTCTACTTCTCTGTCTGAAGCAGAAATAGTTTTACTCTCTTTGGCCTGGAAAACAATGTTCTGAATTGCTTTAACTTTTGTAGGAGAACCAGAAAGACCACATTGTGCAGTGTCTCCATTTACGTCAGTAACACTCCATTCTGCGAGGTTAAGATAATCTCTTGTGTCATACAGATCGGTATAATCAAGATTTCCCTGTTGTTTTTCAGTCACAGTCTTAGCATGTTTGTATTTTTGCACATACTTTGCATTGCGAGGGCGACAAGGAGCAGCAGAACCGTTAACTGTAAGAACAATAGGAAGCGGACCTTCTACTGTTTCAATACCGCCATCAATGTGACGTTTTACAGTGATTCGTCCGTTTTCTACTTTTTCAATTTCTTCGGCATAGGTAATTTGAGTTAATCCCAGTTTTTCGGCAACCTGAGGACCAACCTGTGCGGTATCACCATCAATAGCCTGACGACCGCCTATAATTACATCATAATCTTTTATCTTGCGTATTGCAGTAGCAAGCGCATAAGAAGTGGCCAACGTATCTGCTCCGGCAAATGCTCTGTCGGTTAGCAAATAGCCATTATCGGCACCACGATAAAGGCCTTCACGAATAATCTCTGCCGCGCGTCCAGGACCCATGGTCAGAATAGTTACGGTAGAACCGGGGTGTGCATCTTTCAAACGGAGCGCTTGCTCAAGGGCATTTAAGTCCTCAGGATTGAAGATGGCCGGAAGTGCCGCACGATTAATAGTTCCGTCGGCTTTCATGGCATCTTTCCCAACGTTACGTGTGTCGGGAACTTGTTTTGCCAATACAATAATCTTTAAACTCATGTTATTAATTTTAGTATTAGTATTTTATACACATATTAAGTAAGCTAACAAACAGGATGATAACTTGCTGTATAATCAGCCTGCAAATTTACTCAAACAGTTGATTCTACAAAACTTTATTCTTTAAAAATGCACAAAAATAGATCTTATGAGCAAATGGAAAAGTCTTCATTTGTGAATAAATGAAATGAACTATGAATTATTTTTAATTAATATAAAATCGGCTCTATCTTAAAAATGAAATCGGAAACAGATTATGAAACATCAATATAATAATGCGATATTATATTTTAATGGTGCTATTTTGATATTATACGGAAAAATAGTGCTAATGGAATAGGACAGGTTTCGTCGTTTTTTTTATGTTTGCATTCTATAAAAGACCAATTTGCTCGCAAAAATACAAATGAAAAGGCTTTTGTATATAATTAATACATAAAACCGATACGATGACACAATATAGATTTTTTTACTCTTTTCTTCTTTTTTTCCTCTTTTTCTTAACAAGAATTGAAGCTCTACCTGCACCCATTAAAGATTATGTTCTAATTATCAATTCGTATAATGAAGGAAACTTGTGGGCAGAGAAAATTCAAGATAAAATAATTAAATCAATTGATAATAAGAAAAATATATCTGTCGGCATTGAATATCTTGATAATTGCAGATTCTCTTCCATGAAGGAAGTATCTCATAGAGCAGATAGCTTGTATAGAGATTATAAAATAAAACCTAAAGCTGTTGTTGTAATTGGAGAAGCAGGATGGATTGTTTATCGTAATACACTACCTGAATCCTGGAAAAAAATTCCAATTGTGCTTACGTCGGCAAAGAGATATACTACTTCTCTCGAGAATCTTGTTTCCGGAAAAGAGATTGATTCTAAAATGCTTATACCCTATAAGGAGGCAAATAAAGGTTTTAATGTAACAGGCGTTTTTCATCCTGTACACATAAAACAGACCATACAACTGATGAAGAAAATGATGCCTGAAATGACTAAGATCGCATTTATCTCCGATAAAAGGTATACCAGTTCTTATAACAGGTTTCTATTTAAATATATAAGAAAGAAATATTTCCCTGATTTAAAGGAAATCTCGTTGTGCCAGAAAGATCTTTCTACAAATAAGTTGCTAAATTCTTTGTCTGAAATGGATAAGAATACCGGTCTGCTTTATCATGGGTGGTACGAAGATGGCAATACTGGTTTTTCTTCAAATAACCGGGCGGAGAAGATGATTAGCAGTTTTACCGCTTTACCGATGTTTGGTTTGACTGACTTTGGAGATAATTTTGGAGATTTTGCAGGAGGATATTATTCAACCAGCGAAGACTATGGACAGAAATCCGGTGAAGTCTTAAATATGGTTCTTAATGGTAAGAATGCAAACGAAATTCCTTTTCAGCTAGCTGAATTTCCACACGCTCATCTGAATTATCAAAATTTAATTCAAGCAGGACTTGACAAAAAGGACTTCCCATCTGATGCTGTATATCTGCATAAACCTGCTAGTTTCTTTGAAGAAAATATAATTCTTATAATATCTCTTGTAAGTGTTCTGCTGATTTGTTTTTCTGTTCTCTTATCAAAAATATGGTTTTTGAGAAAAGAGAAAAATAGAAATGAGGAGATGAAATTGTTTTTCACCAATATTCTTGATAATATTCCTGTAGCAATATGCGTAAGAGATTTTACTGACAATAAGTTTCTCTATTGGAATAAGAGGATGGAGGATATGACACTGATCAAATCAAAAGATGCAATTGGAAAAACTAACAAGGAATTGTTCTCTCCCGAAATATATAGAAAACATCAGGAAATTGATAAAAGACTAATGAAGGAAGGACATTCTATTTCCTATGAACAGGAATTCCTTTTTTCTGATAACAAGTTACATTCGGTTAATATATCTAAGGTTCTTATAAAAACAGATAAAGCTCCTGCATATATGTTGTTTAGTGGCTGGGATGTTACAGAACTGAAAGCTATTCAACGGAAGTTTCAGACAGCAAATAATCAGTTGGCAATGGTTATGGATGCGGGAGAAATTATTTCCTGGGTATGGGATGTAAGAGTCAGAACAATAACTTTTGACTATGATTATCAGAAAAATGAGGATTATTTGCCGGAAATGAAGAGCCTGACAAAGTCCATAGATGATGTACTATTACTTACTCATCCAGATGATGCAGAACGAGCATTTATAACTTTCAGTAACTTTCTTGAAGGTAAATCAGACAGAATTGACCTTGATCTCAGATTTAATTTTTATGGCAATGGTTACGAATGGTATGAATTGCAAGGTATGGTTACAGAGCGTGATAAAGATGGCTCAATTCTTTTTGTTACAGGATCGGGTATCAATATTACCAAGAGAAAACAAACAGAGCAGGCTTTGTTTGAAGCAAAAGAGAAAGCAGAGGAATCAAATCGTCTTAAATCGGCTTTCCTTGCAAACATGAGCCACGAGATACGCACTCCTCTGAATGCTATAGTAGGCTTTTCAAGAATTCTGGCAGATATAAATAACGGCGAAATGGAAAATCAGTTTGCTGGTATTATTGAAAGCAATAACAATTTATTGCTGCAACTTATTAACGACATTCTCGATCTTTCTAAAATTGAGGCCGGAACATTGGAATTTGTATATTCTGATGTCGATATTAATACCTTATTTGATGAAATGGAACAAGCTTCTGCCATGAAAGTCGATCAGAATGCTGTAAAAATAGTATTCAAGGATAAGTTACCCAGATGTGTTATCCATACAGAGAGAAATCGTTTGTCGCAGGTTATTTCAAACTTTATATCTAATTCCATCAAGTTTACAGAGCAGGGCAGCATTACATTTGGATATACTTTATTGGAAGAGAAACTACGTTTTTATGTAACAGATACAGGATGTGGCATTCCTGAGAATAAACAGGGTTCTGTTTTTGATCGTTTTGTAAAGTTGAATACATTTGCTCAGGGCACAGGATTGGGATTGTCTATTTGTGCTTCCATAGTATACAAACTAGGTGGTGAAATCGGTGTTGACTCGGAAGAGGGAAGAGGTTCTACTTTTTGGTTTACTATTCCTTACAAGCCGGTTGATACAGATGAAGAAGAATATTTCGATGATCCTGATAAGAAATCTGTGTTGAAAAGTAATGCAGAAAAAGTAACTTTGTTAGTTGCCGAAGATGACAATAGTAACTATAAATTAATGGAAGCTATTCTTGGCAAAGAATATGAATTTATTCATGCCTGGAATGGTGAAGAGGCTGTAAAGTTATACAATAATCATCAGCCCGATCTGATTCTAACAGATATAAAAATGCCTGTTATGGATGGATATGAATTAGTTCAAAAGATAAGAATGCATTCAAAGGAGATTCCTGTTATAGCAGTAACAGCTTATGCTTCGGAAGAAGACAGAAGCAAGATAAGTGAAGGTGGCTTTAACGATTTCGTGGCTAAGCCTATTAATGCTTTGTTGTTGAAAGAAAAAATTAATACTCTGCTGAATATTAGTTAAGCAAGGTAGAATGATAAAAGACACTATTGGATTGCGGCTAGATTACAAAACAAAAAGGTTCGGATAGTATAGAAAACTACCCGAACCTTTTTATTTTTTAATAGAAGAAAATATCTTCAATCGCGAATATTATAATTTAATACCAAGTTTGTCAGCAATCTCTTTAGGAAGAGCACTTTTGTGAACAAGAATGTTTATGGTTTTGTATTGAACAAATGCTTTAGAAGCATACCAGGTACCTTTGTACTTGTTGTCAGTTCCCCATGAATTCTTTACCATATAGTAATCTTTGCCGTTCTGATCTTTTGCAATACCGTAGATAAGCATACCATGGTCATCTGTTGTTTCCCAGTTGTCAAAGCCTTCCTGACGCATTTTCTGAGTAATCTCTTTTTCTGGTCTTGGTTTTGCAGTCAGTTCTTTGTTCTTTTCGTCTTTTGTTAAACCTGTCCATCTAGCCATGTCCGATCCACTTAAATCAGCAGTCTTAATTTCTTCAGGAACTACAGCAATACCGTTGCGAGTAAATCCTGTTTCACTTACGTCACTTCCCCATGCTACAGTGTATCCGTTATTTACAGCATTATCGATTACTGCCATAAACTCATCAAGAGGCAAGTTGTATGATTCACCATTACGCCAGTTGTCCTGAATTTCAAGAGCAAACTGAGAATAGAATGGGTGGTGAGTATATGAAGTAATTGAAACATAATCGTCAGCATTCAAGTCCAGTTCTCTGGCAAATGCTTTTGCATCGTATTTCTTTCCGTTATAATTAAAATATTCAGGACGTGCACCAAGGTAGTTGCTAACTACAGCATCAAAACCTCTTTTCCATACCGGAGTAAGTTTCTTTAAATTACTCTTAGCTATAGCATCAAGATATCCTTTCATTACAGCATCCAGTTCGTTATGAACAGGAAGAGAGTCACCATAATGCAATCCGGTCATGGCTTCCTGTGGTTCCAGTCCGTAATTTTTAAGGCAGTACATTACATCGTAAAAGCTTCCACCAGGTCCGAATGAGCCTTCACTGTGAAGACGAACATATTTTTCAGCACGGTCTTCCATTGTGTGGTGTACAATATACATTTCAGAAAGGTCATAAGTGCCTTTGCCTTTACGAAGTAATTCCGATTCAAGGAATGCTGCACCCGAGAAGCTCCAACAAGTACTAGAACGGTTCTGGTTCTTTATAGATGTTATAGGGTTTTCTTTTACTGTAGTGAAGACAAATCCTTCCTCTTTCTTCGCTTTTTCTTTCGCCGAAACACTAAAACAGAGGGCGGAAAAAAGAACAATACTGATAATCTTTTTCATAAAATCTACTTATATTTATTTATATTTTAGGCAAAGATAAGTAATGGAGAATTAAAATATATTATATTTGTTAATAATTTCAGATAAATTAAAGACGTTTATGAGTAAAATAAAGAAAGACTATCTGATATATTTTATAATGCTGGTTCTATTCTCCGGTATGATTTATGTAGCTTTGGAAGAGGGTGGACGTTTTGATCATTTTTCCATAGCACATGTTCCGCAAGGAGGTACAGGAGATAGTTTTCAGATGTTTAAAACTATTTTAATAGAAAAAGTTAATAGTCCGTTTACAATTTTATTACTGCAGATAATAGTGATATTGGTTACTGTTCGTCTTTTTTCTTATCTGTTTAAATATATTGGTCAGCCAGGTGTTATAGGTGAAATTGTTGCAGGTATTGTACTAGGCCCATCCTTGTTTGGTTATTTATTCCCAGATTTCTTTGGATTTCTTTTCCGGCCAGATTCGCTAGGAAATCTTCAGATTGTAAGTCAGATTGGACTTATCTTGTTTATGTTCGTAATAGGCATGGAACTCGATTTTAGTACGCTCAAAAATAAGATAAACGAAACGCTTGTTATTAGTCATGCCGGAATATTGGTTCCTTTTTTTCTTGGTGTGATTTCCTCTTACTGGATTTATGAAGAGTATGCCGCACAACAAACAGCTTTTTTGCCTTTTGCTCTTTTTATCGGTATCTCAATGAGCATAACAGCTTTTCCAGTTCTTGCTCGTATTATTCAGGAAAAGAATCTTACGAAAACGCCAGTTGGTATACTTTCTATTGCTTCGGCAGCAAATGATGATGTTACCGCATGGTGCTTACTGGCAGTTGTTATTGCTATTTCAAAAGCCGGAACATTTGGAAGTGCACTATATGCAGTTGCCCTTACCTTTGTATACATAGCCGTTATGTTTTTAGTGATTCGTCCGTTCCTGAAAAAAATTGGAGATGTATATGCAAATAAAGAGGTGATTAATAAAACCTTTGTAGGGTTTATCTTTATTATATTAATAGTTTCATCCACATTAACAGAGGTTCTAGGTATTCATGCTTTGTTTGGGGCTTTTATTGCCGGAGTAGTGATGCCTTCAAACTTTGGTTTTCGTAAGGTTTTAATGGAAAAAGTAGAGGATGTTTCTCTGGTGTTCTTTCTCCCTCTTTTCTTTGCTTTTACAGGGTTACATACTCAAATAGGATTAATTAATAGCCCAAGTTTATTTGGCGTTCTGGGATTGCTGGTGGCAGTTGCCATTGCTGGAAAGCTTGGTGGTTGTACAATTGCTGCCCGATTGGTTGGAGAGTCATGGAAAAATAGCTTGATAGTAGGAACATTGATGAATACACGCGGATTAATGCAATTGGTTGCATTAAATATTGGATATGAAATGGGAATACTTCCTCCTTCTATCTTTGTAATCCTCATTATCATGGCCTTAGTCACTACATTTATGACTACTCCTCTACTTACTTTAGTGGAAAAAATATTTGAAATAACAAAACCACCAATAAGTCTCACAAAAAAGCTTATTCTTTGTTTTGGCCGAATAGAGTCGGGAAAAGATTTACTTTCTGTTTATGAGTTGCTTTTCGGTCCTAGGTTGAAACAAAAAGAACTGATTGCTGCACATTACACACTTGGCACAGATGTGAATCCAATACAGGCTAAACAGTATGAGGAAGAAAGCTTTGATTTATTAAATACAGAAGCACAAAGAGCTTCTATAAAAGTGGACTGTCGCTATAAAGTCACAGATAAACTGATACAGGATATAACACATCTGGTTCAAACGGAAAAGCCTGACTTATTATTACTGGGTGCCGGTAGTAATTACATGCTGGAAGGTGGAACTCAGGTACTTCCTCTTCTTGGCTTATTCAGAAATAAAGTAGACGATATAATTGGGCAGGTGAATTGTGATGTTGCAGTTTTTGTTAATCGAGGATACCGGCATGGCAATATTGCGCTAGTTCTTGGCGGAGCAATCGATTCTTTTATGCTGTTATATTTGGAATCGTTGCTGATGAATGGAATAAAGGATATTCATTTATATCTTTTTGTTGGCGATGATAAGTTTACAAAAAAAGTGAACGATCTTTTAGAAAGGTATCCTGAACAGGTTGTTTTGCATCCTATTCATGATTTGTCTGAGATTAGCTATAGAAGTGTGGATGGATTATTGATTTTGAGCCATACTGTTTGCGAGAAAATAGCTGAGGATAAGGAAGAATATGAGGCTTTGCCATCGTTATTGGTAATGAGTCCGAAAGGCGATACTAAATAACTAGATTGATTTTCTTTCTGTCTTTACTTTGTATAAAAGAGTATATTAGAAATGACAATAGATAAAAATACAGGATTAGTTCTTGAAGGTGGCGGTATGCGCGGAGTTTTTACCTGTGGAGTATTGGATTATTTTATGGATCACAATATCCGTTTTCCTTATACCATAGGAGTTTCGGCGGGTGCCTGCAATGGCTTATCGTATATTTCCCGCCAACGTGGACGTGCAAAATGCAGTAACATTGATTTGCTCGATAAATACCATTATATAGGCTTAAAGCATCTTCTAAAAAAGAGGAATATCATGGACTACGATCTTCTTTTCGGTGAGTTTCCTGAAAGAATCCTTCCTTATGATTACGATGCTTATTTTTCTTCGCCCGATCGCTTTGTGATGGTTACAACCAACTGTGTAACCGGAGAAGCCAATTACTTTGAAGAAAAGAAAGACAAACAGCGTGTACTCGATATTTGTAAAGCATCGAGCAGTTTACCCATTGTTTGCCCCATAGTTTACGTTGACGGAGTTCCGATGCTTGATGGTGGAATAGTTGATTCCATTCCATTGCTTCGTGCCGTGGAAGACGGATATCAAAACAATGTAGTGGTTTTAACCCGCAACAGAGGTTATAGAAAAGAAGCAAAAGATCACAAAATACCTTCTATTATTTATCGCAAGTACCCAAATATCCGTGAAGCCTTAAGCCGCCGTTGTGCTGTGTATAATGAACAACTTGAACTAGTAGAGCGTATGGAAGATGAAGGGCAGATTACCGTTATCCGTCCGGAAAAGCCAATAGTTGTAGATAGAATTGAAAAAGATGTGATGAAACTCACAGATTTGTATAATGAAGGTTATGCCTGTGCCGGTAAAATAATGCATTCTGTGGCACAAAATATCCATCCAACTATATAATTTAAAACGATGGCAGAAAAGATATCAATTCGATTTTTCGATGATCGCGAAGTGAGAGCCATTTGGGACGAAGAAAATTCAAAATGGTGGTTTTCAGTACTCGATATAGTTGGTGTGCTGAATGCTCAAGATGATTATTCAAAGAATCGTAACTATTGGAAATTTCTGAAGACCAAGTTAAGGAAAGAACAAAATGAAGTGGTTAGTGACACTAACCAGTTGAAATTGTTGGCTCCGGATGGAAAACGAAGGCTTACCGATGTGTTAGATATGTATGGAGTTATAGCATTAGCCTGCTTAAACGAAGTTTAAAGATATGCGTTGATTGGAGTCTTATCAACAAGAAAGAGTATTTAGATGCCATGAAACGCAGCGTAATGGATGCAACAAACATAAAACAACTGCTACAATCGGCTCTTACTAATAAGATTGCCGACAGAGAAACTTTTATGAAAGGTATTGACTATTCCTATTATTACGAACAGGAAGATTGAAAATTATTTATATTGTGTAACTGGTGAAGCCAATTACTCTCTAGAAAAAATAGAAAAAACGAAAATCATCTGCCACCTGCTACTAAATAGGTGCTAAGCTGTTGATAACTAAATATATAATTTAGTGGGAGATCCAATTTTTACTCATTTATCTCCCACCAGATCTGCTACTACCTGATATGAGATTTTAGCTTTATGATCTGATTAAAAAGATAGTTTTTTTTGATTAGGCTAATTAACAGCGAGTTATCTTAATTATTAGATCTGATGCTTGTATGTAAATAGTAAAAGAATAGAGTATTGAAATTTCATTGTATTTAAAAAAAGATCTCTTGGATCGCATCTATAGATTATTTTGCCGGATGTGAAGTTTGTAGAAAAAATGTTTTGATTAACCAGTCTTTTAAACTCAAATACTGATTAGAATAGCTGTAATTTTTTTTTCTTACGGATAGAACCAGCCCATTTAGGACCTGTTCTACTTAATTTGGGTGTGATTTTATTGATCTAATAAATTAATTATATCTTCAATAGTCTTTTCATAATCTTTAATTGTGACCATTTGAATCCTTAATTCAACCAACAATGCTTTAACTTTAAATCCGAATATCCCTGAAACAACTTTTTCAACAGGAATAGATGCAACAAAATCAACCGTAGCCGATCTTATTCTCTCTTCTGCTTTATTTTTAGGATTATGGATAAATTCAACGTCTTTTGTTTCTGTGTCGTAAATTGAGAAAAATAAACAAGATCCAAAATGTTTATCCAGTTTACTTTTTAACGTGTTTCCTGTACTTGTAATAGCTATTTTCATATTATTTTCTTTTAATCTTTTTTTGTTTTTTTATAATCATAGGCCCTTATATAGTGTTTGTTTGAAAGAGTTTTTTGTTTAGAATTGCTTTTTTGTGTTATCTTGCTCTATACCAGGTTGTTTGAAAATTGTGTATAGAATGATGTGTGTTAATAATTCTCATTTTCTGTAGTCGTTCATTCTACTGATAGAAATAAATTATTTGCTAATATAATAAATAAATATTTATTATTGGGTCATTTCTTTATTTTATATATTATAAGATATTTATTTTTTTAATTAGGGTTAAAATGATTATTGTTTTCTAAATAGTTGTATTTCGAAACTTTTTTTATTTGTTTAAAAAAATATTGTATTATTGTTGCTGCCGTTTTTTTGTGTTTATAATCATGACTGTTTAGTTGTTAAATATAAAAATTAAACGACCCCAATTAGGAAGATCTATAATTATTGCAGCTGAATATTCCAAAGCCAAAAAATTGGATTTAAAAGATCTATTGTATACTTTTGCCACGATAATACATAAGATATGTGAATCTTAGAAAAATGTAAAGTTGGCTTTTCAGGTTTTAATATTGACTTCAGAATTCTCAATTTCTATTAATATATAGTCTAATAAATCATTATAAGTTAGAAAGTGCACTTTTTTCTGCGTAAAAGAGATCTATACTTCTTCGATCTAATTTGGGATAAAAAGATCCGAAAGACATAAAAACACAATCATACTCGACTTACGGTCTAAATTATCAGATTGCCGTTTAATGAGCATTTGATAAGATAATATGTATATATAAAAAAATGCCGGGAAGGCATATCATGAATTATGGAAATAGAAAAAAAAAGTTTGTTACAACGTTTTATTCATTGGAGAGAAAAGCATATTAAAGAAAAGCAATTTATTCTTTTACTTAGTTTTGTAGTAGGAATTTGTACTGCTTTTGCTGCATTAATTTTAAAATTATTGATTCATGAGATTCAGAATCTGCTAACCAATAATTTTAATACGACTGGTGTCAACTACCTTTATTTGGTTTATCCTGTTGTTGGTATTTTTTTAGCAGGTCTTTTTGTGCGCAATATAGTTAAAGATGATATTAGTCACGGTGTGACAAAAATCTTATATTCTATTTCAAGAAGGCAAGGTAGAATAAAAAGACACAATATCTGGTCATCGGTGATAGCCAGTGCTATTACTATCGGATGTGGTGGATCTGTAGGAGCCGAGGCTCCAATCGTACTTACTGGCTCTGCTATCGGATCTAATTTAGGTAGTGTCTTTAAGATGGAGCACAAAACATTGATGTTACTCGTGGGGTGCGGAGCTGCAGGAGCAGTTGCCGGTATATTTAAAGCTCCTATTGCAGGGTTGGTTTTTACATTGGAAGTGTTGATGATTGATCTTACTATGGCTTCACTTCTGCCTTTGTTAATTTCTTCTGTTACGGCTGCCACTGTATCCTATATTTTTATGGGTACGGAGGCTATGTTTAAGTTTAATCTTGATCAGCCGTTTGAAATGGGGCGTATTCCATACGTTATCCTTTTGGGCGTGTTTTGTGGACTAATTTCTTTATATTTTACGCGTGCTATGAATTCAATTGAAAGTGTATTTGGAAAACTAGGCGGCCCATACCAAAAACTTGTATTTGGGGGTGCTATGCTAAGTATACTGATCTTCCTTTTCCCTCCTCTATACGGCGAAGGTTACGATACAATCAATTTGTTACTTAAGGGAGTAGCCTCAGGAGAATGGCAAACGGTGATGAATAATTCGCTCTTTTATGGGAGTAATAACCTGCTTTTAATATACCTGTTTCTCATTATTATTTTCAAAGTATTTGCTTCAAGCGCAACGAACGGTGGTGGAGGATGTGGCGGTATATTTGCTCCTAGTTTATTTCTTGGATGTATAGGAGGATTTATCTTTTCTCATTTCTCTAATCAATTAGGATATTTCATTGACTTGCCGGAAAAAAACTTCGCATTGATGGGAATGGCTGGGGTAATGTCGGGAGTGATGCATGCACCTCTAACTGGCATTTTTCTTATAGCTGAGTTAACAGGAGGGTATGATCTTTTTCTTCCTTTAATGATCTGTTCCGTAAGTTCTTATCTTACTATTATCATTTTTGAACCTCATAGCCTTTATTCTATGCGTCTGGCTAAAAAAGGACAACTACTCACTCATCATAAAGATAGGGCAGTTCTAACGTTGATGAAAACGGATATACTTGTAGAAACTGATTTTCAACAAGTGTCTCCCGAAATGACTTTAGGAGATTTGGTAAAAGTAATCTCTCTTGCAAAAAGAAATCTATTTCCTGTAGTCGACAAATCTGGTGTATTTCAAGGAATAGTTTTACTGGATGATATACGTAATATAATATTCCGACAAGAGTTATATCATAAATACACTGTAGGTAAATTGATGATTTCTGCTCCGGCAAAGTTGATAGTTACAGATTCAATGGAACAGGTAATGCAAACCTTTGATGAAACTAATGCATGGAATCTGCCTGTGGTAGACGAAGATGATAAATATTTAGGGTTTGTATCTAAATCCAAGATATTTAATTCGTATAGACAACTTTTGGTAAACTTCTCAGAGGAATAGCCTAATAATCTTCTCCCTTAAAAATTCTCAAACAGAAATAAAGAGAATTGAATAGAATCGTTTGGTTCTCTTTACTTCTTTAATAGTCCAACAATCCTTATATAAATCACTTTAGGTTCCGGGAGGAGTTTTTTTAAATGTAATTCTGAGCCATAGATAACCAATGATTCCGGCAATAGTTGATGCTACAAGTATGGCTATCTTTAAATTGTTCAGAATTTCTGCATTGTTAAAGGCTAGAAGCGTGATAAAGATAGACATGGTAAAGCCTATTCCTCCCAGGAATCCTACTCCTAAAATATGCCTCCATTTAAGTTCTGGTGGTAGAGTGCATAGTCCCAACTTAACTCCAATAAAGGAAAAGAACCAAATACCCATTGGTTTTCCAACTACCAGACCAATGATGATTCCCAGACTGCCAACTTGTAGCAACCCACTTGTCCAGTTACCTTCTATTAAAAGACAGGTATTTGCCATGGCAAACAATGGAAGTATAAAGAATGCTACCGGTTTGTTTAGGAAATGTTCGAGGGTTGTAGATGGTGATTTATTATCTCCGTTGGAAAATGGAATTGCAAAGGCCAACAGAACACCCGTTATAGTGGCGTGAACTCCTGAATGAAGCATAAAATACCACATGGCTACTCCGCCAATGAGATAAGGTATTAAACTTCTAACTTTGAATCTGTTGAGGAGCAAAAGAAGAACAAAGATTCCTAATGCTATAAGTAAGTTTGACCATAGAAGTGTTTGAGTATAGAAGATAGCAATAACGAGGATAGCCCCTAGATCGTCGATAACAGCTAATGCAGCTAAAAAGACTTTTAATGATGTAGGAACTTTATTACCCAAGAGGGATAGTATTCCTAAAGCAAAAGCAATATCTGTGGCCATTGGTATACCTGCTCCGGGTTGGGTGGCTGTTCCGTAGTTAAACAACAGAAATAATCCTGCCGGAATAATCATACCTCCCAATGCACCAACGAATGGTAATAAGGCATCTTTAACGTTAGACAGCTCGCCTAGGTGTATTTCCCTCTCTAGTTCAAGTCCTATCAGCAGAAAGAAAATGCTCATCAGTCCGTCATTGATCCAATGTTCAATACTATGCCTGGCAAATTGTGCTAACCATAAATTATGATACTGTGTACCAATGGCTGAATTGGCAAGGATTAAGGAGATCAATGTACATACAATTAAAATCATCCCTCCAGCTTTCTCGCTTTCGAAGAATTCTTTAAATAGCTTTGTCGGCAGTATTATTTTCTGTAGTTTTTGTATCATTATTCTTGCATTTCATTAAACCAAACATCATTATCATTGCTGTTAAAATAATAACCTGGATGAGAAGTGATTTGTTCGCTATTTCTATTTTCTGTACTTCTGGGATAGATAGAAAAAGTAAAATAGAAATTAATCCTCTTGGTGCAATATAAAGTAATGGATTTATTGGCAATTTCAATAGTTTTAAGAATAATGCTCTAATAATAAAAATTCCGGCAGTGATACAGAGTGCTTCGAATATTGTATTTTCGTTGAATAGTTCATTAGTTTCTATAAGATATCCAAAAAGTAAGAAAAATAATGCCCTTATTAAAAAAGAAAATTCAGATGCTAAGATTTTAAATCTACGAACTTCTTTGTAAAAAGCAATGGTGTTGAATATATTGATAAATCTATAATTCTTAAATTTATCTATATTGCATAGAAATAAGCCAAAAAATAAGATGAATATTAATGCTGGTAAATGAAACATCTTTGAAATAGAATAAATCAATAGTATCATCAATATCATGGGGATAAATTTTATGTGATGCTTTATTTTGCTTAAGAAAAAAGCTAACCCCAAAGTTGTTCCACAAGAAATAACTATAATGAAAAAGACTTCAAAGATGAAGTGCCCAACCAATTTGAAACCAAAATTGTTATTCGTAATTATTAGATTAAAAAGAATTACTCCTAAAATATCAGAAAAACTACTTTCATAAACGATAAAAGTTTTATCTGATTTTAATAAATTGTTACTACTTGGTATAGCAATTGCACTACTAATAATAGCTAGTGGTATTGTATTACTTAAAGAATCTTTAAATGAATAACCTCCAAAATATTGAAAAGCAAAAGCTAAGCCAAAACTTGTTACAAGCATAGGTAGTAAAGCAAGAATAAATGATTTCCAAATAAAATATAGTTTGGATTTATTGAGCTCTAATTCTAATGAACTTTCTAATACGATTAGAACCAATCCGATTGTACCAAGAAAAGGTAATGTAGGATTTAAATCAGGGATTTTAAACTTGAATATATTTACAACTTGCTTTACTAGAAAGCCTAAGCTTAATAATAATATAACTGAAGGGATCTTAGTCTTTGAAGAACTAATATCAAAAACATAGGCTAAAAGTAGTAAGATACAAAAAGAAATAATAGCTACAAGATCCATCTTGTTTATTTATTTATTAGAAATATAAGGTGCCAATATATCTTCAAAATTGTATAATCCAGTTTTCTTATCAGCGAAATTATCAGCAACAAATAGAACTCCATTTCCGAATGCTTCTCTGGAAATTGATTCGTGGATTAGTCTTACAGTTTGGTAAGGAAAACCAAAAATTATTTCGTGTTTTCCAACAATTCCTCCAACCCGAACAGAATTCACTTCTGTTTTTTCCAGATCTAGTTCTTTTGCTATCTTTATGGCTGTTCCTGATACTCCTTCTTTTCCTTTGAAATGCTCTTCTATAATTTCAATGTCAACCCAAGGAGCTATTCTCTTTAGAAGTTTTGCAGCATACATTAAATAGTTTACTCCTAATGTTATGTTAGGACTCCAAAAAATCGCAGTCTGAGTAGAAAGGTTTCTTAAAAACAAAAGATCTTCTTCCTTATAATGGGAGATTGCAGATATTATTTTTATTTTCTTTAAAGCTGCTATTTCTCCATAAGAATAAATACTCTGACTGGAAGAGAAATCAATAATCATATCCACAGGGTGTTTGTTTATTAAATCTTCAACTTTTATTTTAGTACTTGAATAAATTAGTCCAGGTTCATCTGATTGTATTCCTAAAAATTCAGGTACGCTTCTATGTTCTAAAATAGCACTTTTCCTGAGTACCCATTCTAAACTATACTCATTATTTTGAAGTATAACATTAGCAACTGCTTTTCCTGCTTTCCCAAATCCTATTAATCCAATTTTCTTTTTCACAATTCTTATATTTATGTGTTAATCTCATAAATATAATATTTTATTACATTATAACCAAATGTACTTAACTTTTTTTATATTTATAAATTTTATATACTTCGAATAATGATTTTTGATATTTTGTTAAATAATGGAAAGAGTGTAAAAATCTAGATTGCTTTTTTAGTAATAAATTAGCGGGTTATTTAAAATAGTAACGTTTGCTGTAAATATATGATATAGTGTGTGTTGTAATGATCTTGAATGTTTGTGATACTGAGTTTATCGTTTTGATAAGAAATCGTTTTAAACTTTATATTAAATAAAAACGAATATAATTGAAAATAAATTTATTGTATACTTAGGGATAGATATGTAATGTGTAGATCTTTTGCTCTATGAAAATAAGTAAGCCCGCAGCCGCGGGCTTATGGGACTGCATTCGAGGGCTTATCGGTTTACGGCTGCGGGCCGATGGGTTCACGGCTGCAGGCTTACTTAACTTTCCTTTAAATTCCTCAAATGACTTATCAATTTTTAATCAAAGTCACGTTATCTTTGTTCTGCTTTCAGGATCAGACTATCGAGCGTTTCGCGCAGGCTTAGATATTCTTCTTCTGACAAATCCAGACAATTAGCCATTTCATGAGGAACCTCTATAGCCTTTTTCTGTAGTTCTGCGCCCACTTTCGTTAGTTTAATAATAACAGTGCGTTCGTCTTCTTTGCTCCTCTTACGATGAATATAACCGGTGGCTTCCAGACGCTTCAACAGTGGAGACAGTGTGCCTGTATCCAGTTTAAGTATTTCGCTGAGTGAATTTACCGGTATTCCGTCTTTTTCCCACAGGGCCATCATAACCAAATATTGCGGATAAGTTAAATCCAATTCGGTTAGGAATGGGCGGTAGTGATTCGTAATAGCACGATTCAGGCGATATACACGAAAACAAATTTGGTTCTCTAGCTTTAACTCGGGGTAATTCTCTTTCATAATCTCATTATATTTGCCGCAAAATTACAGAAAATATAATTGTGTGCGATTAATTTGCTATATGAAATAGGTCGCTGCCTGCAAAGACAGTGAACTATTCCAATCTTTTTTAATTAAAGCAGGCTCTTAATTTCTGCTTCCACCTTAGTCATATCTTCAGTTGGTTCGAAACGTTTCACCACTTCACCATTGCGGTTAATAAGGAATTTTGTGAAGTTCCATTTAATTTCTGCATTCTCCTTATAATTTAGGTTTTCCTTTGAAAGCATATCATCAAGGATTTTAGCTATCGGGTGATTCATGTCAAATCCGGCAAAGCTTTTTTCGCTCTTTAAGAACTTAAACAGGTCGCTGGCATTATCTCCGTTTACTTCTAGTTTCTTAAATTGTGGAAATTGCACGTCGTAGTTCAAAGTGCAGAACTCGTGAATTTCTTCATCTGTGCCTGCTGCCTGATTGGCAAACTGATTGCAAGGGAAATCAAGAACAACTAATCCCTGATCTTTATACTCTTCATAGATTTTCTCCAGTTCTTTGTACTGAGGGGTAAAACCGCAAGCCGTTGCTGTGTTTACTACTAACAAAACTTTACCTGCATATTCGTTCAAAGATACGTCGTTTCCTTTTCTGTCTTTTACTGTGAAATTATAAACTGTGCTCATATTCTTCTATTTTTTAGTTTGTTATTATTGACTTTATAATCGTTCTTTTTATTTTTATAATGCGAATATATACAAAATTAAATTGTGTGCAATATAATTGGATGAAAATTTATTGTTCATTAACTTAATACTTTGTTTTTCTGCTTAGTTGCAAGGCGTGGAGCTCCGGTAAAATTTCTCATTCAAAAATGGCTGATAGGCATCGAAAGGGTGAGGGTAGTACCATTTAGTGATGGTTTGGTGATGGTTTAAAATGCTACCCTCACTAATTTATAATATTGATTTACAATGGGATGAAAGGAAAAGGTGACGGAGTGAGGGATTATTTTAAAAAATATTTTTTTTGAGATTAAATTTCAGTAATAGCTAAGTAAATCTATATAAATAATAATAAGTATATAACGAAATACCTAGTTAATTAATATTGATAAATAATATTCTTTAGCTTGTGCCCTAATTTGGCATAGCATGTTTCTATTTTTGTAGTAAAAAAGAAAGGTAATGCAAATAGATATGTTAATGCCTTTTGTAGGCGATTATGCAGTAGTGCGTGTAGTAGATAACCTAAAGAGTAAATATGGATTAATCAATCGCACGGGCGAGTTTGTGGTTCAACCAATATATGATTTATTGGATTATAGTGGTGACAAATATGTATGTGCAAATAGAGGCTATAGAGAAGGATGTAAATGTCAACACACAGGAAAATGGGGCGTTTTGAATCTTCGAGGAGAAATAGTTGTTCCGTTTAAATTTTCCTATATGCAGCGCTGGGAAGATGAGGAGCATTCTGCAGCCTACTATTTTACAGTTTGCTACCGTAATCGATGGGGTGTTATCAACTCTAAAGATGAAATAGTAATGCCTTTTAGGCTTCTCGATTATCTTGGTGTACCAAACTGTAAAGGGTGGATATATGCCTCGGTTGGCACGAAGAGTGGTTTATTAGATATATCAGGGCGGCAAGTTCTCAAGATAATCTATGATGATATATCAATAATAGATTTAAATAATCCTGATGAATGGTTAGCTGTAAAACTAGGTAATGAGTATTTCTACATCGATCACACAGGTAAAAGGGTGTTATTTTGATTGGAAGCTACACTTTAGTATAAATAATTTGTATATTTGTAAAATATAAGTCAAAATTTAAAGAGATTATGGAAAATGTGTTTTTTGAACCTTGGGTAGGTGAAAATTATGAAAATGGTGGAATGTTTGGTAAAAAAGTGATGGCACTTGGTGAAAGTTTGTATTGTGGTGGAGGTTGTCCCGAGTGTGGAAAAGGAAAAGCTGATGAATCGGGGAATAATTGTTGGACTACGCAAAAAGCTGTCAATAGCATCCTTTACGATTATGATAATTGCGATAATTGGAAAAAAACATACTTGAAATTTGAAAGGTCATTAGTGAACAAAGAAACAGAGCAAGAGTTAAGAAACGAAATCTGGAATTCATTGCTTTTTCATAACTATCTCCAAATTCCAATGGATAAAGCGCGTGAGGCTGGAAGTTGCGAAGATTATAAAACTGCAGAAAAAGCATTTTTTGAAGTTTTAGAAAAGTATCGTCCCGAGAAAATTATTGTATGGGGCAGACGTTTGTGGAAAAAAATGCCTGGTGGAGATTTGTGGACTGAGTCTGAAAAAATAGTTATAGAGGGTAACTCTGAACGAACTGGTTACTATACACTTAATGATGGAACTAAAGTCGAAGTAATGTCGGTGTATCATCCATCTGTTGGTTATTCCTGGGATTATTGGTATAAATTTATTAATGCCTTTATTAATCGCAATAAGTTGGAGAATAATTAATCGATATTATGAGATGCTCATCCAAAGATACTACCTCTAATCTTTTCAATCGTTATGTGTGGTTGGTGGATATTATTTACCGTGGAGGTCGGATAACTTTCGAGGCGATAAACGATAAATGGATTTGCTCGCAGCTCAATGATAGTGGGGATGACCTGCCACTTAAGACTTTTCACAATCACAAAAACGCTGTTCAAGCGATGTTTGATATTAATATTGAGTGTGACAGGCGTAACGGTTGTGTCTACTACATTGAGAATTTCGATGATATGAAACGCGGTGGAGTGCGTTCGTGGCTTATCAGCACCTTTGCAATAAATAACTTGATAAATGAAAGCCACAAGCTGAAACACCGTATACTTTTTGAACAGATTCCTAGCGGACAAAGATTTTTGACCTCGATTATTGAAGCTATGCGAGATGGTGTAGCGGTAGAGATAACTTATAAAAGTTATTGGGCAGACCATGGAGTAACATTCCCTATTGAACCTTATTGTGTAAAAGTGTTTAAGCAACGTTGGTACGTTGTAGGATATAGTGTGAATGACGATACAGTGCGTATTTATGGATTAGATCGTATTTTGGAATTACAAACAACAAACTCTAAATATGTTATTCCTGAGGATTTTTCCCCAGAGAAGTATTTTGAAAATTGTTATGGGGTTATCACTTCTGATGACTGTGATGTGGAAGAAATTGACATTAAAGTTTTCGATAAACAAGTGCTATATGTAAGGGATCTCTCGCTTCATCACTCTCAAAGAGAAATTGAAACTACAGATGACTATTCTGTGTTTAGATACACTCTGAAACCTACCTATGATTTTCGTCAAGAGATACTCTCGAATGGTAGTAACTTTGAGGTGTTGTCTCCACAATATTTCAGAAATGAAGTTATTTCTGCCCTTAAATCAACAATTAATAGATATGAATAATTTAACTTTAATGGGATTTGAATTATAACCACTCCTTAATTATAATAACCTGAGTTCGATATAAAAAATTTCAAAAATAAAGTATAGAAAAATAGGTAGATAGCAGTAAAATCTATAGTGTCTAGTCATAATATTTACAAAAAAACATGGACCCAATTATAACTAAAAGCCTTTTAATTCGGGAAATAGTACCATTGGATATAAATGTTTTATTGTCTGTTTATTCAAAAGAGGAAAATATGAAGTATATCTCTAATGGTAAATATGATTGGACTTTGGAAGAACTGAAAGGTAAATATGAGAAAGTGAATGCTGATGGCTATCCGCAAGGATATGGCATTTTTGCTGTTGTTGCTAATGGAGAAGTTATTGGTGAGGCTGGATTATTCAATTCTTTTGGAAATAAGAAGATTCTTGAGTTAGGTTATATCCTTGATAATAATTATTGGAATAGAGGCTATGGCACTGAAATTTGTAGTGGATTACTTGATTACGGTTTTAATGCATTAGGTGTGGATAAGATTATAGCACGTATGTATCCTGAGAATATTGGCTCGATAAGGATTTGTGAGAAACTGAAATTCAGGAAAGTAGATGTTCCAGATGTGGTCTATCATCAATATGAAATTGTTCGGTAATATAATGTTAGATAAAAACAGAAAAAGGCTGCTTCAAACGAAGCAGCCTTTCTTATTTATAGAGCTAATTAGGATTAGTCTTCTTGCTCAACACCCCATTGTTGCTTAGCCAAACGCTTGTAGTTGTTATATCTCCACTTAGCGTTGTCCTGAGCAGCCTGGAATAATTCATTAGCTTCAGCAGGATATTGTTTTGCCAATGAAGCGTAACGAACTTCACCTTTCAGGAAGTTTTGGAAGTTATCCCAGTTTGGTGCTTTAGAATCCAATGTGAATGGATTTTGTCCTTCAGCTTCCAATGCAGGATTGTATCTCCACAAGTGCCAGTAACCGCATTCTACTGCAGCTGCTTGTTCAGCTTGTGCTTTACCCATACCGGCTTTCAAACCGTGGTTGATACATGGTGAGTAAGCGATAACGATTGAAGGCCCGTCATAAGCTTCAGCTTCGCGGATAGCTTTCAATGTTTGAGCCTGGTCAGCACCCATAGCAACTTGAGCACAATATACATAACCGTATGTAGAAGCGATCAAACCAAGGTCTTTCTTACGAACTCTCTTACCTGCAGCAGCAAACTTAGCAATAGCTCCAACTGGAGTTGCTTTAGATGACTGACCACCTGTGTTTGAGTAAACTTCAGTATCAAGAACAAGGATATTTACGTCCTTACCAGAAGCAAGTACGTGATCTAAACCACCGAAACCGATATCATAAGAAGCACCGTCACCACCGATAATCCATTGAGATTTCTTGATTAAGAATTTGCTTAGAGAAGCAATTTCTTTGCAGATATCGCAGTCGCAAGCTTTTACAAGTGGAGTAATTTTAGCTTCAAGTTCGATTGAACGTGCTGCGTTATTTTTGTCGGCAATCCATTCGTTGAATAAACCTTTTAGTTCATCTGAACAGCAGTCGCAAGTCTGACCTTTTGTCATCAAGTCAACAAGACGATCACGCATCTTATCAACTGCAAGAGTCATACCCATACCGAATTCAGCAAAGTCTTCGAATAATGAGTTAGCCCATGCTGGTCCGTGACCATCTTCGTTAGTTGTATAAGGAGTTGATGGAACTGAACCAGAGTAGATAGAAGAACATCCTGTTGCATTAGCTACCATTTGACGGTCGCCGAACAATTGAGTTAACAACTTAACGTAAGGAGTTTCACCACAACCTGAACATGCACCAGAGAACTCGAATAATGGAGTAGCAAACTGTGAGTTCTTCACGTTAGCATTTACATTTACCAAGTGTTGTTTGCTCTTTACTTTTGTAGCAACATATTCCCAGTTAGGAGCTTGTGGAAGCTGACCTTCCAAAGGTTGCATCTTAAGAGCCTTACCTTGTTTGTTTCCTGGACATACATCAGCACAGTTACCGCAACCAAGACAGTCAAGTACGTCAACCTGAATACGGAACTTCATACCGTCGAATACTTTTCCGGTAGCTTTCAACATATCAGTGAAAGGAGCTGCTGCTTGTTCTGCTTCGTCAAGAACGAATGGACGGATAGAAGCGTGAGGACAAACATAAGCACACTTGTTACACTGGATACAGTTTTCTGAATTCCATTCTGGAACGAAAGCAGCTACACCACGTTTTTCGTAAGTAGCAGTACCTTGTTGCCATGTACCATCTTCGATACCAACGAAAGTAGATACTGGAAGATCATCACCATTCTGAGCGTTGATAACCTTAACTACTTTTTCTACGAATTCAGGAGTGTTGTTGTCTGCAGCTTCTTCATCTTTCAAAGTAGCCCAAGCAGGATCAACAGTTAGTTGTTTGTATTCGCCACCACGGTCAACAGCTGCATTGTTCTTGTCAACAATGTCTTGTCCTTTCTTACCGTAAGACTTAACAATGAATTTCTTCATTTGTTCTACAGCCAAATCAACAGGAATAACGCCGGTGATGCGGAAGAATGCTGATTGAAGTATAGTATTTGTTCTGTTACCCAAACCAATTTCCTGTGCAATCTGAGTCGCGTTGATATAGTAAACTGTGATATTTTTTTCTGCGAAATAACGTTTTACGTTGTTAGGCAAATGTTTAGCCAGTTCTTCTTCGTTCCAGATGGTATTCAAAAGGAATGTACCATTCTGTTGCAAACCGCGTGTTACATCATACATACGAAGGTATGCCTGAACGTGACAAGCTACGAAGTTTGGTGTATTTACCAAATAAGTAGAACGAATAGGAGTGTCACCGAAACGAAGGTGTGAACAGGTAAAACCTCCTGATTTCTTAGAGTCATAAGAGAAGTATGCCTGACAGTGCTTGTTAGTATTATCACCGATAATCTTAACAGAATTCTTGTTAGCACCTACAGTACCATCAGCTCCCAAACCATAGAATTTAGCTTCGTACATACCTGCACCGCCTAATGCGATTTCTTCTTTCTTTGGAAGAGAAGTGAAAGTAACGTCGTCAACTATACCAAGAGTGAACTGGTTCTTAGGCATTGCCAAAGAAAGGTTTTCGTATACAGAGATAACCTGAGCAGGAGTAGTATCTTTAGAAGAAAGACCATAACGACCACCAACGATAACCGGAGCATCAGCTTGTCCGTAGAAACAATCTTTTACGTCTAAGTATAATGGTTCGCCTACTGCGCCTGGTTCTTTTGTTCTGTCTAATACAGCAATACGTTTTGCAGTCTTAGGAACAGCAGCAAGGAAGTGTTTAGCAGAGAATGGACGGTACAAGTGTACTGCAACCAAACCAACTTTTTCTCCTTGAGCAGTTAAGTAGTCGATAGCTTCGCGAGCAGCTTCTGTTACAGAACCCATAGCGATGATTACACGGTCAGCATCGTCAGCTCCGTAGTAATCGAACAAGCTATATTTACGTCCTGTGATTTCAGAAAGTTCTTTCATGTATTCTTCTACGATACCTGGAACAGCGTCATAGAATTTGTTGCATGATTCTCTATGTTGGAAGTAAACATCTGGGTTTTCAGCCATACCACGTGCAACAGGGTTCTCTGGGTTCAAAGAACGGTTACGGAATTCAGCCAAAGCTTCTTTGTCGATCAAGTGAGCAAGATCGTCATTTTCCAACATCTCGATCTTCTGAATTTCGTGTGATGTACGGAATCCGTCGAAGAAGTTTACGAAAGGAATGCGGCTCTTAATTGTAGCTAAGTGAGCTACTGCTGATAAGTCCATAACTTCCTGTACAGAACCTTCTGCCAACATAGCAAAACCTACCTGACGGCAAGCCATAACATCTTGGTGGTCACCGAAGATAGAAAGAGCGTGAGAAGCTAAAGCACGAGCTGATACGTGGAAAACGCAAGGAAGTAATTCTCCTGCAATTTTGTACATATTAGGAATCATAAGCAATAATCCCTGAGAAGCTGTGTAAGTGGTTGTCAGTGCACCAGCCTGTAAAGAACCGTGTAATGCACCAGCTGCACCTCCCTCAGATTGCATTTCCTGTACTAATACTGTTTCGCCGAAGATGTTTTTACGTCCGGCTGCAGCCCATTCGTCTACGTATTCTGCCATAGTCGAAGAAGGAGTGATAGGATAAATCGCGGCAACTTCTGAGAACATATACGAGATATGTGCAGCAGCCTGATTACCATCACATGTGATGAATTTCTTCTGTTTAGTCATAACATTTAATATATTAAATAAAAAAACTCAATTAATAAAGAAAACCGAATAACCATAAAGGTATCTGATTTCCTCGCCCTATTTCTGCCCTGTGAATGGCATACGTAATGGCTGGATTATTTTTGACCTTAAATCCGTCGGTACATATCTTAAATGGAATCTTTTCATCTACCAGAAAAGAAGTTCCTTTTTCTCCTTTATTGAGAACATGATCCTTATAGAGTGTATTGAGAAAGAATGTTTCGGCAACATCTTGTTCTTCCACTTTTACCGGATAGATAGAATACATAAGATTAGTGTTATGCATCATAATCTTTGATGGTTTTTTAGGGAAAGATTCTCCTTTTGGATAAACCATATTGATTAACCTTGCGTCTGCAAGATATTTGATGTAGTTCATAACCGTAGCACGTGATGTCTCAATCTCTGTTGCCAACTGACTTACATTGGGAGCTGAAGGACCGTCAACCGCCAGCAAATATAAAAGCTTCTTTATCTTTGAAAGATATTTCAGTTCTATTTGCTTAATAAGTAGAATGTCTACCTCTACCATCATGTTCATCGTTTTAAGCAAATTTTCGGAAAAGTTTCTTTTTTCAAGAAAAAATGGATAAAAACCATGATGAAGATAATCCTGAAAATAGTCTGTGGGACGAACCTTTGAGAGAACAGTCTTGGCTATTTGCTCATGATTGGACAAAATATCTTCTAACGAATAAGACGGAAAGCTATTACCTGTTTGCAGATTCAGAAATTCTCTGAATGAGAATCCACGTAGATTATATGATTTTACGATACCGGATAACTCAGTGTTTTCTTCTTTTAATCGCATAACCGAGGAACCGGAAAACACGATTTTCAATCCAGGAAAACGGTCATGGCAAATTCTTAGTTCATGACTCCAGTTTGGATACTTAAAGACCTGGTCTATGAGAAGTACTTTACCACCGTTTTTAAGAAATTCTTCTGCAAATTCTATAATGGTATGCCCTGAGAAATAAAAGTTATTCATGTTGATAAACAAGCATGAACGGTCTGTTCCGAATCGCTCTTTTGCATATTGCAACAGGAAAGTAGTTTTCCCTACACCGCGAGTCCCTTTGATTCCAATAAGACGGTCGTTCCAATCGATCTCATCCATTAAATCACGTCGAACGGTGGCATTGGTGTGTTCTACCAGATAGCTGTGAGTTCTGTAAAAGGCTTCCATAAACATTCTTTTATTGTCGAGGCAAAGATAATTATAATTATCAACTTTGCAAAGTAGAGATTGCAAAATATTCATCTATTTAAACTTGTTTATGCTTTTGTTTATAGAAAATGATTATGTAACTTATAAATATTCAATTATGCAGGGGGTAAATGTTGTGATAATCTTATTTTTAGGCTCTGGTATAATCAGATTCATTTATTGTATATATAGTGTTCTGTACAAAATAAAACATTCTTTTGTACAAGAATAAATTTATTTCAGATGGTTGATTATTCTATTTCTCTTTTTGCTTACTTTTGTATACAAAATACATAAAAAATAAATGCAGGGAGTATATTTATTCAATCCGGATAATGATTTGGCGTTGGCTAATGGTGATGAAAATTATACACCGCCTCTTTCTGCCCGAAAAATGGCGGACGACCTTTCGTTACTGCCTATATGGTATACCTCACGGGGAATGCTGGTAATGAGTAACGAACCGGCTGCTGAGGAATGGATGCTGCAGATGAAGAATTTGTTTGATTTACCTGTCGGCAGAATAATGGAAGATGAGATTGCTTTTCAGTCATCTTTGAAACTTTGTCCGTGGGGATGGAATGCTGCTTTGATAAAACAAGCCCGGCTATTAGGCTTTTCAGATGATTTTCTACCTGATAAAAATCAAATGGAGATTTTACGTGAGTTGTCTCATCGATCTTTAGCCGTTTCTTTACTTAAAGAATTGAATATTTCTTCTTCTTTTTGTGGTGTTTCGGAAGAATTGACTTCTGATGAAGCTGTTCGGAAATTTGTAGAGCATTATCCCAAAGTTCTTTTAAAAGCACCATGGTCGGGTAGTGGCAAGGGGTTACGACCGGGGAAAGGTGAGTATACTAGTCATATTCAGGGATGGAGTAACCGGGTGATAAAGAATCAACGTTGTGTGGTAGGTGAACCTTGGCTGGATAAAGTGAAGGATTTTGCCATGGAATTTTTTTGTGATGAATTAGGTAAAGTTTCTTTTGCCGGATATTCTTTCTTTGAAACAGATGTAAGAGGGGCTTACACGGGTAATTTACTAGCTTCGAATGAAGCTATTGAACAGCGTCTTACCGAATTTGTTAATGCTGTCGATTTACATTTGTTGCGCGATCAGCTTGAAATAAAACTCTCTCAGCTGATAGGGAAAAAGTATAATGGATATCTGGGGGTGGATATGATGATTTGCCGTTTCCCTGAAAAACCATTTTTTCGTATTCATCCTTGTGTGGAGGTGAACCTGCGTATGAATATGGGGATTTTCTCCCGACTATTTTATGACCGGTTTATTACTCCTGGAAAGATAGGCTATTTTCAGGTTGATTATTTTAACGATCCTTCTTTGTTGGTTGCAGACCATGAAAATAAGCAGACTGATTTTCCAGTCGTTATTGAAAGTAGCAGGATTGTGTCCGGCTATATGGAATTAACACCTGTAACACAACAAAAAAATTATCGCGCAAGCATCTTGGTTGAAGGATGAATCTGTCCGTTCTTATCTGTAAATAAAACCCTGTAAAGCCCTTTTTGTAAGTTATACAAAGGAATCTTTTCTTTGTATTTTGAATGTAATACACATCTGCCGGTAAGATCTGTAATAGTTATACTCTCAAATTCTTCGGACTTAGGTAGTTGCAATAATAGGCTATCCTGGGATAATTGAAGTTTATTATCCGGAAATGTTAATTGTACAGCTGCACTTTCATTTCCAAAACGATCAGTTGCTGTTACTGCAAAATAACGTTTGTTTTCTATGGCAGTCTCTTCCTTATAAGCATAATGATTCTCTCTGATATCGTGTGCAACAATATTATAAGGTTTGGATATATCTACAGGAAATTTATCAGAAGCATATACTATATAGTATGGTGTTGTTCGTGAGTCGTTGTCGGTTGATGGTTGCCAGTTTAATTGAACAGTTGATCCTATCCGGTTACTTGATAAATCCTTAGGACGAGTGGGAGCTGTATTATCCAGCCATTTCATTTTAGGTTGAAGGGCAGGACTGGCGTAATGTAATCCGTTTAGCTCGTCGAACAGATGCTTGGTGTTTTTTAATAGGTATTCCGTACGGTAAAAGGCCTGTCCGGTTAATCCGTGGCGACGGGTGAAATAAATCTGACGTTCAATTTCACTTAACGGCCAGTCTTTTTCTGCCGGATCAAGAAAATAAATACCTAATCCGGGAACTACACAACGTCCGAAGCTATTTTCCTGCCAATCTAATGCAAATGGATAAAAGTTATTTCCGTTGAAATACATCATGGGGAATAGAATATCCTGGATTCCTTCACGAAGCCACCCTTGTGCATCCTGGTAAACAGTATGATAGGCGTTCCATCCTCCTGATGGGTAATGAGAAGTATCTTTGAATTTGCCAACAGGCGAACTGCTCATTTTTACCCAAGGCTTGATTAGCTTAACCTGTTGATACAGGTATCGTACAATGGCTGTTATGTTGTCCCTTCTCCAACTGTCCAGGCTTTTTCCGTTACCATATTTGCGGAACGTCTCTTTATCCGGAAAATCATTTGGGCGGTCAGGATAACGAATATAATCCAGATGTATACCGTCTACATCATAACCGGTAATTAATTCTTTTACAATAGAAAACAGGTAATCTTTTGTTGCAGGGTTGCCGGGATCAAGAAACCATTCACCCTGATAGCGTTTACATATTTGCGGGCGCTTCTTAGTTATAGATTTATTCCCTAATGCTTTTACATGATTTTCTTTTCCCAATGGAATTGAGACTATCCAGGCATGACATTCCATTCCGCGTTTATGACACTCTTCGATTGCAAATGCAAGTGCATCATATCCGGGAGAGCAACCGGCTTTTCCCGTTAATGTCTCATTATAGGTTTCAATGGAAGAAGGATAGATAACATCTCCACGTAAACGGGTTTGGAGTAATACGGTATTAAAATTGGCAGCTTTTAGCTCATCTAAAATTCTGCATAATTCTGCTTTTTGTTTATTGATAGTGGTAGGAGAGGTGGCTTTGACTGTAGGCCAGTCAAGTCCATATATTGTTGTCAGCCAAGTGGCTCGTATCTCATTTTTAGGTTGTGCCTGTGTATTGGTTATGAAAAAACAAAGGAACAAAAGAATAAGGTATGTATGTTTCATTTTCGCTTGCTGTAATGTTGCAAAGGTAGATAAAAGAACGTAAAAAAGCGTTAGAAGATTCCTCTTTTTCAACTGAAAGGGGACACGAATAAATAATATTACTTATTTTTGTTTAAAATACAAAACAGGGAAAAACTAAACAGTGCATGAACGCTTTTTCATGCTAAAAAGAAGACTCTAATGAAAAAGTATAAAAAATCTACATGGCTTTGTGGTGCTCTCTTTCTTTATGTAACAGCTATGGCTATATATTTAGTACCTCGTAATCACACTATTGGTGAAATGGAGAAATATGTTACGATTGCAGTTTCTTATGTTATTGTTTTACTATTATGGCTTGTGTTGCGTAAGAAAGAAAAATTGGCTGAAAAACGACGTAGAGAAATGGAGGAATGGAAAAAAGATTCGGAGCATTCAAACAACTAAATATAAAATGAAAAAATTACTTATTTGTATTGCAGTTTTATTATGTACTGTTACTGCACAAGCGCAATTTGAACAGAATAAATGGTTAATAACACCTTCAATTACGGGTCTCGGTATGTCTTATAGTGGTCAGGAAAAATTCTCGTTAGGATTTGAAGCTGAAGGTGGTGTTTTTTTAATGGATAATTTTGCTTTGCTTATTAATGCCGGAGCAGATATTAAAGATAGGGGAGATGATAGAACTTCTTTGGGAGCTGGTGTTCGTTATTACTTTGATCAGACTGGTATTTATATTGGATCAAAGTTTAAATATGATAATTATGATTTCTACACCGGTGGGCATAAGAATGATGCAACCCTTGGTGCAGAAGTTGGATATGCCTTTTTCCTGAGTCGTACAGTAACTGTGGAACCTGCTATGTATTATAACCAAAGTCTGACTGACCAGGACTATAGTAAGTTTGGTGTGAAAATAGGATTTGGATTCTATTTTTAAGAAAGCGGTTTTGAGAAATAGTAAAGACTGTGTAAAAGCAGAATTTTTGAATTGAGAATCTTATAGACTGAAGCTCAATTTTGAAAAATCCCTTTATATTGGTTTATTAATAGTGAAGTGCACTCCAAAAGTTAGGCTTAAACTTTTGGGGTGCACTTTAACTTCTGTATACCGAAGGTTTTGGAACTGTAGAAGCTTTTATAAAGGCTTTGGAGGAATATATTGACTATTATAATAATCAAAATTAGATTAAAAGGGAAGAGTCCGGTACAATACCGAACTCTTTACCAAAATATTTAACGTTTAACATGCCCAACTTTTTTTTGGGGGGGGCACATCACTTTTAAGTCAACCTCTTTTCATTCTCGTCTTACTGAAGCTTCTCAGTAAGGAACTGACCGGTGTATGAAGCTGCACATTTAGCTACTTCTTCTGGGGTTCCACAACAAACTAAGTTACCTCCCATATTTCCACCTTCAGGGCCAAGATCAATAATATAATCTGCGCATTTAATAACATCCATATTGTGCTCAATGATAACAACGGTATGTCCTCTTGCGATTAATGCATCAAAAGCTTCCAGTAGTTTCTTAATATCATGGAAATGCAACCCTGTTGTTGGTTCGTCGAAGACAAAGATAGTAGGGTATGCTTTTTCCTGACTTAGGAAGTAAGCAAGCTTAACGCGCTGATTCTCTCCACCGGAAAGAGTGGATGAAGATTGACCGAGTTTAATGTATCCCAGTCCCACAGCCTGAAGAGAAGAAAGCTTCTTTACAATCTTTTTTTGTCCGTTTTCAGCAAAGAATTCAACTGCCTGATCAACTGTCATTTCAAGTACATCGTAAATGTTTACGTCCTTGTACTTAACTTCCAGTGTTTCTGATTTAAATCGTTTTCCGTGGCAGCTTTCACATTCAAGCACTAAGTCGGCCATGAATTGCATCTCAACAGTAATGGTACCGTCTCCTTTACATTCTTCGCATCGACCACCTTCAGTGTTAAAAGAGAAGTGCGAAGCTGAATATCCCATAAGCTTGGCCAATGGTTGTTCTGCCCATAATTTTCGGATTTCATCGTATGCTTTGATATAAGTCACAGGATTAGAACGGGAAGACTTCCCTATTGGGTTTTGGTCTACGAATTCTATGTTCTTAACCATATTGATATCTCCGTCAAGAGAAATAAATTCTCCCGGACGTTCGCTTATTTCACTGTATTCCCGTTTCAATGCCCGATAAAAGATATCACGAACCAGTGTTGATTTTCCCGAACCACTAACGCCGGTAACCACAGTCATTACATTCAATGGGAAAATGACATTAATTCCTTTCAGGTTGTTTTCCCTGGCACCAATAACCTCTATGTAATTGTTCCATGGACGATGAAAGGCAGGAACGTTTATTGTTTCTTCTCCAAGCAGATATTTAACGGTATAACTATTGCTTCCTTTTTTAAGATTTTTCATATCTCCGTGATAAACGATCTCTCCTCCCAGACGTCCAGCTTTTGGACCTACGTCGATTATATAATCGGCTGCACGGATAATTTCTTCGTCATGTTCCACCACTACAACAGTGTTACCTAATTCCTGCAGCTGACGAAGAACTTTAATAAGGCGATCAGTATCTCGTGAGTGGAGCCCGATACTTGGCTCGTCAAGAATATAAAGAGAGCCAACTAAACTGCTGCCTAAGGAAGTAGCCAGATTGATTCGTTGACTTTCTCCTCCGGATAATGAATTACTTAAGCGATTGAGTGTAAGATATCCTAAACCTACATCTATAAGGAATGTGATGCGGTTATTTATTTCTGTCAGGATTCGCTTGGCTATAGCAGCTTCGTGTTCATCGAGAGAAAGATTGTCGAAGAATCTTTTTAAATCGTGTATTGGAAGATCTACTAACTCTGAAATTGAGCAATTGCCTATTTTTACATAACCAGCTTCTTTCTTTAATCTTGTTCCATTACAGTCGGGGCAGTAAGTTTTTCCCCGATAACGAGCCAACATTACACGATATTGAATTTTATATTGATTCTTTTCAAGCATCTCAAAGAATTCGTCAATACCATGAACATTTTTACTTCCTTTCCATAATAAATCTTTTTGATCCTTGGTTAGTTCATAGTATGGAACAAAAATAGGAAAGTTATATTTAGCAACGGAACGTATAAATTCATCTTTCCATTCTCCCATTTTCTCACCTCTCCAGCAAACTACAGCACCATCATAAATGCTAAGTGAACGGTTAGGAACAACCAGACCTTCATCTATACCTATTACTTTACCGAAGCCTTCGCACTTAGGACAAGCACCAATAGGAGAGTTAAAGCTAAACATGTGGTCGGTTGGTTCTTCAAAAACAATACCATCAGCCTCAAACTTCTTGCTGAAAGAATGTACAATCGGTCCTTCTTCCAGATAGAATCGCAACATGCAGTTCCCGCTACCTTCATAGAAAGCAGTTTCAACAGAATCGGTCAAACGGCTAATGCTGTCTTTAGATTTATCGCATACTAATCTATCTACAAGCAAATATATTTCATTTTCAGTTTCAATGTCCTGCTTCTTTAGCAAGTCATCAATACGTACAGTCTCTCCATTTAATTCAACTCTGTTAAACCCTTGTTTAAGGTCCATTTCGAGTTGCTCTTTCATTGTTCTTCCTTTGCGTAAAAGGATGGGAGTGAGAATTACGTAACGTGTTCCTTCCGGATATGAAAGCATACAGCTGATGATGTCTTCAACCTGATGCTTTTTTACAAGAGTACCGGATATGGGTGAATAAGTTTTTCCTATGCGGGCATAAAGCAAACGCAGATATTCATATATTTCAGTTGAAGTTCCTACTGTAGAGCGAGGATTCCGACTATTTACTTTTTGTTCAATAGCGATGGCGGGAGGGATACCTTTAATAAAGTCGCATTCGGGCTTTGTCATTCTTCCCAAAAACTGACGTGCGTAGCTGTTTAGACTTTCCACATATCGTCTTTGCCCTTCCGCATAAAGCGTATCGAAAGCAAGTGATGACTTTCCTGAGCCGGACAATCCTGTGATTACAACTAATTTATTGCGAGGAATATCTACATCAATATTCTTTAGATTATTGACGCGTGCACCTTTTACAGATATATATTTTTCTTGAGACATAAGCTGTTTTGAAAGAATCTGCAAAAGTAAATAAAAAACGGCATAGTGCAAAGGAATGCTTATATGAATCATTAATTTATTAAGGTAGTTGTCAACTTGATAAATACAAAATATTACATATCTTTGTATGTGTATAACATAACAAAACTATAAGAATGAAGATAAAGACTTTTTTGGCAACCTTCCTGATGGTTTGCTGTTCGCTCTACACTATTGCACATAATTTGCCGAAACGCGAATTTCGAGGAGTATGGTTACACACTATCAACGGAGATTATACCGGAAAATCAACAAACGAATTTAAAACCTACCTGATTGGTCAACTCAACACTTTCCAAAAGGCAGGAATCAATGCTGTCTTGTTTCAGGTTCGTCCCGAAGCGGATGCGTTTTATCCTTCCAAATTAGAACCTTGGAGCCGTTTCCTTACAGGAACTCAAGGTGTAGAACCATCCGATGATTTTGATCCAATGGCTTTTGTTATAGATGAATGTCATAAGAGAGGTATGGAGTTTCATGCATGGGTTAATCCTTACCGTGTACAATTGAATATTAGTTCAAAGTTGGCTCCAACACATATTTACTATCAACATCCGGAGTGGTTTGTTGTATATGGCAATCAACGCTTCTTTAACCCAGGATTACCTCAATCTCGTGAATTTATAAATAAAGTGATGAAAGATATTGTGTCTCGTTATGATGTAGACGCAATTCACATGGACGATTATTTCTATCCTTATCCTATTGCAGGAAAAGAATTTTCTGACGAAGAGGCATTTCAGACCTATGGTGTTCCTGGTGGCTTTGAAGGTCAGAAAGACAATTGGCGTAGAAATAATGTTAGTTGCCTGATTAGAGAATTACATGAAACTATACGCGAAATAAAGCCATGGGTGAAGTTTGGTGTTTCTCCTTTTGGTATTTATCGCAATAAGAAAAATACGCTTGATGGTATAGGTAGTGAGACTAATGGTTTGCAGAACTATGATGAACTGTATGCAGATGTGCTTTTGTGGATTCGCAATGGTTGGGTAGATTATAATATTCCACAAATATATTGGGAAATAGGAAACAAAGCAGCTGATCATGAAACTTTAGTGAATTGGTGGGCTACTTATTCATACGATCGTCCTTTCTTTATTGGACAAGATATAGAACGTACTGCTAAATTTGCAGACCTTAATAAACCGGATATAAATCAGCTCCCAAGAAAAATGCAACTATCACGTACTACTCCTAATGTGATGGGAAATTGTTTCTGGAGTGGAAAAGCCTTACTTGGTAATCCTGGTAACTCGTTGACTGTTTTAGCTAATACTTATCAATGTTATCCGGCTCTTCCTCCTGTATTTACCTTTATGGATGATAAGGCTCCCAAAAATGTAGGAGGTTTGAAAGCAATCTGGACTGAGGATGGCTATATTCTGATGTGGAAAGAACCAAAAGCGAAAGATGAAATGGATAAAGCATTTAACTATTGTGTATATCGCTTTGAAAATAAGGAAAAAGTGAATCTGAATGATCCTTCAAAGATTGTAGCTGTAACAAGAACTTGCTATTATAAACTGCCTTATGATACAGGTAAGGTGAAGTATCGTTATGTGGTTACAGCGCTCGACAGGTTGCATAATGAATCAAAAATGAAAAGCAAAAAGATTAAACTCTGAGAAAAGTTATGCATTAAGACATGCTTAATTTGAATAAATGAGTAAAATAAAAACGCGTAACTTCAGAATTGAAGTTACGCGTTTTTATTTTACTCATTACTATATATCTATCAAGCAGTGTGAACTGTTTTGTTTTGGATTAATATTCTTTAAAAGAAAGCATATTCTCTTTGTTTTTGGGAAACCTGAATATAATGCTGTTTCAATTATCCTTCGTTCATGTATTTACTTGGATTCATTTTATAATGCTTTTTAAATACTTCCCTGAAATATTTGGCGTCACTGAAACCTGTCATATCTGCAACTTCTGTTATATTAAATCTTTTGCTCTTAAGCAGCTTCGCAGCATGGGTTAACCGTATTGTTCGGATAAAGTCAGCCGGAGCTTGGTCTGTTAGAACTTTAATTTTACTATAGAAACTAGAACGACTCATATTTAGAACACTGCATAATACATCTACATTAAAGCTTGAATCCGACAAATTCTTTTCTATAATGTCTTTCACTTTGTCCATAAACTCGCGGTCTAGTTCAGAAGTATAGTTGATTGATTCATCTGTATTTTTTAGTTCTAATTTAGAAAAACTATTCTTTAGCACTTCACGATTAGCCAGAATGTTTATGATTGTAGCCTTTAGTATTGATATGTCAAAAGGCTTTGTGATATATTCATCTGCACCATATTTTAATCCTCGGATAATATTGCTCTTGTCATTTAGTGCTGTTAGCAGAATTACCGGAATATGTGATGTGTTGATATCACTCTTTATTCTGGAACATAACTCGTCACCGTTCATGTTTGGCATCATAATGTCTGAAATAACCAGATCGGGCTTAATATTTTGTACAAAATCCCATCCAATTTGTCCGTCACTGGCCACAAAGGTATAATATATGTCGGCAAGTGTATGTTGCAAATAATTTCTCATATCGTCATTGTCTTCCACAATCAATATTCTTTGTGAAGGAGAATCCATACTGTTAAGAGGTATGGATGGAGGTAAAACTTCTCCGGCCTTTGTTTTGACAGTTGTGAATAAAGTATCAGAATCGGATATTGATTCGTGATTCCATTCCAAATGGTGCTTTTTAAAGTGTTTATGCCCTTGTGGAAAAGATACTCTGAATGTAGAACCATTGTTTATTTTGCTTTTCAGACTGATGCTTCCTCTATGCAGCTGCACTAATTTCCGAACCATCAGCAATCCAATACCACTACCTGTGATCTTTGAATTTATAGCATTACTACCACGAACAAATAACTTAAATAGTTTCTTCTGTTCATCTTCAGGTATGCCTATTCCGCTATCACTGATTTCAAATCCCCAGTAATCTGGATTACTGAAAGCTATTACTTTTATTTTTCCGTTATTAGGCGTATATTTAAATGCATTTGATAGTAGGTTTCTAACAATAGATTCCATCTTTTCTTTATCGAACCACACATTCAAAAAACGGAAATTACTTTCGTATGTAAGCTCTATATGTTTGGAATCAACGTATGGCTGGAAAGTTTTAATAATCTCATCTAAGAATGTAAATATCTCAAATTCATTTACATGCATTCTTGACGAGTATATTTCTGCTTTCTCAAAATTAATCAGATTTGTTATTAGCTGATATAGAGAGTTTGTATTTCTTACAGCTGTGTCTAGTTTGGTCTTTCCTTCGGATGACAGTTCTTCTTTTTCAGCCAGATCATCTAGTGGGGCTTTTATTAAAGAGAGTGGAGTACGGATGTCATGGGCAGTGTTAATAAAGAATCTAATCTTGTCAGTAGATGCCTTTTGTTCCTTATTTGTATTGTAATGTTGCATAAAATCCCATACTATCAGACCCAGAATGATTATGTACAATAATATAGCCCATATTGTTCTCCAAAATGGAGGGTGAATTACTATCTCAATACTTTTTTCATCTATTACATGCAAGTTATCTTCTGAAATAGACCGTACACGAAGTTTATATTTTCCGGAGCTAAGATTCGTATAACGAATTACATTGTCATAAGTAGGTTTACTCCATTTATCATAAAATCCTTCCAAATACCACGAATATAGAATATTAGAAGGGTAATCGTAATTTATTGAGGCTAAGAAAATTGAAAAGATGTTTTGGTTATATTTTAAATCTATTCTTTTTGCTTCATCAATATTTTGTTTTAAAGGAGAATTAGGCTCATTGACGGATACTGTTTTATAGAAAATAGTGAGGCTGCTGAATACTAGCTTTGAAGAATAATTCTGAGGAAGTTTGGTTGTTTCATCAAATTCTATTGCTCCTTCAGAACTTCCAAAAACAAAGGTTCTGTTTTGTCTATATGTACCCGATGTTGGATTAAAATGCTTTAAAACCAATCCCTGTCCTTTTGTCCAGTTCTTGAAGTTTCCTTTTGCAATATTAAACCGTACCAGGCTACTTTCGGTACTTAGAAATAAAATGCCTTTTTGGTTGGATAATATTGTATAAACATTATCCGACATAAGTGTGTTGTTTTCTCTATTATAACTGATAAAAGAATTAGTCTTGCTGTTGTATGCCAACATTCCGGAATCGCAGGTACCAATATATAGCAAGCCGTTTTTTTCTTGATGAAGAGTATATATATATGCTTTTTTAGGTAACTCTATCCGTTTGAATTTACCATTTTTTTTGTTTAGCAGAATTAACCAGTTAGAACATCCCACCCATATATGATTAGTATCTTTTTCTAAAACTACATTAACTGAATTTATTGCGGGATATTTGCGATTTTTTTTATTCTTTAAATCAATGCACTTCAGGTTATAATAACCACCTAGCCAAATACATCCGTTACTGTCTTTTATAATAGAATTAATATGCTTGTCTGGCTGAAAATCTTTACCTCCATACTTTGAAGGAGAGAATATACTTACTTTCAGACTATGTTTATTAATAATATAAACGTCTGAAGTATATCCTCCGGCCCATATAATCCCGGGAGATACTTCACAAAGAGTTGTATAAACATGATTCTTGTTTAGTGAACGATCATCTGAATCATTAAGTATATGTACCCATTTACTTTTCTTGGAATAGTAAATACTAATTCCATTGTTGGTTGCAAACCATAAATCACCATCTTTATCTTCAATGATAGAATTTACCTGGTCGTTAGCCAAAGAATTCTTATTTCCAATTGCATGTTTAAACCATTGATATTTTGGAAATCGGTTATATCGGACGGTTATCCCAATAGGGTAGTTTGCCAACCAGATACGTTGTTCATTATCAACATATATATCATTTATAGTGTTACCGTTCATAGTATTAGGCTTACTATAATCTGCTACAATATAAGGAGATGAAAGATAATTGTCAGTATTCATTTTATAAACACCAGCTCCATCTGTGGCAATAAGAATCTCGTTTTTATTCAGTTCCTTTATGCAGTTAATACTGATATCATTCAGATCGGTTTGAACTAATTGCAAAGTTTGCTTGCTGCTATCGAATACGTATATTCCTTTCTTGAAACTTCCGATGAATAATTTTCTTTTTTCTTTTTGATAATAGAGCTTGTTTACCTGAACAGATAAGCTATCTAATTTTTTATGTCGAACCTTTAATAAACTATTATTTACTAATTTAGCTTCATATACTCCTTTGTCAGTTCCAATATAATAAGTGTTGCCGTTTATTTGCACTATATCATTAATAGTGTATTTATTGGTATTTATCAGCGGGATCAGTCTTTGAGTATCTATATTAAATAAGTATTGGTTATGGGCGGTACATAACCAGATGTTATTATTATCATCAATATATGTATAACTTATTAATTCTTTCTTTCTTAGTTGTAAAACTAGCTGAAAATAATCTTTATCAAAATTGTATTTAAAGATCAGTCCATTTTTTGTTACTTCCCAAAGAACTCTTTCTTTGTCCATAAGAAGATTGTTCTTTTCAGTAAAAGAGTTAATTCTTTCGTTTCCGGCTATCAGGTTGTAATGTTTGAAGAATGTCCCATCATATCTATCTATACCTTCCTGCGTTACAAACCACATGTACCCTTTTTTATCTTTTTCGATGCTGTAAACACGCCTGTTACTGAGCCCATCTTCTACTCCTATATATTTATATGTTTGAGCAAGGCTGAGGGTACTGATGTAAAGAAATAGAATGAACAGTGTGTTTCTCATTTAAAGGGGCCTATTAAATAACATAACATACAAAAATTAAAAAAAAAGTTAACTTTTCAAAGGGTTATGTATAATATTTGTAAAAATATTTAAGAAGCTAGATTGTTATTGTTTCTTGAATTAAGAATGATGGTGATATTATAAAAACAAGTGAAATGCAGAATATATTTTATGCCATTGAATATATTTGTTTTTTGTTTAGTGTAAAAAAAAGAGGCGAAAGTTTTGAACTTTCGCCTCTTTTAGAATTATAAGAATATTATTCTTATTTATGTTCTTCAACCCATTTACGAGCATTAACAAATGCTTCCATCCATGGAGTGATCTGATCGCTATTTATTCTGTCGGCCGGATAATATGCATTCTGCCAAGGGAAGATTGCGCGTTCCAGGTGAGGCATCATAGCCAAGTGGCGTCCGTCTTCTGAAGCTAGAGCTGCTACGCTGTAATCAGAACCATTTGGATTACCCGGATATTCATCATAAGAGTATGTTGCTACTACATTATATTTATCTTCCTCATAAGGTAATGAGAACTTGCCTTCTCCGTGAGCTACCCAAATACCAAGTTTTGATCCGCTTAATGAATTAAACATTACGCTGCGATTGGTTGGAATAGTAACTCCCACAAAGCATGATTCGAACTTATGAGAGCTGTTATGCAGCATCTTTGCTTTCTTCTCATGTTCTGGATTAATTAATCCTAATTCAATCATTAACTGACAGCCATTACAGATACCAAGACTTAATGTGTCTTTACGAGCGAAGAACTTATCAAGAGCAGCTTTTGCTTTTTCGTTGAATAAGAATCCTCCGGCCCATCCTTTGGCAGAACCAAGTACGTCTGAGTTTGAGAAACCACCGCAGAATACAATCATGTTAAGGTCTTCCAATGTTTCGCGGCCACTGATAAGGTCGGTCATGGTTACGTCCTTTACATCAAATCCGGCAAGATACAATGAGTAAGCCATTTCACGCTCACCGTTGGTTCCTTTTTCACGGATGATAGCTGCCTTTATTCCACTAGGAGTGCGGCGATCAGGAGAGATACCATATTGAGAAAGTTTGCCTTTGAATTCTTTATTGAATGCGAACTCTATTGGTTGCATCTTGTAGTTCTCGAAACGAGCTTTAGCACAACCGTTCATAGATTGTTTTCTGTCGAGCAAGTATGAAGAAGAATACCATACATCGCGCATATAATCAATACCAAACTGGTAAGTAGCATCATCTTTTGAAACAAGAATATGACGTTCGTCGGTTGGTTTTGCAATCATGATAAAGCCAACACCTGCATCTTCAAGAATCTTTTCTACTTCAGCTTTGTGTTTTATCTGAATAACAATACCCGGATTTTCTGCAAACAAGATCTTAACCAAGTCTGTTTCTTTCATCTTATCCAGATTAACTTCAAGACCACCTTCCATATTTGCGAAGCACATTTCAAGTAAAGTAGTGATTAAACCACCGGCAGAGATATCGTGTCCGGCCATGATTAATCCTTTGTTTACTAATTCCTGAACTGCAAGGAATGCATCGCGGAAGTATTCTACATCTTGTACACATGGCACATCGTCGCCCACTTTATTGAGTGATTGAGCAAATGCCGAACCTCCAAGTTTCAAAGCATCGAAACTGAAGTCTATATGGTATAAATAACTTTTCGGATCGTTTACCAATACTGGAGAAACTACTTTCTTGATGTTAGAAACCTCTGCTCCGGCAGAAACGATAACTGTTCCCGGAGAAACAACTTTACTTCCGTCTGGGTATTTCTGAGTCATTGACAAAGAGTCCTTACCTGTAGGTACATTGATTTGTAAACCGCAGCAGAAATCAGACAATGCTTTTACTGCAGTGTAAAGACGTGCATCTTCACCTTCCATTGAGCGGCAAGGCCACATCCAGTTGGCAGATAAAGAAATACTATCCATACCATCTACAAGAGGAGCCCACACAAGATTGGTAAGAGCTTCGGATACAGCAAGAACGGAACCGGCAGCAGGATCGGCTAAAGCAGCCTGAGGTGCATGACCAATTGAAGTTGCAATACCTTTTTCTCCTCTGTAATCAAGAGCTACAACACCACAGTCGCTCAGTGGCAATTGAATTTCTCCCTGGCATTGCTGACGTGCAACCTTACCAGTTACAGAACGGTCAACCTTGTTAGTCAACCAGTCCTTACATGCTACAGCTTCAAGTTGAAGTACACGAGTAAGATATTCATCAAGATTATCTATGTTGTAAGCTGCATTCTCGTAATGAGTATCAACAGTCTTATCTATCATGTAAGTCTTAGGAGAACTTCCGAACATCTGATCAACTGATAAGTCGAATGGACGAACACCGTCAGCCTGTTCAAAAGCGAAGCGTCCGTCGCCGGTGGTTTCACCTACAACATACATTGGGGCACGTTCACGTTCGGCAATCTTACGAACATGTTCGATAGCTTCTTCCTTTATTAATAATCCCATACGTTCCTGAGATTCATTTGCAATAATTTCTTTTGCAGATAAAGTCTTGTCGCCGATAGGAAGTTTATCCATGTGAATTACTCCACCGTTTTCTTCAACTAATTCTGAAAGACAGTTTACGTGTCCGGCAGAACCGTGGTCGTGGATTGATACAATTGGGTTTTCATCTTCTTCGCAAAGAGCACGAACCACGTTGTTGGCACGTTTCTGCATTTCCGCATTTGCACGTTGAACGGCGTTAAGTTCAATACCGCTTGAGTAACGTCCAGTATCTACAGAAGAAACAGAACCACCACCTAAACCAATGCGGTAATTATCACCACCAAGAACAACTACTTTATTACCAGTTTCGGGTTTACCTTTCAGGCAATCGCGTTTTGTTCCATAGCCTACACCACCGGCAAGCATGATAACTTTGTCGTATCCGTAACGAACATTGTTTTCTTCGTGCTCGAAAGTAAGTACAGATCCACAGATAAGTGGCTGACCAAACTTGTTTCCAAAGTCGGAAGCACCGTTTGAAGCTTTAATAAGAATCTGTTCTGGAGTCTGGTATAACCATTCGCGAACCGGAAGAAGTTCTTCCCATTCACGTCCTTCCTCGGTACGAGGGTAAGAAGTCATATATACAGCAGTTCCTGCAATAGGCAAAGAACCTTTTCCTCCACCCATACGGTCGCGAATTTCACCACCAGTTCCGGTAGAAGCACCGTTGAAAGGTTCAACAGTAGTTGGGAAGTTATGAGTTTCAGCCTTTAGAGAAATGACTGTTTTAATATCTTTAATCTGGAAATAATCAGAAGTTGAGTGATCAGCCGGAGCGAATTGCTCAACAACCGGACCTTCAGCAAAGGCTACATTATCTTTGTATGCCGAGATAATCTTATTAGGATTCTCGGCAGTAGTCTTTTTAATCATCTGGAAAAGTGACGATTCCATCTCTTTACCGTCGATAACAAAAGTTCCACCGAAGATTTTGTGGCGGCAGTGCTCTGAGTTAATCTGTGCAAAACCGAAAACTTCAGAATCCGTAAGCTTACGTCCCATGGATTTCTCCATGTTGATAAGATAATCCATTTCTTCCTGAGAAAGAGCCAGACCTTCTTTTTCATTGTAAGCAGCTAAATCATCAATGTAAATGATAGCTTCAGGCTCACGATTGGTTGTAAATACATTCTGATTCAAACCTTTGTACATGCGTTGCAGCATTGGATCGCGGTCTGCGTTTTCATCTTCTACAGGGAAGTATTCTTCAATCCGGAGAATACCTTCAATACCCATGTTCTGAGTAATTTCTACGGCATTTGTGCTCCAAGGAGTAATCATTTCCTTACGAGGGCCAACAAAATAACCTTGTAACTGGTCTTCGTTTTCCACATTTGCTTCACCTAAAAGCCAACTGAGTTTTTTGATATCCTCAGAAGAGAATTCATGGTCGGCTTCTACGGCCACCACGCTCTGAGAAGGGGTTCTGAAAAAAAGAATCATATCACTTTAAGTATATATGGGTTATTATAATTCTGATGAATTATTTTCTATTTTGCATGCAAAGTTACACAAAACCCTCGGGCTGTGAAAGAAATGTGTTTATTATTTGTGAGTTATACTATTCATATAGTTATTATTTAAATATGATGTATATCAAAGTAATATTATGATGTATATCAAAGTGGGTGTTTGATGTACATCAAAAGGGTGCTTAGATGTATATCAAAATATAAATGATTCTAGTATAAATTTAGATTCTTCGGTGAATGAATTCTACTTTATGCTTATAGTTCCAATTTGGTTAATACAGATTTTGTTTTTTCCTTTTTTGAATAAAAAACCAATTCTTTCATATTAAAGAAACAGCTATTCCTGAAACTTTAAAAATATAAGATTTATTAATAAGTAAAATTGCTGAACCTACACTTCCTTTGATGATTTGAATGTTTATTCCTTCTAGATAGCAGGTTTTAAATACTTTTATTCTTTGCTTTTTTATATAAATGCGGTAATAAACTTTTAGTTTGATAGAATAATGAAAAAATGAATGATTTATTTTTCTAAAAAAAAGCATTATGTTTGTGCAACTAAACGTTAAAGAGTCTTTTTAAGAATTAAATTATCACATAATGCCTGTAACTAAAAACTATTTGAAAGTTGTTTTCGCAAGCTCGTTGTTTTTTTCTTTTTTATCTACATCATGCATAGACAATACTTATGATTTAAGTAAGGATATTGATTTAAAAATTCATGTAGGAGGGAATGCGCTTGCAATGCCTATTGGTAACACCGATTATATTAAACTGAGTAAAATAATAAAAGCAGATGAGTCTGATGTTATTCATCTTAATGGAGGAGAGTATTCCTTATACAAAGAGGGGGCTGTTGATCCTGTTGAAATTAAGATAAATAGCGTATCTGCAATTAGTATAAGTCCTATTACTTTACCTTTGATTGACTTTGGAACTGCTGGATTAGCAGGAAGAGCATCTTCCATTGGTAGTATAGACTTTGCCGTTCCTACTACTACTTCTACTTTCGAACTTGTACACCGTAGCATTCCTTCTGAGGTTTCTTCTATAAAGAAAGTGATATTTCCTTCTGCATCACCGGTAAAAGCTACAATAAAGTATGCGTTCTCAGGAATTCCTTCCGGTGCTTTGATAAATCTCAATAATCTGAAACTGAAGTTTCCTGATTATTTGGTTTCCTCCCAGCTAAATTCCAGCAATGAATTAGTTCTGAATGAAACTGCATCTTTCGAATTCTCTAAAGATATTTATATTACTTCTTTTGATTTCTCAAATGAAAGTGGTGGGGCGTCGACTATAAATAATAAGATACTGGATGTTATTAAAAGCATAACTCTTTCCGGTGGAATAGCTCTTTCAAATGTTGATTACTCTCAGCTAAAAGGAAATGTATCACTTGCTACTTCTGTACAGATTAGTCCTGCAACAATATCCGAAATTGAAGGAATTGTAGATCCTTCCATTAGTATAAATGCTGATCCGGTTTCTTTTGAAATTCCGGAATTTCTGGAAGATAAGGAAGTGAAAATGGATGTGGTAAATCCTATGATTAATCTCACTGTAACAAATAGTACTGATATTCCTGTAATTATCTCAGGCCTATTGAAAGGATATAGAGATGGAACTGAGTTAAGTGAAGTTGCAGTTCAAGGAACAACCAGCAATCCTATAACCATTGATGCCAATGCTAAAACAGTTATCTGTTTGTCAAGAACAGGTGTGGGTGGTCCTGTTGGCAGTAAAAACTATAAAATTGCAAATTTAAACGATTTGATAGAGACAATTCCTAATCATATCCGGTTTGTAATGAATGCCCATGCCGATAAAAGTACATCGCACAGAATACAATTAGGCAAAAGCTATAATGTAGGAATGAATTATAGCGTGGAAGTTCCGTTTAAATTTGGTTCCGGATTGTCAATCGTATATAATGATTCGATTGACGGCTTTAATGATGACATCAAAGATTTGAATGTAAAGTTGTTGACTGTAACAGCTACGGTAGAAAACAATATACCATTGGAACTACAACTAAATGCTACTCCGGTAGGAATTAATAAAAGCGCGGGAGCATTGCCGGGTGTCTCGGTAAAGATTACAGGTGATATTAAATCATGTGCTGCAAATGGAGGAGTTCAGGAATCTCCGATAACTATTGAACTGACGGAAACAACGGATGGAGCAATAAAGAATCTGGATGGCTTGTTGTTAAAAGTAACGGCTAAATCTACAGAAACAGTGAATGGCATGCCATTGAAAGAAGATCAATATATCCGCCTGAAGAATATTAAAGTTAGAGCAGCAAGTGGAATAGATTACGATTTAAATGATTAACTAACCTGGCACCGAAATAAAACAAATAGATATGAAATTGCGTTTACAAATCATTATATTGTTCCTTTTAGCCGGAGGAGCATCAACAAATATTCTGGCACAAACATTGAATTCTTCCTATTTCCTCGAAGGGGCAACTTTTCGTCATCAGTTGAATCCAGCTTTTATGGGTGAGAGAAATTATATCAGTATACCTTTGCTTGGAAATATAAATGTGGGGACTAGCAGTAATATTGGACTTACTGATTTTATCTATAAATACAATGATCCGGAAAGTAAATACGATCTGACTACTTTCATGAGTTCGTCTGTGTCCCGGGAAGAATTTCTTGGCAACTTAAAGACAAACAATCAGATTAATACAAATTTCGGACTAACAATCCTTTCTGCCGGCTTTCATGCATGGGGCGGATTTAATACCATTGAGCTTGGAGTAAAGTCTAATAGTTCGGTGAACTTGCCATACGAACTATTCAATTTTATGAAAACCGGTATGGATCAGGATATTTATCACATTAAAAACTTTGCTGCTAATTCAAATAATTATGTTGAACTGGCATTGGGGCATGCACATGAAATTAATGATCGGTTAACAATTGGTGCTAAATTGAAATTCCTGGTTGGTGGTGCCAATGTTGATACTAAAATAGATCAGATGGATGTTGAACTGACTGGCGATAAATGGCAGATAATGGCTAATGGAACAATAAACACTTCTGTTGGAGGAGGTTATTATAAAAAAATGGCTGAGAATCCCGATGAGATTACTGGTTTTGATGTAGAAAATAATACTGGCCCTGCAGGTTATGGAGTAGGAATCGATTTAGGAGCTACTTATAAAATTGGCGATAATCTTATATTGTCTGCCTCTGTGCTCGACCTTGGATTTATCAATTGGAAAAATAGTCTTAAGGGGGTAACCCATAATAATGAGCCCTTTACTTTTGATGGCTTTAACAACATAGCAGTAGATCCTGAAGATGGAGATCCTAATAGTATTGATGAACAGTTAGAAAATATGAAGGATGATCTTGAAGATATGACTAAGTTTTACGATGAAGGAACAGTAAGCCGCACAACAACGCTTGCTTCTACTGTAAACTTTGGAGCCGAATACTTATTTCTTAATGATAAAATGTCGTTAGGAGCATTAACAACTACTCACATAAATAAGCCTTATACCTGGAGTCAGGCTATGGCTGCATTAAATATGCGTCCGGCAAGATGGTTGGATGCTTCGGTTAACTATTCTTATTCAACTTTTGGTTCCAATCTTGGCTGGATGCTGAACTTTCATCCTAAAGGATTTACATTCTTTGTAGGATCCGATAGAATGATAACAAATGTTACCCCTCAATACATACCAACCAATAACTTTAATACAAATATTTGTTTTGGATTTAATATTACCTTTGGGCGTTCAAGAAACTAGGTAATTTGCAGACTCTTTTTTATAACCGGTTAAATAATTTATTTAGCCGGTTTTTTGCTTGTGCAAAATGATTGCTAAAAAAGCTAAACCAAAGTGAGATAAGGCAAAAAACGTGAACAGAATGCTTCAGATTTCGCAAAAAAGTGCCATCTTTGCAAAATGTTAGCTATAGAAGTAACGATATTAGATCTGTTGATAAAAGGATTTATCATTGGAGTGGTGGTTTCTGCTCCATTAGGCCCTGTTGGAGTGCTGTGTATTCAACGTACTCTGAATAAAGGGCGATGGTATGGATTTGTTACCGGTTTGGGTGCATCATTAAGTGATATTGCTTATGCATTATTAACTGGTTATGGGATGAGTTTTATCTTTGACTTTATTTCTGCAAATCAGTTTTATCTGCAGCTGCTGGGTAGTATAGTGCTTTTTGTTTTTGGAGTATATACTTTCAGAAGCAATCCGGTTAACTCATTACGGCCTGCATCTCCTTCCAAAGGAACCTATTTACATAATTTTATTACTGCTTTTGCGGTAACACTCTCTAATCCACTTATAATATTCCTTTTTATAGGACTTTTTGCACGCTTTACCTTTATTGCACCACAAATACATCTGTATGAAAAAATAGTAGGCTATTTGTCAATTGCTCTGGGTGCATTCACGTGGTGGTTTTTAATAACATTTATAGTAAGCAAATTGCGTACAAGATTCAATGTAAGAGGTATATGGGTTATTAACCGTACAATAGGAGTAGTGGTAATGGTACTATCTGTTCTTGGATTGATTTTTACTTTCTTTGGAAAACCACTTTACTAATTAAAATAGAATATGTTTATTGCACAAAAACTTAAGCAAACCAATATTGCTGAATACCTTATATACATGTGGCAGATAGAAGATATTATTCGCGCTGCCGGATGTGATATCGATCTGTTGAAATCAAGCTTTATCAGCCAGTACCAGATAGATGAAGAGGAAAAAGTTAAGTTGACTCAATGGTACGATGATTTAATAGGCATGATGCGTGTTGAAGGTGTAATAGAAAAAGGGCATCTGCAGATAAATAAGAATGTAATTATTTCATTAACAGATTTGCATTTACAATTATTACGTTCACCTAAAGAACCTTTTTATGGTGCGGCGTATTATAAAGCTTTGCCTTTTATAGTGGAATTGCGTAATAAGAATAAGAATACAGAAGAGTCTGAAATAGAAACCTGTTTTGAAGCGCTATATGGCGTTATGTTACTGAAGCTTCAAAAAAAAGAAATTACTCCTGAAACAAGTAAAGCAATAGAAACAATATCGAAGTTTCTTTCGTTATTGTCAAACTACTATGAAAAGGATAGAAACGGAGAATTAAAATTAGACGATTAGTCATGAAAAATATATTGATAACCGGTGCCAATGGTCAATTAGGCAATGAAATGCGTTTGCTTTCTTCGGAAAACAATCAATACAACTATTTTTTTACAGACGTACAAGAACTTGATATTTGTGATGAACATGCTATACAAGAGTTTGTTACTGAAAACCAAATCGATGTAATTGTGAATTGTGCAGCATATACAGCTGTAGATAAGGCGGAAGATAATGCTGATTTATGCAGGAAACTGAATGCTGTTGCTCCTGGATATCTTGCTAAGGCTGCAGAAAGCAGAGGAGCTGCTATGATTCAGGTTTCAACAGACTATGTTTTTAATGGAACCAATCACGTTCCATATACTGAAGAAGAACCAACTTGTCCGGCTTCTGTTTACGGAAATACAAAATTAGAAGGCGAACAGAATGTTATGAGTAATTGCTCAAAAGCAATTGTGATTAGAACAGCCTGGCTTTACTCTACCTTTGGAAACAACTTTGTAAAGACTATGATTCGACTTGGCAAGGAAAGAGAATCTATGGGAGTTGTTTTTGATCAGATAGGTACGCCAACTTATGCGCGTGATCTTGCCAAAGCAATTTATGCAGCTATTAATAAAGGTATTGTTCCGGGTATTTACCACTTTAGCAATGAAGGCGTTTGTTCATGGTACGATTTTACACTTGCCATTCATCGTATAGCCGGAATCAGCACATGCAAAGTGGGTCCTCTTCACACGGCCGATTATCCTGCAAAAGCGGCACGCCCTCATTATTCTGTATTAGATAAAACAAAAATAAAAAAGACTTTTGATATTGAAATCCCTCATTGGGAGGTGAGCTTACAAGAGTGCATAAATGATATTAATTAAACCAATATATGCTTGACGAAATAAAAAGAAGGCGTACTTTCGCTATTATCTCTCACCCGGATGCGGGTAAAACTACATTAACGGAAAAGCTTCTTCTGTTTGGAGGGCAAATTCAGGTTGCAGGGGCTGTGAAGTCTAATAAGATTAAGAAAACAGCTACTTCCGACTGGATGGAGATTGAAAAACAACGTGGTATCTCTGTAACCACTTCTGTGATGGAGTTTGATTACCGCGACTATAAAGTGAATATTCTGGATACTCCGGGTCACCAGGATTTTGCTGAAGATACATTCCGTACGCTGACTGCTGTAGATAGTGTAATTATTGTTGTTGACGGTGCAAAGGGTGTTGAGGCTCAGACTCGTAAATTGATGGAGGTCTGCCGCATGAGAAACACTCCGGTAATTGTCTTTATAAATAAAATGGACCGTGAAGGACGCGATCCTTTTGATTTGCTGGATGAAATAGAATCTGAATTACAAATCAGAGTTCGCCCATTAAGCTGGCCTATTGAACAAGGTGCTCGTTTTAAAGGTGTTTATAATATATACGAACAAAAGCTTGATCTTTATCAACCAAGTAAGCAGGTTGTTACTGAAAAGGTAGAGGTTAGTATTGATAGTGAAGATCTAGATAAAAATATAGGTAAACCTCTGGCAGATAAACTTCGTACAGACCTGGAACTGATTGATGGAGTATACCCGGATTTTGATATCAACGAATATCTTAGTGCTGACATAGCTCCAGTCTTTTTTGGTTCTGCCCTTAATAATTTCGGGGTACAGGAATTGCTCGATTGCTTTGTAGAAATAGCTCCATCGCCTCGTCCGGTAGTAGCTGAAGAGAGAACAGTAGAACCTGAAGAAGAAAAGTTCACAGGTTTTATTTTTAAGATTACAGCTAATATTGATCCTAATCACCGTTCTTGTGTAGCTTTTTGTAAAGTATGCTCAGGAAAGTTTGTGCGCAACGCACCTTATAAACATATCCGTCATGGAAAAACCATGCGTTTCTCTTCGCCAACACAATTTATGGCTCAGAAGAAAAGTACAATTGATGAGGCTTATCCTGGCGATATTATCGGTTTACCGGATACAGGTAACTTTAAAATCGGTGATACTTTAACAGAAGGAGAAGAACTACACTTCAAAGGCTTGCCTAGCTTCTCTCCTGAAATGTTTAAGTATATTGAGAATGCTGATCCAATGAAAACTAAACAGCTCAATAAGGGTGTTGATCAGTTAATGGATGAAGGTGTTGCTCAGTTGTTTGTTAATCAGTTCAATGGTCGCAAGATTATTGGTACGGTAGGACAGTTGCAGTTTGAAGTAATACAATACCGTTTGCTGAACGAATACAATGCGGCTTGTCGTTGGGAACCATTAAGCCTTTATAAAGCATGTTGGGTAGAAAGCGATAACAAAGAAGAACTAGAAGCTTTCAAAAAACGTAAATATCAGTTCATGGCTAAGGATAGAGAAGGCAGAGATGTTTTCCTTGCCGATAGTAACTACGTACTTCAGATGGCGCAAATGGACTTTAAGAGTATTAAGTTCCATTTCACTAGTGAGTTTTAATCGAAGAAATAATATAGGATTTAAGAATAAAGGCTGCCGAAATATTTATTCGGCAGCCTTTATTATATTATATGATTTAATGCAAATCGTTATACTAAATGCAAAGCATCAATAACCATCTTTATAAGGAATAATAAAGCGATTACATAAACAGCAACCGAAACCTTTTTAGCTTGTCCTGTACATACTTTTAAGAAAGTGTAGCTCAGGAATCCGAATACGATACCTTGAGCAATGCTGTAGCAGAATGGCATCATTACAATTGTAAGGAATGCTGGTAAAGATTCCGTCATATCGTTGAAGTTTATTTTGATGATTGAAGAAATCATGAATAAACCAACGATGATAAGAGCCGGAGCAGTTGCTGAAGCCGGTACCATAAGGAATAGTGGTGACAGGAACAATGCAATAACGAACATAAATGCTGTACTTACTGCTGTTAAACCGGTTCTACCACCAGAAGCAACACCTGCGCAGCTTTCTACATAAGAAGTTACAGTACTTGTTCCTAAGATTGAACCAAATGTAGTTGCTAAAGCATCAGCAAAAAGAGCTTTCTTAACTTGTGGAAAGTTTCCTTTTTCATCAATAAATCCAGCTTTTGATGCAACTCCAATCAGAGTTCCTACTGTATCGAATAGGTTCACGAATAAGAAGGTAAATACTACCACAAGCATATCAAAAGTGAATATATGGTTCCAATCGAACTTAAAGAAGATAGGCTCAATAGAAGGAGGAAGTGAGAAAATACCAGCTTCTGGTGTGTGAACTTCTCCGAAGAAGATTCCACAAACTGTTGCTATAACAATACCAATTAAGATGGAACCATGAACATTCATTGCAAATAGAGCACCGGTAATAATAAGACCTATCATCGCAATCCAAACATTGTGATTCGCTAAATCACCCATGCAGACAAGAGTATTAGGATTTCCAACAATTATTCCGGCATTTTTCATACCAATTAAAGTGATGAAAAGTCCGATACCAACTGGAATAGCCTCTTTTAATGTTTGAGGGATACTCTTTACAATCAATTCGCGTACATTGAAGAAGGTAAGAAGAATGAAAATCAAACCTTCAATAAATACAGCAGTAAGAGCCATTTGCCAGCTGTACCCCATGGTAAGCACTACAGTAAAAGCAAAGAAATTGTTTAGTCCCATACCTGGTGCCTGCGCAATAGGTAGATTAGGCAAAATGGCCATTAAAAGCGTACCTATAATAGTGGCTAGGGCTGTTGTAGTAAATAGGGCAGATTTGTCCATCCCTGTTGCACTAAGAATACTAGGATTAACAGCTAAGATGTAAGACATTGTCAGGAATGTGATTAATCCTGCAATGATTTCTTTTCTGACAGTAGTTTTATTTTCTATCAGCTTAAATAGTTTTTCAATCATTGGTATTTATCTTTTTCTTGTTTAGAAATTCCATTTGGCTGCTATAGTAGGGCATACATAAGCTTCATTGCCATAGAAGTTGTTGCTGATTTCAATTTCTGAACCTACAGATAACTTAGAATTAACGTTATACCAGATCTGAGGTTCTGTAAGCACAATAACCTTCTTTCCTGATTCTACTCCTGAACGATCTTTGTTTTCAGTCCAAACATCAATGAATCCAGAAAGAGTTAGTTTGTTATCTAGTAAAGGAATACCCCATGTACCTGTCCATTGAACATCATTACTTGTTTTTTGAAATGCATTGTACTTATAAGCAATGTATGTGCTGAAATTAGCATTCCCACAGCTAAATGGATAAGAAGCTCCTACTAGATAAGCGTTAGGAATTGAAAATCCAGCGCCAATACCGCCATTGTATTCAATATGTGGCATGATAGGACATTTCCCAATTTTAAAATCACGTGCAATTTCCCAGTAAGCAAGTCCAATGTTTCCTTTACTTTGGTTGTAGTCCATATCAACAAACATAAAAGTAGAACCCCATTTATCAGGCTTAAACATTTCGAATGTTGATGTTATATAGTTCTCAGAAAAAGCCTTGCTGTGAAGAGCATGTCTGAAATCGTAATGTAACTGAAGATTTTGCGCAGCAACAAATTGGCATGCTGCTAACAAGATAATTAAGAGTAATTTCTTTTGTTTCATGTTTTTTGCTGCAAAAATAATTAAAAAAAAGACAAAAGAAACGCATTATATCAGAAGTTTTTGAGCTTTGTTTTATTTAAAGTAACACATTCTAGAACATTTTCTGACGTTATAAATATGTTGTTAATATTATATCTGCCTTTTAATAATAAGAGGATGAGTTCAATGACTAAGTGTATAGTTATCACTTTATGTGACAATTGTTTTTTTATGGCATTTTGTTAAAATCACCTTTTACTGGCTATATCTATAAAAAGAGCCTCAAGATCTTAATAATTACTTGTTCAATACAAGATTATCAAGTTCATGAGGCTAATCTGCCAACTAGTGTTGACTACTCTTAACTATTTAATATATCAAAGAAATAAATCTTTTAAGTGATTAAATCCATGTTTCACTTTTAACTTCCCCTTCCAAAGACAATACAATTGCTTTGATAGGAATATTGCGTGTAGCTTCTTCTCTTGCAATTTTTGCCATCTGAAGTAATCCTCCGCAGCATGGAACTTCCATAATCAACACTGTAAGAGTATTAATCATAGATTCATCTATCATAACTTTAAGTTTTTCTATATAAGATTCCGTGTTGCTATCAAGTTTAGGACAAGCAATAGCCAGAATCTTTCCTTTTAGAAAACGGCTGTGAAAGTTACCGGCTGTAAAAGAAGTACAATCTGCAGCCAATAATACATCTGCTCCCTGAAAATAACCAGCTTGCGGATTAAGTAAATGAAACTGAACCGGCCATTGACGAAGTTCCGAAACTTGAGGTGCGGAAGAAAAAGCCGGAGCAGAAATTGCAGTGCCGCCGGTAGCAAAACCAGAACTAGCAACAGATGGTCCTGCAGATTTCAGTGTACGAGCCATAGAGCCAGGGCATCCTCCGTGCATTCCGCCGGCATGAGGCTGTCCATGAACCTGTGAAAGATCTACCTTTATGTTGTTTCTTCTCAGATAATCAACGCCTTGCATAAGCAATTCTTTTTCGCCATGCTCTTTTAAGTGCTTCAAATGAGCCAGGATTACTTTTTCGCCTTTAGGAGTAATACGCTCCATAACAGCTTCTTCGCTGTAAGGTTCTGCTTCGCGTTCCTCCAGTTCAATAGCACCAACCGGACATTCACCAATGCATGCTCCTAAGCCATCACAATATAAATCGCTGATCATTACAGCTTTGCCATTTATAAGCTGTAAAGCACCTTCGTGGCAACCTTCTACGCACATTCCGCAACCATTGCACAACGCTTCATCTATTTTAATCACAGTTCGTTTCATTCTTTCAATATTTTGGATGATGATGCAAAGGTATGGTAATTCATGGTTCTCCACTTGTAACAATAGTTACAATGGAGAACTTTTTTATATATCCGGCTTACTTTTTAACTTAATAACCAGTAACGAGGATGTATAAAATCTATTTTATTAACGGATAAAATTGGTGTAAATCTTATCGATCTTCTCAGGAGCAGGAACAGACTCTTTTGTTTGTTCGCGCATTTTAAGTAACCACGCCATGTTTCTTCCCAGAACTTCCATGATCTGTACGCCCTCATCATCTTTTAAAACCTCTCCTTTAGAAAGTCCATGAGTAATGTTCCAGTAGTTTGACGTAGCAAGAATCATCTCCGAATAATTCAGATAATGGTTCAGGCTGTCGAATGTTGAAGAACCTCCTGTGCGGCGTACAGCAACAACTGCAGCGCCAACTTTCTGACGGAATAAATTGCCATTACTGCCCGATACATAAAAAGTACGATCAAGGAAAGATTTCATGGTTCCCGGTATTCCGGCATAGTAAACAGGCGAACCAAGAATAATTCCATCAGCACCTTTCATCTTCTGAACCCACTCATTCAAAGGATCTGTTGTAATAACGCATTTCTCGTCTTTGTTTCTTGAACATCCGCCGCAGGCCATGCATCCTCTCACTGCTTTATTGCCGATGTGGATAATCTCGAACTCAATACCGTTTTCCATTAATTGCTTTCCAACACCCATCAATGCATGATAAGTATTACCCTCTTTACGAGGGCTTCCGTTAATTGCTACAACTTTCATTTCTTTTCTCCTTTTAATTTTGTTTCTTTGCTGCAAATTTCAGATATTAATATCGATTGTGCAAGTACCTACTAAAAAGTAGTATAGTAACCAAAAGGAGTGAATTATGGGAAATGAAGGGTGTATAGACAAATATATTTTTAAGGGAAAGGACTATTTTTGTTCTTTAGAGTTAGTGATGGATATGATTGGTGGTAAGTGGAAGCCGATTGTATTATATCATCTTAGAGATGGGATGATGCGTTCGGGTGAACTTCAGCGTAGCTTGAATGGAATAGCCAATAAAATGTTTACCCAAACAGTTCGGGAGTTGGAACAAACGGGCTTAGTAGAACGAATTATTTATCCAACAGTTCCGCCAAAAGTTGAGTATAAGCTTACTTCTATGGGAGAATCTGTGATACCTGTTATTGAGAGTCTTAGTAATTGGGGAAAGTATATTAGTGTAAATTACAATAACGCTCATCATAAAAATAGTGATATTTAATTCCGATGTAACTTGTTGTCTTAATATTTTTTGATTAGTACTTTTTTAGACAATTATGTAATTTATACGACTATATAATCGTAACTTTATTTTTTTTGATGGGAAATAAAAATCGATTATTTGTTTTATTGCTACTTATTAGTATTATATTTGTTTGTGAAATAAATCTAAAAATCGCCACAACTATAACTATTATGTTAATCACAAATACAATAAGTATGTACTCTAAAAGACGATGTGTTTTTTTACTACTATTCTATATCTTTCAATTTGTTTGTTTATACGCTAATGCATCTTATAATTTGCGGAAATTAAGTAATCAGGATGGTTTGTCTAATAGTGCTGTATTGTGTATTCATCAGGATCGTAATGGCTTTATGTGGTTTGGAACTTACGATGGGCTAAACTTTTATGATGGGAGAAATTTCCAACTATTCCGGATGGAATATGGCAATAAGTATAGTCTATCAAGTAATATTATTCATAAAATAGTGGATGCTGGTGGTGATGATTTGTGGGTATGTACTTATCTTGGAGTAAATAGGTTTTCAATTAGTCAGCACAGAGTTACAGAGAGCTATAAGCAATATAGGGATCCATGCAGTATCGCTTCAAATAGAGATGGCTTAACGTGGTTAATTGGTAAAAAGGACTATATATCATATTATGATATCAACAAACATTGTTTTATAGAGCTCAATTTACCTGGAATTAATCCAGAAGATGTAGAAGCTTTTTTTATGGATAACAGAAATTTGCTTTGGATATTCTCCTCAAAACACGGTGTATGGAATATTCATACTAACTACCCTAAAGAGAAAGATAATAAGAAAATACGATTAATAAAGAAAAATGCTGTTATTCATGATTTTGCAATACAAAATGCATATTATGATAAAGGACTAATATATTTTGTAGATATACGTGGTATGCTTTTTGTATACAACATTAGTCATAACCATAAGGTATTTATTAAAAATATAAGTCATTTGCTCCGCCGCTATGGTTCTCTTTCATCTATCATTTCGAATCACGGTGATTTCTTAATTGCTTTCAAAGGGAAAGGTACAATTAAACTAGTTGCACAACAACACTATTCTGAAGAAGTTGTAGATCTGAATACCGGGGTCTTTAATCTTTATAAAGACAATAATCAGGATATTGTCTGGATAGGTACAGATGGACAGGGGGTAGGTCTGTATTATAAGAATCAAGATTTTTTAAATAGTATAATGCTGGATTGGCTACCTATTAAAGTAGCTAAACCTGTCCGGTCAATTTTTACAGATAAATACAATAGTTTGTGGCTCGGGACTAAAGGAGATGGAATTATTCGCATACCAAACTATGAAAAAACACTAAAAGACAAAGCCCTCTTACAAAAAATATCTCATTTCACAACAGAAACAGGATTATCGAATGATCAGGTTTTCGCATTAGTTGGAAGTAAATATAAAAATATACTGTGGGTGGCTACTAATGGCCCAGAACTTTCATATTATTCATATTCAGATAATAGAGTACATTCTGTTATCAATAAAACAAAAACCGGGATTAATTATGTTCATTCTCTATACGAAGAAAATGATTCAACTTTATGGTTGGCAACAGATGGGAACGGACTAATAAAATTGATTATAAAAGGTAATGTTCCCGTAATTAAAGTTAAGTCAGTAAAATCTTTTTTATTTAAAAAAGGTTCAAAGATAGCTAGTGAACTTTTTTCCATGACAAGCGATAATAAATCAAATATATGGCTTGGATGTCGTGGATTTGGCGCAGTATGTTTTAATACCCGCACTAACCAATATAAGTTTATTACACTTAATGATGAGAATAATTATGCTGTGAATGATATTTTATGTGTTCACGGGACAAATGATTCTATCTTGTATTTTGGCTCAAGTTCAGGACTTACCAAAATGCAAATTAATAAAGACTTTTCTTTGAAAAATGTAAATGGGGAAAATGGGTATATAAATGATATGATTCATGGTATACTTGAAGATAATAACGGATGTATTTGGTTAAGCACAAATAAAGGACTTATAAAGTATAATCCAAACAATAAATTCTCGCATAAATATTTTTATCGAGAAGGACTAAATGTGGTTGAATTCAGTGATAATGCATATTATCATTGTCCTTATACCAACCGACTCTTTTTTGGAGGAATAAATGGGCTGGTATGGTTAGAACCTGGAGCCGTAGATCAGAAAGATTACTATCCAAAAGTATACTTTACAGGTTTAAAAATTTTGGGTGACAAAAAAAATATTTTTGATTATGTAAAAGGAAAGGATAATCATATTGAACTTCCATCAAAGATGAATTCGTTTGCTGTATCATTCATCGCTCCTGATTATATTAACGGTTCTAATTATGAATATTCGTATTTTATGGAGAATTACAGTAAAGAATGGAAAGATTTACAAAATTACAATGAGGCTACTTTCTCTGATCTTCCTCCAGGACACTATATTTTGAAAGTTAAATATAAAAGTGATGTTTTTACTTCAGAAAATAAATGTTATGAGCTTTCAATAATTATACTTAATCCTTGGTATTGGACTATTTTTGCCCGAATTGTATATTTCGTCTTTTTTATTTTGTTGTGTTTATTTCTTATGAGACTTGGAATGGATAAAATGAAATCCAAAAAGCAAGATCTTTTAAATAAATTGCAAGAGCAGAAAAAGGAAGAATTATATAATGCTAAGTTGGACTTCTTTACAAATATAACTCATGAATTTTGTACGCCATTAACGTTGATTAATGGTGTTTGCGAAAGAATACTGTCGTATGGTAAATCTGATGAATATGTTCAGAAATATACTAATGTTTTATATAACAATGCTAAACATTTAAATGAATTAATACAAGAAATTATTGATTTTAGAAAATTTGGGGAAGTTGGATTCGATGCTTGCCATATTGAAAAAGTATGCATCTCAGAATTACTTGACAGTCAAGTATTATCATTTATTGAAACTGCAGAATCTAAGAACATAACTATTAAAGTTAATGTAGACAAAGAATTATATTGGAACACAGATGCTTTATGTATGAATAAAATTTTCATGAATCTGATATCTAACGCTTTTAAGTATACCCCCCAGGGAGGATTGATTAAGATCACTGCATTTGTAGAAAATGATTTTTTGAAATTTATAATAAATAATACAGGAAAAGGTGTTGAGGAGAAAGACTTGGATCTAATTTTTGATAGATATCGGATTTTGGATAATATGAATAAAAATGACTGTAGGGATGCTTTATCTAGAAATGGTTTGGGACTTGCAATCTGTTACAATATGGTTAAGTTGTTGCACGGACAGATACATGTGAAAAGTGAGATTAACAATTATACTGAATTTCTTGCTGATTTTCCACTATTGCCGTTATCATATTCGTCTCAAAATAAATCTGAAAATGAAGAACAGCCTCTGGCTAACCTTGATAAAGAAATAAATTACGTTTCAGATAAAAACACGCAACCTCAATTATCTTTGCGCTCGTCAGTATTGATAATTGACGATAACAAAGATATAGTTTGGCTGGTTTCTGATATATTATCTGCTGATTATGATATCTTGAAGGCATATAATGCCGACGAAGCATTTAAAATTCTTGAAAATCAATCCCCAGCATTGATCATTACTGATATAATGATGCCTGGCCAAAACGGTTTTGATCTGACAAAGCAAATCCGAATGAATAAATATACTTGCACTGTGCCTATAATAGTAATTTCTGCCAGAAATACTGAAGAGGATAAAGTAAAAGGAATATCGAATGGAGCAGATGCATATCTTACTAAACCATTTTCATCAATGATACTCAAGAGTATGGTTGATCGTTTAGTTATGAATAAACAAATATTGAAGAATTATTATAATTCTCCAGAAAGCGCATATCAATATCTTAACGGGCATTTAACTCATCAAGATGATAAAGATTTTTTAGAGTCTGTTATACAAATAATAAAAACTAATATTGAAAAGGATTCTCTTGGGCCTGAGTTTGTTGCTTCAGAGATGGGAATGAATGTGCGGAAATTTTATAGAAAATTTAAAGAGGCATCACAGTTAGCTCCAAGTGATTTCATAAAAGGCTATAGATTTTCTTATGCAGCAAAACTTTTGCTGTCTACTAATATGTCTGTTCAAGAGGTTATTTATAAAGTGGGAATAATTAATAAGTCCTATTTTTATCGGGAATTTTCAAAAAAATATAATATGACTCCTAAAGAATATCGGCTGCAAAAGAATGAAACTACAGCTAAATAGATTTGATCACATTCTTTTTATAGCTTATATCGAAAAAATCATCAATAACATACTTACTCTCCATAAAAAAGATCCTCCTCTATATTTTAATTATATAAATCATCTCCACCATCTGCTACTAGAACAGATAAAAGTCCCTGTTAATCGGGTTTTTAGGTAGTAGCAGATAAAAAATCATCTGCTACTAATCTGGGCTATCTGCTACTAAATTTTACGTTTTGCAAGACTATTGCTGGTGTTACCGCTTAATATATTGTTTGAAGAATCAATACAATGACTTTGAACGATGATAGATGCGTCATAACTAAGCACTTACACAGTACCCTCAAAACTATTTATAAAATACCAAACAGAGCAGGGAATAGTTGGTTCCGTTTACGCCTCTAATAAGCAGTTGAAACAAAAAATGTTAGTAAGTCTACGGCCGAGGGCTAATGAGTTCACGGCTAAAGTCCCATGGGTTTACGGCCAAGGGCTTATCGGTTCTCGGCCGAGGGCTTACTTAGTTTTGCTGAAAAAATTAAATAACAAACGAAATAAAATGCTTTGGCTGCAACGTATGATTTACATCACTCATACGGACTGCATAACTGTATTATATAAATGGATAAATCTGTTGTCCGGATTTCATTTCAATAACAATATTATCTGAAAAAGAATCAGATTGTTTAGGCGTGATCCGTAGAGACACTTACAATATACCTTAGTAAAAGGTGTCCTAATTGGCCAAAATGATATCTTAATCACTCAATTGCATGAAAAGATACTCTTTTGTCAAATATAGCAATCGTTATTTGGTCTTAGCTTGATAAGTTTGTGAATCAGGTTCGATGAGTTTTAGATAGAAATTAATGTGTTGCAAAAACATTAGCTTTTTAAATATTGATTGTCTTGAAATAAAAATAACTTTAAATCACAGTAAATCTCTCTAAAATTGTCATTAATCAGGTAATACTTTTTTTAATCAAGTTTGATAATTAAAAACACTAAATTATGAAAAAAGAGGTTTTGTTTAGATGTTTGTTGTTTCACAATTTTCAGAAGAAAAAAACGTTGGGTATTAGGGAAATTTTACCTTTTATTTTTTTTTCTTGTACATTTCCCACTTCTGCTAATGCTATAGGTTCGCCTAACCTTGGGCTTGGATTGAATGGACGAAGTACAAATCTTGAAGTCTCTTCTGTTACACAGCAGGTGAAAAAAATTTCGGGTGTAGTAAAGGATTCAAAAGGTGAATCTATTATCGGAGCAAATGTATCAGTTAAAGGTACTAAGAAAGCCACAGTAACAGATGAAAACGGAAATTTTACTTTTAGTGTGCCATCAGGAGCAGTTCTTCAAATTTCATTTATTGGTTATATAACAAAAGACGTTTCTGTGGGAAATAAATCCAGTCTTACCATAGAACTATCTGATGACTCGAAAACTCTTGATGAAATTGTTGTAGTGGGATACGGAACTTTGAAAAGATCAGATGTTGCTACTGCTGTTGTTTCTGTAAAACCTGGTGATTTTAATATGGGGGGATCAAGAGATCCTATGTCATTATTGGAAGGTAAAGTCGCTGGGTTGACAATAACTAGAACTGGAGGTGTTGATCCTAATTCTGGAGTCGCTTTTCAGTTAAGAGGTATTACTTCTCTTTCAGGAAGCTCTTCCCCCTTGGTTGTTATTGATGGTATTCCTGATGGAAATATGGATTTACTTCAACCGGAAGATATTGAATCTATAGATGTACTAAAGGATGGTTCTGCAGCTGCTATTTATGGTAGTAGAGCAAATGCAGGTGTAATATTAGTGACGACTAAAAAAGGGGCAAAAGGGAGTGTTAAAATAGATTATTCTACTTTTGTAACGCGACATAGTGTAGCTAAAAGACCAGATTTCTTGGATGCTGATCAATATAGAGCTTATATGAAAGATCCTTCAAATCCTAAAGCTGGGCAGATGACTGATTATGATCATTCTACAGATTTTTATGATGCTTTAATCAATAAAGATAATTTGACTTATTCTCATAATCTTGCTGTAAGTGGAGGCAATGAGGTTACAGATTATCGTGCGTCGGTATATTTTAATGATTATGAAGGTATAGGTAAATCTAATGAACGTAAAAATTATGGTGCTAGAGTTCTGTTAAATGCTAAAGGATTTAATAACAAACTTACTACTATGGTAAATATGGCAACTAATTTCAATGCTGCCAATATGTTAGGTGGTGGAGGCTGGGAAACCGCTTTAACCTTAAATCCAACATTAGCATTAACAGATGAAGTTGAGAAAATGGTAAATCCAATAAACAGACTTTCTGCTCATAAAAATAAAAGAAATCAGCAAACTACTTCAGTAAGCGCAAAAGTGGGGCTGGAACTTATTAAGGATTTAAAAGTTTCTATCTTCGGAAGCTTTTTGAAAGATAACTGGCATGATTCTGAATATATAAATGTTAACTCATGGGAGTCTAAGCAGAATTATGAAGGTCTGGGATATGCCAGAAAGGAAGAGAATTTTGATACAAAAGGTACAGTGGAACCTACAATTGAATATTCATCTTTGATTAAAGGTGTTCATAACATAAGTGCTGTTGCCGGATACAGTTTTCAATATAATTTATGGGAAGCACTTAAAATGGAAAATAGAGGATTCCTGAATGATGTGACAGAAGATGATGATATAGGATCTGGAAGTTGGTTAGGTAGTGGTAAAGCTGGTATGTACTCAGAGAAACAGGACGATAAACTTATCGCTTTTTTTGGTCGTCTTAATTATTCATATGATAATCGTTATGTAGCTCAATTTTCTCTTCGTCATGAAGGATCAACAAAATTTGGTAAAAACAATAAATGGGGAAATTTTCCATCAGCTTCAATAGCATGGAATGTATCTAATGAACAGTTTATGAAACAATTTTCCTTCTTAAATATGTTGAAAGTCAGATTAGGGTACGGAGAAACAGGTAATTCAGGAATCGGACGTTATAATTCTATAGTACAGCTTGGTACAGGAGGTTTTTATCTGGGACCGAATGGAAAATGGGTACAAACTTACGGACCTACTTCCAACCCAAATCCTGAGTTAAAATGGGAAAAGAAAAAGGAATTGAACTTTGGTATTGATTTTGGATTCCTTAATAATAGAATTGGTGGTACTATTGATATTTTTAATAGAAAAACATCAAATTTATTAGAATGGTATAACACGCAACAGCCTCCATTTATATTTAATGATATATATACTAATGTAGGTGAAGTTTCGAGTAAAGGTATTGAGGTAACATTAAATACGATTCCAGTAATAACAAAGGATTTTATGTGGAAAGCTAATTTCACAGCTAGCCATACAAATAATGTTCTTGAAAGTTTCTCTAATCAATTATATACTGTTGACTATAAAGAATATGGTGACATTGGCGGTTATGGAGCATTAGGTAATTCCATTCGTACATATGCCGGAGATAAGATCGGAAATTTCTATGGCAAACGTTTTGCCGGATTTAGTGAAACTGGAGAATGGTTATTCTATAATAAAAGTGGTGAGAAAGTTCATGCTGATGCTATTGGTGATGGAGATATGGCAGTTATAGGAAATGGTGTTCCTAAGTTCTATTTGTCAATGTCAAATTATTTAAAATATAAAGATTTTGATTTATCAGTTTCATTTAGAGGTAAATTCGGATTTGACGTTTTGAATACAGGCGAAATTGCTTATGGCAATAAGATTACATTACCTACTAATGTTTTAGTAAGTGCAACAACAACCCATGCAGCATTAAATGATACATATCAATATTCTGACTATTATCTTGAAAAAGGTGACTTTGTAAAATTGGACAATCTGACTATTGGCTATAATTTTAAAAATAAGTCGGGTGATAAAAGAATTCCTCAGTTTAGAATTTATTTTACAGCAAGAGATCTTTTTACAATTACTGGTTATAAAGGGCTAGATCCGGAAGTTAATGATACAGGTCTTGCTCCAGGTCTTGACAGTAGAGATCGCTATCCTATTACCAGAAGTTATACAATCGGGCTGAATGTTCAATTTTAAAATAAACTATTATGAAAAAAAATAAACTATTATCATTTGCCATAATTTCGGTGAGCTTATTGTTCGCTACTAGTTCATGTACGAACTTGGATGAAAATATGTACAGCAGAATAAGTTCAGAAAATTTCTACAATAACAGAGATGAAGTTGTCTCTGCTGTGCTTAGACCATATACTCATGCCAGAGCATGGGCTGCAGCTACTGGTCAAAACGGTTGCTGGCGATTGAATGAGTATTCAGCAGACCAAATAGCCTGGCCTACCAAAGGACGTCACGGTTACGATGGGGGAGATTGGACTCGCCTTCATTATCATACCTGGAATATTAGAGAAAATACGATAGGAAATACATGGAGACTTATGTTTTGGGGCATGGGGTTATGTACAGATGCAGCAAATAGAATTGCTGCTTTAGATCCTGAAAGAATGGGAATTACTCAAGAAGAAAAAGATCAGTTTGTAGCTGAAATGAAAGTTTTCAGAGCATATCATTATCTTAGACTTATGGATTTATTTGGAAATATTCCTGTCGTAACAGAAATAGGAACTCCTGTAAGTCCTCCGACTGTTCAGCGTACTGAAGTTTTTAAATTTATAGAGAAGGAGTTGCTTGATAATGTAGATAAATTGCCTTTATTATCCTCTGCAAATAATGGACGTGTAACAAGAGCTGCCGGTTATGCAATGTTGGCTGAATTATATATAAATGCTGAAGTCTGGTCTGGAACCCAGCGATATGATGATTGTATAAAAGCATGTGATTATATTCTTCAAAATAAAGTAGGCTCTCAAACTGGAGTATTAGCCTTGGATCAGGATATTAAGACTCCATTCTGTAATACGAACTCTACTACTTCAAATGAAAATTTGTTTGTCTTGGCTTATGATTATCAAGGATCAATAAATAAATGTGGCTGGAATGGCGATTTTTATCATTTTGCTCAAAAGTATATTTATGGAGGTGCTTCCAATGGTAACAACGGAGGTGTTGTTATTCCTTCTGCTTATAATAATTTTGATGCTAAAGATTTAAGAAAATCAACTTGGATGCTTATTGGCCCCCAATATTACTATGATAATCCTACAAAGCCAGTTTTAGGAACAGAGGAATACAAGGACAAACCTCTTGCTTTTGTTAATTATATTTATAGAGCAAGTGAAGGTAAGACAGAATCAACTATGTATAACGGAGAGGAAAATAGTGGCGCTCGTTTTAATAAATATCAACCTGGTCCATCTACTGATCCACACTATTGGAGCAATGACTGGGCATTGTACAGACTTACAGAAATAAAATACTTCAAGGCTGAAGCTTTAATGAGAAAGAATGCTGGGAGTGCAACTCAAGAGGCTGTTGATTTAGTCAATGAATGCAGAATACGTGATTTTAATTCTGATGACTGGGCTCAGTACAGATATACAACATCGACTTTGACTCTGGATGAATTAATTAACGACAGAGCTCGTGAATTTATTTTCGAAGGGAAACGTAGAACAGATTTGATTCGTTTTGGTAAGTTTGTCTCTGCAAATTGGTGGGATCATACTGCCTCAAATGATAAGAATCTTGAAATATTCCCAATTCCTTATAGTCAGTTAGCAAGTAATCCTAACTTGAAACAGAATCCGGGATATCCAAGTGAGTAAATAGTATAGATCATCCATTCACTTTCGTATGAAAGTGGATGGATGTTTATAATTAGTAATTGTTTTTAAGGTGAAAGATTGTGTATCAAATTAGGATATATATCATGAAATATAAGAATGTATGTAAGTTTGCTCTATTTTTTGTTTTGAGTTGTGTTGCACTCCCTTCTTTATTATTTGCCAGTGACGAGGGTGTTAGTCTCTCCGATTACGTCAATCCTTTGATTGGCAGCCAGTCAACTTACCAGTTATCCACAGGAAACACCTATCCCGCCATAGCCCGTCCTTGGGGAATGAATTTCTGGGTACCTCAAACCGGCAAGATGGGTGACGGCTGGGTTTACACTTATACAGAAAATAAGATCCGAGGTTTTAAACAGACCCATCAGCCCAGTCCCTGGATAAACGACTACGGTCAGTTCTCCATAATGCCGGTTACAGGTGGTCCTATATTCGATCAGAATAAACGTGCAAGCTGGTTTTCTCACAAGGCAGAAATTGCTCGCCCTTATTATTATAAGGTTTATCTCGCCGACCATGATGTTGTGACGGAAATAACTCCCACCGAACGTGCAGCCATGTTCCGCTTCACTTTCCCGAAGAGTGACAGCTCCTTTGTGGTGATCGATGCTTTCGATAAAGGTTCTTATATTAAAATACTTCCTGCAGAGAACAAGATAATAGGCTATACTACAAAGAACAGTGGAGGAGTACCCGCCAATTTTAAAAATTACTTTGAAATTACTTTTGATAAACCGTTTGTTTATAAATACACCTTTGCCGATGGACAATTGAAACAGGAGTCAGAACAAACAGCCGGTCATACCGGTGCTGTTATTGGTTTCAGAACAGCCAAGGGAGAAGTGGTTCATGCCAGAGTCTCCTCTTCCTTTATCAGCTTTGAACAGGCTCACCTGAATATGAAAGAACTCGGCAATGACAGCTTTGATGAACTGGTATCAAAAGGAAAGAACCAATGGGACAATGCCCTGGGTAAAATAAAAGTTGAAGGAGGTTCACTGGATCAGTACCGCACATTCTATTCCTGCATGTATCGCTCTATGCTTTTCCCACGTAAGTTCTATGAAACAGATGCTTCGGGTAAAGTAGTTCACTATAGCCCTTATAACGGTGAAGTGCTTCCCGGCTACCTTTATACTGATTCCGGCTTCTGGGATACCTTCCGCTGTTTGTTTCCATTCCTGAATATGGTGTTCCCGTCAGTAAATAAGGAAATCCAGGAAGGACTGATCAATGCGTATAAAGAGAGTGGCTTCTTCCCTGAATGGGCCAGCCCCGGCCATCGTGGTTGTATGGTTGGCAATAACTCCGCTTCAATACTGGTCGATGCCTATATGAAAGGTGTGAAAGTAGATGACCTCCAGACTTTGTATAAAGGCCTTGTCCATGGCACAGAGAATGTACATCCAACTGTCTCCTCATCCGGCCGTTTGGGCTATGAATATTACAACAAACTGGGCTATGTTCCTTATGATGTGAAAATAAACGAGAACGCCGCCCGCACACTGGAGTATGCCTATGATGACTGGTGTATTTATAAACTGGCAAAGGAACTCAAACGTCCGAAGAAAGAATTAGAACTTTTTGCCAAACGTGCAATGAACTATAAGAACCTGTTTGATAAAGAAACAAAGCTTATGCGTGGCAAGAATGCCGATGGCAAATTTATGACTCCTTTTTCTCCTCTGAAATGGGGTGATGCCTTTACCGAAGGTAACAGCTGGCATTATACCTGGTCTGTATTCCATGATCCTCAGGGACTGATAGACCTGATGGGTGGAAAAGAAGTTTTCGTAAACATGCTCGATTCTGTCTTTGCTGTACCCCCGGTATTTGATGAGAGCTACTATGGAGGCGTGATCCATGAAATCCGTGAAATGCAGATAATGAATATGGGTAATTATGCACACGGTAACCAGCCTATTCAACACATGATTTATATGTATGACTATGCCGGTCAGCCGTGGAAAGCACAGTACTGGCTTCGTGAAGTGATGAACCGTATGTATACCTGTAGTGCTGATGGTTATTGTGGTGATGAGGATAACGGCCAGACTTCAGCTTGGTATGTCTTTTCTGCACTGGGATTCTATCCTGTATGCCCCGGTTCAAATGAATATGTTCTTGGTGCTCCGTTGTTTAAGAAGGCAACCATCACCTTTGAAAATGGAAAGGAGATGATTATCAATGCTCCCGATAACGGTTCGGGTAACCGTTATATTGAATCCATGATGTTTAATGGTAATACCTATACAAAGAATTATCTGAAACACAGTGATCTGATAAATGGTGGTGAAATAAACATCCGCATGGGCAATACTCCGAACAAGGAACGTGGCATTAATAAAGAGGATTTCCCTTATTCGTTTTCTGTGAACGAGAAAAAATAGTAAGATTATAACTTAAATAAATATTTCTGATAAAATTCAATGACTATAATGAAACGATCGCTTCTTTCTTTCTTTTTTCTTTTAGATGTAATTGCTGTTTTTGGGCAATCTCAGTTTACTGATTTTGTAAATCCAATTATTGGAACGAATGGTATGGGGCATACTTTCCCTGGTGCCTGTGTTCCTTTTGGCGCAGTACAGCTTAGTCCGGATACAGACACTATTCCTCACAATGTAAATGGCATTTATCAGAAGAATGCTTATGAATATTGTGCCGGTTATCAGTATAGAGATAATACAATAGTTGGGTTTAGTCATACCCATTTGAGTGGTACCGGACACTCTGACTTGGGGGATATTCTGATTATGCCAACTACAGGAAAATTGAAAACAAATCCGGGTACCACCAAGGAACCTGGATCCGGATATCGTTCTCGTTTCTTTCATACTACAGAAAAATCATCTCCTGGCTATTATGAAGTAATGCTTGAGGATTATAAAATCAAGGCTCAACTTACAGCTACGGAACACGTTGGTGTGCATAAGTATACATATCCAAAAGGAGAAAATAGTCGAATTATCCTTGATCTGATTCACGGAATTTATAATTATAATGGAAAAGTACTTTGGACGAATCTTCGTGTGGAAAATGATACTTTGCTTACCGGCTATCGTATTACCAACGGATGGGCAAGGACCAATTACACCTATTTTGCAATATCTTTTTCTAAACCAATAAAAGATTATGGTTATGTAGAAAAAGGAGAAAGTAAATATAACGGTTTTTGGCGTAAATTCGATCTCAAGCATAATTTTCCTGAAATAACGGGAAGAAATATTGTAGCGTATTTTAATTTTGATCAGTTATCAGATCAGAATTTGGAAATAAAAGTGGCCTTATCAGGTGTAAGTACTGAAGGGGCTTTGAAAAATCTTCAGGCAGAAGCTGCCAATTATTCTTTCGATGCGATTTCTGGAAAGGCAAAAGACAAATGGGGAAAAGAGTTGGGAACAATTGAAGTGAAAGGAAGTAAAGATCAAGTCTCAATGTTTTATACATCATTGTATCATACAATGATTAATCCATCTGTTTATATGGATGTTGATGGAAAATACAGAGGTGCTGATCATAATATTCACCAGGCAGAGGATTTTACTAATTATACAATATTCTCTTTATGGGATACTTATCGTGCTTTTCATCCGCTATTAAACATTTTAGATCTGGAGCGTAACACGGATATGATAAAATCTATGTTGAAGCATAGCGAGCAGAGTGTTCATAAGGCATTACCAGTCTGGTCGTTAATGGGGAATGAAAATTGGTGTATGATTGGTTATCATGCAGTTTCTGTCTTATCTGATGCTTATGCTAAAGGAGCTAATTTAGATAAAGAAGAGATGCTGTCTGCTATGGTCAGTAGTTCTAACATTCCTTATTATGAGAATATAAAGGACTATTTAAAATATGGATATATTCCTTTTGAAATGAATGGCAGTGCTGTATCTGAAACAATGGAATTTGCTTATGACGATTGGACCATTTATCAGATGGCATTAAAAGCTGGAAATAAGGTATTGGCGGATAAATACAAGCAGAGAGCTTTGAATTATAGAAATGTGTTTGATCGTTCAATTGGATTTGCTCGTCCACGTTATGCCAGTGGTGAATGGAAAAAGAAGTTTAGCATGTTAAGTACTTCCGGAGAAGGATTTATTGAAGGCAATTCGTGGAATTATTCTTTCTATGTGCCGCATGATGTTAACGGTCTTATTACTGCTATGGGAGGAGATAAGAAATTTATTCGTAATCTTGATTCTTTGTTTACGATGAAGCTCCCTGCTGAATTTTATGAACATACAGAAGATGTAACTAAAGAAGGCTTAATAGGAAATTATATTCATGGAAATGAGCCCAGTCACCACATTGCTTATTTGTATGCCTGGAGTTCTCAACCTTGGAAAACACAATACTGGGTTCGTGAGATAATGAACCGGATGTATAAGAATAATATAAATGGACTGTGTGGAAATGATGATTGCGGACAAATGTCTGCATGGTACATATTTTCAGCGATGGGATTTTATCCAGTTTGTCCGGGAACTGACCAATATGTGTTTGGTGCACCTTATCTTCCATATCTAAAAGTGAACCTAAAAGATGGAAAAACATTGGAAATAAAAGCTCCAAAGGTTAGTGATAAAAATAGATACATAAAATGGGTGAAACTAAACGGCAAAATATATGATAAAACATATATCACACACAATGATATAATAAATGGTGGAGAACTCTTTTTTGAAATGTCTTCTACTCCCAACAAAAAAAGATGTTTGACTTCAGACACAAAAGCATATTCTTTAACTGATGGTAAATTTTGATTGATATGAAAAAAATAGTATTATCAATTTTTTGTTCACTACTTGTGATTCTTGTATATGCTCAGATTGCAGGGCAAATCAGGTTAAAAAAAGAAATACGTAAAGTAGCTTCGTGGGATAACTATTTCGTTGGAAACGTGGAGTTCAGGGATTTGTCTCCAGATACAAAAGGTGCAAAAATATATAATCATATAGTACCTGATCCGGATAAGTATATCAAAGAATGTGCCAGGAAAGTTTTGCAAACTTTATACTTTACTCCTAAAGATAGCATTCCCAAACTAGAAAATATAGTATATACAATAAAGGATTATAATGGAATTTCTGCAAAAAGTGGTCATGGCTCAATTATTGATATAGAATATAGTACCAGATGGATTGAAAAAAGCTTTGCTGAAAATGATACAGCAAAACTAAATTTCGAAACGCGTGGTGTATTGTATCATGAATTAACACATGCGTATCAGTTAGAACCACAAGGATGCGGATCTTACGGGGATGGTGGAGCCTTCTGGACATTTATTGAAGGTATGGCTGATGCTGTTCGTTTGGCTAATGGTGGTTTTACATCGAAAGACAGACCAAAAGGTGGAACTTACATGGATGGATATCGTACTACAGGATTTTTCCTTTATTGGATAGCTCAGACAAAAGACAAAGATTTTTTGCGTAAATTTAATCATTCAACATTGGAGGTAATTCCATGGTCATTTGATGCTGCATTTAAATATATTTTTGGTCCATCTGAAAAGTTCCGGGTTGACAATCTTTGGAAAGAATATCAAGTTGAGATGGGCGATATTAAAAGGTAACTAGAACAATTATTATATAAAAATCATCATGTATATCAATCTTAAGCAATGCTTATGGGGAGTTATGGCTCTTTTGCTTTGTTCATATAAAGGCAAAGGTGATTCTATTTCTTTACAAGATAATTTAACTCAGTACGTAAAACCTATTGTTGGAACAGCTGGTTATGGCAATGTATATCCCGGATCTCAGATTCCTTTTGGCGGAATTCAAATTAGTCCGGATACGGATAGTGATGATTACGATGCAGCATCTGGCTATAAATATGATCATAAAACATTGTTAGGATTTAGCTTGAGTCATTTAAGCGGAACGGGCATACCTGATTTGGGAGATTTTTTATTTGTACCTGGTACCGGTGATATCAAAATTACCCCGGGAACACATGCTAATCCGCAAGAAGGGTATCGTTCACGTTATTCTCATGACAAAGAATGGTCTAGTCCTAATTATTATGGTGTTGATTTGCTTGATTATGGAGTAAAAGCTGAAATGACATCTGGAGTAAGAAGTGGCATATTCCGTTTTACATATCCTCAGAATGACAATTCTTTTATTTTGATTGATTTGAAACATACACTCGGACAATCTTGTGAATGGGCGAATGTTCGTTTTGAAAATGATTCAACAATATGTGGATATAAACTGGTTAAAGGATGGGGACCAGAACGCCATATTTATTTTGCAGCGGTTTTTTCCAAGCCATTTCAATCTTGTGGATTAATGCAAAATGGTAAATCTGTACTTTATAATACCAATAGATTTAGAAGTAGTAAAGAAACCTGGGGGAAAGATCTGAAAGCTTGGATGAAATTCAAAACAGAAAAAGATGAAGCTGTGTACGTTAAGACTGCTATCTCATCTGTAAGTGCGGCTGGTGCTTTGGAAAATTTGAAAGAGCTTGATGGTATGACTTTTGAGGCTCTAAAAGCAAAGGGCGAGAAGCTGTGGAACAAAGAATTAAGCAAGTTCCAGGTTAAAGGTACAAAAGAACTTAAAGAAACATTCTATACCTCTGTTTATCATGCTTTTTTGCATCCTTTTGTTTTTCAGGATTCAGATAACCGATTTCGCGGACTTGATAAAAATATAGAAACAGCAAACGGATTCACTAATTTAACAGTCTTTTCTCTGTGGGACACTTACAGAGCTCTACATCCACTATTCAATTTAGTTCAAAGAGAGAAGAATGCTGATGTGGCTAACTCAATGCTGGCACATTATGATAAAAGTGTAGAACATATGTTGCCTGTATGGTCTTTCTACGGTAATGAAACGTGGTGTATGATTGGTTATCATGCTGTATCTGTTCTTGCAGATATGATTGTGAAAGATGTTAAAGGGTTCGATTATGAAAGAGCCTATCAGGCAATGAAAATAACTGCGATGAATCCTAATTATGATTGTTTATCGGATTATTCAACATTGGGATGGGTGCCTTTCGATAAAGAAAAAGAATCAGTTTCTAAATCACTGGAATATGCTTTTGATGACTATTGCATTGCCATGGCTGCTAAGAAGCTTAATAAGAATGATGACTATAAATATTTTCTTAATAGATCACTATCGTACCAGAATCTAGTAGATCCAGTTACAAAATATATGCGTGGACGAGATTCTTCCGGAAAATGGAGGACTCCTTTTGCTCCGATATCTTATACTGGCCCTGGTTCTGTTAATGGCTGGGGAGATATAACAGAAGGTTTTACAATGCAATATACATGGTATACTCCTCAGGATGTTCAAGGGTATATAAATATGGTTGGTAAGAAACTTTTTATATCCAGGCTCGATTCTATGTTTACTATGGAAATACCCGACGATATTCCTGGTGCTCATGATATTCAGGGAAGGATTGGCGCTTATTGGCATGGAAATGAACCTTGTCACCAAATTATTTATCTGTATAATTACGTAAAACAACCATGGAATTGTCAGAAATGGATACGGGCAGTCATGGATAGATTTTATGGAAATCAACCAGGTTCACTGAGCGGTAATGATGATTGTGGACAGATGTCTGCCTGGTATATTTTTAATAGCATGGGATTTTATCCTACTGCTCCCTCCAGTAATATCTATAATATTGGATCGCCTGGCATGGAGGCTGTTAGTATGACATTGAGTAATGGGAAAATAGTGAATGTAACAACGGAAAATTGGTCTAAAGAAAATGTGTATATAAGAAAAATGTATCTCAATGATAAGGAGTATGATAAATCTTATATTACCTATGATAATATTAAAGATGGTGCTGATATTAAGTTTATCATGAGCAACAGACCTAATTATAAGAGAGGAGTATCCAATGAGGCCGTTCCACTATCTTTGTCAAAAGAAGGCCAAACGCTATATTATAAAAAAACGAGATAAATTATTTTATTGATTCATAATAACTTAATTTTTATAAGATGAAAAAAAAATTAGCTGCAATGTTTGTTGCGCTGAGTCTTGGAACAGTTCATGCCCAGCAGGAGTTCAAGGCATATGTTGTTTCAAATGCGCATTTTGATTCGCAATGGAATTGGGATGTGCAAACCTCTATTGATGATTTTGTGTATAAGACATTAGTTCAAAACATTTGGCTATTGGATACGTATCCCGATTATGTTTTTAATTTTGAGGGTGGTATCAAGTATCAATGGATGAAGGAATATTATCCGTTGGAGTATGAAAAAGTTAAGAAATTTATAGCACAGAAAAGATGGAACATCTCTGGTAGTAGTTGGGATGCAACAGACACAAATGTCCCTTCTCCTGAATCTTTTTTCAGAAATATCCTTTTAGGACAGGAATTTTATAAAAAAGAATTCGGAACAAAATCAAAAGATATTTTCTTGCCGGATTGTTTCGGCTTTGGGTATACACTGCCTACGATAGCAGCTCATGCCGGATTAATAGGTTTTTCCACACAAAAACTTCAGTGGAGATTACACCCATTTTATGGTGACTCTAAATTTCCTTTTAGTATAGGATTGTGGCAGGGGATAGATGGTTCACGTATTATGGCAGCATTAAATGCCAAGAGCTATAACTTTAGGTGGAATAACGAAGATATCAGTCATAATCAGGAACTTATTGAGATGGCTAAATCAGGCGTAAACAATACAGCTTTTAGATATTATGGCACAGGTGATACTGGGGGCTCTCCAACAATTTCATCGGTTGTTTCTGTCGAAAAAGGTTTGAAAGGAGATGGGGCTGTGAAAGTTATAAGTTCTCGTTCTTATCAGATTTTTGAAGACTACCAACCATTTGAAAAGCATCCCGAACTACCTGTTTATAATGGTGAATTATTAATGGATGTACACGGTACAGGGTGTTACACTTCCCAGGCAGCAATGAAACGTTTCAACCGTAGAAATGAACAGTTGGGTGATGCTGCAGAGAGATCTTCTGTTATTGCCGATTTCTTAGGTGGTGTAACATATCCTTCAAGTATCCTGGATGAATCCTGGAAGCGCTTTATCTGGCACCAGTTTCATGATGACTTAACCGGTACTAGTATTCCTAAAGCTTATGCTTATTCATGGAATGATGAATTAATAGCACAGAGTCGTTTTGCTGATGTTATTAAGACAGCGACCGGATCTGTATCTCAGGCACTTGACACAAGAGTAAAAGGCACTGCTATTGTTGTGTATAATTCGTTGGCATCTGCCCGGAAAGATATTGTTGAAGCAAATGTTCCTATTAAAGATCAACCTTCGGGAGTCAGAGTTTTCACTCAAAAAGGAAAAGAGGTTGCTGCCCAGTTAATTTCGGTTTCAAATGGCATTGCTCATATCGCTTTTGCTGCTGAGGCTGCTCCTGTAAGTTATTCCGTTTATGATGTCAGGTTTGGAAAGAGTGCTTCTGTTCAAAATAAGTTGAAAGCAACTTCAAATACTCTCGAAAATAGTATTTATAAGGTAACATTGAATACAGACGGAGATATTGCTTCTATTGTGGATAAGAGAGTTAATCGTGAATTGGTGAAGAATGGCTCGGCTATACGTCTGGCTTTCTTTCCTTCTAATGAATCATTTAACTGGCCTGCCTGGGAAGTGTTGAAAAAAACGGTTGATGGTACTCCTGTCTCAGTTAACGAAGATATACAAATATCTGTTGAAGATAAAGGACCACTTATTGCAACACTAAAAGTTGAAAGAAAATATGGTAATTCCACTTTTGTACAGCATATCCGACTGACTGAAGGTGCTGCTGATGATCGAATTGATGTTGTTAATGACATTGACTGGGCATCACAAAATGCTCTTCTAAAAGCTGAATTTCCTCTTAGTATTTCTAACCCAAAGGCAACTTATGACCTTGGTCTTGGATCGATAGAAAGAGGAAACAATACTGAAACAGCTTATGAGGTTAATGCTCAGCAATGGGCTGATTTAACTGACAAAGACGGAAGTTATGGTGTATCTATTCTTAACAACTGTAAATATGGTTGGGACAAGCCTAACGACAATAGTCTTCGTCTTACTTTGTTGCATACCCCAAAGACTGACAAGTCATATACATATCAAAATAAACAGGATTTTGGTCATCATACTTTTACCTATTCAATTTTAGGACATGTTGTTACTCCTGAACAGAAAGACCGTATAACATGGGATGCTGACGCATTAAATAATCCATTACTTTCATTTACTTCGTCAAAACATGCCGGAAAATTAGGCAGTGAGTTCTCTTTTGTAAAAATCAATACACCTCAGGTTGCAATTAAGGCACTTAAAAAGTCAGAAGATGGACAGTCGTATGTAGTTCGTTTGTATGAACTAGATGGTAAAACTGCTAATAATGTTGAAGTTGAGTTTCCTGAAGCTATAGAGTCAGCTAAAGAACTAAATGGTATTGAGGAAGTTATTGGTGATGCCTCGATTGTTGGAAAGAAATTAGTATTTAGTACTACTGCCTTCAAACCTAAAACATTTAGTGTAAAATTAAAAAAATCAGATGTTGCTTTGGTTAATCCTTTGAATATACCGGTTTCTTTAGATTTTAATGGCCAGGCATTTACTCCAGATGCTTTTAAAAATACAGGTCGTTTTGATAAAGATGGAAATTCATACTCATCAGATTTAATAGGGAAAGAAGTAACTAGTGATGGAGTGACCTTTAAAATAGCTCCTGTTGATGAAAAAAATGTCGTTAAGTGCAAAAAGAATATAGTAAATCTGCCAGCTAACAGTGGATGTGCAAAAATATATATTCTTGCATCGTCAGTAGATAAAGATCGTAAGGCAACCTTCAAAGTTGATGGTAAAGCATATACATTTGAGGTTCCATATTATTCAGGATTTTACGGTCAATGGGGACATACTGATTTCACTGAAGGATATGTAAGAAACGCCCCTCTTGCTTATGTTGGTTCTCACCGCCATACACACAAAGGAAATGAAGCATATACATTTACTTATATGTACAAATTTGGTATAACATTGCCTAAGGGAGCTAAAGTGTTGGAACTACCGGATGACGAGAATATTGCAGTCTTTGCCGTTACATTGTCAAACAATGTTTACGATGATGTTGCACCTGCATTTGAAATGAGAGCGCTTCCTAAGCAGACATTACTTAATAAATAATACGGATGAAATCAAATAAAATCATTTCAGGCTTTTGGGATGAATAAGTATGATTGAAAAACACTGAATAAAAATGGTGCATATTGGTGATAAATATTTTAGCTTAGACCTATTATATATATTCCATTATGCACCTTTTTATGCAATATTTTCTCTAAGTTTATAACATTTATAAATAGTTGATCTAAATCATGAAATGCTTTAAATTTATAGCCTTGTTTTGTTTTTCTTTTATGATGACTTTATACAGTGAAGCCCAACAAGAAAAGAAAAACGTCGTTGATTATGTTAATCCATATATGGGCAACATAAGTCATTTGTTAGTACCTACTTATCCAACAATTCATTTGCCTAACAGTATGCTACGGGTATGCCCGGAAAGAGGTGATTTTACAAGTGATGTTATCAAAGGATTACCTCTGGTGATAACTAGCCATCGGGGAAGTTCTGCTTTCAACCTTAGTCCGGTTCAGGGAGATGAATCAATATTAGAGCCTGTAACTTCATTTAGTTATGACAATGAGAAAATCAAGCCATATTATTATGAAGTCTATTTAGATGAACAGCAAACAAAAATATGTTATGCTCCTTCACATCAATCGGCTGTTTATAAATTGATTTTTTCTCAGGATAGACCAATTTATTTAGTCTTAAATTCGAAAGATGGAGGGCTTAAAGTCAAAGGCAACACTGTGAGCGGATTTCAAAATCTGGCAAATAATACAAAGGTCTATTTATATCTTGAAACAAAGCAAATTCCGGAAAAGACAGGTGCGTACAAAAATAATAAGCTCAACACCTCCATTTCTTCAGCTGAAGGAGAAAATGCTTGTGTTGTTTTAGCTTTCGGAAATAAAGAACAAATTGTCAATGTTCGTTATGGAATTTCTTTTATAAGCGAAGAACAAGCGAAAAAGAACCTTTATCGTGAAATAAAAGATTATGATGTAGATGCAATAGCTCAAGCTGGGAGGGATATTTGGAATAAAGCGTTGGGTAAGATAGATATAAGTGATGAAAATGAAAATAATAAAAAGATATTTTATACTTCTATATACCGTTGTTTTGAGCGTCCAGTGAATATTAGTGAAGATGGATGTTATTACAGTGCATTTGATGGAGCTATACACGAAGATGATGGCAGACCATTTTTTACTGATGATTGGATTTGGGATACTTATCGGGCTAATCATCCATTGCGTGTATTGATCGATCCGGTTTCTGAAACAAATATTATCCGGTCTTATATTAATATGGCCGAACAAATGGGAAATCTATGGATGCCTACTTTCCCCGAAATAACAGGAGACTCGCGCCGAATGAATTCTAATCATGCAGTGGCTACAGTTATTGACGGATATCTTAAGGGTTTAAATGATTTTGATTTAGAAAAGGCATATGAAGCATGTAAAAGAGGTATTCAGGAAAAAACATTAGCGCCTTGGTCGGGCAAGCCTGCCGGTTGGTTAGATGCTTTTTATAAAGAGCATGGATATATTCCTGCTTTAGCAAAAGGCGAAGAAGAAACAGTACCAGAAGTTAATACTTTTGAGAAACGCCAGCCTATTGCTGTTACCCTTGGTACTTCTTATGATGAATGGTGTTTATCACAGATTGCTAAAACATTAAATAAAAAGGCCGACTATGAATACTTTTTGAAATCTTCGTTTAATTATAGAAATGTATTTAATCCAAAAACAAAATTCTTTCATCCGAAAGATAAAGATGGAAATTTTATAGAACCTTTTGATTATCGTTTCTCTGGTGGCATGGGAGCACGTGAATATTATGGCGAGAATAATGGCTGGATATATCGTTGGGACGTTCAGCATAATATTGCAGATCTAATTCATTTGATGGGAGGAGACAAGGCTTTTAATAATGCTTTGGATTCTATGTTTAGCGAACCGTTGGGACGTAGTAAATTTGCTTTTTATGCGCAATTGCCTGATCATACTGGCAATGTTGGTCAATTTTCTATGGCCAATGAACCTAGTTTGCATATTCCTTATTTATATAACTACTCTGGAGAACCTTGGAAAACTCAGAAACGTATTCGTACGCTTATTAAGGAGTGGTTTCGTAATGATTTGATGGGAGTTCCCGGTGATGAAGATGGAGGGGGAATGTCTGCTTTTGTTGTTTTTTCAATGTTGGGATTCTATCCTGTTACTCCGGGACTGCCTGCATATAATATTGGTAGTCCGATGTTTAAAAAAGTTCTGCTGACTTTAGGAAATAAGAAAGTACTTGAAATAGAAGCTATAAATTGTTCTGAAGAAAATAAATATATACAGTCGGCTACTTTGAATGGTAAGAGTTGGGATAAACCCTGGTTTAATCATTCGGATATAGCGAATGGGGGAAAACTGGTACTGATAATGGGCAATAAAGCAAATAAGATATGGGGCAGCTTAAAATCAGGTACTCCTCCTTCTGTTGGCTTGAATAAATGAAAAAATATCTTGTTTAAAATTTACGGAAATTATAGATGAAATGGATGTAAGTTTACTTATTACAGATTCATTATCTGTCATTATTGAGAAAATGAAGACTAAGAGTCAAACAAAAGATGCTCAGATTTCTTTATTTTCTTAATAAAATAGAAAGAAAAAAGCAAGTTGTAGAATTTATATATATCTTTGTAGTGCTAAAGAGTGGTTACATTAATCCTTCTTAAGGGGTTGACTGGATTTGACAGCGGGCAGAAATGGTATGTAAGCATGCAGTGCGTCGGTGATTTGCACTTAAATCTCAGTTATCAAAATTTTATCTGGCGAAAATAATTACGCTCTTGCTGCTTAATCGAATCATAGTAGATTAGCTTAATCTCTGCACTAGGTGCGGAGACGAGACATCACTCGGTTGCTGTTGTTCCGAAGCGTTCCGGTTTAGTGGTGCAGTTATATCGGAAATAGTTTGAGTCCCGTCTCGTGGCTCTTGCGAAAATTTAGAGACTAAGGTACTGGTTGGTGGCTTCGGTCTTGCCATACTCGAAAATTTAGGCGAAGATAAGCATGTAGAAAGCTTATAATTTCCTCGTTTGGACGAGGGTTCGATTCCCTCCAGCTCCACTTTTATGCAAAAAAAGGATAGATCCGTATAAATTAAATGTTTATACGGATTTATTTTTGGCATGTTGCAGATGTTTTTTTTAAAATTAATAAATTTGAAATTTTTATTGATAATATTATTAAACACTGATTCTAATGCAATAAATAGAATAATGATTCGTTAATAATGTTGCGATAAAGCAATATGTAGAGCCTGATAAAGAATATATTAGTAATAAATGCATAATAAATAGTAATAAATAGAAACCAATTTTATGGAAAAAGTTGATGAAGTAATTAATTTGCTAAAAGAACTAACAGTACAAGAACTAGATTTAGTGAAAGTGAAAATGCGGGAATTGAAACTCTTAAAGAAACGTACTAGTAAAAAGAACAAGAAAGAGGAAGAAACCCTTCAAACAAACGGAATAAGAATTAGTCAAAGAGAGAGGATGATCAGTTTTAATCCTTATCTAAAGGATAAAATTTAGTTAAAATAGACTCTTTGAATTTTAATTAAATCGATTTTTATCTTAATGTGTATATACATTTTGATTTTTTATTGTATACTTACAAGGTAAAATGTGTGTTTAATTAAAGTAACTATTCTATGAAAAAGATTCTGTTAGTGGCTCTCTTTGCCATTTTTACAATTAATGTCTTTGCCTATAAAACATATTGTAAGTTTCAATATTTCGAGGGCGTTTTGTTTCTTAAAGGGAAAACTTATTTTGATTTTGGCTCTGGTTATAAAGCTAAACTATGTGATGAGAACAAAAATGCTATGCTGTTTAAATCAGATATAGATGTAATTAACTATATGAGCAAGCTCGGATGGAATTTAGAACAAAACTCAATATTAGAATTAGATAAAAATGGTGGTAAGTGTGAATTCATTATGAGCAAGGAGATTAAAACAGATGATGAAATATACCAAGGACTTAATGTCGAATTTGATAAATGATACTTTTGGAATTATTCATCAATAAATAAAATCCATTCACCAATGGCTTTAAATTATTGGTGAATAATTTAAAGATATAACCCTATTTTTTAAGCATAGCCAGATATTGCTCAATATCTGGCTATGCTTTTTAAAAGTGCTAGATTGCTAGATCACTGCTAGATTAAATTTATTTGATCTAGCACCCTTATTGCGTTTATTTACAATGCGTTAAATGCCTGCTGCTAGATTGCTAGATTATTTTTGAAAAATGTATTTTATGTAGCGTAAATGCAATGCATTTTTTATTGTATTATTATATAGGTATTTTATCTGATCTTTATTTCGCAATTAGATAAATCATCGATAATAGCTAAAGACTCTACATGAACATCTTTCTCGCGAAGAATTTTTCCTCCGTCCTGGAATGCTTTTTCAATGATAAATCCCATTCCACTAAGGGTAGCACCAGATTTGTTAATCAGGTCAATCATACCTAAGGCTGCATTTCCGTATGCAAGGAAGTCGTCTATAAATAGAACATGATCCTCAGGCGTAAGGAAGTTGTTGCTTATGCAAACAGTGTAATCGCGATCTTTAGTGAAAGAATGCACTGTTGTAGTAAGCATATTTTCCATAGTTTTAGGCTGTTTCTTCTTTACAAAAACAACAGGAAGCTGCATTAAATACCCTACCATAATAGCTGGAGCTATTCCGCTGGCTTCAATTGTTACTACCTTATTTATGTGCTCGTTTTTAAAACGGGTAACAAATTCCTGAGCTATTTTATGCATCAGCATGGGGTCCATCTGATGATTTATAAAACTGTCTACTTTTAAAATTCCGCCTTCATAGCATTTGCCATCTTGCAGAATGCGTTTCTTTAATATATCCATAATTAATCGACTATTTCTCTTTCTTATTTTCTTTCTTCATTTCCCTCTTTTACGTGAATTAAAGCATTTGCAAGAATTGCAGTTAATCCACCGGTTGTTATACCTGATGAGAATATTGACTTAATAGCTTGAGGTGCCTGTTCCAGAATATTAGGCATCAGCTCTACACCCAAACCTATAGCAAGACTTACTGCTAAAACTAAAGAAGCTTTCCGGTCTATAGTCTGTGATGAAATAATTCGAATTCCGGATGCTGCTACAGTACCAAACATTAATAATGTTGCTCCTCCTAATACTGGATCGGGCATTAATGAAAAGACTATACCCACAATAGGAAATAAACCAAGTAAAATGAGCATAGCTGCAATATAGTAACCCACATAACGACTGGCAACTCCGGTTAATTGAATAATTCCATTGTTTTGTGCGAAAATTGAATTTGGGAATGAATTGAATACTCCAGCAAGGCAAGAGTTGAAACCATCGGCCAAAACACCTCCCGAAACACGTTTAAGGTAAAGGTCGCCTTCAATTGGCTCACCTGAAATCATTGAATTGGCAGTAACATCTCCGGTTGCTTCTATAGCTGTAATAAGATAAATCAATGCCAAAGCGATGAACACGGAAATGTCAAAATCCAAACCAAATTTGAAAGGCATAGGAATGTTGAATGCCCATATATCTGTTGTCATTGCTTTTGAAAGATCTACTTTACCCAAGGCAAAAGCAACAGCGTATCCAAGGATTAATCCTAAAACTATTGATCCCATTCGAAGGTATTTGTTTTTGCAGCGGTTGAAAAACATAACGCTTAATAATACAATAGCGGCAATCCCTATATTTTCAAAACTTCCAAATGTTCCGTTATCCATTGCAGCATAACCTCCACCGCAAGATACGATACCCACTTTTACAAGGCTTAATCCGATAAGTAACACTACAATTCCGGACACAAGAGGAGTAATGATGTGTCTCATGTATTTAAAGGTGCGGCTAACAATCATTTCAACAGGCGAAGCTGCCATGCAGCATCCAAATATAAGAGGAAGACCACCTTGCATTCCGGCAGTAATAATAGGACCAATGAATGAAAAACTGGTTCCCTGAATGCATAGCAAGCCGCATCCGAGTGGACCAAACTTCCTACATTGTATAATCGTGGATAATCCAGAGGCAAAAAGAGCCATTGAAACCATAAATCCTGTAGTTGCAAGATCAGTTTTTAAGGCTCCGCAAATAATCAGAGGAGGGGTAATTATACCTACGAAGATAGCTAATAAGTGCTGAAGCGCCGCAAATAAAGCATCTTTAAACGGTGGACGCTCGTCGAGTCCGTAAATTAAGTCTGAAGATGCAGTCGGAGTGCTCTTCTCTTTTGCTGTTTCTGTCTGAATATCCATATATTACATAATTTATAATGTTTCCTTGTTATTTCAGAATGAGATGAACATTGACCTCTTTCTTTATAATAATTTATTCTATATTCATAAAATAAGGGCGCGAAATTACAAAAAAAAACAGCAAATAGAATGAATTGGTCTAATAAATCTGTTTTTAATATAAAGTGTATTATATTCATAAATGCAAGAATTATATTTCTATTGTTTCTAATTTGATTTAAAAAGTAACGCAATGATTGATTATATTAATATATAATGTGTATTTTTGTATGTTATTCTTTATTATAGAATAGTGATTTTGGCTTTTATATACTATTCTGATGCTTTAACAACTTATGTTGGTATTATGTATATCTCTTATTGTCTTTTAATAATATAGAGTTTTCTTTTCACTATTTTAATTGCATGGGAAATAAAAAAGCCTTTAATTTGCAATATATTATTAATTATCACCCTTATATACTAATTGAATTTATAAATGCAATGAAGAACGATATCAAAATTTTAATTATACTTGCTGTAATATTGTGTTGGATTGGGAAACCAATCACTGTTTTAGCAAATACAAAGGATTTTGATCCTGTGGAGTACGTGAATCCATTGATTGGCAGCCAGTCTACTTATGAGTTATCAACCGGTAATACCTATCCTGCCATAGCCCTTCCCTGGGGAATGAACTTTTGGGTTCCTCAGACAGGTAAGATGGGCGATGGATGGGCGTACATGTATACGGCCAATAAAATTCGTGGTTTTAAGCAAACTCATCAACCCAGTCCATGGATTAATGATTATGGTCAGTTTTCAATTATGCCAGTGGTTGGTTCACCTGTCTTTAATGAAGAGAAGCGTGCCAGCTGGTTTTCGCATAAATCAGAGGTAGCAAAGCCTTACTACTACAAAGCTTATCTTGCCGATCATGATGTAGTTACAGAGATTGCACCAACCGAACGTGCAGCAATCTTCCGTTTCACTTTTCCTCAGAATGATAGCTCCTTTGTGGTAATTGATGCTTTCGATAAAGGATCTTATATTAAAATTATCCCCGGAGAGAATAAGATTATCGGTTATACCACCAAGAACAGTAGGGGAGTACCCGATAACTTTAAAAACTATTTTGTCATAACGTTCGATAAACCGTTTACTTACAAATACACTTTTGCCGATGGTGCATTAAAAACAGCCCAGGAGCAAACAGCCGACCATGTAGGAGCTGTAATCGGATTTAAAACAACAAAAGGTGAACTTGTTCATGCTAGAGTTGCCTCTTCATTTATCAGTTTCGAGCAAGCTGCACTTAATTTAAAGGAGGTGGGTAATGATAGCTTTGATCAGGTTGCTGCCAAAGGTAAGGCAGAGTGGAATAAAGCATTAAGCAAAATTGAAGTAGAGGGTGGTTCGTTGGACCAATACCGCACGTTCTACTCCTGTATGTACCGCTCTTTACTCTTCCCTCGTAAGTTTTATGAACTGGATGCAACCGGAAAAATAGTACATTACAGTCCGTTTAATGGTCAGGTGCTAGCCGGATACATGTATACCGACTCCGGTTTCTGGGATACTTTCCGTTGCCTGTTCCCATTCCTTAATTTGATGTATCCATCAGCAAACAAGGAAATTCAGGAAGGGCTTATCAATACTTATAAAGAAAGCGGATTCTTCCCCGAATGGGCTAGCCCCGGTCATCGTGGCTGCATGGTAGGAAATAATTCTGCTTCCATATTGGTAGATGCTTATATGAAAGGTGTTAAGGTGGCCGATCTTGAAACCCTGTATAAAGGACTTATTCATGGAACAGAGAATGTTCATCCAACAGTATCTTCAACCGGTCGTTTGGGATATGAATATTACAACAAACTGGGCTATGTACCTTATGACGTTAAGATAAACGAGAATGCTGCACGTACGCTTGAATATGCTTATGACGACTGGTGCATCTATAAACTGGCCAAAGAACTGAAACGTCCGAAGAAAGAGATAGACTTGTTTGCCAAACGAGCTATGAATTATAAGAATCTGTTTGATAAAGAAACCAAGCTGATGCGCGGAAAGAATGCCGATGGTAAGTTTATGGCTCCTTTCTCTCCGCTGAAGTGGGGAGATGCTTTCACCGAAGGAAACAGCTGGCATTACACCTGGTCGGTATTTCATGACCCACAAGGCCTGATTGATCTGATGGGTGGCAAGGATGCATTTGTAAACATGCTCGATTCTGTGTTTGCCGTTCCACCAGTGTTCGATGCAAGCTACTACGGACAGGTTATTCATGAAATCCGTGAGATGCAGATTATGAATATGGGTAATTACGCTCACGGCAATCAACCAATCCAGCACATGATTTATATGTATAACTATGCCGGTCAGCCGTGGAAAGCACAATACTGGTTGCGCGAAGTGATGAACCGCATGTACACCTCCAATCCCGATGGCTATTGTGGTGACGAGGACAACGGACAAACCTCTGCCTGGTATGTCTTCTCTTCTTTGGGATTCTATCCTGTATGCCCCGGAACAGACGAATACGTATTAGGTGCACCGTTATTCAAGAAAGCAACCATTAAGTTTGATAATGGAAACACGATGGTAATCAATGCACCTGATAATAGTGCAGAGAACCGTTATGTTGAAACTATGACACTCAATGGCAAAAACTATACAAAGAATTACCTGAAGCATGCCGATTTACAAAACGGAGGAGAGATCAATATTCGTATGAGTGAAACGCCCAATAAGCAACGCGGTATTCAAAAAGAGGATTTTCCTTACTCGTTTTCAGTTAATGAAAAGAAGTAAAGTAATAGGTAAACTTATTCAATATAAAAATAGCGTTAGGCATAAAGAACCTAACGTTATTTTTTTCTGCTTCAGCAAAGAGTATATCTACATCCCAGTTTTAAGCTAAGTATCTCCAGTAAAAAACAAAAAAACGCAGACTCATCTGCCACCTGCCACTAACTTTAGGTCATGTTATTGATAACTAGTGCTTTGTAGTAGTGGAAGATAAATTTGTTATACAATTTATCTTCCACTATTTTCAGTTATCTCCCACTATACAGTAGTTGAAGAATTTTTTAGAAACCAATAGAGATATCTGCTGTTTTTGGCGAATGCTTTAATTTAAAGTATCCTGATTAACAGGTTATTAATGATTCAGCTCATTATTAAATCGAAACGCCTTAATAATTAAGTAAGTTCACAATTGAAAACCGATGAGTCTCTGGCCGAGAACCCATGGGCCTTCGGTCGAGGGCTTATGGGTTCTCGGCCAGAGACTCACTTATATTTCTAAAGAATGGGATTTAATTTACTCTTTTGATGAGGCTATCTTAATCGGATAACAGTAAAACATTAAATAGTTCTTTCCACTCTTTGTCGTTGAACGATTTTAAAGGATTGTTAGTTGTTATGAAGCTTTTTGCCAGCTTACTTTTCTTTTCCTGAAGTTGGAGAATCTTTTCTTCTATCGTGTTACTGGTAATAAACCGATAAACAATAACTTGTTTGGTTTGTCCGATGCGATGTGCGCGACTCACTGCCTGCATCTCTGCAGCCGGATTCCACCAGGGATCTATAATAAATACATAATCAGCTTCGGTTAGGTTAAGGCCTACGCCGCCAGCTTTAAGAGATATAAAGAAGGCAAATATCTCTTTTTCGTTATTAAAACGATTAATCTCTTTTTCCCTGTCGGTTGTTTGTCCGGTGAGCAGCGCATAGCGCCAGCCTTTTCGGTCGAAAGCTTCGCCTAGCAAATGGAGATATTTTACGAAAGATGAAAAGATAAGAACTTTGTGTCCTTCACTCATTAGCATTTCATAAGCTTCAAGAATCTGTTCCATTTTTCCCGAAGTAAAAGAATATTCGGGCATTAGCATACGTGGATGGTTAGCCATTAAGCGCAGGCGGGTCATTCCTTGCAGAGCAATGAAACTGTTCTTCTGCAGATTTTCCTTGTTGCTGATCTCCAGCAGAGCATTTCGTAATATGTTCTTCTCCTTTTTATAAGTTTCTTCTTGTTCAGGAGACATTTCACAATAAAGCACCTCTTCTGTAAGCGAAGGAAGTTCAGGTGCAACATGATTCTTTGTTCTTCGCAGGAAGAATGGTTTTATAAGTTGTTGAAGATTAGCTTCTTTCCTGATATTACCCTCTTTTGTAATAGGAGTGATGAAATTATTCCTGAAACTCTCAGAACTACCTAGCATTCCCGGATTTATGAAGTTAAATTGCGCCCAAAGATCTTTCAGTGAGTTCTCAATAGGAGTACCTGTCAGCACCAATCGATGCTTTGCCTTTAGACGGACTACCGAGTGATAGGTTACAGAATCCGGGTTTTTGATAGCCTGACTTTCATCAAGTATAACACACTCAAACGGATAGTCCTCGAATAGTTCAATGTCATTTCTGAGTACTCCGTATGTGGTGAGAATAATATTGTAGTGATTGAATATGCGTTTAATGCTTTTGCTTCTTAATCTGCCTGTACCGGAATATTCGTAGGTGCTTAAAGAACTGAATTTCTTTATTTCCCTTAACCAATTGTGAAGCAGAGATGTTGGTACAACTACCAGTGAAGCAGGACGTTGTTCGGTAACAAGAACTGCTTTGCTTGCTACTTCGGCTTCTGTAACAGGCGCAGATTTTATGTCTGAAATAGATTCAGTAACTTCCGGTGAGTCTGCTTTTGAAACATCGGCTATACTATTTTCGCAAATAAAAACCTCTGTCTGATTATCTCCAAATAATGAAAATTGTCCCGACTTGTCGGCACTATAAATATTGGCTGATGGAGAAACTTCTTCTTTCGTTTCAGTTTCTGATGGATTATACAGATACTGTAACATAGTGATGGTTTGTAAAGTTTTACCTAATCCCATATCGTCGGCAAGGCAACCTCCAAAGTTATTTTCCCATAAATGTAGCATCCACCAGAATCCTTCTTTCTGATATGCGCGAAGGGTAGCTCTTATTTTTGTTGGAATAGGGTATTCTTTTTTATTTATATATTCTAACTGTAACTTTTTAAGCTCTTTACATATTTCTACTCCTTCTATACTATCCAGAAGTCTAAAATTAGCTTTTTGTATTCTGATTCCTTCATCTTGTTTAGTTCCCAGAGTAAAAAGTTCGCTGTATTTCTCAAACCACTCTTCAGGGAGTAAGGCTATATTACCATCAGGAAGAATGAATTCACGGATTCCTTTGACGATATATTTTTTAAAGTGAATAAAAGAAAACTGATAATTTCCTATCTGCACTCTTATCTGTATATCGAACCAGTCGGGCTGAGCACTGATTTCTTGTTTGAGAGAAATCTCTCCCAGATAATAGTTTGAACCTGTTTCCGACTGGCTAAGTTCAAACATCTTCTGAAGCGACTCCTTATTTGCACCAATCCAACTGATAAGATTTCTTTGTGACGCTTCCTCTGATAATTGAAACTGAGAATTACTAAATTGTTTTAGTCCCAGTTTTTTAAGCTCCTCAACACATTTTTTCTCCCATTTACTATCACGGGTATAGTAACGGATGGTGTACTTTCCGTTACATTCATCCATTCTTGCGTACTTCTTTTGTATTGAATCCTCTGGTGTGAATAAGTGATCATCGTATTCAAAACGGAGTTTTAATAATGGCTGTTGTACTACTGATTTTTCAATTGTCAGAACAGCTTTTTGTCTGGTTACATCTTTAATAATATCAAACCCGGATGCTTCAACCTGAAAGCGCTCTACTGCTGGAATAACTATTTGTTCCATGTACTTACCAGTCATTAAAGCTGGCACCTCTACCGAATTCTTATTAAAGAAAGGAAGTAGGCGTGAAGCTTCAATATCTCTGAATGTCAGCAATTCATCCTTAGCTAAAATACATGCTGGCTGATATGTAACAATAATAACAGGTTTTTTATCAGTTAAGATTAGAGGATTCCCATCTGTTTTGCAGGTAATTGAATAGCTGAAGAGCTGATCTGTTGATTTGAAATTAAAAAAAACTTCAGCATCTTTATCTGTTAGTTTAATTTTGCTGTGGTTGTATAGAACCTTTTTTCCTAATTCTTTGTAATACAGAGGGATTTTATTCAACCGGATTAACTGGATAATTTCTATCTGTTTTTTATCTATATAAGGCCGTATATTATCCCTGAGCTTCTCATCTGTTAGTTTACGGAGAAAAGCTGAAACCGTTTTTTCTTTTGAATAAACTTCCATTAAGTTTTTCTCTGAATAGCATAATGAGAGTGCGATTATTTCTTTTTCAGCCTCGGTTAGAGATTTATCGGACAGAGAGGAAGATGTTGCTTGTTCCTCCACCTGGATAATCTCTTCAGATTCTGCTTTAACAATATAAGGAATCAAAAGTGTACCTAAATTCAGATGGCGGGTAATGCCTACTATCAATTTCAACATGGAAAGTTTATTTCTTAATTCACCACAAAGATAACTCCTTTGTTTTATATAAAAAATGTAACGATTGAATTTAAACAATACGAACAAAGTAATTGTTCTAATATAACCATCAATAGTATCTGTTACTTTAATATTTCTAAGAGATGAAAATACACGAATATCAGGCAAAAAATCTGTTCTCATCATATTGTATACCAGTAGAACAGCATGTTCTTTGTTGTAATGCCGATGAAGCATTGGTTGCATATGAAAATCTCAACATAGAAAAAGCTGTGCTTAAAGCACAAGTGCTTAGCGGTGGTAGAGGAAAAGCAGGCGGAGTTAAACTGGTAAATAATAAAAATGATGTAATAAACTATGCAGCTTCAATGTTTCAGATGAAGATTAATGGTTTGTCGGTTAATAAATTGTTGGTTAGCGAAGCAATAAACATTGAATCGGAATTTTATTTGAGTTATAGTATTGACAGAAAGAACAGGTCTGTTATTATGATGCTTAGCTCTGAAGGTGGTGTAGATATAGAAGAGGTGGCTAAATATACTCCTGAAAATATTTATCGGATAAACATTGATCCTTTCGTTGGAATGCCCGATTATCTGGCACGACGAATTGCTTTCTTTTTGTTTGAGGATATGGAACAGGTAGGCCAGTTAGTGCAAATCCTGCAAAACATGTACCAGTTGTTTATTGATACTGATGCATCACTTATTGAGATTAATCCTTTGGTTTTAACCGAAGAGGGCAATCTGGTAGCGCTTGATGCAAAAATGACTTTTGATGATAATGCATTATATCGGCAGGAAGATATTTGTTTTTTTTCAGAACCAACAGAAGAAGAAGCTATTGAGTTACATGCAAAGGCTAAAGGATTCAGTTATGTTCATCTTACAGGAGATATTGGATGTATGGTCAATGGGGCAGGACTTGCTATGGCTACAATGGATATGATAAGACTCCATGAAGGACATCCCGCTAATTTCCTGGATATAGGAGGCAGCTCAAATCCTGGAAAAATAACCGAAGCAATGAAGATCTTGTTGCAAGACAATAGGTTAAAAGTAATTTTGGTTAATATATTTGGAGGCATTACCCGTTGTGATGATGTGGCAAATGGATTGTTAAAAGCTTATGAGGACTTACACGCTGAGATTCCGGTTGTGGTACGTCTTACGGGTACTAACGAGGAAAAAGGCAGAGCATTACTTAGCTCTTCAGACTTTCTTGTAGCACAGACAATGAGTGAGGCTGTTCGTATGGCTGTAAACCAATCAATAAAGGCTGGTTAGAGAAGTATTAACATTCAAAAAAATCATTCAATATGAGTATTCTTATAAATGATTCAACCCGTTTGGTTGTGCAAGGTATTACTGGTAGAGATGGATACTTTCATGCTATGAAGATGAAAGCCTATGGTACAAATGTTGTAGCCGGCACATCGCCAGGCAAAGGGGGAACAAATGTAGATAACATACCGGTGTTCAATACAATGTATGAAGCTGTAGACCAAACCGGTGCAAATACTTCTGCTATATTTGTGCCTGCAGCATTTGCTGCTGATGCTATAATGGAGGCTGCAGATGCAGGCATTGGATTAATTATTTGTATAACAGAAGGTATTCCTACACTTGACGTTATTGAAGCATATCAATTTGCACAACAAAAAGGATCTATATTGATTGGGCCCAATAGTCCCGGAGTTATATCTCCCGGTAAAAGTATGGTTGGTATAATGCCTTCGCATGTTTTCACGAAAGGTGGAGTTGGAGTTATTAGCCGAAGCGGAACTTTAACTTATGAAGTTGTTTCTCATCTTACGGCAAAAGGCATGGGACAATCAACCGCTATAGGAATTGGTGGTGATAAGATTGCCGGACTTTATTATCGTGAATTGCTTGAATTATTCGAGAAGGATAAAGAAACACAATCTATTGTAATTATTGGAGAAATAGGTGGTAATGCAGAGGAACGTGCCGCCGAATTTATCCGTTGGGAGATTACTAAACCGGTAGTTGCTTTCATTGCAGGTCAATTTGCTCCTCCAGATAAACAAATGGGACATGCCGGAGCTATTATTTCAAGTGGGGCGGGTACTGCTGCAGAAAAAATAGCAGCTTTCGAAGCTGCCGGGGTAATGGTTGCAAGAGAACCCTCTTTAATTCCTAAGCTTATTGTAGAAAGTCAGTTAAAGAAAATCAGAGTATAAGGGTCTGAAATAGTCGGCCTATTGGGGCCGAGTTCACTCGGTAATCAGATTGTGCGTAAAAGAGAGCCTCTAAATTAACTTCTAATCGAAAAGACTGGAAAGATTATTTTAGATGCTCTCTTTTTTATATTAAGCTTATTGAACTTTTACTGTGTCTTAGTAGCCATAAATACTATTGTTCTAACGCTTGTTTAATATCATTATATAAATCATCTACACTTTCCAGACCTACTGATAAACGAATTGTTTTCGAATCTACATCCATACTTTGGCGCTGTTCTTCAGTAAAAGTACCGTATATGGTGCTTGCCGGATGAATAGCCAATGTTTTATTATCAAATAGGTTGGTTGCACGTCGAATCAACTTTAATTTGTTCATGAAATTAAAGCAGACTTCTTTTGATGAAAGATTAAAAGTAAACATAGCTCCGGGATAAGGTCCGAACTGGGCATTACTAAGTTCGTTAAATTGGTTCTCTTTTAACCCTGTGTAGTTTACAGATTCAATTCCTTTAAGAGATTGCAATAGTTTTGACAGTTCGAGACATGTTTGTGCCTGACGTTCATACCTAACTTTCATCGTATCCAATCCAAGTGTTTGCAGATAAGCTACTTGCGGAGTCATATAGGCACCCAGGTTACGATGAATCTCTTTTCTCAATTTTGCAGTGAATGTTCCATTGCCAAATTGATCAACCATTTCAGATAGTTTTGAAGAATGATTCCAGTCGAATGTTCCGTAGTCAAGAATAAGTCCGCCAATACTGGTGGCTCCACCTGAAATATATTTTGTACTGGACACTATTTCAATATCCACTCCGAAATCTTTGGCTTTGAATATATTAAAAGGTACAACAGTGGTGTCTGCAATTAAAGGAACACCCATTTCTTTTCCTATTGCAGAAAGCTTTTTCAGATCGGCAATCTCCAGTTGTGGGTTGGTTATTACTTCCAGAAAAATAGCACAAGTATTTTCATCAACTTGTGAACGGACTTCTTCCGGGTTTGTAAGATCGCAGAATCGTGCTTCTACTCCAAAAGCACCGAGTGTATTCTTAATGAAAGAATAAGTGTTTCCGAAAAGATGAGATGAGGTAATTATATTAGCACCTGCATAGGCCACAGTTATTAACGTATTGCTGATAGCAGCCATACCTGAATTAAGAGCAGTAACACTTAGAGCATCTGTTACACTGCATACTTTTTTTTCAAAGTACTGTACTGTAGGATTTGTAATACGTGAATATGCATGGTCGGATGTTCGTCCGCAAAAGGCTGCTTCCATTGCTTCCGCAGAATCAAATTCATAAGCAGCAGTGTTATAAACCGGCATAGACAGAGAATGGTAAGCATCTTCTTTTTCAAAAGGTGTATGAAGCACCTGTGACTCAAAACTAGTTTCTTTCATTTTATTACCTATTGAACGTTGTTCTTATATTAGTCAATGCAAAAATAGAGCAGATTTATCTAGATTAAAAATAAAATAGTGGTTTTCTCTGAAATATACCACGATTATGGTATTCAGTTCTTTATAGATGTTAATCAGAAAAAAGAGGAAGCGGTTACTACATTTGCAGTAACCGCTTCCTCTTATAGAATTTATTTCTTTACTTAAATAGTATTCTTTCTTTATTTTGCAAAACTGATAGCGCGAGTTTCACGGATAACTGTAATCTTAACCTGACCTGGATAAGTCATTTCATCCTGAATCTTCTTAGCAATTTCTGATGATAAGTTTTCTGTAGCTTTATCATCAATCTTATCGGCACCTACAATAACACGAAGTTCACGACCGGCCTGAATTGCATAAGTTTTTGTTACTCCAGGGTAAGACATGGCCAATTGTTCCAAATCATTCAGACGTTTGATGTAAGCTTCAACAATTTCGCGGCGAGCTCCTGGACGTGCACCAGAAATAGCATCACAAACCTGAACAATAGGAGCAAACAAACTAGTCATCTCTGTTTCGTCATGGTGAGCACCAATAGCATTACAGATATCTGGTTTTTCTTTGAACTTCTCTGCTAGTTTCATACCTAATAATGCGTGTGGTAATTCTGGTTCTTCATCAGGCACCTTACCAATATCGTGCAATAATCCGGCACGTTTTGCTTTCTTTGGATTCAATCCTAGTTCAGAAGCCATTACAGCACAAAGATTTGCTGTTTCGCGAGCGTGCTGCAGTAAGTTCTGGCCATAAGAAGAACGGTATTTCATTTTACCGATAATACGAATAAGTTCAGGATGCAATCCATGGATACCCAAGTCGATAGTTGTTCGTTTACCTGTTTCAATAATTTCTTCTTCCACTTGCTTTTTAACTTTAGCAACCACTTCCTCGATACGGGCAGGGTGAATACGGCCATCAGTAACCAATTGGTGAAGAGCTAGGCGGGCAATTTCACGACGAACCGGGTCAAACGCAGACAGTACAATAGCTTCAGGGGTATCGTCTACTACAATTTCTACACCAGTTGCTGCTTCAAGAGCACGGATGTTTCTACCTTCACGTCCAATGATGCGGCCTTTTATTTCATCACTTTCAATATGGAATACAGTTACAGAGTTTTCTATAGCAGTTTCGGTAGCTACTCTTTGAATAGACTGGATAACGATTCTCTTAGCCTCTTTGTTTGCTGTAAGTTTCGCATCATCCATGATATCATTGATAAAAGAAGATGCTTCAGTTTTTGCTTCTTCCTTCAAAGACTCAATTAAACGGTTTTTTGCATCTTCAGCAGAAAGACCTGAAAGAGTTTCCAGTTTTTCTCTTTCCTGGTGTTGCAACTTATCCAGTTCCTCTTTTTTCTTATCGATAATGCCAAGTTGCACTTCAAGATTCTCCTTTACAGCTTCCGCTTCCGCTTTCTTCCTCTGAATCTCTTCTTGTTTTTGATTTAAAACAAGTTCGCGTTGTTTTAACTTGTTTTCTGACTGTTGAATCTTTTGGTTGCGCAAAGCAACTTCTTTTTCAAGATCGGCCTTTTTATTCAGGAACTTTTCCTTAACCTCGAGAAGCTTGTTCTTTTTAATAACTTCTGCTTCTACCTGTGCTTCCTTAATGGTGCTTTCGTATTTTGTTTTCAGAACATATCTAAACAAAACGTAAGAAAGAGAGCCTCCCAAAATAAAGCATAAAATCGATGCTATTATTACGTTCATTACAATTAATTTATTTATAAATAAAAACGCACTACTTACACACGGAAAAACTTTAAATTCCAGGTATCAGTAGTGCGGGGTTAATATTCTCAAAAAACAGATAGAGTGTTTCTTGGCTTTTACTCGTTTCTGAAGTGTTCTTCCAATTCTTGCGTCAGTTCTTCAATTTTATTAGTAAAAGGTGATGTATCATTCTTTTCTTCCAACTTTAAATTGTTGCAAGCAAAATCAAAAGCAACCATTGCCAGAAAGTCTTTTGGACCATACACTTTGGCTCCCGGAATTCCGGATGGTTTATACATCGAACGATACACGTTCATTCTATCGTTTACCTGCTTGGCAGCTTTCCTGAACAACTCTTCCTCATCACGATTAATGGTCATTGTAAAGGACTCATCTGCTATCTGCAGGTTTATTTTTATCTTATCGTTCATACATCTTCTTATTTCATGTTAATTACTCATTTAATAAAGCGATGCATTTGTCGACTTCCCGCACTAATTTAGACAATCTTTGTTTGGTATCTTTTACCTCATTGCTTGTTAAGCTAATTGTCTTTGCTATTTTCAAATTGGCATATACGACTTCCAGCTCATTATAGTCACTTCGCAATTTTGCGACCTCTTCTTGTTTTGCTTCCAGAAGTTGCTTGATTTCTGTATTTTCACGCTTTAATTCGTCATGTAAATACATTAAATGCCTAAGCCTTGCCTCAAAAGTACTTAATAACTTTTTATCTTCCTCTGTCATTTCTATGCCCAAATTGTACACAAAAATACAATTAAGTCTGAAATTACAAAAATTTTTCTACGAAAAATGCATATAATTGCTAAAAATAGTTTCAATTAGCTTAATTCTCCTGCATATCTGAGGACTGTTTTATACTTAAGTGAAAAAAAAATTAAATATTGCATATAATGTTTTTCAATAAAATATCTGTTTATGATAATCGGTTAAATTCTTTTGGGACTTCAAAAGAATTATTCCTGATTGTTTTATTTATCTTTGTTGTACTATAAACAAATGAAATATGCTTAAAGTTTTGATAACTCATGCTGTAACTGATGAGATGATTGCAGTGAACTTTCCTGATTGCGATATAAAATATGTCCGTACCGGTATTGGTAAAGTAAAAGCTACCATTCGATTAATGGATGCTTTGGTACAGGATAATCCTGATATTGTGATAAATATTGGAACCGCAGGTACGTTGGATCACAGCGTGGGAGATGTATTTGTATGTCGACACTTTATTGACCGCGATCTTCAGAAGGTGGAATGTCTGGGTCTGGAGCATGAAATAGATTCTTCAGCCTTGCTTACTGATAAAGGCTATTGCTGCGACTGGAAACCAGAAGGTGTATGTAATACAGGAGATAGTTTCCTGACCGAGACAGCCGATTCGCATGGAGATGTTTTCGATATGGAAGCTTTTGCTCAGGCACAAGTGTGCCAAATGAAGAACATTCCTTTTATTTCCGTAAAATATGTAACTGATAAGATTGGTGAAAACTCCATTAAACACTGGGAAGACAAACTGGCTGATGCTCGTGAAGGATTGAGTAGTTTTCTGAATAACCTTTCTTTGGTCTGATTTTGTTTTTTAATAATCTAAATGAAGAATATATGCTCTTGCCTTTGGCAATAATGAGAAGTCTTTTTTAGCTGAACATTCTTTCTTTCGTATTGTTTTTTATAAGATACGGAGTAGATTATTCTCTGATAAAAATCCGGCAATTCTATTCCGTAGTTAGTAACATTGATTGTTTTATCTTTTAATCAATATTATATGGAACTATTTTGGGCTGTTATTCCCGTTTTACTCCTCATCGTTTTAATGGCATTCTTAAAAATGCCGGGAGATAAAAGTAGTGTAATCTCACTTGTTGTGACTATTCTGATTGCATTTCTGGCATTTCATGCTAAGGCAGATACAATTTTCTTTTCATTTCTGTACGGAGCATTAAAAGCAATTTCTCCTATTTTGATTATTATATTGATGGCAATATTCAGTTACAATATATTGTTGCATACTCAAAAGATGGAGATTATCAAACAACAGTTTACTTCTATCTCATCAGATAAAAGCGTTCAGGTATTATTGCTCACCTGGGGATTTGGAGGATTGTTGGAAGCAATGGCCGGATTTGGCACAGCTGTGGCCATTCCTGCTGCAATCCTTATAAGCCTGGGATTTAAACCGATATTTTCTGCCGTGGTCAGTCTGATTGCAAACAGTGTGGCTACCGCTTTTGGTGCTATTGGTACTCCGGTGTTGGTACTTGCCAAAGAAACCAATCTTAATGTTTTGCATTTAAGTGCCAATGTGGTGCTGCAACTCTCCGTACTGATGTTTCTGATTCCCCTTGTCTTGCTGTTTCTTACTGATCCGAAAATTAAATCCTTGCCACGGAATCTTTTCCTGGCTTTACTGGTAGGAGGAGTTTCTTTTGTGGGACAGTTTGTCGCTGCCCGTTACATGGGAGCTGAATCACCGGCTATTATTGGAAGCATACTTTCTATTATTGTGATTGTGACTTATGGTAAACTGACTGCAAAGAAAGATCAGGAGGTTACAAAGAGCCCAAAGCTAAAGGATGTGGTTAATGCGTGGAGTATTTATCTACTCATTCTGTTCCTCATTATTCTGAGCAGTCCGCTGTTTCCTTCGCTCCGCCATGTATTAAGTACTCATCTGGTTACAAATATAGTGTTACCTATTAATGGTCATGATACTGCTTATTCTATTTTCTGGCTTACACATGCCGGAGTTTTATTATTTATCGGTACATTTGTGGGTGGACTTATTCAAGGAGCAAAAGTAAAGAATATATTTGCTGTGTTATGGCGCACCTTTACTTTACTGAGAAAAACCTTCGTGACGGTCATTTGTCTGGTTGCTTTATCCACTATAATGGACAAAGCGGGGATGATTGGCGTTATTGCAATAGCTTTGGCTACAGCTACCGGAGCTCTTTATCCGCTCTTTGCACCGTTCATTGGATGTCTTGGAACCTTTATAACGGGTAGTGATACCTCTTCCAATATCCTTTTCGGTAAGCTTCAATCCACAGTGGCCGGACATATTTCTGTGGATCCGGAATGGCTTGCTGCAGCTAATACAGTGGGGGCAACAGGAGGTAAAATTATTTCTCCACAAAGTATTGCAATTGCCACTTCCGCTTGCGGGCAACAAGGAAAAGAAGGCGAAATTCTGAAAGCAGCTATTCCTTATGCTCTGATGTACGTGGTTATTACCGGGCTGCTTGTGTATATTTTTAGTTAGAATCTAATACGTGATAAAGTATAAACATAAAAAGAATTTAAACGAATGATGAAAATTGGTTTGTTTATCCCTTGCTACATTAATGCAATCTATCCTCAGGTGGGTGTGGCATCTTACAGATTGCTGAAGAGTTTGGGCCTTGAAGTAGACTATCCGCTGGACCAGACCTGTTGCGGACAGCCAATGGCGAATGGAGGATTTGAGGGAGAGGCGCTTCAATTGGCAAAGCGCTTTGATAATTTGTTTAAAGATTACGACTATATTGTAGGACCATCTGCCAGTTGTGTGGCCTTTGTGAAGGAGAATCACGCGGGTATACTGGCAAAAGAGCATCATGAATGTACCAGTTCAGGCAAAATATACGATATCTGTGAGTTTATTCACGATGTGGTGAAACCTACGAAGCTAAATGCTAAGTTTCCTCACAAAGTCAGCATTCATAATAGTTGCCACGGGGTGCGCGAACTTTACCTCTCTTCATCAAGTGAGATGAATGTTCCTTATTATTCTAAACTGCGTGATTTACTTTCATTGGTGGAAGGTGTGCAGATCTTTGAACCAAGTCATGTGGATGAGTGCTGCGGTTTTGGGGGAATGTTTGCCATTGAAGAACCCGAAATCTCCGTTTGCATGGGGCAGGATAAAGTAAAAGACCATATTGAAACTGGAGCGGAATACATTACAGGAGCAGACAGCTCTTGTTTGATGCATATGGAAGGAGTCATAAAACGAGAGAAACTCCCTATTAAAACAATTCACATTGTAGAAATTTTAGCTTCACAATTATGAGTACCAAACATTCCATAGCGGCAGCTAAGTTTGTCGCAAACAAGAAACAGGCAGCCTGGCACAATGAAACCCTTTGGATGGTGCGAGCCAAGCGCGATAAAATGAGTAAGGATATTCCGGAATGGGAACAACTCAGAGATTTGGCTTGTAACATAAAGCTATACTCAAACAGTCATCTGGAAGAATTGTTGCAGGAGTTCGAGAAAAATGCAACGGCCAATGGTGCAATTGTTCACTGGGCAAAAGATGCGAAAGAGCATAACGAAATAGTTCTCGGTATTCTTCGTGATCATGATGTGAAGCATTTTGTGAAAAGTAAATCAATGCTGGCAGAAGAGTGCGAATTAAATCCTTTCCTGATAGAAAAAGGCATTGAAGTTGTGGAAACAGATTTAGGTGAACGCATTCTTCAATTGATGGATGTTCCTCCTAGTCACATCGTTCTTCCGGCTATTCATATCAAGCGTGAGCAGGTAGGTGAGCTTTTTGAAGAGAAATTAGGAACCGAGAAAGGAAATTCTGATCCCACTTATCTAACTCGTGCCGCACGTAAACATCTGCGTGATAAGTTCCTGAATGCTGAGGCTTCAATGACCGGGGCCAATTTTGCTGTGGCATCCACGGGAGATATTGTGGTTTGTACAAATGAAGGGAATGCGGATATGGGTACTTCCTGTCCTAAAATTCATATTGCAATCATGGGAATGGAGAAGATTGTACCGGATCAGGAATCGTTGGGTGTGTTTACCCGTCTACTGGCTCGTTCGGCTACCGGCCAACCCGTAACTTCCTATACTTCACATTACCGCAAACCTCGTGAAGGAGGTGAATTCCATATCATTATAGTAGATAACGGAAGAAGTAAGATTCTTGGTCAACCGGATCATATCAAAACCCTGAACTGCATCCGTTGTGGTGCTTGTATGAATACTTGCCCTGTTTATCGTCGTAGTGGCGGTTACTCATATACTTACTTTATTCCCGGTCCTATCGGTATAAATCTGGGAATGCTTTATTCGGCTACAGAATATTTTGATAATCTGTCCGCCTGCTCTCTTTGTCTTTCCTGTTCACACGTCTGTCCGGTTAAGGTAGATTTGGGAGAACAAATCTATCGTTGGAGGCAAGAAATGGATAAGATAGGGAAAGCCAGCAAAGAGAAAAAGGTAATGTCTGCTGGCATGAAGTTTCTAATGGAACGCCCCATACTATTTAATTCAGCACTTTGGATGTCTCCTGTAGTGAATGTATTGCCTCGTTTCATTAAATATAACTTTTTGAACGAATGGGGAAAAGGACGTGAGCTTCCTGAGTTTGCAAAAGAGTCTTTCAATGAGATGTGGAAAAAGAATAAAGTAAAATAACGCAAAGAAAAAGATAATTATGAATAGTAAAGAGTTGATATTGGAAAGTATTCGTAAACATACTCAAACAAAATATGAAAAACCGGAATTGTCTGTTGATGCGATTACTTATCCAGACAAGCAGGCTAAATTCTGTGAAATGTTGCAGTTTGTAGGGGGAGAGTTTCTGATTTTAAAAGAAGGCGAAAATCTAAATGAAATGATTATGAGACTTAATCCTGAAGCGAAGAGGATTGGTTCTACTCTTTCATATATTACCTGCAACACGTTTAATCCCGATGAACTGGAGAATTCCACGGAGCTGAACGGAACAGATCTTGCCATTGTGGAAGGTGTGTTTGGCGTGGCTGAAAACGGAGCGGTGTGGATGGATCAGAATGTGAAGCATAAAGCACTTTACTTTATTTCCGAGAAGCTGATTATTGTGCTAGATAAAAATAAACTAGTGAATAACATGCATGAAGCTTACCGGCAAATGGAAATAGGACAATATGGCTTCGGTGTATTTATTTCCGGTCCTTCAAAAACGGCAGATATAGAACAAGCTTTGGTGATTGGGGCGCATGGCCCTAAAGGATTAATGGTTATATTGAAATAACTCTTTATGCTTAAAAGCACGGAAGGAGAGGCTCGAACTCCCGACACCCGGTTTTGGAGACCGGTGCTCTACCAACTGAGCTACTTCCGTGTTTGCGGGTGCAAAGGTAATGTAATATTTTAGATATGCAACACTTGCCTCGATTAATTCTTGTGTCTTGTAGCTCTTTTCCTTCTGTACTCAGCTTTCATCTTTGCTGAACCAGAGCCATGAGTTCCTTTTATATATGTTGTTTTTTTGGCTTTAGTTTTGACTCTTGGTTCCTCTTTTTTTCCTGATGAAGAATCTTTGCCTTTTTTAAAAGCGATGCCTTCGGTTATTGCTTTCTGTATCTCTTCGTTCATTTTCAGATAGTTAAGTTTTATATTAAAAAAATGTAGCCCACATAATTGCGGGCTACAAAGATACGATTATTTCCTTAGGAAAGGTTATTCTGCTGATGCTTGTTTTCTTTCTTTAGGAAGTATAAGGTTTAGTATTACTCCTAGTACGGCTGCCAATCCAATGCCTGTCATTGAAAAATCTCCAAATTGGAATACGGCTCCACCTATGCCAAAGGTTAATATCAAAGATACTATAATAATGTTACGTGGATCGCTTAAGTTTGTTCTGGATTGAATGAGGTTGTTAATACCTACAGAAGCAATCATACCAAACAAAAGCATCATTATTCCACCTAATACAGCATTCGGAATTGTTTTCAATAAAGCGCTGATCTTTCCAACCATGGAGAAAACAATACCAGTAACTGCTGCAATTCGTATAACCGAAGGGCTTGTTATTTTAGTAAGAGACATTGCACCAATTACTTCTGAATAAGTTGTTACGGGAGGGCCGCCTAATGTGCCTGCAACCATACAAGCAAGTCCGTCTCCAAGCATTGTTCTGTGTAATCCCGGATCTTTCACGAAATCCTTTCCGGCTACATCATTTACAGCATAGACATTGCCAACATGTTCAATGATAGGTGCAATAGCTACAGGTGCCATAAAGAATATCGCTCCCCAGGAAAATTCGGGTGTTATAAATTTAGGAAGTTCAAACCATGGAGCATTGACAACCTGAGTAAAATCTATCGCACCTAAGATAAATGCTAATACAAATCCTACTACTATTCCACAGAAAATAGGAATTAATTTTAGTAATCCTTTACCTAGTAATGTAACCAGAACAGCTGTAGCTAAAGAAGCAATTGCCAGTATCCAGTTTTCTTTTGCCATGTTTACTCCGGAACTGCATAATGATATACCAATCAGGATAATAACCGGGCCTATAACTACAGGAGGAAAGAGGGTGCGGATAAAACTTGTACCTCTCCAGGCAATAATTGCACTCATTAATCCATATACTAAACCTACGGCAACAAGCCCGGAAAGTGTTCCGGCCAAACCATACAGCTCAGTTGCTTTAATTATTGGTGCTATAAATGCGAAACTACTGCCCAAAAAAATAGGTACTTTACCTTTCGTAACTAAATGAAAGATTAAAGTACCTATTCCTGCTGTACAAAGAGCTGTTGAAGGATCGAGCCCTACTAACAGTGGAACTAAAACGGTTGCCCCGAATGCCACAAAAAGAAATTGAACGCCAACTATTGTTTTTTGAAATGCGCCCAGTTGTTTGCTATTGTCCATATATAAAAATGAGGGTTTATATTAAAATCGGCCAAAGGTCGTTTTTTATTTTCATACTACAAAATAGGAATCAAGTTTTTGTCTTTTTCTAAATAGTTTTTCTGAGTGTAATAACTCGATTTTTAAAATATACTGGTGCATTAGTCTTTTCATGAATTTAATAACAATACTCCGTTTAGTAAGTAAATCTGTTTTTCTGCTTTCTTTTTGATATTATCTACTATCCTCATCTTCTCTGTATGAGCTTGCAAATCAATATCATTTTTTAAATAATTAGTTTGATTAATATGTTGTTTGTCTAGTAATATTTTGATTATGCTTTCATATTGTTTTAATAAAGGTATTTAAAGTAATAAATTGCATGTAATTATAGCTTGTAATATTTCTATTTATCACAAGACTATTTTTTTATTATTAAATGTAAGCTGATTTGCTTGTTGTGATTTCATAATATCATATATTTGCAGAAAATAAAATCAAAAAGAAATATAAATCTAAATATATATATCAAAGTGATAAATAGAGAGTTGTAAAGTAATGTAATAAGTAATAAGCCATTATTTTAATTTGGCGGAAAAGAAATCATCATAAAGTATCAGTGATTGAAAAGAATGGTGAAAAAGACGGAATAGTTTAAGTGCGCAATTAGACTTCCACAATTATTCAAACTAAAATCGAAAAGAACATGAGAAGAACAGAAAAAAAACGTTTATGCTTGTTTGCTGTTGCAACAGCTTTGCTTTTATCTGCAAATGTAAAAGCTCAGGATAAAGTCGTCGTTTCAACAGGAGCTGATTTGGTGAGTGGTTATTATTGGCGTGGACAGAATTTAGGCGGTGTAAGTATTCAGCCCACAATATCAGTCGTAAAATCCGGACTTTCTTTAACTGCTTGGGGTTCAGTTGGATTTGATAAAGAAGATACCCGGGAACTGGATTTTACAGTGGGGTATACAACCGGCAATTTTAATCTAGCAGTTACTGATTATTATTTTTCACCGATAAAATATTTCAATTATGCTTCTCATTCAACTTCACATGTGTATGAAGCTACTGTTGGGTATAATTTTGGTCCTTTTGCATTAAGCTGGAATACCAACTTTGCAGGAAATGATTATTATAAGAAAGATGGTGAGAGAGCATATTCTACCTATGTTGAGGCTAGTGTTCCTTTTAAACTGGGTAGTACTGATTTGAAAGCAGAAGTAGGTTGTACTCCCTGGGATGGAGCTTATACAACCCGAACAGATAAGTTTGCAGTAAATAACATAGCTGTTTCTGCTTCTAAAGAAATAAAGGTTACTGATTCCTTCTCTATTCCGGCCTTTGCCAAAGTAGCAGTAAATCCTGAAGCTGAAGGAGCTTATTTTGTTTTTGGAGTAAAATTCTAACATATATAACAAATTTACAAGTATGAAAAAGATTGAAGCAATTATTCGGAAGTCAAAGTTCAACGACGTGCGTAAAGCATTGCATGAAGCTGATATCGAATTCTTATCATGGTGGGATGTAAAAGGTCAGGGTACAGCCCGACAGGGTTTGATTTTTAGAGGAATAGCGTATGATATTAATGCGATAGAGCGCATTTACATCTCGTTTGTAGTTAGAAACGTGAATATGGACAAATCAATCGATGCGATATTAAAAGCTGCATACACAGGAGAAAGTGGCGATGGAAGAATTTTTGTTTCCAGCATTGAAGAGTCAATACGCATACGAACCGGAGATAGAGGTGATGAATCTTTGTATGATAAAGATAAGAAATAAGATATAATTAGGTAGGTATTAATAAATATTGAAAAGATTATGAGTCGAAAATATATAAAATATATAGCGTTTTTCCTTTTGCTGTTTTTAGGTGTTCATTCTGATATTATAGCTCAGGATTCAGTAAGTACAGCTGTGGCTGATACAACAATTGCGGTACAGGCAGCTGCCGCCACTACGCCGGCGGTAGCTGCTCAGGAGGTGGCAACTTTAGATTCGGGTAATACCGCGTGGATTATAGTTGCAACTATTTTAGTATTAATGATGACAATTCCGGGATTAGCACTCTTTTACGGTGGTTTAGTTCGTAAAAAGAATATTCTCAGTATTCTGATGCAGTGCCTTATTCTTACTGGCGTTATAAGCATTATCTGGATTGCTTTTGGATATAGCTGGGTGTTCGATACCAGTTTTAAGGCATCGGGCAATCCTTTGAGTTTTATTATTGGAGGATTTGATAAAATCTTTCTGCATGGAATTTCTACCAAAGCATTAACTGCAGGTAATATTCCCGAATTGATATTTGCATTGTATCAATGTATGTTTGCAGTAATTACTCCTGCGCTTATTATCGGTGCATTCGCCGAAAGAATCAAATTTTCGGGTTTCTTAGTATTTTCAATTCTTTGGTCTATCATTGTTTATAACCCAATGGCTCACTGGGTTTGGGGAGGCGGATGGCTTCAACAGATGGGAGCACTCGACTTTGCCGGTGGAACTGTAGTTCATATCAATGCTGGTATTTCTGCTCTTGTAATGGCTATTATGTTAGGTTGCAGAAAAGGGTATAAAGCTAACGAGCATACTCTTACTCCAAATAGTACTCCTTTTGTTTTCATTGGAACTGCTCTTTTATGGTTAGGTTGGATGGGCTTCAACGCCGGAAGCGGATTGGCTGCCGATGGTTTAGCAGCCAATGCTTTCTTAGTTACTCATATGGCTGCATGTGTTTCGGCAGTAACATGGATGGCTTTAGAATGGTTCTTGTATAAGAAACCTACAACAATAGGATTTTGTACAGGTGCGGTTGCCGGTTTAGTAGCAATTACTCCTGCCGCAGGTACTGTTGATGTTGCAGGATCTATTTTTATTGGTTTGGCTACAGCAGTGATCTGCTTCTGTATGGTTGCCTATGCTAAACCGAAACTTAAATATGACGATACACTAGATGCCTTTGGTGTACATGGTATTGGTGGAATAATCGGATCTATACTTACCGGTGTATTCGCAACTCGCGTAATTACTGGTGAAAGCGGTGCACAAGGTGCTTTGTATGGCGACTGGCACCAACTATGGGTACAGATTGTAGCAACACTGGCTGCAATTATATATAGTGCGGTGCTTACAATAATCTTGTTCTATATCGTAAATAAGACAATAGGACTGAGAGTAAGTAAACAAGCCGAATCAGATGGTCTTGATATTTCACAACATGGTGAAATTGCTTATAGTGAAAATGAATAACACAAATAGGTAATAGTTTTTCTTAAGAAAAAGTTGTTGTTTGTTGTAAAGGGATGCCTCTGTGAAGAGGTGTCCTTTTTGCGTATATTTATATTAATGGGATTGCTGTTTTAACATATAGTTGATTGATAATCTAAAAATAAGAGTTATTTTTAGATCATAAAATATTAATTGATTAGTTTAAAATAAGTGTAGGTGTTTTTTTAATCATTAGCCTTAAAAGTATTATGAATAAAGAACTGAAGGATAAATTTGTGTTGTTGTGGAAGAAATATTTCCCGAATGCTGAATTACCTATAACATTCCAATATTCGGATGATACAATGGGAGTTGAGAAAGAAAAAACCGTTGAAGGACATCGGTGTGTTATTGCTCAATTGCTAAAGGTAAGAAGAGGAGAGTCTGTTTATATGCAGGAAGAATGTGTAAATTGCCGTGGTGGAAAGCGTTATCTGGGATTTTCTCAGTCAATGTTCCCGGGCTTTGAATGTTTCCTTTCTCATAATGAAAAGGGAGAAGGCGAACGCTACAAGCGAACACCCGAACTTGTAGCTGAGTGTATGAAACAGCTTCCCTTTATTCCGGTTAAAAAGAATATTATTTTCAAACGCTGGGACCGGCTCACGGAAGAGGATACTCCTCAAGGAGCTATATTCTTTGGTACCCCCGATGTGATCTCGGGTCTGTTTACGCTGGCCAATTTTAACAGCGCTGCTCCCGATGCTGTAATCACTCCTTTTGGGGCAGGTTGTGCTTCAATTGTTTATTATCCTTACAGAGAGGAACTAAACGGAACAAAGCGTTCTGTTCTTGGACTTTTCGATCCCTCTGCTCGTAAATTTGTAAAAGGTGATATAATGACCTTCTCTATTCCATTTTCAAAGTTTGCAGAAATGATTGATGAAATGGAAGAAAGCTTCCTTATTACGGATAGCTGGTCGAAAATAACAGGAAGAATGGGACTTAAAAATCAAATAGAATAGCTTTAATTCTGAAATTATTCACCAATAAATTTTATCCATTGGCGAATAGATTTTAATTATTGGTGACTAATTTTTGGAGGATACAAATAAAGTATTACTCTGCTTATTCTTTCTGCAAATTCATTATGTAATAGAGGGAATTCAAAAATGATATCAACCTCGAAATTTTTTTGTCTAATTTTCAGGGTTCATATCACTCAAATATGATCCCCCTTTTTCTAAGTATGAAAAGCTACTAAAATATAGAGATTTATTATAGTATTGTCCGGCCTTTTATGTGTAATCTATTCTTGATTCAAGTTTAAATGTTTTACATGATTGATTTATTGCTCTAAATAGTTGTATATGAAGTGTATACTTTTGATGGGTCAACTGTATAAATAGCTTTTTCCACTTTTTGAGAGCTTTTTATTGGGTTTATTTGTAATATTATAGAAAAATGCTCGAAATTTAGTTCTTTTTTATCCCCTTGTATAGTTCTTAAAATCAGTCATGAAACACTTTTTAACTCGATCTTTCTATTTTTCAGAAAAACTATAAAGGAAGTTTTCTGACAATCCATTTTACTTTTTAAGCTAATTGGTTGATTATAAGCTGCGGGCTTTTTTATTTCACCCCGTATATATACAGAAAAAAGAAGAAAAATTCCGCGCATATAATAAGAACTCTCTACTTTGTCAAGACTCCCAGTTCTGAAACGGTAATGTAATGCTTGTTTCCTATTTCGCTTACAGGAACAAGTTTCACATTATACTCTTTCCCAAAATGTACAAACTGAGGTATTGGGTTGTGCATAATGTTGTTAAATTACAAATTTTATTCTATCTTTCTCTTCTTAAAACATTAAATACTGATAGTCTGTTAATATAATCAAAAAAGGAAAAGAAATGAAAGCAATATTATCACTAATTTTATCTATGAGTGTGCCACTCTTTGCAGCTTGCGCACAGACTTCTGAAAAACCAATAAATACAGAAACAGTTAAATCGTTGGACCTTCAGCGATATATGGGTAAATGGTATGAAATTGCCCGGTTCGACCATCGTTTTGAAAGAGGCTTGGTAGGCTGTATGGCAGAATATACTTTATTGCCGGATGGAAAGATTCAAGTACTGAACAGTGGATATAAAAATGATTTCTCCGGGAAATATAAAATAGCCAAAGGAAAGGCTAAACTTCCCAATCCTGCAGAGCCTGGTAAACTGAAAGTGTCTTTCTTTCTGTGGTTTTACGGAGATTATTTTGTGATGGAACTTGATAAAGATTACAAATATGTGTTAATCGGTAGTAGCTCGGATAAATATCTGTGGATTCTTAGTCGTACCCCACAACTTCCGGAGCAAACACTGAATCTTCTCCTTGAAAAAGCAAAGCAGCGAGGATATGATACCTCAAAGTTAATCTGGGTTAAACAAAAAGATGCTATAAATCAAAAATCAACAGTCATGAAAACATTAACTCCCGAAGAGAAAGCTGTTATTCTCAATAAAGCAACAGAAAGACCGTTTACCGGTATCTATTATAATCATCATGAGAAAGGAATCTACAGATGTAAGCAATGTGGTGCTCCACTTTATAGTTCGGAAGATAAATTTGATTCAGGATGTGGATGGCCCAGTTTTGATGATGAGATTCCTGGTGCCATAAAAAGAATTCCCGATGCAGATGGAAAACGTACTGAGATAGTTTGTGCCAAATGTGGAGGGCATCTGGGGCATGTGTTTAAGGGGGAAGGTTTTACTCCTAAAAATGTGCGACATTGTGTAAACTCCATTTCGCTTGATTTTGAATCTTCGAAGTAGATAGAAAGAGAAATCCCCCAACACAGCAACACGTACTGTGACGAGGGGGATACATGAAGAGATGGATAGGTATAAGTTAGTGCCAGCCGCCACCTCCACCTGGTGCTCCACCGGATGTGCTGCCTATTGTTGTCACAATGGAACTAGTGGTGAAAGTGGCTGATTGTGTACCAGCATTATATGTTGTGTTTGTGTATAATCCATGGAAGTCGGTTCCACCTGATATGCTACCGCCGGTATAAATTACGTAGCTTGTATTAGCTTTCAGGTTAGGACTACTGAATAGTAAAGTAGTATAGGCTCTTGGATTCTTGAAAGTAACTACTTCATCACCTGTAGACGATTGAATACGTACCAGTTGGTTCAGTGTACCAACATTTCCGATGATGGCAGAATATTGTGTACATACGCTCGATGTTGGGGTACTTGTAGCTCCTCCCATACCAATAATTGTTCCGCCGGTTATTTTAAAAGTATTATTATCGCAATCAAAACCTTCTTCCGGAGCGGTTGATCCGGCTGAAATAATCGTTCCGCCTGTAATAGTCATTGTTCCGTTTGAGTCTATTCCATCATTGGTAGAGCTGTAACAGTAAATTGTTCCGCCATTAATAACCAGCGTCTTTTTAGCATTGATACAATCATCATAAGCATTGATTTCAATTGTTCCGTCGTTGATAACCAGATTAGTTTTACTTTCAATACCTTCAGCTTCACTCTTACTTGTAGTTACGGTTATTGTTCCCTTATTAATAGTGAGATCACCCATGCTCTTTATTGCTTTACCGCTTGCACCGGAGGTGGTAATAGTAATTGTTCCGCCATTAATAATGGTATAGGGTTTTATTGAAGTGTCAGTACCTTCGTATGAAGTTGTAATGCCATCATCGACAGTTTTAACCGTTATAGTTCCGTCGTTGATTATAATAAATCCTTCGTCACATTGAATACCATCGCCGGATGCGTTAATGTTTATCGTGCCTCCATCAATAATAATTGCATCATTTGTATGGATACCGTCTGTTACTGCAGAAGTAACATTAATTACGCCGCTGCGAATGCGAATATAATCGTCACAACTTAGCGCATGTTTGTATTTTCCGGCAACAGATAGTGTTCCATTACCACTGAATATCAGCTGCCCTTCACTAAAGAAAGTCCCTTTCTGGTCTTCACTGCTTGTTGCATACGAACAGCCATCGGTCAGTGTATTAGTTGTGTTATCTGCCAGAACTACAAAAATGCGTTTCTTTGATTGAATGTTGATTGCCGGTCCGTCTGAGTTGGTAATGGTAACTCCGTTTAGCGTTAATTTAAGTTTATAGTCACTGTAGATTTTTACTCCACCGGTTAAAGTTCCGGATAAAGTATAAGCAACATTTTCTGCAGTAGACTTTATTATCACGTCCCCGTTATCCTGAGTCACCGTAACTCCGTTTTCGGCTAATGGATTGGTTACTGATAAGGTGCTACCTAAAGTTATGGCAACAGTATTAGTGAATTCTGAGTTTTCAACCAAGTCGTCAGAGTCATCCGGAGTACTTGGCGTTTCGTTGCTGGAACTCTCGTCTTCCTCTGTTAATTCATCACCCGAGGAGCAAGCCAGGAATGAAAACAATATGCAGAAAATAGCAAGAAGAATGCTTGTTTTTTGTATCATGCTTCTTTCCAGAAATGAATAAGCAGTTTTATTGTTTGTATGCATTTGCATAAATTAAAAGTATAATGGTTATACAGATTTAATGTTTTCCATATTCTTACGAAACAAAAGTAATTTATATCATAATTCCAAAAAAATATATTCAGCGAAGCTGGGATTCTTAATGTTGTATTTCCATTTTTATTCAGTGAACCCGATTTTGCGATTCTTATGCAGAATATTCTTATCTTTGTGAAACAAACTCTGGCTTAATTATATGAATGAGAATGTTCTCGAAAAGCTAAAAACACTGGCTGAATCAGCCAAGTATGATGTTTCCTGCTCATCCAGCGGAACTACCCGTACCAACAAGAGTGGTGGGATAGGAAGTGCTGCGGGGTGGGGGATTTGCCACAGCTTTGCTGAGGACGGACGATGCATTTCTCTTTTAAAGATTATGCTTACCAATTATTGCATTTACGATTGTGCTTATTGCATCAATCGCCGGAGTAACGATATCAGGCGAGCCACATTTTCTGTGTCCGAGTTAGTTGATCTTACCATCGAATTTTACCGTAGAAATTATATCGAAGGACTTTTTCTTAGTTCGGGGGTGGTTCGTAATCCCGATTATACGATGGAACGATTGGTGCGGGTTGCAAAAGACTTGCGACTGGTGCACAAATTTAACGGATATATACACCTTAAAAGTATTCCGGGTGCAAGTCAGGACCTTGTAAATGAAGCAGGTTTATATGCAGATCGTTTAAGCGTAAATATTGAAATCCCTAATGAACAGAGTCTACAAAGACTAGCTCCTGAAAAGGACTTTCAGAGTGTATTCAAACCAATGCAATACATTCAGCAGGGAGTCCTGGAAAACCTTGAAGAACGAAAAAAATATCGTTATGCCCCTCGGTTTGCTCCAGCCGGACAAAGCACACAGATGATTGTGGGTGCTACTGCCGATACCGATAAAGATATTCTCAATCTATCCTCTTCCCTTTATGATCGTCCTAGTATGAAGCGGGTCTATTATTCCGGCTATATTTCGGTTAATGAATACGACAAACGCTTGCCCGCCTTAAAGCAACCTCCATTGGTGCGCGAGAATCGTTTGTATCAGGCCGACTGGCTGCTTCGTTTTTATCAGTTTAAGGTAGATGAGATTGTGAACGATGCCTATCCCGATCTTGATCTTGAGATAGATCCCAAGTTATCATGGGCATTGCGTCATCCCGAATCATTTCCTGTTGATATCAATCAGGCCGATTATGAAATGATTCTCAGGGTACCCGGCATTGGCGTAAAATCGGCAAAGCTGATTGTTGCTTCCCGCCGCTTTTCCCGTTTGGGCGCTTACCAACTCAAGAAAATAGGAGTTGTGATGAAGAAAGCACAGTACTTTATTACCTGCAATGAATTATCCATGCGCTCTGTAAATGAAATGCATCCGGATGCGGTTCGACGTCTGCTTACGGTTAAACCAGGTAAAAAAGTAGATGACAGACAGCTGATTTTACCATTTAAAGAAGAATAGAATGATAACCTTCATCTATGATAAAACCTTTGAAGGATTGCTGACTGCTGTTTTCGATGCTTATTACCGAAAAACATTTCCCGAGGCATTGGTTGTAGAAGGAGAACCATTGCCTCTTTTTTGTGATGAAACATATACAGTTATCTCAGATAGCGAAAAGTCGGAACGCGTTTGGAAAGGGTTGCAAAAGAAACTTTCCCGCACTGCCTTGTCAGCTCTTACAGCTTGCTGGCTTTCAGAACTTCCGGATATAGATATGCTTCTTTTTCGTTATATGCGTAAAAATATAGATTCCCCTAAGTCGGTAGAAATGAACTTTGGCGATCCGGATGTGCTTGAAATAGCAAAAATCTATAAAAAGGTAGGTTATGAGAGAGAACGGGTTCTTCAGTTTCTCCGTTTTCAGAAAGCGGTTGATGGAACTTATTTTGCCGCTATAGAACCAATGTACAATGTCCTTTCTCTTGTTGTGAGCCATTTTCAGGATCGTTTTGCCGACCAGAAGTGGTTGATTTATGATCTGAAGCGGGAATATGGCTACTATTACGATCTTTCCACTGTTACCGAAGTTCGTTTTGAGGAAAAAGAATCCCATTTATTGACCGGTATGCTGAGCGAAGATCTTATGATGCACGATGAAAAGCTTTTTCAGCAGATGTGGAAAGAGTACTTTAAGTCAATAGCTATTAAAGAACGTATTAACCCGCGGCTTCATCGCCAACACTTGCCCGTCCGTTTTTGGAAGTATCTTACTGAAAAGCAAAAATGAAACTTTTTGGTTGTTATAAGTTTTAATATATTATTATACTTGCAATTTTATTTCGTTTAAATTACTTTTAAAATCTTTATATATCATAAGTTGTTGTTTTAGAACTAATTGATGTTTTTTTTGTTTATACTTGATATAAATAAGGAATATATTATGGTATATGATTTAGCAATTATAGGTGGCGGACCGGCAGGATATAATGCTGCTGAAAGAGCCGCTTCAGGAGGACTTAAAACAGTTCTTTTTGAAAAGAATGCAATAGGGGGAGTCTGTCTCAATGAAGGTTGTATTCCAACCAAGACTCTACTCTATTCTGCAAAAATATTGGATAATATTAAAAGTGCTTCTAAATACGGTATACTTGCTGATGCTAATCCCGGGTTCGATTTTCAAAAGATTATGAACCGTAAGGATAAGGTGGTTAAGAAACTCACATCCGGTGTTGGTATGAAACTGAAAGCTTATGGCGTTCATCTTGTTGAAGGTACAGCTTTTATTCAGGGTGAGAAAAATGAAACGATTAGTATATCTTGTAATAATGAGATTTACTCAGTCAAGTACCTGCTACTCTGCACAGGTTCCGAAACGGTAATTCCTCCTATCAAGGGGTTGTCCGAAACTGAATACTGGACTTCCAAAGAAGCACTTGAACTAAAAGAACTTCCTAAATCTCTTGCTATTATTGGTGGCGGGGTTATCGGGATGGAGTTTGCTTCTTTCTTTAACAGTATGGGAGTAAAGGTTACTGTTATAGAAATGCTGCCGGAGATATTGGGAGCTATGGACAAGGAAACCTCTGCAATGCTCAGAGTGGATTACACTAAGAAGGGAGTACGATTTCTGCTGGGAACCAAAGTCACAGAAGTAGCAACAGGAAAAGTCTTTGTTGAAAAGGATGGTAAACAGGAGACTATTGAAGCCGAAAAGATTCTGGTTAGTGTAGGCCGCAGACCGGTTACTGCCAATCTTGGTCTTGAAAATTTGCATGTTGAATTACAGAAAGGTGGAGTGAAGGTTAATGAATATATGCAGACCAGTTACCCCGGAGTCTATGCTTGTGGAGACATCACCGGATTCTCACTACTGGCACATACAGCTATTCGTGAAGGAGAGGTTGCAATTAATCACATTCTGGGAATTGAGGATAAGATGAATTACGATTCCGTTCCGGGAGTAGTGTATACCAATCCTGAACTTGCCGGAGCCGGAAAAACAGAGGAAGAGCTAAAAGCGAGCGGTACAGATTATCATGTTCTGAAGTTGCCGATGGCTTATTCAGGTCGGTTTGTTGCCGAAAATGAATTGGGCAACGGACTCTGCAAACTGATCACAGACAACGAGGAGCATATTATCGGTTGCCACTTGTATGGCAATCCTGCATCCGAGCTGATTATAAGCATGAGTATGGCCATCGACAGAAAACTGACGGTAGAAGACCTGAAGAAACAAATATTTCCGCACCCTACGGTGAGCGAGATAATCCGTGAAAGTCTGTTTCTCTGATCAATTAACAATCAAAACATTATCAAGATGCTTTGCATAAACAACCCATATACAGATGCCTGGTTCAATCTGGCGGCAGAAGAATATCTCCTGCATTCTTTTCAGGAGAATGTATTCATGCTGTGGCAGAATGAACCATCAGTCATCATTGGCAAACATCAGAATGTATGGGCAGAAGTTAATATGGATTTTGTGAGAGATCACCGCATCAAAGTAGTAAGAAGATATTCCGGTGGCGGTGCTGTGTATCATGATGCCGGCAATCTGAATTTCACCTTTATTGAAAACAGTGATAATGCTGATTTTAATAAATACCTTATTCAGATTCAGAACTTTCTTAGGGAAATAGGAATAAATGCTGAGGCCGACGAACGGCGGGGACTAAATATTGATGGGCTGAAAATATCGGGAAGTGCGCAATGCATCCATAAAAAACGGGTAATGTATCATGCTACACTACTCTATTCAACGGACTTATTGAGTCTTAATGCAGCATTAACTTCTTTACCAACTCAACAGAATGATGTTGCACGGTCACGTTCTGTTTACGTAAAATCCGTGAGAAGTCCGGTTACCAATATTAAGGAATACGTACCAGATAACATGCAAATAAGTAATCTGAAAGAACTGATTATGAATTACTTTCTAAAGAATGAAACCAATAATAAGATATATACATTCAGTGAAAAAGACCTGTCGGCTATCAAACAATTAAGTAGGAATAAATATTCCACATCCGACTGGAACTTTAATGCATCATATTTAAAATAACTAAAAATATTAGCTATGGCTACATTTGAAATAAAAATGCCCAAATTGGGTGAAAGCATAACAGAAGGAACCATAATGACATGGTCGGTCAAAGCAGGCGATGTTATTAACGAAGACGATATATTGTTTGAAGTAAGTACTGCCAAAGTTAGCGCGGAAATACCTTCTCCCGTTGCAGGAAAGATACTTCAGATACTCTTCAATGAAGGCGATACCGTTGCGGTAGGAACGGTGGTGGCAATCGTGCAACTCGAAGGAGACTCTGAAGAAGAAACACCAGAAATTGCTGAAAGTACAGCTGTGAAAGAAGAAGCTCCGGCACCTTCCGCTGCACCGATTAAGAACGTGAAGAGTGAAGAAGCCAGGTGGTATTCTCCCATTGTGCTTCAGATAGCTCAGGAAGCTCAGCTCTCTAAAGAAGAACTTGACAGTATACCCGGCACCGGCTACGAAGGACGTTTAAGTAAAAAAGATATAAAGACTTATGTAGAGCAGAGAAAGAAAGGCACTCAACCGGTTGCTCTTGTTGCCCCACAGAAAGCTATTTCAGCAGAACCCGCTCTTGCTACCTCGCAGAAAGCTGTTCCAGCAGAACCCGCTCTTGTTACTCCGCAGAAAGCTGTTTCAACAGAACCAGTTCCTGTAGCACCTCCTAAACCTGTAACTGTTTCTCAACCTGTTGCTGCAGAATCCAAACCGGCGCCAGCAGCACCTGTTATACCTGTTTCCGATGGTGACGAAGTGGTTGAAATGGACTTTGTCCGCCGTATCATTGCCGATCACATGGTTATGTCAAAACAAGTATCGCCACATGTCACAACTGTGGTCGAGGTTGATGTTACTAAACTGGTACGTTGGCGTGAGCATAACAAAGAAACATTCAAACGGCGTGAAGGTATCTCTCTCACATACATGCCTGCTATTGTTGAGGCTGTTACCAAAGCCCTTGCAGAATATCCATACGTCAATGCATCTGTTGATGGTTATCGCATGATACTGAAAAAGAAAATAAATGTCGGTGTGGCGGTATCGCTCAATGATGGTAACCTCATTGTGCCGGTAATACACAATGCCGATAAACTAAGCCTTAGCGGATTGGCAGGAAGTATCGATACATTGGCGGCAAAAGCACGTGCCAATAAATTATCACCGGATGATATTCAGGGTGGAACCTTTACCATTACAAACTTTGGTACTTTCAAGAACATTATAGGCACACCAATTATCAACCAACCGCAGGTTGCCATTCTGGGTGTTGGATACATAGAGAAAAAACCGGCGGTAGTCGAAACTCCCGAAGGCGATACCATTGCCATCCGTCATAAAATGTATCTCTCACTTTCTTATGATCATCGTATTGTTAACGGTGCAATGGGAGGTGCATTCCTCAGACGCATAGCCGATTACCTTGAGAACTGGAACGGATAGTTCAAAACACTTAAAAAGACAAAGTATGAAAAAGTACGATATAAAAACCACAAATAAAGAGACACTGAGAAAGTGGTATTACCTCATGACACTTGGTCGCATGATCGACGAGAAAGCACCAGCTTATTTGCTGCAATCATTGGGCTGGTCGTTTCATGCCCCCTATGCCGGGCATGACGGTATACAACTTGCCATGGGACAAGTCTTTACCAGAGGAGAAGATTTCTTCTTCCCCTATTACCGTGACTTGCTTGCCGCCCTTTCTGCCGGAATGACTGCCGAAGAAATTATCCTTAACGGACTCTCCAAAGCAACCGACTTAACAAGTGGTGGACGTCATATGTCCAATCATTTTGCCAAGATGGAATGGAATATTGAAAATATCTCATCGGCTACTGCAACCCAGGATCTTCATGCAGTAGGAGTAGCCCGCGGCATGGCCTACTATGGACATAAAGGAGTAGTTATAGCCTCTCACGGTGAATCTTCCGTATCCGAAGGGTTTGTTTACGAAGCAATCAATGGGGCAAGTACGGAACAGTTGCCGGTTATCTTTGTAATAGAAGATAACGGATTTGGAATATCTGTTCCTAAAAAAGACCAGACATCCAATCCAAAGGTTGCTGCTAATTTTTCCGGGTTCAAGAATCTTAAAATCATCTACTGCAACGGCAAAGATGTGTTCGATTCCATGAATGCTATGGCCGAAGCCCGCGAACATGCAATTACAAAGCATAATCCGGTTATTGTTCATGCCAACTGTGTACGTATTGGCTCACACTCTAATTCAGATAAGCACACCCTGTATCGTGATGAAGATGAACTTGCATACGTTAAGGCGGCCGATCCGCTACAGAAATTCAGGAGAATGTTGTTGCGCTACGAACGATTCACTGAAGATGAACTAAAGAAAATAGAAGAAGAGGCAAAGAAAGAATTGAGTTCCGCCAATAAGAAAGCCATTGCAGCACCCGATCCTGACGCTTCTACAGTACTCGATTATGTTCTTCCCGAGCCATATAAACCACAAGTCTATGTTGACGGAACCCATAACCAGGAAGGAGAGAAGAAGAATATGGTTACAGCTATCAATGAAACATTGAAGGCTGAATTCAGACACAATCCCGATACCTTTCTCTGGGGACAGGATGTGGCTAATAAAGACAAAGGCGGGGTGTTTAATGTAACCAAAGGAATGCAGCAGGAGTTCGGCGTTAAAAGAGTTTTCAATGCACCCATTGCAGAGGATTATATCGTGGGAACTGCCAATGGCATGAGCCGCTTCGATCCTAAAATACGAATTGTTATTGAGGGAGCCGAGTTTGCCGATTATTTCTGGCCGGCAGTAGAGCAATATGTGGAGTGTACACACGAATACTGGCGAAGCAACGGACAGTTCGTACCAAATATAACGTTACGTCTAGCTTCGGGAGGATATATTGGCGGAGGACTTTATCATTCACAAACTTTGGAGGGCGCGTTGACCACACTTCCGGGTGCACGCATAGTCTATCCTTCTTTTGCCGATGATGCAGCAGGATTGTTACGAACCAGCATGCGATCAAAAGGATTCACCCTCTATCTGGAACCCAAAGCACAGTATAATGCAGTGGAGGCAGCAACTGTGGTGCCCGATGATTTTGAAGTACCATTCGGGAAGGCGCGTATTCGTCGGGAAGGAACAGACCTCAGTATTATCACCTATGGTAACACTACCCATTTCTGTCTTACCGTGGCCGATCGCCTGGCAAAAGAATCCGGTTGGAATGTTGAAGTCATCGATCTCCGTTCACTTATTCCTCTTGATAAAGAAGCCATTTTTGAATCAGTGAAGAAAACCAGCAAAGCACTGATAGTGCATGAAGACAAAGTCTTTTCAGGATTCGGTGCCGAAATAGCAGCAATGATAGGCGAGGATATGTTCCGTTATCTCGATGCCCCCGTTCAGCGGGTTGGTTCAATTTTCACCCCTGTAGGTTTTCATCCTAATTTTGAAAAAGCTATTCTTCCAGGTGAGGAACGCATTTACAAGGCAGCCAAAAGTTTACTGGAATACTAACAATTAAAGATGTTTGCAATGAGAAAGATTGGATTATTTTATGGAACAAGCACTAAGAAAACAGCCGCAATAGCGCAGCAGATACAAGCTGCATTTGGCAAAGAAGATCTGGATATTGTTCCTATCGAGAGTGCATGGAAAGAAGAGTTCCTCGCTTACAGCTATCTGATAGTAGGTACTTCAACCTGGTTCGATGGCGAACTACCCACCTATTGGGACGAGATAATACCCGAGCTTACATCACTTGAACTTCAGGATAAAAAAGTAGCCATCTTCGGTCTGGGAGATCAGGTAAACTATCCCGATAATTTTGTAGATGGAATAGGGCTCCTGGCCGAGGCATTTGAAACAGCTGGAGCTCAACTCGTGGGGCACACCTCTGCCGAGGGGTATTCATTTAATAACTCTCAGGCACTAAAAGAAGGGAAGTTTCTTGGTCTGGCACTAGATGTTGAAAATCAGCCGGAACAAATAGAAAAACGAGTTCACGACTGGGTAGAACAGCTTAGGAAAGAATTCAGATAAACGCCAGGGGTTATTTAACCCCTAGCAGTTCCACTTCAAAAATCAGGGTAGAGTAGGGTTTTATTTTCCCTGCCGCCCTGGTTCCGTATCCAAGTACGTACGGAATATAAATCATCCAGCGCGAACCAAGAGGCATAGCCTGCAAAGCTTCCTGCCAACCAGTAATAACCTCATTCACACGAAATGATTCCGGTCTCTTTCTGCTAAAAGAATCATCAAATACCGTTCCGTCAATCAGGGTACCTTTATAGTGAACTTTCACCATACTTTTAGTTGTAGGCACTGGTCCTTTTCCTTGTAATATCACTTTGTACTGCACACCGCAAGGCAATTCCATTACTCCTTCTTCGTTCAGGTTCTCTTCCAGAAAGCGCATATTTGCTTCTTTGTAATCTTTATGTTTCAGACTCATATATTTTATTTATTTGTTTTTAATTTGTTCAACTTATCAGTGATGAGATTCTTATAAACCTCTTTCATATCATTCGGCAAAAATGAGCTATCTATGAAAACCAACCATTTAGGTAAAGCTTTCTCAAACTTGCCGAAGATGTTTTCAATAATTTTATCTTCAAGTTCCGAAGCCTTGAAAGCCTTGATAAAATCCTCCTTCTTTAACTTCTTTTTCTTCCCATTCAGGTTTAAGGCCAGTTCCTCTGTATCTTCTGGCATAACCAAAGTGGTTGAAAGCATATCGTATCCGGGAGTTAATGAATAAACCCCTTTAGAAATACTATACAGGGAGAAATTTTTGAGATGCATGTCTGCATTTCCGGTAATCCATGAAAACAGAACCTGCTCCCAGAAATTAATAACATCAAGTTTGGCAATAGTGGAATATTTGAATATAACCTTTGCTATCTGTTCATAAGATCCCTTGTATTTGTACTCAGTCAACCGTTCAGATAACTGACACATATCCTCCATGGGGAATTTTTCTCCATTTTTCTCTCTGTCAATCCTTCTGGTTATATAGCACAGCTCGCCATCCTTAAATCTTATAAGTGAATGAGGCACCACTTTTATTTTCGCTATTTCGGCCAGATGCATTGTTAAATCCTCCACTTCAGGAAGATTTCTGTATTGTTCCGTTTGAGGTTTAAGTATAAATCGTCCCCATAATCCTACAATAGTAAGTCGTTCAGATTCACCTTTCCGGGTGTTGTCTATGTCTACAGATAATTTAGCCTGCACCCCGGTTAATACTGTTTTGCTCCTTACTACCTGTTCTCCCAATGTTACAAGATCTTTGCGATCGTAAGGAAGAATTGGTGGTATAGCTGTTCCGAATATCTTTTTCGAGCAGGCCGGATGGAAGTCGTTACCTTCTTCAGTTTCTTTATAACAATACAAGCACTTTCCCATAAATTATTCCTCCTCCTCAATTGGTATAACGCTAACAGCACCAATGCAATCTTTACAGCAGGCCATTAATAAAGACATCCGGTCACGCTGACTTATTTTCCAGCTACGTTCGGCTATACCAAGCAGCCATCCTTCAGGAATCAGTCCGTCAAAAAAAGGAAAGAGCACACTATTATGATAAGGTTTATCCGTCAGAGGTAAAGTAAGACTTATAGCTTCAGCGTCTTCCTGTTTCAGATAGTTGTCGTCATAACAGAATGTAAATCCATTCTCGTCCTCGGTTAGTATGCCGGCCAGCTGACTATGTATTTGTATTTTTGCCTGCTTCATACACCAAAGTTATCTTTATTCATAGGCACAACACCAACTTCGGAACCAAAAAGATTCAGAATCTGATTTACTTTATCAAGGCGTAAAGACTGCTTTCCTCGTTCCAATTCACGTACAAAACGAAGTCCTACACCCGATTTCTCCGATAAATCAACTTGCGTAAGATTATACTGTTTACGCATCTGTTTTACATATTCAGAAAGAGATAGATATTCCATATTATACCCGTTTGGGTACAAATATAGAAATAAAAAGATAGATTGTACCCTTTTGGGTATAATTTTATGATTTTATAGGTTATTTGTACCCGATTGGGTACAAAATTGGGCTTTGTAGTTCAATTGCAGATAATATATTTGTTTATTATTTTGTCTTTGTATATTTTTTATAACTTTGAGACGTAAATATAATTAATTGCTATGCAACAAGGAATCTACGAAGAAATAATTTCTCAATTAATTCAAAAGAAGATATTAGGTTTAGATAACCAACGGTTTTATATTGGAACAAAGACTCTTGATTCTGAAGAAGCTGCTATATACCTTTCAAGATATCTGAATAAAGTAATCTATTTCGCAATCAATAATTTGAAAGCAGAAAAAAGATTAGATGTTGGGATTACATTAGTAAATGATATTATTCGTTTAGTTCGGGATAGATTCAAGATGGGGGAACAAGATCTTAATTTATTAGATGTACAAGGAAAGTTATTAACCGCAATAATAGATAAAACAACTTGCTCATATCCTGATGTTGCTGAATATTTAAAAGCGATAACACCATATACTCGGTTAACTCAAAGTGAATTGTTTACTGGCTCTAATCAATCCATAAGCTTAGAAAGCGAGATGAAACGTGAAATTGCTTCAAGCGATGAAGTTTGTATTCTAGTTTCTTTTATTAAGTGGACTGGTTTAAGCGGACTGCTAGATAATTTTCTTCAATTTACAGAAAGTGGAAAAAGATTGCGGGTTATAACAACTTCTTATATTGGTGCAACAGATTTAAAAGCTGTGCAGTTTTTGGCCGGTTTGAAAAATACAGAGATTAAGATCTCTTATAATAATAGTAATGAACGTTTGCATGCAAAAGCCTATTTGTTTTTGCGTAAAACAGGATTCGATACAGGTTATATAGGCTCTTCTAATATTTCTCATTCTGCTTTGAACCGTGGGTTAGAGTGGAATATAAAAATAACTCAAGCAGAAATAGGTCATGTGATCGATAAATTTCATAAAACATTTGAAACATATTGGGAAAGTCCAGAATTTGAGACCTTCCAATTAGGAATTGATGATGAGAAATTAAGCAAATCTCTTAAACAACAAAAGTTCGGTAAATCTTTAGATCTTACTGAACTTAGAAAATGCGAGCCTTTTTGGTATCAGAAAGAAATACTTGACAAGTTGCTAATAGAACGCAATGTGCATAATCGTTGGAATAATCTTATAGTAGCTGCAACAGGTACTGGCAAAACAATGATTTCGGCATTTGATTATCGCCGTTTTAAAAATGAAAATCCGCATGCCAAATTATTATATGTTGCTCACAGAAAGGAAATTCTGCTACAGGCTCAGAAAACGTTTAAAGATGTTCTGCAAGATTATAACTTTGGTCAGTTATGGGTTGATGGATTAGAACCAGATAATTATGATTTTCTATTTGCCTCAAATATGACTTTGAAAAATAGAGTCAATGATTTACCGTTAGCCAATGATTATTATGATTATATTATTATAGATGAAGTGCATCATGTTTCTGCAAGCAGTTATCGCCCAATTTTGAATCGTTTCAAACCTAAAATATTGGTTGGACTAACTGCTACTCCTGAACGTACGGATGGTGAAGATATTTTGCCAGATTTTTGTAATGTTATTGCTGCAGAAATAAGACTTCCTGAAGCTCTAAATCAACGGTTGCTATGTCCTTTTCAATATTTCGGAGTCTCAGATAATATTGATTTAAGTAGAGTCTCTTGGGAAAATGGAAAGTATAATGTTGCTGAATTAACGCGCGTTTATACAGAGGGTGATGATCGAGTTCGATTAATCATTAATGCATTAGATCGTTATTTGACGGATATACATAGTGTTCGTGCTCTTTGCTTTTGTGCTTCCGTAGATCATGCCAAATATATGGCGATGAAGTTTTCATTAGTTGGTTTAAAAGCGGATGTATTATTGGGAGATACTCATGATAGAACCGGTATTCGTAAACAGCTTGAGCGTAAAGAGATAAATTATCTTTTTGTTGTAGATGTGTTTAACGAAGGAGTTGATATACCTTCTGTAGATACGGTTTTGTTTCTTCGTCCTACTGAGAGTTTAACAGTATTCTTACAGCAATTAGGTAGAGGATTACGGTTACATGAAAATAAACAATGCCTTACTGTTCTTGATTTTGTAGGAAACGCCAGAGCAGAATATAATTTTGAAAGTAGATTCCGTGCTATGATTGGTCGTAGTAATATGTCAATTAAAGAAGAAATAGAAGAGGGATTTGTGCATCTACCATTAGGATGTACAATTGTTTTGGAAAAGCAAGCTCAAAGCTATATTCTTAATAACATAAAAAGTTATGTGTCGTTCAATAAAGCTAAAATATTGACTCGTATTCGTAACTTTAAATACGAAACGAATTTACCTCTTACATTGTCTAACTTTTTACAAATAACCCATATTCCTTTCAGGCGGATTTATAACTGGGATAATACATCCTGGGTAACTCTTTGTATGGATGCAGGAGTTATTGATTTACAGGAACTTCCTTTTATGAAAGAGTTGAGTCGTGCGGTACGCAAGAAGTGGCTATCTGCTGATTCGTACAGCTATTTTTCTTTTCTTTATAAATTGGCAACAAAAAGATTTATTGTAAAAGAGGAGGAATTAAGCGCAGATGAGGCTTTAATGGCTACAATGTTTTACTATGATATGTGGCAAGATGCAGGAATATTTAATTCTTTGCAAGAAATGTTTGATGCGTTGGCGGATGTTCCTTTATTAATATATGAAATGATTGATATATTTACATTGTTATGTGATTCAGTTCAAACTTTAGAAATTCCATTATTAATAGACTTTCCTTGCCCATTGAGAGTTCATGGTAGATATACGCGTGAACAAATACAAGTAGCTTTAGGAAAATCGACTCTTGCAAAGAAATCATCAGGAAGAGAGGGTGTAGAGAGAAATAAAGATTTAAATGTTGAGGCTATGTTTGTCGATCTGAATAAAACGGAACGTGATTATTCTCCAACTACTATGTATAATGATTATGCATTAAGCGAAACTCTTTTCCATTGGCAATCTCAAAATTCAGCAAGTGAAGAAAGTTCTGTTGGTACTGCTTATATTAATGGTCAAAATCGAATGCTGTTATTTGCTCGTGAACAAAAGAAGGATGAATATAATAATACGATGGGGTATATTTTCTTAGGTGAAGTTACTTATGTTTCTCATTATGGAAATCGCCCTATGAATATACGTTGGAAGCTGAAAACTCCTATGCCTGCTTTGCTTTGGGATTTTGCAGGGAAATTGGCTGTTGGATAGATTGTCTTATTTTTATAAATTTATAATAATCTTATAATTTTTGTTAGAATAGGTTTTAAAAGAAAATAATTAATTGATGTGTTGAGTAAAATATAATCTTTTTGTTTATTAGTAAGTATGAGATTTGAAAATGTATTGATTAGAAGTAATAAGGACTTAACTAGTTTTCTTTATACGATTGATGGTGTAAATTGTCAACAAGTTGAGGAGTTTAATTCTTTGTGTTTATTTAAAGAAAAGTTTGACTACCTAGAAAAGTTTGGAGGCGAAATTAAGTTTTGCAAAATTCTATCTGATGTTTTTGCCAATAATTTAAGTTACTTGGATTCTTGCTTGCCTATTATTGTATCAGAATCTCTTATTAGATATTATAAATCTTTAGATAATACAGTTAGTGATATAGCTGATTACCTAGCAAAAATTAATCCTCTTGATTTTAAAGGCGTTGGCAGTATGAATTTTTATGCATATAAACTGAAACAATTATTATTAGCTTTTAGTTGCGGTATGACTCCTGAAATAGTTTGGAATGGTAACTACAATGGGTGGGAAGAATTCTTGGTTACAAAAGAAGATGGAAGTTCTTTCAGCTGTTGTTATTTTGAAAAGAATAAATTAGAGGATTATTTATTTTATAATACAGCTTTTGATATTCCAAGTACTGAAAGCCATGATTTGGGTAAAATATATAAAGAAGATGGCATTTTTTATCTTAAATTAAATATTCAAGTTCGATTTGTCTGAAATAAAAAACGCCCTCCAAGTATGCTGCCGTAAGGCAAGCCTGGAAGGCTTATTATCTTTTACTAAAAAAACCAAATATAATTTTAATGCACAAATGTAACTTAAAAATATTATTGGTGCAAAAATTTATATAAAAAAACATTTCATTTCTCACTTCTTCACTAATCCCGCCATCCCTCACCATTTCCGGCGCAAAATTCATAATTCAGCCATCCTTCTCACAAGAGTAAGGGTTCACAATCTTCTATCACTAAAGTATTAGTGAAATGCTCTTTAAACTTTTCTTTATATTCTGTATGAATAGGAATAATTTTCTTCGGCTTGAGCGTAGTTGCAATTTCTTTAAGTTCATTTAATAAAGCATGTCCACTAGTATGTAAATAGTATAGATTGTAGTTTTTAGCTTTAGCCCATTCTATGAGTGGTTTGTTTTCATCTCTTTTTTCATATTCTTTCCAAAGAGAGGTGATCAGATTTCCATTTGAGGAAGTACATTTTTCAATAAATTCTAGTACGCTTGGACGAACTACAACAACATACTTACCTGGGTTAGTTGAAATCATTTCGGGCGTAACTTTATAAAGATTAGGCTCTAAACGAATGGCATAATTCCAATGACCAGAATTCTTAAGATTGTTTGTAACATACTTAGGATAATAAACTCCCATGTTATCATGAGAGCTCAGAAACGGTATTTTATTATTAAGTCCATGAATCTCTTTCAGAACATTAGCTACATATACATCAACCACCATTATCTTTTTGCTTTTCAGGCAAGCCCGGTAAAGAGCTACAAGTCTATCTATGTTTTGCCCTGAACACCATACGTAATTGATAGCGTCAGAAGTTGAACGAAATATGCTCAGGAATTCTTCTTCTATCTCTTTTTCTGTCCTTATATTGTCAACTTCGTTATTGATATTTGTTCCTTCAAGAATCATATAATCAACCTCTTTAGGCAGAAACTTATAAAGTTTGCTTTTAGGGCCATGAAGTCTTATATCTCCACTATATAATATCCTTTTACCTTCAGCTTCTATGAGAAAAGCCATTGCATCATATGCTGAATGATCTACCGTATAAGGAGTGATAGAAATATCTTTAATTCTTATTTCATCGTGTGGCTTGATCACTTTTAAATTCTTCATTTCCTTTTGATGAAGAAAGATAGTGTTTATTTCAAAAATCTTCTCTGTTCCTTCGCTGACATACACAGGAATAGATTCGTTCAATAATGGCAGTAAGCCATAATGATCCAGATGATAATGGCTGATAAAAACAGCATCAATATTACCTTCAATACCAGGATTGTACAGATTCAAATTGTCTTCTGAAGCTTTACTATCTAAAGGAAGCCCAATATCAATAAGAATCTTTGTAGTAGCAGTTGCAATTTCCACGCAACTGCCACCTATTTGATTTGTACCACGATGAACAGTAAGTGTCATTATACGGTATTTATTTTGACTTCACCATTGAATCCATCAGTTTCTGTTATTACAATTCGGTTATCATCTTCTTTTTTATAGAAAATACTTGCTAATTGAATTGTATCGTTCTCTATTTTTACTGATTTAGTATCAAAATCATCTAGCAAAGATTTTGCTTGATCTTTTAAGTTTTCAGGAACCATTAAAACTGCATAGAAAGTAATTCCACGGTTTAATCTATTCTTGCCAAATCCGAATATCTCAATCCATCTTTCGTTCGCTTTACTTTTACGTAATAATTCACGAATAGATACAGCGTAGTTCAGCACTTGTTCAATTCCATTGTTGTTTTTAAAATAATCCTTAGTAACTTTCAATTCTACAATAGCGATGTTAGTGTTAATTCCACGTCCAACTCTGGCTAGGATATCTATATTACCCATCCCTTTTTCACCTTTTCCATTTACAGGCGAAGCCATCTGAAATCTGAATTGACCGGCAATTTTTATTGGTTGTATATTTAGTAAGCTTTTGTTTTCAGATTTTGTTTTCTCAAATTCAGAAATAATTAAGGATTCATGCTTGTGTTCTTCTGAATGCAATTTATTTGTTTCAGTTTTATCAAAGAACTGCCTAAACTTAGTACCATCAGTGCTTTTCCAATAGAATTTATTATTTGGGAATTCAGGAAAATCTTCGAAGTATTTTTTTACAGTATCAATAATTGCGATGTTATAATCGCAATCATTTTTGTCCTTACGAACATCCATATAGGCAACTTGTTGTCCCAAATAACGAAGGGATATTTGAGGGCTCTTACTTATTGCTTGTTTTATATTTATATACTTATTTAAATTTTTAGGAAGATTTATTCGAAATTGACTATAATCTTTCTGCTGAATTTTCTCAGCATACGAATCAAATCGTTCAAATAGATCTTCCTTATAAAACTCTGTTGTTAAGTCATTAACTAGGTCTTGTAATTTTTTCATAGATTTTAATTTTTATAATTTAAACAAAAATAGAATTTTAGTCAACTCTATCCTAATTTTGTCATTATTATTATTGTAAAATATAACCTCACCAAAATAGAATCAATAATTTAATCAATCTTCTCCATTAATCAGCCAGTTTAAGTCCACATCCTGAAAAGTCTGATTTATTTTAATAATCATTTCTAATGAAGGGTTAATACGGTGATTTAAAACAAATAACAACTGACTCTTTTCAATACTGGTGATATTGCAGAAGTTATCAATTGTAAGACCGTTATCATTAATTATTGTCTGTATACGATTCGCTATATTTTCCATTATTAGCGCTTGTGATGTACATGAAAATTTAATTATTTTCCTCATGTTTAAGTTTCCTTTCCAATTTTTTTTTTCAATCATTATCTGAAGTGCAATCATTACAAAAAAGTTATCATCAGTAAAATCCATGTCTACATAACTATTTTTTCTCTGATATTCACTCAGCAAATCATTAATTTCTTTAGCGGCTTGTTTATATATCAAAGCCTCATTAGGCTCGATATTTAATAAATAGCTGTTTTTGCCAATCTGAATATGAATTTTATCATTTGCATTTTCATGTTTCATATTGTTTGCTTTTATAATGTTTAAGTATGTCACCAACAATGGTTTCTAATATTTTTAGAGAATGATAAATTGGCAATGCATTTTAATATAGGTATGATTACCATAAACCTTCTCTATTATAATACGAAGAACTTTTTTTTCTATTTTCATTATTTCTTTATGATTGTTGAGTAAATTTATTCAACTGAGGTGCGTTTTGAAAGTCTAAACTTGATGTGATAATATTTTATATAATGGGATTCGAAGATATCTGTGTTATGCTTTTTTTGATTGTATGTGTTTATTTATTTCTATAAACGCCAAAAGAGTTAAATATTTATAATAAGATTTTTTTTGTAATCTTTCCTATTGTGAAAAATAGAAAGATATCGTGATTCGTAATAATTAATGATTATTTTTGTGGAAAACAATAGCAATTAAAAATAAGTATTATGCTATGTGTTATGAAGATTGCTAACAATTGTAAATAGTGGATAGATGCATATACTCCATATATCAGATACTCATAGCAAACATAATTTGTTGCAAAGCTTGCCACCTGCAGATATAATTGTACATTCTGGAGATATATCTTTAAATGGAACAGAGGATGAAATAATTGATTTTATTGAATGGTTTGATGCGTTACCATATAAATATAAAATATTCATAGCTGGTAATCATGATGACTATTTATTTAAAGCAAATCTGGAAGGCTTGAGCAGTAATTGCTTTTATTTGTGCAATTCGGAGATCACAATCAATGACGTTAAATTCTATGGATTACCTATGTTTATGGAAGACATAATATCTGGGGATTATATTGAAAACATAAATAAAATTCCATCAGATACCAATGTGTTAGTAACACATCAACCATCTTATGGCATTTTAGACTATTCTCGGAATAGAAATTATGGCGATCTTTATTTGCTACAAACCGTTTATAAAATTCAACCACAATATCATCTTTTTGGGCATATTCATGATGCTTATGGCATTAAAAAGCATAATAATACCACATTCGTAAATTCTTCTATTCTTGATGAATCTTTCGAAATTGTTAACCAGCCAATTTTATTGGAATATTATTAAGCTTATAAATATTGGATTTTTAGTTTCACCTTCATCCCTCACTCCCTCACCAATCAGCCAATAACCACTTGAAAACCAGCAATAACTCCTAGGTGAAAGACACAAAATTATCCCTCACCAATCCCTCTTGGGTGAAGCTACCTATGTTTTGCATTATGGAAATCGTCCGATGAATATACGTTGGAAGTTCAAAACGACTATGCCTGCTTTACTTTGGGATTTTGCAGGGAAATTAGCTGTTGGATAATTGAAAGTATTTGCTTGAAGTTAGTATCGTTCTTAAAAAGTAATTTTCAAGAATGAGATTGTAGAATGTTCTGTTTTAATCAATGGATACGAAATTAAAATGGAGTAGGTTTTAATAAAATAACCATTAATAGCGGCACTCTATAAGAACACCGCTATTAATGATTTTCAAATACTGGCTATCTAAAAGAAGATCTTATCTATATAAGTGAAAACTAAATAAATAAATATAGCCAAGACTAAAATCTTATATTCTTTATATAGAGATTTTATCTGTTTGCTGTCACCTGTAAAATTCTTCACCTTAAATAAGTCTAAAACAGTCCAAATAATTCCAACAAAGAATAATATAAGAAAAATCCAATTTTTTATCATAATATAATTTTTTTAGTCAGTCATACACATCGCAAAATCAGCAATAGTTAACCCCCATCCTACATAAGGAACTGCTTTTTCTAAAGCTAATTTAGCAATTTGTTTTGCAGCTCTCTTAACTCCACTCTTAAATAGATTTCTTACTCCTATAGCTTCTAGAACGCATCCTCCGATAGTACTTCTTGTAGAGATTTGATTTGCTGTTTTCTGATAGTCCATCATTGCCAAACCAGCCATGGCTATTCTAGGATCATTTTTATCAATAAACATTGAATCAACATCTACTCCATTTTCTTGAAGCATGTTTCTTGAATAGACAATAAGTTCTTGAACAGACCTATCAATAGTTTTATTATCAGATTCTAGTGCTTTTGTATTTACTGTATTATAATTACTAGCTTTCTCTGATAAATCTTTTAAAATAGGAGTAACATCTTTCTTGAATTGATTCATTCCTAGAAATTCTTTAACGACTTGACTATCTTCTGACATTTGATTTAAGTCTTCATTAGAAGAACATGAAGATAGGAAAAAATAACTAACTAAAGTTAGTAAAATAAATAATTTTTTCATGTTTGTAATTTTATGGTTAAAAATTGAAATATAATATGCAAATATAATGAAAAAATATTTATTCTAGCAAAGAAATCTATTAGATAAATGTTTTTTGACTTAAAGCATTGTTGTACAATATATTATATCTTTAAAAAATGTAATATATTAGTTTTTTTAATTGGATATATGATAATAATTGAGATGGTTTATTTTATAAAAACGTTATATTTTATAAAAAGATTATTAATAATATATCCTTGTAAATATTAGTATTTTTGATTACGAATTTGAGATTTTTGCAGTTAATTATATACCTTTAAATTAAAGATTTGAGAATGAAAATAGTTTTAAAAGTAAATATGTATACTAATTTATGCTCGGGAGTTTTTTAGAGCAAGAATTTATCAGCCCTAATAAATAAAAATAAAATTTAGATGTTTGGCTATTGTGCATGATGAACAAAGTCTTTCTGCTTATATCCTGCATAATAACAATAATTGTAGGCTATTTCTATTTTATCTTTATATTACTTTACTTGAATGCCTAGACTCATAATTATTATCTTCTTGTTTTATAGCATCATTAAGGCAAAATTGTTTGTAATATTGGTATATAGGTAAGCTTTTTATTAAATATGAGTCTGTTTCTTTATAATAAATTGCAACTTTTTAGCACCAATTGTTTGATATAATAATTCCCATCCCTCACTCCCTCACCAATCAACCAATAACCCCTTGAAAACCAATAATAGCCACTAGGTGAGGGATACAAAATCATCCCTCACCAATCCCTCACTAATCCCGGCATCCCTCACCATTTTCGGTACAAAATTCATAATTCAGCTATCCATTTCCTGATATATAAAAAATATTTATATATAATTACAGTAAAATTTGTATATATACATTTCAAATTATACTTTTGATAGTAAATACAATTGTGACTTGCGTTACAAATAACTTAATAATAAATTGATATGGAAAATGTGGCTTTAATGAGAATGGCTAAAGAATCTCTGAGAGATAAATGGGGATTGGCTATCGGGACTTTTTTGGTGTATACATTGATCATTAATGGATTGCAGTTTAATTACTCGTTTTACTCTAATATGTTTGGAACAAACTTGCTTGCCTCTACGGGTGGGCTTGTAAGTTTGATTATTGGTGGTCCTATGACTCTTGGGATATCTTATTTTGCATTAGCTATATCAAGAAATCAGGAAGCTCGGTTTGAACAGCTGTTTAAGGGATTTAATAATTTTGGTACTGCATTGGGAGCCTATCTTCTAATGGCTATTTTTGTTATATTGTGGATGCTCTTGTTAATAATACCTGGAATTATTGCCGCTATATCTTATGCAATGACTTTTTATATTATTGCTGATAATCCCTCTATTCAGGTAATGGATGCAATTGATAAGAGTAAAAAGATGATGTATGGCTATAAATGGAAATTCTTCTGCCTGAATCTACGGTTCTTAGGATGGGCGATACTTTGTCTTTTTACATTAGGAATCGGTTTCCTTTGGCTTATTCCTTACATGGAAATTTCTTTTGCAAAATTCTATGATGATATAAATGGAAGGCAAGCAGCTGAAGAAGCTGTAGCTACCGATATGTAATTTCTCTGTTTTGGGCTCAGTAAGTTGTTTACTGAGCCCAAAATGTATAATCTGATATAGTTAAAAGTTTCATCCTTTCAACTTTTTTTACTTCTGAATAACGGCTCTCTTTCCTCCTCAGCCGCTACTTTCTTTTGGTTATAATCCGCTGACCCATTCTCACAACTTCAACTCTCGTTTTACCTGCAAAATCGCTAAGCAAATTTGTGGCCTGTGTTATCTCCATACATAACCAGACTTAATGATTTTTGCGGTTAATAGTAAGTAAGCCCGCGGCCGTGAACCCATGGGCCCGTGGCCGTAAACCGATAAGCCCTCGAATGCAGTCCCATAAGCCCTCGGCCGCGGGCTTACTAAACTTTCCTTTTTAAATTCGTTAGATTTGGTGGCTAAATGGCTTATATCTGCCCGGTTTTTATGATAAAAATAATTTATATACAATTGCAATAAAAATTTGTTTTATTGATGTTTATGACATACCTTCAAGGTATAATTAATAATTAAAACGAATGAAAATAACACAATTAAAAGGCCGACAGAAAAGAGAATCACAACAAAATGTAAAACTATCTGTATTGATGGAGAAGATGAAAATTGAATCGGAGGAACAACCGGTTTCTAATTTGCGACATTCTTTACAATATGTAAGCCGTTCTACGCATTGCATGGCTGTTGATAAACTGCCAAAACTAAGTTTTGCTGCTGAATTTAAAAAGGTGGATGCACAACAGGAAATGATTCGCTATAATGGTGTGGTGTTACTGGAGATTGACGGCCTTGCGGGAATAGAGGAAGCAGAAGCGGTGAGGGATGAGGTGGCACGTTTGCCGCATACGCTTGCTGCATTTGTTGGTTCTAGTGCGAAAAGTGTGAAGTTGCTTGTCTCATTTATCCGTCCCGATGGCTCTTTACCACAGACAAAAGCGGAAGCGGAGTTGTTTCATGCACAGGCTTACCGTAAGGCGGTACGGTTTTACGAGGAGCTGATATCATATAAGGTTACACTGAAACGTCCGTCATTGAGTCATTACTGCCGCTTTTCCTATGATCCGGGTCTGTTTTTTAACCCCGAAGTGCATCCTATTCTAATGAAGCAGCCTTGTGAAGTGAGCACAGAACTTGATAGAGAACCCACAATGCAGGATGAAAATGATTCGTTGCTGAGGCTGATGCCGGGGCATCAATATAGAAGTGTGGTTTCTGCCTTGTTCGAATCGTCCTTGCAGTCTGTGTACGAAGAAATAGGAAGGTTCCCTCAAGAGGGGGATATAAAGCCATTCCTGGTGACTTTGGCGGGAAACTGTTTTAAATCGGGTGTACCAGAGGAAGATGTGGTAATAGGGGCAATGTTGCATTTTGATCTGGCAAAAAGGGAAGTGGAGTTGAGGCTTACGGTGCACAATGTGTATCTGGGTGGAAAGAATTTTGGCGGAAAACCGTGTATGAGTGCGGAACAGTTGCTGGCTGTAAAGACGGAAGAGTTTATGAACCGCCGTTATGAGTTCAGGCACAATACGCAGACTACAGAAATGGAGTATAAGGAAAGCAATTCGTTTGTTTTCGATTTCCGACCTGTAACGCAGAAGGTGCTTAATAGTATTGCGCTCAATGCTCAGAAAGAGGGTATTCAGTTGTGGGACAGAGACGTGACTCGCTATGTTTATTCCGACCGCACTCCGCTGTTTGCTCCTATTGAGGATTATCTGTCTAGGCTTCCTTCCTGGGATGGGGTAGATCGTATTCGCCCATTTGCTGATGCGGTGCCGTGTGAGAATAAATATTGGCGTAACTTTTTTCACCGCTGGTTTCTCTGCATGGTGGCTCACTGGCGTGGAATGAGCAAGCAGTATGCCAACAGTACTTCGCCTTTGCTGGTTGGAAAGCAGGGATATAAGAAATCTACATTTTGCCTGAGCATACTTCCGCCGGAGTTGCGTGCGTATTATACGGATAGCATTGATTTCGGCCACAAGCGTGATGCGGAGCTTTATCTCAATAGGTTTGCACTTATCAACATTGATGAGTTCGACCAGATTACTAACAGTCAGCAGGCGTTTCTGAAACATATACTTCAGAAACCGGTGGTTAATACGCGCAAGCCCAATCAGAGTGTTGTGCAGGAGTTGCGTCGCTATGCTTCGTTTATTGCTACTAGTAATCATTACGATTTGCTGACCGACACTTCGGGTAGCCGTCGGTTTATTTGTATTGAGGTTACGGGCATTGTAAATGTTCCGCACAATATAAACTATGATCAGCTTTATGCGCAGGCGTTGAGCGAGATTCAGAGTGGCGAGCGTTATTGGTTCGACAGTGAGGATGAAGCTGTTTTAATGGCCGGCAATGAGAAATTCGAAGTGCAGCCTCCTGCCGAGCAACTGTTTCTTCAGTACTTTCGTTCGGCCGGAAAGAATGAGCCTTGTGAAAAACTGCTGGCTTCCGAAATTCTCACCAGATTGCAGAAAAAGAGTGGCTTCAAGCTATCCACCACAAAGATTACTACCTTCGGACGTATTCTTACCAAGCTAAGTGTTCCGTTGACTAATTCAAAAAAAGGCAGGCTATATAACGTGGTGGAGTGCTGAAAAGGTGAGGGTAGACCCGAAAAGTGAGGGTAAAGTGAGGGATGAAAAACCATCCCTCACTCCGTAATTTACTTATATTCAGTTGTTTTTGTCTGAAAGGTGAGGGGGTGAGGGTTATAGAAAAATTCAGTTGATTCGTCTGGTAGGTTACCAATGACTCTCCTTATGTATTACATTGGCTATCCTTCTTAAAGAAACTTCCCGATCGGGTTTGCTTCCGACTGGTACGATGAGAAAAATGGCACTTTAATAAAAAAATATCTTTTTTATTTAGAGATAGAATAAGACTATAATATTAAATTTATAATTACTTTTGGAGAATAAAATTTTACTCATCTCATTGTGATAAGAATCTCGTCAAATTATTATATTTAGATAATTTAAGTATATATAAAAATATTATTATGAACATATTTTTTGGAAAAATCTCACAAAAATTTGATGTTAATCAAATAACGGAAGGCTATTATCAGGCGGAACAAAACTCAAGTTGGTTTGGCGAATTAAAGATCGGTGATTATGTGTATCTGATTGGAGGTACTAAAATACAATTCTGGCAAGCAAATAAATGGGATGTTGTAGATGGAAAGGAACGGCTGTATTTCAAGATCCTGAATAATGATTTAGGGATTGGGGTAAATGATTTTATAGCGTTGAATATGTTTCGATTGACGAAACCTTTATTAGTTCTTACATCCAGATCTGCAAGAAATAAAGCTTTTTTTAAACTGGATATTATTCAGCAGTATCGTCTGGAGGATTTGACTGATAGTAAATTCTATAAGAATGAAGATTTGTATAGGAAAATTGAAATAAAAGATCAATCTAATATTGATAATGCATCCCATAATATTCAATTATACCGTCAGAATAATGAATTAAAAGTATTGAATTCTTTTTTCTTTAGCAATGATGTGTTTGAATTATTTAGGGATAATTTAAATTTTCAGGGCAATGGACAAATTAGAAAAGATACAACCCTAAAGGCAATAAGTACAGGTTTACAAAATGGTAAGAATAAATTCTCAGCTAGTGAAATAGGATTGCGTAGTTTTTATGATGCTTTTTTCTGTGATTATAAAGAAAATGATTCTGTAGAAATTGAAACGGAAGAAGAAAAAACGGAAGGACAGTCTGCTTTAAAATCCGAAAATTCAATAGCAGAGGCCATTAAGCTTCTGAATTTGAAAAAGAACCTCATTGTGCAGGGGGCACCTGGTACCGGAAAAACATACATTGTTCCGGAAATTGCAGTCAATTTATGTAACAGCGAGAGCTTTGGCGCTGAACGTGAATCAATCATTAGTCAATACAAACAATTAGTTGATGAAAAGCGTGTTGTTTTTTGTACATTTCATCCTTCTATGGACTATGAAGAGTTTGTAGAAGGTATAAAAACAGAAATAGAGAATGGACAGGTGAACTACATTACATCTCCTGGTATATTCCGTAGAATATGCGAAGAAGCAGAAAAACCTATCATCATTGATGCAAATGTTGGGATAAATAAGAATTCAACAATTTGGAAAGTATCATTGATGGGTACCTACGATAACTATATTAGAAAAGATTGTTTAGAAAATAACCGTATAAGAATTGGTTGGGATAGTTATGGACCAAATCTACAAGATGATAACAAGTATGAATACGGTGGCAGAATTGTACTTGATGCATTTGTAAATAAAATGCAAATTGGAGATGTTGTTTTCTCTTGTTATACGAATAGAATTATTGATGCCATTGGTGTTGTTACTAGTGAATATGAATTTGATGATTCATTAGGTGAATATTGTAGAGTTAGAAAAGTTAACTGGCTGGTTAAAGGTATCCATGAAGATATTTTTGATTTAAATAATCAAACAAATATGACTTTGAGTACCGTATACCGGTTAAATAATATCACTTTAGATAAAGTGTTTCTATTACTTGAAAAATATGGATATTCAACCAAAAACAAAGTAGAAAAAAACTATAAACCTTATGTTTTGATTATTGATGAAATAAATAGAGGGAATATATCAAAAATATTTGGTGAACTAATCACTCTGTTGGAATCAGATAAAAGAAGTGATGGTGACAATTCGATAAAAGTCACTTTACCTTATTCAAATACAAAGTTTGAAGTCCCATCTAATCTGTATATTATTGGTACGATGAATACTACTGATAGAAGTGTAGGACATATTGATTATGCAGTACGGAGAAGGTTTGCATTTTATACGCTTAAATCAAATAAAGAGGCTATTGATTCTTATTACAACTTGATTAAAGATAGTAAAACTGTCAGATTGACTGCTTTGGAACTATTTGATAAGGTTAACGATTATATTGAGTCTAAAAAATCTCCGGATTTAGATATTGAGGATCTTATGATTGGTCATAGTTATTTTATGGCTGAAAAATGGGAAGACCTTAAGACTAAATTGGAGTATGAGATTATACCATTAATTCGTGAATATGAAAAAGATGGTATCATAACATTGAGTGCAGACGAACGCAAAAATCTAGGGAAAGAATGGAAAGCTCTTATCAATTAATCAAACTTCAGGAGCACAAACGTTTATCAGAACCCTATATAGAACTTATTGAATCCCTAGATATTCAATTTGTTGAAACTGAAATCTATCAAGCCCCAAAATACTTAGGAATAAAACCCAATTACGAAGCCAGCTATTTTATTGGTGTCGATTGGTTGTCGGATAATTTGTCTATTGCTGTTACTCCTAAAATGTCGAATATAAATTATATAAAGATGTTTCTTTGTGCATTGGAACTTGATTTGTCTTCAGAATATTTTTCCCATATATATGGCATTGATTTCGATAAAAAGGAAATAGTTTGTGAAGGGGTTAAAGATCAAATAACTCCTTTGTTGATAATACATTTTTTATCCATAATAAAACAATTAGTAAAAAGAGGCTTGAAAAAAGATTATGTACTACTTGAACAGAATCTTTCCTCCAAAGTAAAAGGTCATATTTTGATCTCCAAAAATATAAAGAAGAATGTAATATCTCAACGGCTTGATAGAACTTATTGTCGTTTCCAGGAATATACTGTAGATCATCCCGAAAACAGATTGTTGAAAAAAGCGTTGTTATTTGTAGAACAGTTCCTGACACACAGCCCTGAGCTGAATAACGGCAATCGCTTAAGAACAGAACTAAATGCAAGTCTTGCACACTTTGAGGCTGTAGATGATCAGATAGAAATAAGTCAGATTCGAACAATTGCCAATAATAAACTATATCGAGAGCATACCGAAGCTATTAGACTAGCTAAACAAATACTTAAGCGGTTTAGTTACTCTATTCACGAAATCAGGAGTAGTCAGGCAAAGGTGCCTGCATTTTGGATAGATATGTCACGACTCTATGAGGTTTATGTATATAGTTTACTTCATAAAGCTTATGGGAGCGAAATAGAATTTCAGGTGCCGGGTTATAGACAAACTGCAGTTGATTTTATCAAGAAAGATCAGATGATAATTATTGATACTAAATATAAACCACATTATGCAGATGGCAATCGGGGTATTGTAGATGATATACGTCAAATAAGTGCCTATGCACGTGATGAAAAAATCTTGAAAAAGCTTTTAGGTAATCAGTATGAAAGAGAAATTGTACCAAACTGTTTGATTATCTATCCTGAAAAAGATCAAAATCTGGTGGATTCAGAAGATGAGGAAAAAGATAAAGAAATTTATGCTTTTGAAGAAAAAGATATTTTGAAAGAAGCTGTTCCCATAAAAGCATTTAATAAGTTTTATAAGCTTAGTGTGCCGTTGCCAATATGTGATTATCATGGTTTGAAATAAGAACTGAATAGAGATGCTAAATAATACGATAGAAAAAACAAAAAGAAGTTTGATGTAGAAAGTCTGAAGTCAAAAATAAGCTAATACTATTATTTATGAAGTACATATTAAAGTGGCTTTTAAAAACAACAATAGGGACTATCTTACTAAAGTCTTTTTTATTAATATATTTTTGTTTTGCAAAATTCGTACTTGCTAAGTAAACAAATTTAATTTAGGATGAAATCTATTCCTATAATCAAATATTGTTAAAAGCTTATAAGTGTAACCTAAGTAACAACTTTAATCCAATAAGATTCTTACTTTTGCTATACACTAAAGATGAGTAGATCATCTGAAGAATTTTCTAATATAAACCAATAAAAATTACAGTTATGGATGAAGATATTGAAATTTGTCATTGCAATGGCATTATGAAAAGTGAGATAGTGAAAGCTATCAAAGAGAAAGGGCTAACTACGGTAGATGAAGTGGGTGAAGAAACTACTGCCGGAACTGTTTGCGGAAGTTGCGTTCCTGATATTGAAGAGATTTTGAAAGAAGTAAATGGTTAGCAACATCATGCTCATTAATGTATGTAATTAGAAATAGTTATAATATAATTAGATAGAAAACAGAAAGAGCAGCAAATAAAATTGCTGCTCTTTCTGTTTTTATAGTTCCTGTGATACTTAACAAAGTCCAAAGGATTTCATATCTTCTTCCACGGTTGTTATTGTTTGAACACCAAAATTATCCTGAACAATCTTTAGCAGATTAGGAGTTAAGAAACCTGGTAAAGTAGGACCAATATGTGTATTCTTTATTCCGAGATATAGCAAGGCAAGATGAACGATGATTGCTTTTTGTTCGTACCAGGCAATATTAAATATGATTGGTAGTTTATTGATATCATCCAGATTCAATACTTCTTTTAATTTAAGCGCAACAACTGCCCATGAGTATGAATCATTGCACTGGCCGGCATCGAGTACTCTTGGTATTCCGTTGATATCGCCTAATTGTAGCTTGTTATAACGATACTTGGCGCATCCTGAAGTAAGGATAACAGTGTCTTTAGGTAATTGTTTTGCAAATTCAGTGTAATATTCACGAGTTTTCTGGCGTGCATCACAGCCCGACATAACAACCAGTTTTTTTATTGCTCCGGAATTTACAGCTTCCAGAACTTTATCGGCCAAAGCCAATACCTGGTTGTGTGCAAAGCCAATGGTTATTTCACCATTCTCAATTGCTGTAGGTGGTTGACACTTCTTTGCCAGTTCTATGATTTCAGAAAAGTCTTTATGACCATTAGCCAGTTTCTTATCAATCACTTTCCATTCCGGCATTCCTGCTGCACCTGTTGTAAATATCCTGTCGTTATAGGTTGTTGTTTTACGTGGAGGTACAAGGCAATTGGTTGTGAAAAGAACCGGACCGTTAAATGTTTCGAACTCATCGAGCTGACGGTGCCATGCATTTCCGTAGTTTCCCACCAGATGTTTGTACTTCTTGAAATGAGGATAAGCATTGGCCGGTAGCATTTCGGAATGAGTATAAACATCTACGCCTGTTCCTTCTGTTTGAATAAGAAGTTGCTCCAAATCATTCAGATCGTGTCCGCTGATAAGAATACCCGGATTCTTGCCAACTCCAATGTTTACTTTTGAAATTTCCGGATTACCAAAAGTAGAAGTATTTGCCTTGTCGAGCAATGCCATAACTTTTACTCCATGTTCGCCGGTTTTTACAAGCCAGTCCAGCATATCTTTCAGGCTCATAGGTCTGGCAATCATAACAAGAGTTTCTTCCATGAAGTTGTAGATATCCTGTTCTTCGAATCCCAGATTAAAGGCATGTTCTGCATAGGCTGCAACACCTTTTATGCCAAACAAAGTGTACTGTTTCAACGCACGGATATCTTCGTCTTTGTCAAAGAACAAAGTACTTACCTGCTTTGCTTTTTCATTAAAGTCCGCTTCGCTGGTTCCTTTCCAGTCAAGTGCATCATTCTTTTCATTAATACTTGCTTTTGTTTTCAGGTTATCCCGAAGGGCGATGCAATCATTGATAGCCTTCATTATTGCGGCGTTATCAAAATTGGCATTTGTGATAGTGATAAATAAGCCATTAGTAATTTGCTTACTCTCTACGTTAGTATCTATCCCTTTCTTACGGGCTTCGATAGTTGCAAATGCAAGTCCCTGACATGCAAATATTAGTAAATCCTGATAATTGGCGGTATCTTCTTTTTTACCGCAAACTCCATTAATGGTGCAGCCAGTGTTCTTGGCTGTCTCCTGACATTGATTACAAAACATCCCCATAGTACTTCATTTTTAAAAGTTAGTATACAAAATATATCGGTTCAAATAATCAGCATTCAATAAACAATCAGGAAAGACATTTGTTTATAACTATTGTACTTTTCACAAATATAATAAAATGGTTGAGATAACTACCATATTTTAATAATTATCCGGTCGAGGGCAATTTGCGGAGGTTGTGTATCATGTTAAATAATTAGCTCTTTTATTTTATTTAATGAAGAAATAATCTATATTTGCACGAGACTAATGCCAAAAATGTGATTTTTTACACGCTTTTGGCATTTAAAATGTGATATTATGGAAATAGAGAGAAAAGTTATCAGTAGACTGGAGATGTGGAAGAATGATTCAATGCGTAAGCCATTAATCCTGAAAGGAGCCAGGCAAACAGGAAAAACATGGATAATGAAGATGTTTGGTGAACGCTCTTTTGATAACACTGCATATTTTAATTTCGACGAACAACCAGAACTTGCACAGTTTTTTGCTACAACAAAAGATGTTAAGCGAATATTGCAGAATCTTATTTTAGTTTGTGGTCAGCCTATTCTTCCTCAAAAAACGTTGATTATTTTTGATGAAATACAAGAATGTAATGATGCGCTTAATTCTTTGAAGTATTTTTGCGAGAATGCTCCTGAATATGCTGTGATTTGTGCCGGTTCTTTATTGGGAGTAAGCATGTCTCGTGGGAAATCTTTTCCTGTAGGTAAGGTGAATTTTATTGATATATACCCTCTTTCTTTTTTAGAATTTCTTCAGGCATCTAATGCTTCTCTTTATAAATACGTGGATAGTCTGGTGGTTATTGAACCTATTCCGGATATTTTCTTTAATCAACTGATGGATCAGTTTAAAATGTATCTAATTTGCGGAGGTATGCCCGAGGCCGCCTCTAATTTATTAAGTACTCAGAACACAGAACGAACCGAGCAGATTCTTCAAGACATTCTTGATGCATATACTCTGGATTTCTCCAAACATTCTGAAAATAAAGATATTCCCCGTATTGGTCATATCTGGAATTCTATACCTTCCCAATTAGCAAAAGAGAATAAGAAATTTGTTTATAATCTGGTAAAGCCGGGAGCTCGTGCCCGAGAATATGAAGATGCACTTTTATGGCTTTCTCACGCAGGACTTATTCAGCGTGTGTTCAGGAATGAGAAACCAACTATTCCATTGAGTGCCTATGATGATTTAACTGCTTTTAAAATATATTTAAGCGATGTGGGCTTATTGCGAAGAATGGCAAAGGTTTCCCCTTCAACTATTGTACTAACTTCTTCTGTTCTAACAGAGTTTAAAGGAGCCTTAGCAGAGAATTATATTTTGCAAAGTTTGCTTGTGCAATTCCAGATGACACCCCGCTATTGGACATCTGGTAATATGGCTGAAGTCGATTTTCTTCTTCAGAAAGAGAATAACATCATCCCTGTTGAGGTGAAATCTGATGAAAATGTAAGAGGAAAGAGCCTTACTTTTTATAATAAGCAATATGCTCCGGCTCTTCGTTTGCGTTATTCTCTGAGAAATCTAAAGATAGATGATGGCTTGTTGAACATTCCACTCTTTCTGGCAGATAAAACCGCAGAATTTATTGAAAAGATAATGTGATTTGCTAAATCACATTGTGTTTTATGTTGCTTTCCTGACAGGTTTAGAATTAATTTCCAATTATTGGCATGCAGTGAATATACTCTCTGCTTTCTACCTGGTCGAGAATAAATTTAGCAATATCAGCACGTGAAACTGCAAATTTTATTTTCTGCTTGCCGGAAGAGACTTTTATTTTCTCTTTATGAGGTTTGTTGGTGGGATAAAGGTATCGCACAATTGTCCAGTCTAGTTTTGATTTTTTAATCATGTGGCCTATAGCTACAAATTCAAGGTATGTTCTATGTCTGAATAAACGAATAAAAAGTTTTGGTACAATAGTTACAGCCGACTTTGCATCTTTTCCCGACTGAATAACCGGAGAAGTTATTGTTATAAATCGTTTTATATGAAGGCGTTCCATTGCCATGATAATATGTCGGTGTGCTTCAAAAACCGGATATCCCTTTTTTTTGAAACTCTTTGAGGGCTCCATTGTACTTATTACCGCATTGCTCTCTGTTATGGCTTGCTTTATCTTGTAATAATCATGGATAGTCCCTTCAACGATTTCCAGATTAGGGTGGGATAAACCTATTTCCTGCAGATTATGCACATAGGCTTTTATGATATATCCTTTACCAAGTGCTTGTTCTGTAAGCAGACGGCCTATTTTTCCGCTTGCTCCGAAAATTGTTATTATCATATTTATATATGTTACTCTATATAAAAACAAATGATAGGTTGTTTTGTTAGCTGATAGCTTATTTACTAATTGTTAGGTTGAAAACCTAAAACCGTGATTTTGGTACATATATCAGTGATTTGTATACAAAGTGGTAATGAATTTCTCAGTATTTTTGTGAAAAATTAAAAGATTATCTTCTAATATATCAGGATTTTAAATTAAGTTTGGTCTTGAATTCAGATAAACACGAAAAAACGATTAAATGCTAATGCTAAAAGGAGAATGAATTATGTTACGAAAAATTAGAATAGCGGCCGCTATTATTTGCTTTACTCTAATAACTTTGTTATTCCTTGATTTTACAGGAACATTGCATCATTGGTTTGGATGGCTAGCCAAAATTCAGTTTTTACCCGCTTTATTGGCATTAAATATTGGAATAGTACTGGCACTAATTGTGCTCACATTCGCTTTGGGGCGGATTTATTGTTCTGTGATCTGTCCGCTTGGCGTATTTCAGGATGCGATCTCCTGGATAGCCGGAAAGAGGAAAAAGAATCGTTTTGTCTATTCACCGGCTATTTCCTGGTTGCGATATGGAGTTCTGACACTATTTATTATAGCATTAGTTGCAGGTATAGGTTCTTTTGTTCAGTTACTGGCACCTTATAGTTCTTACGGACGTATAGCTTCTAATTTGTTTGCTCCTTTATATCAATGGGGTAATAACCTGTTGGCTTATTGGGCGGAACAGATGGATAGTTATGCATTTTATTCGGTTGACGTATGGATGAAAGGTACACTAACCTTAGGTGTTGCTGTTGTTACGTTTGTAATACTTGTAATTTTGTCATGGCGTAGCGGCAGGACTTACTGCAATACCATTTGTCCGGTTGGAACGGTATTGGGTTTTTTATCTAAATATTCATTCTTCAAACCGGTAATTGATACCGGAAAATGCAATGGATGCGGAGTGTGTGCCCGTAATTGCAAGGCTTCATGCATAAACTCCAAAGAACACAAGATTGATTACAGTCGCTGCGTAACGTGTATGGATTGTATTGATAAATGCAGGCAAGGTGCCATCAGGTATGTACCTCGGCAAAAGGAAGAATCTCTGACAGATAAGCAAACAACAGAAAATATTGATAAGTCGGGCGTTTCACGTCGTAATTTTCTGTCGGTAACGGCATTGCTCGCTTCAGCAACTGCACTGAAAGCTCAAAAGATAAAGGTTGATGGTGGGCTAGCTGTTATAGAAGATAAAAAAATACCTAATCGCACAACACCAATAACGCCGGCCGGATCTCAAAGCGCACGTAATCTTGCACAGCACTGTACGGCGTGTCAGCTCTGTGTATCTGTATGCCCTAATCAGGTTTTACGCCCTTCGGATAATCTGGAGAAATTAATGCAGCCGGAAATGTCGTATGAACGTGGCTATTGTCGTCCGGAATGTACCCGGTGTTCAGACATTTGTCCATCAGGTGCTATCCGTCCTGTTACTAAAGCTGATAAATCTGCTATTCAGATAGGTCATGCGGTGTGGATAAAGAAAAATTGTGTAGTTAGCAGAGATGGCGTTGAATGTGGAAACTGTGCCCGTCACTGTCCTGTCGGTGCAATACAAATGATTCCGATTGATGCAAAGAATAAGGATTCACTTAAAATACCTGCTGTTAATACAGAGCGTTGTATTGGCTGTGGTGCATGCGAGAATCTTTGTCCGGCTCGTCCGTTTAGTGCAATATATGTAGAGGGGCACGAAATTCACCGGACTGTATAAGTTATTTCGTAAAAATGATTAGTAAAAATGAAAATATAAAGAAATTACTATGGGGAAGATAGACAAGAAAAACATAGACCGTAGAAATTTTCTGAAGCTGCTTGGTGGTGGAGCCGCAGTTTCTACAGCGGCATTTTACGGATGTAAACCTGGCAATAAAACACCAACAGGCTTAGCAAGTGTATTGCATGTACCTACCGATAAAATGGCCTATCGTTTGAATCGTAAAACCGGTGAAAAGGTTTCACTGCTTGGATATGGCTGCATGAGGTTGCCAACAAAACCAACAGCTGATGGCCAAAAGGAATTGATAGATCAGGAAGAGGTAAATAAGTCTGTTGATTATGCTCTTGCTCATGGGGTGAATTATTATGATACGTCTCCTATGTATGTTCAGGGTATGTCGGAACATGCTATCGGCATTGCACTGAGCCGCCATCCCCGGAATAAATATTTTGTAGCTACTAAAATGTCGAACTTTGATCCAAAAACTAAGAGCAAAGAGGCATCTATTGAAATGTATCATAACTCCTTTAAGGAATTGCATGTAGATTATGTGGATTATTATCTGCTCCATGCTTTGGGGGCTGATGATGATTATAAAGAACGCTACATAAATAATGGTATACTCGACTTTCTGTTGAAGGAAAGAGAGGCAGGACGTATACGCAATCTGGGGTGGTCGTTTCACGGCGATCAAAGTTTTTTCGATTATATGCTTTCACTGGATATAAAATGGGATTTTGTACAAATTCAGCTTAATTATGTAGACTGGAAACATCCTCAGGGAATGGGGGTGAGTGCAGAATATCTGTACGGAGAATTGGTGAAACGTAATATTCCGGTGGTGGTTATGGAACCTCTGCTGGGTGGACGCTTGTCTAAACTGAACGATCATCTGGTAGCTCAGCTTAAACAGAGACAACCGGAAGTCAGTGTGGCTTCGTGGGCTTTCCGTTTTGCAGGTTCATTGCCGGAAGTGCTTACTGTTTTAAGTGGCATGACTTATATGGAACATTTGCAGGATAATATAATTACTTACTCATCTTTTAAACCGCTTACAGATGATGACAAGGCGATGCTTGAAGAAACTGCTGAGATGATACTGAAATATCCGACTGTTCCTTGTACAGGGTGTAATTATTGTATGCCTTGTCCTTATGGTCTTGATATTCCGGGAATTTTTGCACACTATAACCGATGCCTGAACGAAGGCAATGTTCCGAAAAGCTCGCAGGATGAGAATTATAGTAAGGCTCGTAATATATTTCTTGTTGGATATGACCGGAGTGTGCCAAGACTGAGACAGGCTAACCATTGTGTTGGTTGCAGCAAATGTGTGGAGCATTGTCCGCAAAGCATCAAGATTCCTAAGGAAATGGAGCGAATTGATCAATTTGTAGAACAATTGAAACAGGGAACTATTTAGTTTCCTGCTAAGCATCTCTGAACTTATTCTATATTAAATAATTAATGGAAAACGCTGTAAAGCTATTGCATAAAGGTGGATATTGCTGTGTAATGATGAATCGAATAATAACTTGTTTACTGTTAATCTGTCTTTTTATATCTGTTAAAGTACAAGCACAATCTAAAAAAGATAGTGTTTCTATAAAAAAAAGCTATATTATAGACGAAGTTGTTGTAACCGGTACCCGGAATGAGACTGATACACGTCATTTACCAATGAGTATATCTGTGGTTAACCGTGAACAGATAGAGCAGCGTAACGAGCAGTCTTTACTTCCATTACTGACCGAACAGGTTCCGGGCTTTTTTACAACGGGGCGTAGCATCATGGGATACGGAGTTTCAACTGGTGCTGCGGGTGGCATGAGTTTAAGAGGTATAGGTGGCAGTCCCACAACCGGACTCCTGGTGCTTATTGACGGACATCCTCAATACATGGGTTTGATGGGGCATCCTTTGGCTGATACTTATCAGTCCATGTTGGCTGAGCGGGTTGAAGTGGTGCGTGGTCCGGCTTCTGTTTTATATGGATCAAACGCCATGGGTGGGGTTATTAATATAGTAACCCGTAAGTCAAAAGAAGAAGGTGTGAAAAATGATGTGAGATTGAGTTATGGATCGTATAATACGCTTTCGGCTGAGGCTTCCAACAGGGTTCGTAAAGGTCGTTTCAGTAGTATTGTATCTGCTTCCTACAATAGAACAGACGGGCATCGTGAGAATATGGATTTCGATCAATATGGTGGTTATGCTAAATTAGGATATGAACTTAGTAATGCGTGGAACGTCTTTACAGATCTGAACCTGACACATTTCAATGCATCCAATCCGGGTACCGTGAATGCTCCTATTTTGGATAATGATTCACGAATAACCCGGGGAGTGGCCTCATTTTCTGTTGAAAACAATTACAACCTGACTTCCGGTGCTTTGAAGTTCTTTTATAATTGGGGAAGGCATAACATTAACAATGGTTATTCTTTAGGTAAAACGCCGTCAGATTATCGGTTTAAGTCTAAAGACCAGATGTTGGGTGTTACGTGGTATCAAAGTGCTACTCTTTTTTCTGGCAATCGGATTACAGTTGGTATAGACTACCAACACTTTGGTGGAGATGCATGGAATCAGTTTACAGACAAACGTGTTGGTATAGCCGATAAAACAGAAAACGAGATAGCCGGTTATGTAGATTTCCGTCAGGCACTCGGTACTCTTTTTACTTTAGATATTGGGCAACGTGTAGATCATCATTCACAAACCGGAACAGAGTGGGTGCCTCAGGTAGGATTGTCTATGCATCTGCCTCAGGCTGCTGAACTGAAGGCAATGGTAAGTAAAGGATTTCGTAATCCTACTATCAGGGAACTATATATGTTTGGTCCGCAAAATCCTGATTTGTTGCCCGAAAAGATTATGAATTATGAAATTTCTTTTTCCCGGCATCTGAAAGACAATACGCTTTCGTATGGCATCAATTTTTATTATATAAATGGTGATAACATGATTCAGACTATTCCTGTTAATGGCAGACCTTTGAATATTAATACCGGTAAAATTGAAAACTGGGGTGTGGAAGCGAATGTGAATTACAGAATTAGTCCTTCTCTAATGTTCTCAGCTAATTACAGTTGGTTGAATATGAAATATCCGGTAGTGGCAGCTCCCGAACACAAACTATATGCCGGTGTTTATTATTCACACAAAAAATGGAATGTTTCTACAGGTGTGCAATATATCAATGGGCTTTATACTTCTGTAAATCCTGAAACTAAAGAGAGTTTTGTATTGTGGAATTTGAACGGAAGTTACCATCTGAGCCGCTTTGCCACTCTTTTTGTTCGTGGAGAGAACTTGCTAGCTCAACACTACGAAATAAATGCCGGTTATCCCATGCCAAAAGCTACTATAATGGGAGGAATCAATTTAGCTTTCTAAGATAACAGAATAAGTGCTGTTCAAAGTGTTTTAGCCTTCTTTTGAATGAACTTCCCCCAGATTGAAATCTACAATCTGGGGGAAAGTTTAACTATATAAACACTATTGAAACTATTCGTTTATCTAATTTTTTCCGTTATTTCCTCGGGTAACGCTGAATGCAAACCTCCTGAAAAGAAATGTTGGAATAGCTACTCCCACAACAAGAGCAGCAAGTATAAAAATGGTAGTTGTTCCGTTGCTATAAAACAGATTAATGTAATGTAGCTGATCAGCCTCTGTTTTGCACACCATATAAACAGAGATAGCCTGCAGGGTGTGATATGCAAACATTCCCGGAATCATAGGCAGAAGCGACGGAAAAGCAAAGACCTCCGCTGGTACAGCCAGCCGTTTCGCAAAAAAGACAGAAAGACAACCAATGGATAATGAAGCGAAGAAAGAGGCCTGACTGATACTCAGGGAGAAACTGTCAAAGTGCATTAAAAAATAACGGATACTGTGGCCTATGGCTGCTAGTAGTGCCGACACAAAAAGTGAGCGCCGGGGCGGATTACTGATAATAGCAAATCCTACAGCAGCTATAGCTGCAAAAAATCCATCTTCCAAAAGTTCAAGTATCATCATATTGTAACTAATCCTGTTATAAATAAAATAGCAGATAACCCTATAGCAATGCAGCTCACAAGTAATGCAGCATTAAAAAGTCTGCAACACCCTGTTACTATATGTCCGTCGATTATGTCCATCACTCCGTTTATAAGCGGCACGCCGGGAATAAGATAAAGAACACTGGTGCCTAATGCCATGTCGGGTGTTGTACCCCAATTGCATAGATATCCCAGACTGCCAAATGCTGATGCAAACATTGCAGAAAGTATAAAAACGGCGAATTCGTTCCAATGCCATTTTTGCATTTGCTGTTTGAAAAAGAATCCGATGAAGGTAGCAACAAATACAATAGCCATCGAAATAAAATCACCATGAAACAGTCGGCAGAAAGAAGCGTTTGCAAAGGATACCAACCATAATACTATCCATGGATTAACTCGCGGACGATCTAGTATGCGCTGGCAAAGTTTCGATGCACGATTCAATGGAATATGTTCATCGTGAATTCTCCAGCTCAGGTGACTAAGCCGGGCATTAATTTCGAAATTGAGAGGCATAGGTTTTATGCGACTTACCATGGAGTAAGAATGCTCGTTTCGTGAATCCCAAAGAGTCATCACCATCGTTTTCTGGAAAAAGAGCATCTCAGCTTTTAAATGATATGCCTTTGCAATGCGCAAGGCATTTCGCTCAATACGTGAAGTTTGAGCTCCAACAGCCATCATACAGGTTGAGAAGTCGGAGATAAATTTAGCTACAGTTTTTAGTTCTTTATGATTCTCCATACTATAATTTACCCGGGTAACTACGTATTGTTTTAGCAAAAATCACCATGAACAGCAAAAAGAAGAAAGTAAAACTGAAAAAGGCTCCTAAACAGAAGTTTGTTCTGATAGCCTTACACTGCCCCTCTGGTTGTGCAACGGTACAAACCGTCTGATTATTTAATTCTGTCATGTTCTGGAGTATTATGTTCTCTGTAATAATGAGCCCATTCCTGTGCTCTACGATTGAATACCCATATAAAAATAGAGCAGGCTAAAGCAAGTCCAAGAATTGCACCAATTATTAAACTGGAATAGGGTGTTAGTGTAACTGCAGATGTTTGAGAGGGAGCTGTCAATACTACGTTTAGTAAGTTCATCATCATTTTCTTATTTTTTAAACGGCCGCAAAGGTAGACCATCTGTTATAAAGCTTAATAATAACTTCTATGGGTTTTTTCTATTGAAACGATAGTCTTTACCTATCAAGTCTTTACTTTAGTTGATAGGTATTTTCGATTAACTATCTCGAAATTATCTATTATAATAATTATAATAGCATTGTATTAATACGTATCTTTACGCCCGATATGGAACTAAGACAACTAAGATACTTTATTAAGTCCGCTGAACTTTCTAATTTTACTGAGGCTGCGAGAACTTTGTTTATTTCAGAAAGTACTCTTTCACAGCAAATTAAACAACTTGAAATAGAACTGGATACGCTGCTTTTTGAACGTGTAAGGAGAAGGGTTTCGCTTACTGAAGCCGGTGAGATGTTTCTGCCTTATGCACGCAAAACAGTGGCCGATTCGGAATATGCTGTACAACGGTTGCGTGATTTGCGTAATCTCCATACAGGAACTCTCAAAATAGGGGTGACTTTCAGTCTGGGATCTGTGCTTACAAATTCACTGGAAAAGTTTTCCGAAACTTATCCTGATATAAAGCTGAACATTATATACCGTACAGCGACAGAATTAACCGGCCTTCTGAAAACTCATCAGGTAGATTTTGTTCTTTCTTATGAGTTGCTTCATGATGATGATCAGATAGAGAGTATGCGCTTGTTCGATTCAGCTCTTTCCGTAATTGTTCATCAGCATCATCCGCTTGCGGCGCTTAAGCGTATCCCGCTGTCATACATAAATAACTATCCGCTAGTACTCCCGTCAGTGGGAATGAATGCCCGCATTATTCTCGACAGTGTTTTGCAGGCTAGCCATATAACTCTGAATCCACAGGTAGAACTCAATGAAGTGAACATACTTTTGCAAATGGTTAGAACAAAACATTGGGTAACTGTACTTTCTAAAGCTACCATACATGGTGATAACGAAATGAAAGCTATTCCTATACAGGAAAAGGGCACAGAGATGCATGCTGCTTTGTTATGGTTAAAAGATGGTTATCAGAAAAATGCAACTCGTGAGTTTATCCGAATGTTAATGCAGGACTGATATTCAACTATTTAATTGTATTTTTCTATATAAATAATGGAAACGTCCTCTCTCTGCCGTTCATTGTTAAAATACAGTATATTTTATTTTTATTGAGCACGCTTATTAATCGAGATTTTTATGTAAGTTTGCATATATGAATCCACTTCCTAAAGATATAAGAACTTATACTTTATCAGAATTTGAAGAATTTAATACTTCTTTTTCAATAAAGAAACTCGAAGATTTATATCGTATGAAGCATGGTGAATCGGATATTCCACATCGTCATGATTATTATACGATTATTTTTTTTGAGAAGGGAGAGGGCACTCATATTGTTGACTTTACGGAGTATCAGATTGAAGATAACAGCATTTATTTCATTGTTCCCGGACAAATGCATCAGGTAATACCAACTTCCGAGCCAAAAGGTTGGACCATGAAATTTACCGATGAATTCTTAATTGCTAATTCAATTTCAGATAAGCTGATTAATGGTATTTATTTGTTTAACGAATTCGGGCAGTCGCCACCATTGTCAATCAATGAAGCACAAATGTCTGTCTATCTTAATATCATTTCTCAGATAGATTATTTCTCCGAATCTCTTGAGAGCTACACTCAGGAAGCTATTGGTGCACTGATGAAACTCTTTTTTATACAGAGTAATAATCATTGTTCGCTACAAAAAAATGATAATCCTCAATTGATGGAAACAACCAATCAGTTGCTGCATTTATTTAAACAGTTACTGAATAAGCATTATACCTCTATGCATATGGTTTCGGACTATGCCAATAAGTTGAATGTAACAGCCGATTATCTGAATAAAACAGTGAAAAGCATTACTGGTAAATCTGCTAAAGATCATATTCAGAGCAAGATAATTATTGAGGCAAAGCGTTCATTGCTGTTTACTGAGATAAGCAGTAAAGAACTTGCTTACGAACTTGGCTTCGAAGAATCAGCTCATTTTAATAACTTTTTTAAGAAGATTACTGCTCAAACTCCTTCAGAATTTCGTGTTTTAGCACGCCAGTCCTGATTTTTGCAATCATTCACCTGATTTCATTACTTTGTACAGGATATTCCTGCCGTATCTTTGTCATATCAAATTAAAAGAAGATTTGAAATGATAAAAAATATAAGTATGAAATCAATATTGCATAAATCAGAAACACGTGGACATGCCAATCATGGTTGGCTGAACACATACCATACTTTTAGTTTTGCAAATTATTATAATCAGGAACGTATACACTTCGGTACGCTGAGGGTACTTAATGACGATATAATCGCTCCAGGCGAAGGTTTCGGTAAACATCCTCACGATAATATGGAAATTATTACTATTCCGCTTTATGGTGATTTGGAACATAAGGATAGTATGGGTAATCATGGAGTAATCAGTGCGGGAGAGATTCAGGTAATGAGTGCCGGAACTGGTCTTTTTCATAGTGAGTTCAATAAAAATAAAGATAAGGAAGTTGGACTGCTGCAAATATGGGTTTTCCCGAACAAAAAAAATGTAACCCCACGTTATGATCAGATAACTTTGGCTGATAATAAGAAAGAGGATGAACTATATCAGATTCTTTCACCTGATCCAAATGATCAGGGAGTATGGATTTATCAGAATGCATGGTTTCATCTTGGTGATTTGTCTGAAGGATGGAAGGGGGAATACAAACTGAAAGATAAGAAGAACGGTGTTTATTTCTTTGTGATTGAAGGAACTGTTACTATTGCCGGACAAAAGCTCAACAGAAGAGATGGGCTTGGCGTTAGTGATAAGGAAATGATAGAAATAAAGACTGATTCAAAAACAAAACTGCTGGTAATGGAAATACCAATGCAATAAATCATTAATAAACAAAATTATAATTTTAAAAACATACATTATGAATGCAATTAAGAAATTCTTAGCAACCGACCAACAATCATGGTCTTTGTTAGTAGCACGTTTGGCTTTAGGCCTTGTAATATTACCTCACGGAATGCAAAAAGCTCTCGGACTTTTCGGTGGATATGGTTTTTCAGAAACACTTGGTGCTTTCCAGTCAATGGGTATGCCTTTAATTATCGGAGTTTCAGTCATTCTGGCTGAATTTGTTGGAAGCTTAGGTATTCTTGTAGGTGCCGGAACACGTTTTATGGCTTTCTCTGTAGGTCTTACAATGGCTGGAGCCGCAGTTCTTGGTGGTCATATAAACAATGGTTTTTTCATGAACTGGTTTGGTCAGCAGAAAGGCGAAGGACTTGAATACTTTATCCTTGTTGTAGGTTTGTCTATTGCCATTCTCATTGGCGGAGCTGGTCGTTATGCTGTCGACAATCTTATTTCAAAGAAACTTAAATAATTAATAGTGTTGGCTTTTAATTATCGTGCCCTTTGTTGAAAAAGCAAAGGGCACGATTGTTTTCATCCTTCTTTTATTCGATTATCCTATTCTATATCAGAATGTTACTTATAATTGATTAAATCCTTGTCAGTTTATTTCTGTCGAGGATAGTAATAATACGGCCATCAGTATTGATAATGCCTTCATTTTCAAAATCTTTGATTGTACGTGCCAGAGAAGGACGCTGTACTCCAAAGTATTCGGCTAACTGGGTTCTTGTGCGTTTTAGTATGAAATAGTTCTTTTCGGGAGTAGTTTTTTCGAGTAAAAATATAGCAAGTTTATATTTTAGGCTTTTTAATGATATCATTTGTAGTTTCATTGAGAGAAAAACAGCCAGATTTGAATTCAGAGTCAGGAAGTTAATCATGAGTTTTTCGTTGTGAATCATCTCATTCAGCCAATCTGATTTTGGTATTTTCAGGAACGTACAAGGTTCCATTGTTATAACATCAACAGGATATTTATTGTTATTTGCAAAAATGAAGGCCGGAGCAAGTGGCATTACAGCTTCCAGCATTTCTATCTCAACAGCATTCCCTTCTTGTGTGATCATTTGGGTACGCACAATACCTTTAACCAGTAAATACATGTAATTGATAACTTCTCCCTGCCTCACTACAATTTCTCCTTTTTTGTAATTGATTACCGCCTTTACATTTCTTTGTAAGAATTGATCATGTTCTTCCTTGCTCATGTCTTTGAATAGCGGACAGATGGTTAAGTTATTATAATTCATGATTTCAGTGGTTTGTAATATTCATTTTTGCTAAATAAGTAAACTTTATTTGCGTAGAACAAATAAATCAATTAAAGATTGTTAAACGTCTGGTTGTGTAATCCAGGTTACAGTTTAGGAGGTGTTGCACCTATATCTTTGTCGAACAAAAAAGATAGTGATTAAAATTAACCATTAAAACCACAGAATATGAAAGAGTTTAAGAAATTGAAAATAGGTGAGATTGTTGCTGATGATTTCAGAGCAGCGGAAGTCTTTAAGAAAGAAGGTGTTGATTTTTGCTGTGGTGGAAATCAAAGTCTGGAAGAAGTGGCCAAAGAAAAGGATCTGAATATAGCTGAACTTGAAAATAAACTGAATAACCTTGAGACTGTTGTTCCGGGCAGGCAGCCCAATTATAAAGACTGGAATCTGTATTTTTTATGCGATTACATTGTAAATGAGTATCATAGTAAGGTTTATAGAGTTTTACCTCAAATAATGGATTACTTGAATAAGATAGTTCAGGTTCATGGAGCCGGTCACCCGGAACTAAAGGAAATTGCAGATTTATTTTCATTGGTAAATACAGAATTACCAATACACCAGCAACAGGAAGAAAATGTGTTTTTCCCAGCTATCAAAGAAGCTTTGAGTTCAAATTCGGCAAAAGCAAAAGAGATAGTAAATTCGCAAATTGCCCTGATGACTGAAGAGCATGAACTGATAGGTGGCACTGTAGATAAGATAAGTTTGTTAAGCAATCACTACTCAGTACCCGATGATGGCTGTAATACTTATCATGTTACTTATAAGCTATTAAAAGAATTTGAGGAAGACTTACACGTACACGTGCATCTTGAGAATAATATTTTATACCCAAAAGCTTTGAACCTGACTAAATCTTAAAACGAAATCAAACAATTTAAATTTGGATATTATGGATGTTAAAAAAGTATGGATGGAAGAGGGCTGTATTGCCTGTGGAGCATGCGAAGGAATTTGCTCCAAAGTGTTTAGAGTAGAAGATATTGCCTATGTAAACGAAGGGGTAGACTATTCTGAATACTCTGATGAGATTGAAGAAGCAGCAGCAAGTTGTCCTGTTGAAGTAATTAAATATTCTGAATAAATTTACAATTATGATAAATGCTAGTGAAGAATTAAGACGTGAGCATGAGTTAATTAAAACAGCTTTGAATCTGCTCGAAAAGATAGCATCTGGAATTGTACAAAAAGTAAATCCAGATGTAAAAGACTTAACGGAATTAATCAATTTTGTAATTGTGTTCGCTGATAAATGTCATCATGGAAAAGAGGAGGATTTATATTTCCCTTCTCTTGAAGAAGCCGGAATTCCTAATCATGGCGGACCTATCGGTGTAATGCTTGCAGAACATGATCAAGGAAGAAAATATATCCGTGAGATGAAAGAAAATGTTTCCGGACAGAATTCTGATTTGCAGGTTTTTGCAGATGCTGCTTTTGCTTATGTTGCTTTAATGAGAAATCATATTGAAAAAGAAAACAATATTTTATTCATGATGGGTGATCGTGCGATGCCGGAAAGTGTGCAAAATGAATTGCTTATGAGGTTTAAAGAACATGAGGGCAAAGTGATGGATAGCGAGAAGCATGAAGAATTTTATGCTTTAATAGAGAGACTCTCACAGAAATATTTGCACTGATTTTATAGCCTGTTTTTACTTTGGGATTCTGCTAAATATAATTGAATCCCAAAGTAAAATGAATACTGCTATTTGCTTCGTACCGGAAGTCTTTCCCATAGCCAATCAGGAATTAATTTCCAGAAAAATACTATAAATGCATATTTCTTATCAATAATAATAACGCGTTTTTTACGGCTTAGAGCATTAATAATCTGTTCTGCTACCCGCTCCGGCTTCATTAGCAACGGATAATTTCCATCTTTCAATAAATCTGTCTGCACAAATCCCGGTCGGATATCCGTAAAGTGAATTTTTAACTTCTCCATGCGAGATAGCTGCGCCAATGAATCGATATATGTATTCTGAAAACGCTTTGTAGCCGAATAAGCCGGAGCAACGCCCAGTCCTTTTGTGCCTGCAATTGAACTGATTACTGCCAGATGTCCGCCTCCTTTTTCCTTGAAATAGTGAAAAGCAGTTGTAACCAGACGAATAAAACCTCCTACATTAGTCCGGGCCGTATTTATTTCAATATCAGCTTTTAATGTTTTGTTTTGAAATCCAATTCCCGAACTAAGCAGAAATAGATCCATTCCTCCCAATTTATTTATCAGTAACAATAACTTCTCAGGAGCATCCTCTTTTGTAACATCCAGTACCTGAGTTTCAATATTTTCGGGGTTGGTAGCCCTGAATTTTTCAAGTGCACTTTCTCGCCTGCCTGCAACTCCCACTTTCCAACCCTGTTTGAGATATCCTTTTGCAACCTCATATCCAATTCCGGAAGTCGCCCCTATAATTATGATTCGTTTCATCTATTCTTTCGCATTAAGTCCGGCAAATATAACTTATTTAGTTTGTTTGATCTTTCGTATATTCAAACATTCTGCAATTGTAATCCTATAGGTAACCTTGAGTGAGTATTCAATAATCCAGGTTATAAGTTTTATTTTGAATTCGGCTTTAGTTTTTCAATAAGATTCATGATAAATGTAGGTGAATCCTGATTTTTCATCATTCCCCTTAATTTTTGTTTTTGTTCAGGAGTAAGAGCGTCCGTCATTTGTTTCATGATACCACCTAATGAATCAAGGATTTGTGTCACCATTTCTCCAAGTTCTTTGTTGCACTGTTTGTTTAGTGCATCATCCGGCTGATCGGATAGCATATTGAGATTTTCTTTTTGCAGAAGTTCCAAAAGACGAGGCAAAATAGCTGGTAAAGTTTTACTTACCGAGTCATTTAATGATTTAATGATTGCCATTTGTTTCTTGTTCAGTAAAAGAGTTGTATCCACAGGCGCAGCAGGAGCAGGTTGATTCCACTGAGCAACAATATCTTTAATTTTAAGTTTCTTTTTTGAAACAAATGTCCGGTTCTCTATTTCTTTATTATCAATAGTTTTTTCAACACCCTTCCAGTTGCCTAGCGTATACTTGTAAGCGTACTTTTTATTCATGAAGCAAGGAATCTCTAGTGTGTAGTGCTTATTATCTATTCGTTTCATGCAATAATTACTGTCAGAAGGAGCCCATCCGTTAAAACTTCCGGCAATAAATACGGCAGAGTCCTTTTGAATACCATTGCCTGGTAGTTCAACCGTAAAGCGAACAGAGCCCACTTGCGCATTTACATATTGTGAGAAAAGCAAGCTAACTGCCAGGCAAAGCAGCATGCAATAAAATTGTTTTGTTTTCATAATATTCTGTTGTTAAAATTCTAATTTGTTAATCCCGGTTTCCATTCTTCAATGACTTTAAGGAAGAGAGCTTGCTTCTCCTTCTCTTTTGTTAGATTCACAATATCTTCATCTAGTTTTTTCTGTATGGAAGTTAGCCATTCCTTATCATTTAACTCATTTTTGTAGATGAATGGAAAACTGTGCTCCAGTTCCTCTATTTGCTTGCGTAAATTCTTAACATTCTTTTCTAATAGCAAAACAATCCCGGCAAATTCCTCAGACTGTGAAATGGAATCTGCAGAATCTTTGGCTAAATCCAGTGATAAGAGTATTTCCCTTAAAGCCATGAAACTACCCAGATGATAAGCAGCCTGAGCTTTGATAAACAGTTCGGTTTCATATTCTGAAAGACCGGGATTAATGTCTGGATGTAGTTTCTTTATTATAATACGATAAGTCTCTCTCATTTCCTTCATTTCATCTGCCGAGATTAAAGAGTTTTTCAGAAACTCATTTGCTGCAGCCAGTTGCCGTACATTCTCTTCAATTTTTTTCTTGTGATCGGCAAAACGTATATGAATTTCCTCATCAACATTTTTCAGCTCCGGTACCTCGTTTCGGTTTATGTAGGCCTGAATCAGCTCTATGCGTAGTTTTATTGCTGCAATTTTAGTACGCAAACAGAAAACCTCGTGCTGTTTTTGTCCCACAGTACTCAGGTATAGTGAGGTAAGACTGCTTTCTTCGTAAGTCTGCATTTCATTCTTTCTGGCAAAGAGTTCAGTAAACTCTTTCCGTAACGAACAGAATTGTTCCCGTAAAACTTGTTGTTCAGGTGTTAAATCAAGCATATTAACTACTTTTTAATTGCAATAATTAAAATATGAACACCTCAAATATAACTAATATTTTTGACAAATACCATTTAAATTGTATTGTTTTCTCATATAAATTATAAGTATTAGGGTAAAAATGGTTATAAATGGTTATTGTTGGTAAATGTATAATATACTAATTTTGCACAAAATCCTATATAGTGTTAGTGAGTAATAGTTAAAAGGATTTTAGAAGATTTTTTTAAATCTCTTAAATTTAACTGGTTATGTGCAAAACAAACAATTTTTGTATTGTTAGTCACTCTTATGGATGAATAACGGTACAAAAATTGAAGTTTTGTATTAAATTAATCCTATCCTGGTAGCATAGAGCACAGCTTGTGCAGTATTTTCTGAATTTGTTTTTTCCAGAATGCTATGTCGGTGTTTGTTAACAGTGTTTATACTGATAAAAAGGCGATCGGCTATTTCTTTACTACAGTAACCTTCCGAAAGAAGCTTTATAACATCTATTTCGCGTTTAGATAGTATTGGCTTTTCAACAATATCAGTGTCGTCAAAATATTTGAAAGTTTTTCCTGTGTTTACATTTATCAAAATTCTTTTTGGCTTTCTGTTTAGATCCTGGTTTGGAATGATGTCTGATAAAAATAGTAGAAGCCAAAGATCACCATTGCTGTCGAGCTCATAAATTACAATTCTAAAGTTAACCCACACGTATTTCCCGGTTTTGCTTTTTACTCTGAATTCGTAGCACATATTACAACCAATGCGTTCCGAAGGAGATACACTATATGCATAATCATAACTCATAAGACCTGTTTCGAGCACAAAATGCAAATCATCCGGATGAATATTATCATAGAAAGCCTCAAAGCTCTCTTCATCTATGCCTACAAAAACCGGATGATCGAATTTATCACATTTCTGATTATCCCTGAAGATGAATTGCATTTTGTTCAGATCAAAAATAGACATTTTCCTGTTTTCTATCTTTGAGAGCTGATCTATTGCTTTTTTTATTTTTTCAGCATCCTCATAGGCATTATCTGATATCTTGCAACGATGATTTTCAAAAAGCTCTTTATGTCGTTTTTTAAGAGATTCAATTGAGTTCTGCATAGAAAATGGTTATAAATGATTATTGCATGCAAATATAATCCATTTTATCATTTGTTAAAAGCATTATGACGTTATAGATAATTTTATTTTAAAAACGGGAAGGGTTATTAACAAATAACTAACAGTTTTTATTAAACTTCTTACTATTGGTATTTGTTATACCCAATGTAATGATCGTATAAATGAATAATAACCTAAAAAGTTGAAAATATGGCAATTAAGAGTGTATGGCTTGACGAGAGTGAGGAGGAATGTCTCTGTTGCGGGGGATGTGAAGCTATATGCCCTGAGGTATTTGAGGCACCTGATAAAATGTTGGTAAAAAAATGTGTTAACTATGATTTATATGAGGACAAAATAAAGGAAGCAGCCCAAGACTGTCCTACAGGAAATATAAAATATGATTAACTGCCCTTCTTATAAAAGTACAAGGCAGTCTGAATTTTCAGACTGCCTTGTTATTTGAAGGTGACTTAATGAAAGATCTGTTTTTATTCTCCTTTAACACTCTTTTCAATCCGTTCTTTCAATTCTTCAGCTTTGCTTTTTGCAGCATCTACAACATTCTTAAGTTCATTCTTTGACATAGAATAATACTTATCGGCATATTCGCCAACGCATTCAAACTTGCCCTCTTCCTGCATTTTCCTGATAATATAGCCTATTGCACAACCAACAGCTAATCCCCAAATAACTCCTTTCATAATTTAAGTTTTTAACAGTTAGTAAATTAGTGAACTCTCTATAAATAAAACACCTGAAATGGGTGCTTTGTTTAGCATGAACATCTTCTGTTTTTAATTGTTTTTTTATATGCTGAAGAGAGTAAAGTTGATGTTTGATAAACCTAAATACTTAAATAATATGGCAATTAAAAGAGTATGGCTCGATGAGAGCGAAAACGAATGTATTTCATGTGGCGCGTGTGAAACTGTATGCCCGCAAGTGTTTGAGGTGCCCGATAAAATGGTTGTTAAAACAGGTGTTGACTTCAATCAATTTGAAGCCGAAATACTTGATGCTGTGGATGGTTGTCCTACAGAAGTTATAAAGTACGAATAGATTTTTTATATGTCATTAATATCTTTGAGTATTATAGACTGATTCCGGAAACAACAGCTTGTTCAGTTTTCTCGAGTAAAGAAGCGAAGTCGTATTCGCTGACTTTGATAGGAGGATGAACCGTGAATGTTAAGCGGTTGCCCAATCCCAGTGGGAAGGAACCATATTGGAACATTTTCCAGGAGTCGTTAATTGTTACAGGTACCACATAGGCACTTGGTGCATATTTACATAAAATCTTCAAACCATTAGGAGAAAATTTCTTTGGCTTTCCGGTTTTAGAACGAGTACCTTCGGGGAAAATTACTGCCGACCGAGTGTTAGTTTCAATATATTCACCCAGCTTTTTTATAGCAGGCAATGCTTGTTTTGGGTTCTTCCGGTCTATCAACACCGAACCACCGTGATTTAAATTGAAAGAGATACTTGGAATGCCTTTCCCCAGTTCAATCTTACTAACAAATTTGGGGTGAAACTTTCTGAAGAACCATACAAAGCCCATTATATCAAAAAGACTCTGGTGATTTGACACAAAAATCAAAGGTTTACCTTCGGGGATGAGGTCTATGTTTTCAACTTTCGAGGATGAAAACGTAAGAGACATCGTTTTTAGCAGGAAAAAACCTAAATAGTCTGCACTTTTCTTATGCGCGTTGTATCCAAACCAGTTAAAACAAACCCACTGAATGGGATGAAGCACACATATAACCAACAAAAAGAAAAAATAGACAAGCAGCGATAAAGGATAAGATAATAGTTTTTTCATCTTTTGGAAATTTTCTGCAAAAATAAGATTTTAATTGATTTTTTGTTTATATGTTACCCAAATCTTTTGCTTTTATTTAAATACTTTTCCTCCTTCTCCATAGCCTTTTTTAATACAGGATTTAAAATGATTATATAAATTTATTTTCTTCTTAAATATGCTGTATGTAAATATTCTATATTATATTTGTTTTGTTTATAATGGAACATAAATTTCCGGATAATAAAAGAAGTAATAGTGATTGAGTAACCTATATTTTATAAATGATATATGAAAAACTCTAATATTCTTGAAATAGATGGACGTTCTTTATATTATGCCTTTATTGCCGGAGGAAATAAAATTCTCGAAAATCAGGCCGAGATAAACAGGATAAATGTATTTCCGGTTAAAGATAATGATACTGGAACAAATCTGGCATCTACCATTCGTTCTGTGATGGATAGTATCAATCCCGATAAATCATATAAAAATACGATTGATAATATTGCTGAAGCTGCATTAGTAGGCGCACGTGGAAATTCCGGGGTTATTTTTGCTCAGTTTTTGTTTGGCATAAGCAAGGAAACCAAGTCTAAACGCTTTGTCACTGTTTCTGAATTTGCCACAAGTGTTAAGAAGTCTATTCCTTATATGTATGAAGCCATTGCAAATCCGGTTGAAGGAACCATGCTTACAGTAATCAAAGAGTGGTCCGACTATATATTTAGTAAACAGTCCGTCATTAAAGATTTTAAAAGAATTCTTGTAAGCTCATTAGAGGTTCTTCATCAATCGCTTGTTAATACAACAACAAAACTTAAGGTTTTAGAGAAAAGCAAACTGGTTGATGCCGGGGCAAAAGGTTTTGTCTTTTTTATGGAGGGTATTATTGATTTCATCAAAAGTAATAATATCCGTAAAATTGTGTCACTATCAAATGAAAATATCTCTCTCATACATTCCGATGATTCGCTGAATGAAGATATTAATTATCGTTATTGCACAGAAGCTCTTTTAAGAAATTTATCTTTAAATAAACCCGATCTGCAGAAACTGCTTATTGAAAATGGTGATTCTGTTGTTGTTGCCGGGTCCGATTCTCTTTGCCGTATACATGTTCATACCAATCATCCAGCTTCGCTATTTAACACCCTTAAAAATTACGGAACAATTACCTATCAAAAGGTCGATGATATGGTTCGCCAAAATGAATATATAAAGCATAGAAAGTGGAATATTGCATTGGTAACCGATTCTGCATGTGATTTGTCGCAGGAACTTATTGACTATTACCAGATAAATATGGTTCCGCTTAATATCCATTGTGATGGCAATTATTATCTCGACAAGGTGACTATGCAGCCCGATCAGCTCTATGATTTACTTGACAGTAGTGATGAACTTCCCAAAACTTCGCAAATAAACGAACGTACATTCACTAATCTATACTCTCAACTGGCCTCACACTATGATGCCATTATAGCAGTGCACCTTACGCAACAGTTCAGCGGAACTTATCTCAATAGTCTGAAAGCCGCCGAGCGAATAACGAGTGAGTTTAAGAAACCGGTTTATGTTATTGATTCGAGAAACCTCTCAGGTGCTCAGGGTTTGCTGGTACTCAAGGTTGCAAAGGCCATAGAAGCGGAAATGTCGTTACAAGATATCGTTAAAGCTGCAGAGGTGTGGATTAAGAATCTAAAAATATTTGTCAGCGTTAAGGATATTAAGTATATGGTTAAGGGGGGAAGAGTCTCAAAGAATAAAGGCTTACTGGCCACTTTACTAGGTATAAATCCTGTTGTTTCTATGGATAGCGAAGGCAATGCAATGTTGTTTGGGAAAACTTTTGGGCAAACCGCAAATATCAATAAAGTGATAAACCATATCCGCACACTTACTGAGCGACAACAAGTATGGAATTATATTGTTTTACATGCACATAATAGAAAAGGTGCCGATATTTACATAAACAGAATGTATGCTCTTACTGGTAAACAGCCGGTTTCTGTAGTAGATATATCACCGGTTATAGGCATGAATGCCGGCATTGGGTCTATAGCTGTATCTTTATTACTCGAATAGTTATATAAACTTTAATCTGTAATACTATGATTCAAATCTATTTAAACGCTCTGATTTTAATCATCAGCATGATGTTTGTGTTATGGATAGTCAGCATATTGATTAAGAATGTAAGCATCGTAGATCTATTCTGGGGGCTGGGATTTGTGATGACAAATACATATTATTATTTTGCGACTAAAACCTTTTATCCTGTTCAGACAGTTCTTTTTGTTATGGTACTTATCTGGGGAGTGAGACTTTCAGGATATCTAGCCTGGAGAAATATTGGTAAGGGAGAAGATTTTCGTTATCAGGAGTTCAGGAGAAAGTATGGCGATAAGAATTATCGCTGGATTAGTTTTTTCCAGACTTTTTTGCTTCAGGGAGTACTTATGTGGATTATTTCTGTTACATTGCTGGGAGTAAACATGTATGCCAGTCCACATGGACTTACATTCCTTGATTACATAGGCATATTTGTATGGCTTACGGGATTGTTTTTCGAGGCGGGAGGAGACTATCAGTTGGCAAAGTTTAAAAGTAATATTAAAAATAAAGGCAAAGTACTTAATACAGGTTTATGGCGATATACCCGTCATCCCAATTATTTTGGAGATTCGGCCGTCTGGTGGGGATATGGATTGCTCTGCCTGTCGGCCGGCAGTTATCTACCGGTTATCGGGTCGCTTCTTATGACCTTGCTTATTATTAAAGTTTCGGGTGTGGCATTGCTTGAAAAAACAATTAAAGACAGAAAACCAGAGTATGCTGAATATATTCGTAAAACAAGCTCGTTTATACCTTGGTTTCCTAAAAAATAAGATTAAATATTGATATGCTGATTAGTGCCTTATTTATTTTAGCGGCTTATTTGCTGGGTTCGATGCCATTTGGTTATCTGTTTACAAAATATGCAACCGGTAAGAATGTGCTCGAACTGGGAAGTATGAGTATTGGATCAACCAATGTGGAACGTGTGGCAGGTAAAAAAATCTCAGTATTAACACAGGTTTGTGATATGCTGAAAGGTATTCTGCCTGTAGGCACTGCAATACTTCTTCAAAAAAGTAATATAATATTTCTTGAGGATTATTTCATCTATCTTATTGCATTAGCAGCAATTCTGGGGCATGATTTCTCAATTTTTTTGAAGCTGAAAGGAGGAAAAGGGGTGAATACAACTTTGGGGGCTTCAATATTGCTTGCACCTATACAGGTCCTGGCTTCGGTAATTATTTTTTTCGTTGTAAAAAAGTTCACTAAATATGTCTCTGTTGGTTCAATCTGTTTGGGAGTATCATTACCTCTTACCGGACTTTTCTTTCCCATTTCCTACTGTTTTTACTATCTACTTACTGTTGCCCTGCTTATTATAATTATGCACATTCCCAATATCAGAAGATTGATTCAGGGAAACGAAAATGCAACTGCTTCTCAATAGAAAAAGAATCAATTATCTGTCACCTGTTACTGAAATAGGTTTAATATTCATATAATCAGATGATTAGTTTTGTAGTGGATAAACTTTATATACATTTTATTTGCCACTAAACTCAGCTATCTTTCACTAGTTTGTAAGGTTTTATTTTTTAGCTGTACAAATCTCATCTATCTCCATTGCTGGACTGGATTTCAGTTTGGTTTAGAGATTCCAATTCTTTTTAAATACTCAGTAGGACTTTCACCAAAATATTCTTTATAACACTTGCTAAAGTATGATGGAGAAGTAAATCCCACTTCGTAACAAATCTCTGCTATAGTCATATCTGAAGAGGACATCAGTGTAGATGCTTTTTTTAAGCGAGCTATACGAAGTAGCTCATTGGGTGCATAATTTGTCAGAGCTTTTATTTTTCGATAAAGCTGTACTCTACTGAGTCCCATATCCTTGCCCAGATCTTCTACATTGAGTTCAGAATTACTAATCCCGTCTTCTATAAGCTTTTTGAACTTCTCGATAAAAACTTTATCAATGTCGCAGATAGGTTCTTTTTCGAGTATATTATTATCGCCAAAGATTTTTTTCAGTCGTTTGTGTCCGTCAATAAGATTCCGAACGCGTGCTGTAAGTACCTGCGAATTGAATGGCTTGGAGATATATGAGTCTGCTCCATTATCAAAACCTTCAATTCGTTGTTCATCAAGAGAACAGGCTGTAAGAAGAATTATAGGAATGTGGCAGGTTTGTAATTCACCTTTCAGACGACGGCAGCATTCTATACCATCCATGCCAGGCATCATTATATCGCTTATAATTACGTCCGGTACATATTTCATAGCCTTACGTATACCTTCAATTCCGTCTTTTGCTTCTATCACTTCATATTCTTGCTGAAGTAGTTGACGTATATAAGAACGGATATCGGGATTATCATCAATAACAAGTACTGTCTCACAATTTTCAGAGTGAATTTCATCAATAGAGAATTCGTCCGGTAATTCAAATAACTCTTGTTCTGTTTCGGAAGAAATAGTGATAACCGAATTTGCTTCACAAAACAAAGCCTGTTCAAAAGGTAAGTCTACGGTGAAGATAGTACCTCTTTGTTTATCACTTTCCACCTGAATATTACCTTTGTGCATATTTACAAAGGCTTTAACAAGTGCCAGCCCAATACCGGAACCTTCGTGGTGCAAATCTGTTTTATAGAATCTTTCAAAGATGTTTCGAATATGTTCAGGAGAAATAACAGTACCGCTGTTAGCAATAGTAAAACGCACATATTTATTCTCTTCCTGCCCTAGAGTAAGGAGATTCACATGTATTACTCCATTTTCCGGAGTGAATTTAAACGCATTGGATAGCAGATTAAAGTAAATCCGTTCTACTTTCTCTACGTCAACAATAGCATGAAAATCCGTATTTGGAAGAACATTATAGATAAATTTTATATGTTTCTTTCTAACGACGTCACGGAATGCTGAATTCCATTCTTCAAATGAAGCTGCAAGATCAACCTTGTTTAATACTAGCTCCAGCTTTCCATTCTCATATTTTCGAAAATCCAGTATTTGATTTACCAAACGCAGCAGAATATTTACATTCTTTTTCACCAGTTGCAATGATTGCTGTTGGTTATTAGTCAGGCTTTTATCACCAAGAAGCTGATCAATAGGATCGGCTACTAAGGTAAGAGGTGTACGGAAATCATGTGATATGTTAGTAAAGAAGACTAGTTTGGCATTTGTGGCTTCTTCCAGCTGTTTGGAGAGCTCAATTAACTGGTCTCGCTGCAATTCCAGTTGTTCCTTTTGATTTGTAATTTCATTATTTCGTTTTGATAATTCTTTGTTTAATCTATTTTTAGTGCGCAGAGATTTCCATAAGATCAGAAACATTCCAATAAAAAGTAAGAGAGCTATAAGACTTCCATATAAAATAAATTTTTGAGTAGCATAACTAGTCAAATAGTTGTCTATACGAGTATTTAGAAGCCCAATTTTTTTCTCTTTTTCAGCAATATGATCGGTCTGCAGCTTCATTACTCTAGCGTTGGTTTTGTCAACAATGGCCGTACTGAGTATTGTTTCTCGCGGATACCTTTTCTTTTCAAGTATTTCCATAGCTATCTGCATTACACGATCACCTCCTGTTGGATAGATAAAGGTTGCATCCAATACATTTCTAAGTACAAGGTCCACACCTAAATTTTTGCCAGGAAGAGCATCAATGCCTATAAAGGCTGTACCTTTTTCTTTTTTCTGCTTTTTTGCAGATAGATAAGCTCCTGCAGCCATACGATCATTATGAGCAAAGACTATATCAATTTTGGGGAAACGAGTGAGAATAGAATCCATTTTCTGTTTAGCCTGAAATTGAAGCCACCCAGCATCTTCTTTACATAACAAAGTTATAGAGGGGTATTTACTGATAGCACTCATAAAACCCTGATGGCGGTCAATGGCTGGTGTTGAGCCGCTCAGGCCGGTTAGCTCTGCAATTGTACCTTTTCCTTTAAGTCGTGCTGCGATGTATTGACCTACGGTTTTCCCAATCTCATAGTTATCTGCACCCACGAAGGCGGTGTATTTATCTGAAAGTATCTTGCGATCAACTACAATGACTGGAATTCCTTTATTATAAGCTTCTTCAACAATAGGTGTCATAGGAGCTGCTTCGTTTGGGGCAACAATCAGAAGATCTACTTTTTTATTAATAAAGTAATAAATATCTTTTGCCTGCTTTTGGTTGTTATCCTTGGCTGTGCGTATCTCAACCTTAACTCCACTGTAAAACTGAGCTTCACGAAGTATTTCGTCGTTCATCTTGTGCCTCCATTCGTCATCGCTGCATTGTGACACTCCAATAATGTATCTGGAAGAATCTTTTTTGCATGATGATGACAAGAAAGTTAAGATTAACAAAATAATCAAGGTTATGTCTTTCATTGTGTTTCCCAAAAATGTAATTAAGGTACAAAGATAAAAAAAGGAGGAGCATCTGCAACAGATGCTCCATTAATAAGATTAAATATTATTATCGAAAAATTACTGTAATTGTTTTTTAAGTGTTTCCGGCAAAACAGGCATGGCTCCACTTTGTGTACAAATATAAGCAGAAACTTCTACGGCTAATTTATGGGCTTCCCGGATGGATTTGCCTTTTAAAATTGAAGCACAGAATGCTGCAGTAAATGAATCACCTGCTCCAACAGTGTCGGCTATGTTAACCTTTGGTGTTTCAAGAAAAGATACCTCTTCCGGTGTAAATACATAACTGCCATTTGTTCCACATGTAAGAATCAGCATCTTTAAGTTGTATTTGGCAATTAACATCTGACAAGTTTCCTGAAGGTCAATTCCGGGATAGCCAAACATACGAGAGATGATAACTAGTTCTTCATCGTTAATCTTGAGTATATTGCATTTATTTAAAGAGTTCTCAATAATCTCTTTATCATAAAAGTTCTGACGAAGGTTTATATCAAAAATTTTGCATTGTCCTTCTCCATCTGGCATCGTGTCAAGAAAGCGGTTTATTGTTTCTCTTGATACTGTGCTACGTTGTGCAAGTGAACCAAAACAAACGGAACGTGTAGAGAGGGCAAGATTTTGCAGCGCTTCGGTAAATGGAATATTATCCCAGGCTACTTCTTCTTTTATTTCATAACAAGGCACACCATCAGGATCCAATTCCACCTGAACAGTTCCTGTTGGGAAGTCTACTTTTTCCAATTGATATTTCAGATCCTTTTCATGAAAAACATCTAGTATTTCATTCCCCAATGCATCGTTGCCAATAGCACTTACTACACAGCTATCAAAACCAAACTGTGATACATGATAAGCAAAATTTGCTGGAGCTCCACCTATTTTTTTTCCTTCAGGCAGCATATCCCAAAGTGCTTCACCCAATCCAACAATTATATTATTCATAATACTAAAATTTTATGTTTCTTGTTAATAATAAAAGGTAAGCAACTCCAATGGTCATAACTAAAACTGCACCGATCTGGGCTAGCATTATATCGGATACTATCCCCATCACAAGCGGAAATATTGTACCACCAAACAATCCCATAATCATCAGTCCGGATACTTCATTCTGTTTGTTTGGCTTGTGCAGTAATGCCTGAGAGAAGATAATGGAAAATACATTGGAATTGCCAAAACCAATCAATGCTACGCAAGCGTAAATAGTTATTTTTGTGTCTACAAAATAGAGACCACCCATACCAAGAGCCAACATGATAACACTTATTGCGAAAAACATCTTTCCGGATACTTTAGCCAAAATAAAAGCTCCTGATAAACATCCTATGGTACGGAAAAGGAAATAAACACTGGTAGCATATCCTGCATTAGCCAATTCCATGCCCAAACGTTCAATCAGAATTTTTGGAGCGGTAACGTTAGTTCCTACGTCAATACCCACATGGCACATAATACCCAGAAATGACAATAAAATAAGTTTATCGCCTAGTAAAGCGAAGCATTCGCCAAAACTGGAACTTTTACCTTCAATCTTTTTTTCTTCAATCGATGTAGTGCCAAGAACTACAATTGCAATAATTGCAATAACGGTGAAGATGGGGAATAGGATTTGCCAATAAGAAAATTGTATTGCACCCCAAGCTGCAAGGATTGGTGCCACAAATGAGGCAATGGCTTTTACAAACTGTCCTAAAGTTAAAGAACTAGCCAATCTTTCTCCACTTACTATATTAGAAATAAGCGGATTGAGAGATACCTGCATCAAAGTATTACCGATCCCTAATAATGAAAACGAAATCAGCATACCTGCATATGAATGGCTGATAACAGGCACAATTAATGCCAGTATTGTAACAACAAGGCTCAACAATACAGTTCTTTTTCTTCCTATCCGGTTCATCAGCATACCTGTTGGCACGGAGAATATCAAGAACCAGAAAAATACCATTGAAGGAAATATGTTTGCCTCCGTGTCAGTGAGACTTAAATCAGCTTTTACATAATTAGTGGCAATACCTACAAGGTCTACAAATCCCATTGCGAAGAAACAGAACATCACCGGGATAAGCTTAGTATATATATTTTTTGTATTTCTCATAAATTTGGATTATTTTAAACCGAGTTTATATGTAGTAAACGAAGTAACATTATAAGAACCGCCTTTCGCATAAAAACTAATACGATTGTAAGGCTCAGATGGAAAAATAAGATTTGTCATAACAAAACGTCCTCCATCACCAAAAGCCTCAATGCTGGATTTATCGACAAATAAACGGAGTGTAATCTCTTTATCATTCATTAAAGGAGCAGTTGTTACTGCTGGGAATTCTTTACTGAAAGACGTTATTCCACTTTTTGTTCTATCTATAGAAAAACTCTTTTCCACCAAATTATAGGTTACATCTACTTCTTCACCCTTAGAATTAAAGAGTTGAAAGCCAATGATTTCTGCATTCTTATTCTTTATGGTCATTTCTATTTCATATGCTCCGGAATTATCTGTCAGTAACTTATCCACATTGTACGTCCTATCTACTTTAAATGAACGCTTTTTTATCTGTTCGCCACGTAACTTCAGCAATTCGGGAGAAGGGGTACTCTTCAAATAGGTTTCACCTTTATAAGTGTAAAGACTTAAGTCGCGCGGAACAGAGTTTGCACTACGATACTGTTTCGTAGGTACATCATTGGCATATTGCCAATTGCTCATCCATGCCAACGCTATGTGGCGCCCTTCTAATGCATTACTCCAGGTTACGGTAGCATAATGATCTTTTCCCCAGTCCATCCACTTATTCACATTCGGAGATTCGTTTATGAATTTCTTTCCATCGAAATTACCAACAAAATATTGTGTTGCCGAACCACCAAATGGTCCACCAGGATTTATATTACAGATTAGTACCCATTTTTTCAGTTCGGTTCCTTCAATTGGTAATTCAATAAGATCAGGACATTCCCATACACCACCGTGTGCACCTTGCCCATCACCAAATCGACTCTCCATAGCCCAATCCTTGAGGTCGGAAGAAGAATAAATTCTCATCTCTTGTCCGGCTGCAAGAATCATAACCCACTTTCTTGAAGGCTCATGCCAAAATACTTTCGGATCACGAAAATCACGTATCGTAGAAGTTAGAATCGGGTTACGGGCATATTTAATAAATGTACGGCCATTATCAAGACTATACGCCATGCTTTGCACCTGACGATCGCTGGCTGAAGTATAAAAAGCCACAATAGCTCCTGCACCAAATCCTGCTGTATTATCTTTATCAACAACGCAACTCCCGCTAAAAATGCTTCCCAATGCATCAGGTGCAATAGCTATAGGAAGGTGCTCCCAATTCACCAGATCTTTGCTTACAGCGTGTCCCCAATTCATATTTCCCCACATGGAGCCGTATGGATTATGTTGATAGAATAAATGATATTCTCCATCTTTATAAACCATTCCATTGGGATCATTCATCCATCCGTAAGTTGGTGTAAAATGGTATACCGGACGAAAGGCTTCAATATTCCTGGTATCAAAAGAGTCAGCTAGTTTCATCTCTTTCCAGCATACAGCAGAATCGGGAATGAATTGGAAGTTGAAAGTTATGCTCTTGTTCTTATAAGCAGAAATCTCAACCGGCACAAAATAATCAATTTTATTTATAGCCAGACGGACATTGATAGTTTTTACCACATCATTATCTACAATCATGTATAATTTAGCTTCTCTTGAGGTTTCCTGAACTGGCAAGAGCAGATATTTTTTGTGTGCATCAATTTGGACAATGCTTTGTTCATCGCCTAAATGTTTAATCACTAATTGTGGATTTGAAGCCTGACAAGACAAAAGCAAAGTAAACAGTCCCATTAATAAGGAACTAAAAGATCGTTTTACTGTTTGGCATAATTTACTTAGTGAAATCATGTTTTTATTGGTATTAAATTCAATTAATAAATAATTGCTCGGGAAAGCGTGTTGCAAAGAACTAAAATAATAAAACAAAATGATATAAAAAATGTTTCTTAATATATTAAATATGATTCATAGCTCTATTAAATTTAATGCATGAAACAAAAATAATCATCTTTGAAACAAAAATTATAGTTCACGCAAATGAAATCCCTTTTCTTTACGGTATCAAATTTAAGCCGGGAAAGCTTTTCTTGAGAATTGAATTTTTTAAATGTTAATCTTTTTAATCTATAATGAAATATGAGAAATCTTATCATTATGATTTTCCTTCTATCTTTCTGTGGTATATTAAATGCACAGAATATTACGATTAAAGGAAATGTAAAATCAGCGACTGACAGCGAGCCTCTTATCGGCGTAAATGTAAGTGTCAAAGGTAAAGCTGTAGGGACAGTTACAGATCTCGATGGTAATTACCAATTATCAGCACAAAAAAATGAGACACTCATTTTTTCTTTCATTGGATACGAAAAACAGGAAGTAGTTGTAGGTGCACAAACTATTATTAATGTTGCTCTAAAGGAATCTGCCCAATTATTAGATGAAGTTGTTGCTGTAGGTTATCGTACAGAACGTAAAGCCGACCTCACCGGAGCTGTTTCGGTCGTGAAAGTGAACGATATGATGTCTGCAGCCGAAAACAATCCGATGAAGGCGTTGCAAGGACGTGTTGCCGGTATGACAGTCACCTCAGACGGAACACCAAGTGGAGCTGCCACTATTCGTATTCGTGGTATCGGAACGCTGAATAATAATGATCCGCTATATATTATTGATGGTGTTCCTACTACTTCAGGCATGCACGAACTCAATGGGAATGATATTGAAAGTATCCAGGTACTTCGCGATGCATCGTCTTCAAGTATTTATGGTTCGCGTGCGGCAAACGGTGTCATTGTTGTTACAACAAAGAAAGGAAAGAAAGGTCTTGTCAAGGTAAACTTTGATTCATATGTTACGATGTCCAGCTATACTAATAAAATAGATATTCTTAGTTCAAAAGAGTATGCTGAAGCTATGTGGAAAGCCTCTGTAAATTCAGGAAAAGATGCTAATGATAATAATATAGGTATCCGTTATCAGGAAAGTATTGATGCTGCAGGCAACAAAGTTTTAAACAACGTTTTATTTCCGGAATATCTTGATGATGCAAAAACTATGAAACCGGCAAATACCAACTGGTTTGATGAAGTTACACGTACAGGTGTTGCACAGTCGTATAATCTTTCTGTTAGCAATGGTACAGAAAAAGGAAATAGTTTTTTATCACTGAGTTACTATGATAATGAAGGACTGGTAAAACATACTAATTTTAATCGCATTTCTGCCCGAATGAACAGTGACTATAAACTATTGGGTGATATTGTTACAATAGGGGAGAATTTCACAATAAACAAAACTTCCGAAGTAACTCAGCCATATCAGATAATTGAAGCTGCATTGATTGCAGTTCCTTTTATACCAGTGCATACAGAAGATGGCAAAAACTGGGGAGGTCCTATAACCGGACTTCCGGATCGTCAAAATCCAGCCCGATTAGTAAATGATAATAAAGACAACCGTTATAATTACTGGCGTACATTTGGTAATGCTTATATAAACATTCAACCCATTAAAAAACTGAATATTCGTTCTAGTTTTGGCTTAGATTATGGCAACTTTTATAAAAGATCACTCACATATAGTTATCAAACAGGTTATCTTCAAAGTGATAAAACCAAATCCTTGATAGAGCAGGCACACTGGACAAAATGGACTTGGTCTAATACTGCTACATACGATTTTGAAATTGGGAAAAATCGTTTTGAAACTATGCTAGGTATGGAAATGTTCCGTCAGAGTGATATCAATTTTGCAGCTTCACGTGAAGGCTTTGCTGTAGAAACTCCGGATTATATGTGGCCAGATCTTGGAACAGGAACCAGTGAGGGCACTGGTAGCTCCACTGCCTATTCACTGCAATCATACTTTGGTAAAATTAATTACGCATACAACGAAAAGTATCTTGCTTCTGTAACATTACGTCGTGATGGCTCATCTCGTTTTGGAAAGAATAATCGCTGGGGTATGTTTCCTGCCTTTAATCTTGGATGGAAAATTAATCAGGAAGCTTTCATGGAAAAAACGCATGAATGGTTGTCTGATTTAAAGCTTCGTTTTGGTTGGGGACAAACAGGTAATCAGGAAATGGCAAATACAGCAATATATGATATTTATGTTACTGATTACGGAAAAGGAGATCCTACATGGAATGCAGTATGGGGTACAGCTTATGACTTGAATGGAACAGGTTCTGGATTGCTTAGTTCAGGCTTTAAAAGAACACAACTTCAAAATCCTGATCTAAAATGGGAGACAACTACACAAACCAATATTGGTCTTGATTATGGATTCTTTGGACAAGCTCTTTACGGCTCAGCTGAATATTACATTAAGAAAACAAAAAATATTCTTTATTTACCGGGGTATGCCGCAATCATGGGAGAGGGAGCAAATAAATGGTTTAATGGTGCCGCTATGGAGAATAAAGGTTTTGAGTTAACATTAGGCTATCGAGGAAAAATGAATTCTGGTTTGCAGTATGACATAACTGGTAATATATCAACCAATGCAAACAAGGTGACTTACCTCCCTGAATCTGTGAAAAAATCTTATGGTGGTAACGGTACCTATGATAACATACTGGGACGTCCACTAGGTTCATTCTATGGATATGTGGCCGACGGTATTTTTAAAACACAAGACGATCTTGACCAACACTGTAAACAAGATGGTAAGGCTTTGGGACGCATTAGATACAGAGATCTGAATAATGATGGCGCAATAAATGATAAAGACCGTACATGGATTGGTGATCCGTTTCCTGATTTTGCTTACGGTTTAAACATAGATTTGTCATATAAAAACTTTGATTTGATAATGTATTTTCAAGGTATTCAAAATGTAGATGTAGTTAATTCTGTAAAATATACAACTGATTTCTGGAGTGTATCGGATACCCGTTCAAATAAAGGCGCTCGCCTTCTGAAAGCTTGGGATCCGGTTACTAATCCTGATTCAGATATTCCGGCATTATCTTATAGCGATACTAATAATGAATCTCGTTTTTCTTCTTATTTTGTTGAAAATGGTTCATACCTGAAACTTCGTAATATCCAGTTAGGATACAATATACCTCAGCAAGTATTGCATAAAATAAAAGTGGAAAAATTCCGCATCTATGCTAGTGCTCAGAATCTATTTACGATCAAGAGCAAAAATTTTACAGGCGTTGACCCTGAAAATCCAGGATGGGGTTATCCTATTCCTTTGACTGTGACCTTTGGTGTTAATGTTTCATTTTAAAAAGACCTCGTACAATGAAAAAAATTAAATATTTAGTTTTGGCTTCTGTTTCAGCATTAATGCTCAACAGTTGTAATTTTCTTGATGAAACCCCTCAGGGAATCCTTGATGAAGAACAGGTTAAAGGTCCTGAGCAGATAGAAGGACTAGTATCTGCAGCTTATTCTTCTTTAGGAAACGACCATTATGATAAACCTTTCAGCCTTTGGCCATATGGTAACGTACGTTCTGATGATGCATATAAAGGTGGTAATGATGAAAATGATATTGTGAACTTTCATTTTTATGAAATATCAGAAAATATAAAATCAGATTTTGGTGAAGCAGATGGCTTATGGTTTTTTATTTACGAAGCAATTTCTCGTGCCAACTCTGCACTTAGTGTTTTGAAAAGTGTGGATAAATCTCAATTTCCTAATAAAGATGCCCGTATGGGAGAAATGTATTTTTTGAGAGGACATTTCTACTTTATGCTAAAAGAAGTTTTTGGACATATTCCTTTAGTTGATGAGGATACTCCGTTGAGTGAATATGATAAGGTACCTAACACATTACCTAATGACGAACAATGGGCCTTTATTTGCAATGACTTTCAAAAAGCATACGATTTATTACCGGTAGCTCAAAGTCAGGTTGGAAGAGCCAACAAGATTGCAGCGGCTTCTTATCTTGCAAAAGCTTATCTCTTTAAGGCTTACCGCCAGGATGAGAATAATAGTGTGACAGAAATAAACGCTCAGGATTTAAATCAGGTATTGGATTATACCCAGGTAGTGATGAATTCTTCTTATAAGTTAGAGCCGGATATTGCATGTAACTTTTTACCGGGAGCTTATCAAAACGGACCGGAATCATTGTTTGCAGTACAATACTCGACAGGAGACGGTACTATGTTTGGTCGTTTGAATTGGGGAGATGTACTTTCTGTGCCAATGGGATTAGGTTGCTGTGACTTCCATAAACCAAGTCAAAATTTGGTGAATGCTTTTAAAACAGCTAACGGATTGCCAGAATTTGACTCCTTTGATAATAAAAATTACGATAAAACTCTTGATAAAGTAGACCCACGTTTATACCATACAGTTGCTCTTCCCGGAGTACCCTATAAGTACAATGAAGAGTTAATTTATCAAGAGAAGTGGAATAGAAATCCTTCTGTTTATGGTCTGTATGCTTCTTTAAAAGAAAATGTAGATCCTTCATGTGACTGTTTTGTAAATGTCTCTCCATTTTATGGAAACTCTAAAAATAGAATCGTACTACGTTATGCAGATGTTGTATTAATGCGTGCTGAGGCTCTTATAGAACTGAATCGTGAACAAGAAGCTCTTCCACTTATCAATATGATTCGTGAACGTGCCAAGAATAGTACCACATTTATCCCGTATGCAAATAATCTTAATATTTCCTTGTATCAAAATGGAGTAAATTGTGTATGGAATAAAGATTTTGCTCGTCAGGCACTTCGTTGGGAACGTCGTTTGGAACTAGCAATGGAAGGAAACCGTTTCTTTGATCTTGTACGTTGGGGTATTGCCAGTCAGGTTATGAATAATTATTTCAATAGCGAGTCTGCCCGACGTTCATTCCTTTCTGCTGGCAAGTTTGATAAGAATCAGGATGAATACATTCCAATACCTCAGCAACAGATAAATTTCACGAATGGGGTGTATAAGCAAAATCCAGGATGGAAATAATGTAGTCGAATTACAATTTATAAAGAGATATTAAAATGAAAAAATCTATATACATATTCTTTTCTTTGATAATGATATTAAGTTTAGTATCATGTAGCGAAGATTACAATGGAATAAGCAATTCGGGTGAGGTAAAAATCAAGACCTTTTCTGCGAATGCTAAATTAGAAACATTGAATGAAACATCTGGTCTTATTGAATTGGTTTTCCCTTCTGCAACCGATTTAACCAAGATCACACCTGTTATAACTCTATCTGAAGGTGCACATATTGTAAGCCCCGTAAATCCTGAAGGACCAATTGACCTTTCAAAAGTGACTGTTTACCGTGTTGTCAATGGTAATCTTTATCATGATTATAATGTTGTGGCTTCTCATGTAAGTGATAAAACAAAAATCCTAACGTTCTCAATAGGCAAATATAAAGGGGTTATTGATCAGGCAGCCCGTACTATTACAGTACTTTATCCAAAAGGGGAAGATGTTACAGCTTTAACTCCCAAATTTACAATTACCGATGGGGCAAAAGTAGTATCACCAACTGCAATGACTCTTGATTTTACGAGTCCGGTGAATTACAATATCTCCTATCTGGACGAAACATTTACCTACAAAGTAACAGTAGTGCCTACAGATCTTACTCCAGTAGGATTCTTAGGAGAAGCTGCTAGTGCCGGTGAAATTACTAATTTGGATGAAAAAGCTGCATGGAACTGGTTATCTGAGAATTTTGTAGATCCCGTATATATATCCTTTGATGCTATCAAGAAAGGGGCCGATTTAAGTAAGTACGGTGTGCTTTGGTATCATTGTGACCCTGATAAATTTGAAATTCCGTCTATTGCTACCGATGCAACAGTTATTGATGCATTGAAGAAGTTCCACGCACAAGGAGGCGGTTTATTACTTACTTCTGCAGGTGTTTCTTTGGGAACGTCACTTGATATTGCCAAAAATGGGAAAATGTGGAATAATGACTGGGGATATGGAAATAGTCCTTCAACCTTAGGCGAAAACTGGGGAATGAGATTCACCGGTCACGAAAACCATCCTATCTTTAAAGGTCTGCGCATGGAAATTGGAGAAACATCACGCTTCTACATTATGGGCAAGGGAGTGAAGGTAAAAGGACACAATGCCATCTGGAATTTTGATACATGGACAGGTTACAATTTCGACGTAGCAAAATGGCAAAACGAGAATGGTGGTAAACAACTAGCTAGTTTCTATTGGGACGATGCTATGAATCAACGTTCCATTATTAATGAATACGAACGTCAGAATGGCAATGGAGCTACTATCACCATTGCTGTAGAGAGTTATGACTGGTATAATGAAGATGGATCACCTGCTAATTCTTATCTTGACAACCTTGAGACTCTGACTGGGAATATTTTGAATTATCTGGCTAAATAATAAAATTGAAGAATTATGAAACTTAATTATATTGTAACAACTCTCCTTTCACTTGCAAGCCTTACGGCTTGCAGTGATCAGGAATACGTGTGCAACGATCCAAATGCAGATCTTTCTGCCCCTGCCTATTACGATGTGAACGACTTGTATCAGGCATATACTTCTTTCTGGAAACCATCCAATGGCTGGGTAGGTGACCCAATGCCTTTTTACGAAAATGGGAAATTTCATGTGTTCTACTTGTTTGATGCACGTGATGGAGCAGCCACTTTTCACCCTTGGGCAAAGACAACTACAAGCGACTTTATGACGTATGAAGATAACGGCGAAGTAATTCCTTGCGGAGCAGACGGAAGTCAGGAAGATGCTTTGGGTACAGGTTCGGTAATAAAAGCGGGCGATACCTATTATGCTTATTACACTGCACACAATGCAAACCTTAATCCTGCTGAGAAAATCTATTTAGCTACATCAAAGGATATGAAAACTTGGACTAAGCAAACTAATTTTTCACTTCAGGCTGCCAACGGATATGATGCTAACGAATTTCGGGATCCATTCGTGATGAAAGAAGGTAACGTTTATAAGATGTTCATTACTACCCGTGGTTATGTGGCAGCAGTGAATGACTGGCAAGCGGTTATTGCACAATACTCTTCTACCGATTTGTTGAACTGGAAACTAGAAGAACCGTTTTACTTTAATGGAGAACGAGTAATGGAATGCCCGGATGTATTTACTATGGGAAATTACCAATATTTGGTATACTCTAATTGGGACTGGGCTAATAATGACCGCAAAGTGCACTATCGTTATCGGGTTGCAGGAACTAACGACTGGAAAGTGCCTTCCTATTCAGCTCTGGATGGCATTGCTTACTATGCCGGAAAGACTGCAAGTGACGGTACAAATCGTTTCTTATTCGGATGGTGTCCTACCCGTACTGGAAATAATGATACCAGTGATTATGGTTGGGCAGGATCATTGGTAGTTCATCAGTTGACACAAAATAGTGACGGAACGCTGAATGTAACTATCCCCGCATCGGTTGATCAGAAACTAAACAACGAAGTAGCTCTAAAAGCCTTAGTAAATAACAATGCACAAGTGCAAGACAATAGTTATACGTTGAATGGTACAAGTGGCAAGGCCTTAGCACTGTTTGATCGTCAAAAAGGAACATATAAAATCACGGCTACAGTAAATGCTAGTACGGCTACCCGTTTTGGTTTTGAGTTTGGTGCCGGAGGTGCTCGCAGTGAGGTGCATGATCTGGTGTTCGACTTAACTGGTAAAACGTTGAAACTGGACTACATAAAAGACGGCAACGTATTGGCTACGCGTACTTCAACTCCTCTTACAATACCTGAAAATAAACAATTTAAAGTGGTAATTGTGGTGGAAAATTCAGTTTGTGTTATTTACGTAAACGGTGTTATTGCATTGAGTAACCGAATTTATCAGATGAATCAGAACCCTTGGGGTATATTTGCCGAAGGTGGTGAAGCAGTATTTACAGAGGTAGCACTGAATAAGTAAAGAACTGGCAAACTTTACAATTGCAATTATTTTGAATTAAGCGGATAGATTAAATACAATCTATCCGCTTTTTCTATTAGAAAAAAACGAAAAATGCATAATCATCTCCCATCTGCCACTAAAATACATCTAATAATCCTATAATCAGATGATTAATCTGGTGGAAGATAAATGTTTTATACAATTTTATCTGCTACTAAATCCTGCATCTGCCACTAGTTTGTAATAGCTCAATTTTTATTTTTTGTGCCCAAAGAAAGCCGCAAGATTTCTTCCGGAATTACCCGTGATGGGGTAGCTCTTTTTCGGCATAATGCGTGAGTGTAGTGATTGCTTTTCTCCATTCATTTTAGGGTTTAAACCTCTTCCTGAAAGTCGGTTACTGTTATTGTGTTTTATCTAGTCTGTTATATAATTCTTTCCTTAATGCTAAGTAAGCCCGCAGCCGTGAACCGATAAGCCCGCATTCAGGGGCCCATGGGTTCACGGCTGCAGACCCATGGGCCCTCGAATGCAGGCTTACTAATATTTCCTTAAGTTTTTACTTATGTTACGCCTGTAAATAGCTTAATTCTCTTGTTATTTAGTGGTAAAAAATAATTAATTAATAACGCTGTTGTTATTTGGTTTATAACTCTTTTTTGCATTATCTTTATGCCACAAAACAATAAAACAGATATGAATATAACACAGATTAGAAGCCTTGGAGAGAAGAAAACGCAACGTATGGTAAAGTTAGAGACTTTATTAGATAACATCAAAAATGAGGGTAAAGAGTGCTTGGTTACAACTATGCGACATTCTTTACAAATACATAGCAATACCGAAAGCAATATTTATGCAAGGAAAGTTCCTCGTATACTATTTGCAGCAGGATTTAAAAAAGAAAGTGAAACTCAGGTGATGAAGCAGTACAACGGACTGGTATTATTGGAGGTAAACAACCTTTCCGGTATGGATGAGGCTGCAAGCGTTCGCCACATTGCATCCGGTTTTCCACAGACAAAAGCAGCGTTTATCGGCTCTACGGGCAAAACTGTGAAGATAATTGTGCCATTCACCCTCCCCAACGGCACTTTGCCACAAACGTACAGGGAAGCGGAACTGTTTCATGCACATGCTTATCGTCGCGCAGTCCTGTTATATCAGTCGCAGATACCATTCCCTATAACAATAAACAAGCCGTCACTGGAGCATAGTTGCCGTCTCTCTTTTGATCCCGAACTATATGTAGCGACCCATGCGCAGGCCATCCGTCAGGAGCAGCCCACAGAAATGCCTGCCGAAACCACCTATCAGGAGGCGGTGCAGGAAGAGAGCAATCCTCTGCAGCGACTTATTCCGGGATACGAACGAAGCAGAACAATTTCCACGCTGTTTGAAACCTCTTTAAGTGCCGCACTAAGCGAAACTCCCGGCTGCTCGAAAGAAGAAGGAGTGAAACCCCTTCTGGTGGCATTGGCCAATAACTGTTTCAAGTCGGGCATTCCCGAAGAAGAGGTGGTGAATGGCGCAATACTTCATTTTGGAATGAAAGAAAAAGAAGTAGAATTGAGGCAAACCATTCACAACGCATATCTTATTGGGAAGAATTTTGGAGAAAAGCCTTGCATCCGTCCCGAGCAGAGTATGGCGATGAAGGCTGATGAGTTTATGAAGCGCCGTTACGAGTTTCGCTACAATACACAAACTACCGAGGTGGAGTACAGAGAGCGCAACTCATTCATCTTCGATTTCCGTCCCATCACCGACAGAGCATTGAACAGCATTGCCCTCAATGCCCAGTTCGAAGGTCTGCAACTGTGGGATAGAGACGTGAAACGTTACGTCTATTCAGACAGAGTTCCGCTATTTTCACCCATTGAACACTACCTTTCCGAACTTCCCAAGTGGGACGGGAAAGACCGTATCCGTGCTTTAGCCAATACAGTGCCGTGTGACAATCCGCATTGGCCCAACTTTTTCCACCGCTGGTTCCTCTGCATGACGGCCCATTGGAGAGGAACAGATAAAAAACACGCGAACAGCACAGCACCATTGCTCGTTGGTCCGCAGGGATATAAAAAGTCCACTTTCTGCCTCAATATAATTCCGCCACAGTTGCGTGCCTACTACACAGACAGCATCGACTTCAGCCAGAAGCGCGATGCCGAGCTCTCCCTCAATCGGTTTGCGCTGGTCAACATTGATGAGTTCGACCAAATTAGCGCAGGCAATCAAGCATTTCTGAAGCATATTCTTCAGAAACCGGTGGTGAACACCCGCAAACCCCACAAAACTGCTGTTCAGGAGCTTCGCCGTTATGCATCGTTCATAGCTACCAGCAATCATGCCGACTTGCTGACCGATGAATCCGGTGGCCGTCGTTTCATTTGCATCCTGCTAACCGGAAAGATAGACGATACACAACCCATTAACCACGAGCAACTCTATGCCCAGGCAATCAGTGAGCTGCAAAGCGGAGAACGCTATTGGTTCAATGCCGAAGATGAGGCCATACTTATGAACAAAAACCGTGAATTCGAGCAAACCCCAGCAGCTGAGCAACTCTTCCACCAATACTATCGCCCCGCAGAAGCAGGCGAGGAGAGCAGTGAACTTCTTGCTGTGGAGATTTTTACCCAGTTGCAGAAGAAAAGCGGAATTAAGCTAACCGCCACAAGAGCCATTCATTTTGGCCGTATCCTCAGAAAACTGAATATTCCTAGCCGAAGGATTAACGGGAATGCGTATTATGATGTTGTGGAACGGTTAGTTTAGTAGCAGATCGTTTTGATTTAGTGGCAGATAACCTTGATTTAGTGGCAGATGATTAGTTAAACTATTTTATCTGCTACTAGTTGAAAGGGCTTTTGTTAGGGCTTTTGGGAGGCTTTGGTGGGGGATGGTGGAGATGGATTTGTTGGATGAACTATATGTTTATTCTAATTTTTAGTATATGATTATCATCTATGCACTTAATATCCTCTTCAAGGTATCTTGCATAGCAATTTTAAATGCCTCATCTTTGGCTATTAATCTATATAAATCCAATTCGCTTTTACGTTGTTTGGACATCACATCGTCAAATATCTTTTTAAAAGCAATTTCCCGGTTTTGTGTATCGGGGTTTTCTGCAAACTTTGCCTTAAAGTCAGGATGGGCTTGCATGCTTTTAGCAAGGCTAACAAATTTTACCCGTTGCTCTTCGGGAGTTACTTCCCAACCTTGAAACCAACGTTCGTTGAAGCTTTTGATAATTATATCCAATGGATCTTCCTCTATTTCTGTACCATGTGCCCCGCGAGGATTTGGATTTTGTGGGTCAAGTTTGGTTTCACTTTCATCCAATTCTATGGATGTATTTAGTTTTACCCGTTGAAGACCGTAAGTTGATAAATCCACGGAATTTAATAGTGCATCAAACGTATCTTCTGTTGGGTCAATGATGATCAGCTTGGGAATAAGAAACTTCAGGAACCAGAACAATTTCTCCCATTTTACTACTTCGTAGGGTAGAATTGAAGCCATCTGACCATATATCTTCACAAACTGTTTCGCTTTAATTTTAAAGTCAACCTTTTCATCATCTTCTAACTCTAAACTATCATTGAAACGGTCGGCAGCAACGTCAATAATAGGGCTCAACTCCTGTGCATTTACATTCCTGAAATATTTTTCAACAAAGTCTTCTACTTCCGCCCATTCATATACGCCCACATTATCCATGGTTGCTTTCAATTCGTGTAGCACATTTACATCGGTAGTTTTGCTGAGCGTGGTAGCGGTGTAAAAAGGGTCGAAGGATGTTTTTATATCCTCGGTAGAATTAAAGAAGTCCAGCACAAACAAATCTTCTGTTTTCTTACCCAATTTATTTGCAGAGCGATTCAATCTTGATAAAGCCTGAACAGCTAATACGCCCTGCAATTTCTTGTCAACATACATGGCCGTTAGCTTGGGCTGGTCAAAGCCGGTCAGGTATTTGTTGGCCACTACCAATATACGGTATTCATCTTCATCAAACTTATCTCGTGTATCTTTTTCGGGGAATCCATTGATACTGTCTTCGGAATATTCTATTCCGTCTACCGTTTTCTTTCCCGAAAAAGCAATCGCAGCTTTAAATGGATTTCCTTTGCTGTTCAACAACTGTTGGATGGCAAAGAAATAGCGGATAGCCGATTCAATGCTTTGTGTAGCTACAATGGCTTTTGCTTTGCCCTTTAGCTTTTTGCTAATGAAAAGTTTAGTTATAAAATGGTCTACCATTATTTCTGCTTTGGTGGCAATGGTTTGCTCATGACGCTCAACGTATGCTTTGAGCTTCTTTTGTGCTTTAGCAGTATCAAACAGCGGATTCTCTTCTATCGATTTCTCTATTTCGTAAAAGCTTTTGTAAGTAGTATAATTGGCCAACACATCCAAAATAAACCCTTCTTCAATGGCTTGTTTCATGGAGTAAAGATGAAAGGGTTTGAATCCTCCATCTTCTTGTTGTACTCCAAATTTTTCTAATGTATTGTTTTTGGGAGTAGCTGTAAAAGCGAGGTAAGAAGCATTGCCTCTCATTTTGCGCGATCGCATTACTTCCAGTATGGTATCTTGTGGGTCGGGATACTCATCTTCTCCTCCGTTATTTCCCATTGCACGGTTCATATTATCGGCTGCCGATCCACTTTGGCTGCTGTGGGCTTCGTCGATAATCACGGCAAAACGTTTGTCGCTCAAATCGGCGATACCATCCACAATATACGGGAACTTCTGTATGGTGGTAATGATAATCCGTTTTCCTGTTTCAAGATTTTTCTTCAATTCAGCAGAAGAAAATGCGGGAGCTACAATGTTCTTGACTTCCGAGAATTCCTTTATATTCTCTCGCAACTGTTTATCGAGTAACCTGCGGTCGGTAACTACAATGACCGAGTCGAACAAGGGATTGGAGATGCCTTTACTCCCAGGAACACTATCGCTTTCGGGATAGGTTTCGATCAACTGATACGCTGCCCAGGTGATGGAGTTCGATTTCCCCGAACCGGCTGAATGTTGAATAAGATAAGTTTGTCCGACACCTTTGCTTGCCGCATCGGCTATCAGGCACCGCACCACATCCAATTGGTGATACCGTGGAAAGAACAAGTTCTTTTTGCTCAATGGGTCTTTGTCTTTACCATCGAACCGTACAAAATGTTGGATGATATTGGCTATGCTCCTGCGGGTAAATATTTCGTCCCATAGGTAGGCTGTTTTATGCCCGAAAGGATTCACTGGATTTCCTTTGCCAAAGTTATTGCCCAGGTTGAACGGAAGGAAAAAGGTGTCTTCCCCGTTCAGTTTGGTAGTCATATATACTTCGTCGGTATCTACGGCGAAATGCACAATACAACGTCCAAAATTTAGAAGTGGTTGCGTTATATCCCGTTTTAGTTTATATTGGTTCTGTCCATGAACTTTTGCATTTTGCCCTGTCCAGTGGTTTTTAAGTTCCATGGTGGAGAAAGGTAAACCATTTACAAAAAGGACCATGTCAATCTCTTCGCGTGGATTGATAACGGAGTAACGCAACTGCCTGGTAACACTAAACTGATTGCTCTCGAAATTCTTTTTGATGGATTTGCTACTACTTGCCAGGGGCAACTGATAAAACAACGTAAAATGAGCATCTTCCACCTCCAGCCCTTTACGCAACAAAGAAATAATGCCATTCTTCTTAATCATCCTGTCCAACCGCTCCAATATGCGCAACTTCCAGTCGCTTTGACGCTGCAACTTAGCCAGCTCTTCGGCTTGTGTAGCTTCCAGAAAACTCCAGAAATGAAAAGTATCTATGGCATACTTGGCTTCGAAATTATCGGGCGAGCCTATATAATAACCATTACCACTTCTGTACAGCGGTCTCCGTTCGGAAACTACTGTTCCGTTTCCCTTATCCGCCTTGAGTTCTTCAAGACAAGTTCCTGTAAGGCGTTTTTCAATGGCAGCTTCGAGCGCTTGTTCGTTGGTTTGAGTGGTCATAATCTTTTCTCCAATTGTTTTTTAAGTTCCTGCCCTTTTTCAGTCAAACGATATTTTTGATTCGGGTGCTTTGGTGTGTTAGGAAAGGTCATTTCAACATAACCTTCATTTAAAGCCGGATCTAAATAAGTGTCGCGAAAATACTCCCTGTGTTTCATTTGTAATACTTCTTGTATCTCTGCACTTTTCATTTCATCGGCGAGTACTAAAATTACTCTTTTTATTCCTTCTGCAACTTGTCCAGTAGCTTGTCCAGTAGCTTGTCCAGTAGCTTGTCCAGTAGCTTGTCCAGTAACTTGTCCGGTAATAGGTCGCCATATAATCACTTTTACTCCTTCTCCTAAATCAAATAAAGGTTCTCGTAACCCCGCATCTTTAAGCAATCGAAATATTTCACCTGTTCCGGTACCAAATCTTTCAATATAACCGGCCTGATACAAAGGTTCCGCCAGTTTGGGATTTGCCGGATAAGAACCGTGGTCAGTTTTTAATTTCGAAATCGATAATTCAGGCGGTAGTTTTCCGGGGTTGAAAATTTCCAGCCTGTCGGCAAAAAGCATAACTTGTACACTACCATTACTTGAATAATTGCGATGGGCAATGGCATTTACAATGGCTTCAGAAACAACGGAGCGGGGTATCTCATATTGAATAGGAGCTTGTGTGGCGGCATCGCGCAACCCTACTGATACGCTGATTTTTGAAAGCACAAAATCTACAGCCTGGTCGACCTGCTGAAATACATCTCCCTGAAATACTTTATGGTCGGGTATAGGTTTCTCTACAATGACTCCGTGGTAGTGAGCGCATTTAGTTACAGCAGTAGGATAGAACTGCTGAGGATTTTTCCCGAAGGCCAATAAAGCACTGTTGTATAGCTTCCCTGTGCTACTTAGCAAATTCAGATGAGTCAAGACCTTCTCTTTTGCAGTACCCTGACGAATGGGGAATCCGCGTTTATAATTAGCAATACTTAGGAAATTATCAATTTTGTCAGAGCTGATATCATCGAGCTGAGCCTGCTCTTGAATTGTTTCATCAAACGAGGTCATCTGTATCAACCCTTTTTGTTTGAGCACATCAATCAAAGCACCATAAACAAAAGAAACGAGCTGTTCTTCATTTTCAAAGCGTTTGTAGGAATGTTCCGTCTGTATGCGGGCAATAAACAGGTTTTCTTTTTCATCGCGAACAAGCGATCTTTCGCCTTTTATAAAAGCCAAGCAAGGCAACTGATGCCGTATGGCGTGTTCATATTCCAACTCTGTAGGCGACAGGCCTGTTTCTGTAATAAAACCGTATTGCTGACCAAACAAGCCCAAATAAATATGCGAATGTTCCACTTCCTCCAGATACACTTTATCAGGTGCCTGGCTGCTGGCAGGTAGCTGCTCGAAAATAACAGGTTCAAAGTAGTTGCTCAACAAAGCATCTGTCTGCAAATACCGGAACAAACGTTCCCGTTCTTTTGCAAACTCACTTTGTACACTGCTTATAAAGACTTTTAGTTTTGCCATTCTATTTCATTAATTTCTGGTTATAACTACCCTTATTTGTAATCTCCGGTTAAGCATTTTTTGATGGCTGCTTCGAACTCTTGTTTGTTTAGTCATATTTATCATTGCCTCTTTGCTTCTTTTATTTGTTTTTTCACGTCATTGGGCAATAAATCGTATAGTTTTTGTGGGCTACCGCCTTTTAAGTTTCCTTTTGTGTTGTATAAAATATAGTGGTCATTAAAGACTTTATCTTTACTTTTCCAATCTGGCAAGCTACATTCTTGTCCATTTGAAAATGCAATCGAGTTACCTTGTGACCACATCGCTTCTTTAAGGTGTTGATTGTACCAAAGTATTTTTTTTCTAAAACTATCAGCTTTTGTCCAATCAATACTTTTTTCTCTTTTTTTATTTAAGAAATCAGTCAGGCTACCTTTATATTTCAAGAAGTCTTTGAAGAAATTTGAGAATGCAGGCAAAGCACCTGCTTTGTTATCTTTAATACCTCTTATTATGTAACGCCAGTCACTAAACTTCATATTCGTATAATAATATGGTGAAACTTGATACCAATATGAAGAATAATATAATAATACACTTTGAAGTTCCAGATAGTTTTCTTCATTTAATGGAAATATCTCGTAGAATTTATTTTTTAAATTCTCAAGTGCCTTAATCGATACGTCTTCATTTAAATCTATCAGATAGCTAATATTTACACTACTAACATCACGTCCGTTCAAATTAAATTTATGATCTTCTATTTCCCATATCAATTCTTCAAATTTACGGATTTCATCTAAATCAGTTTTTGAATTTATGATTGAATTTATCAATTTTTCCTCAACAGAAAGATTTCCTGAGTTTAGAAATCCGTTACTAATTATATTGTCTATCACGCTTGATATGGAAGATACAGAACGATCATAGTTATTGTAGCGAACATAGCTGAATCTTAATACTCTAAAGAATTCGTCTCTGTTTATCCTTTCATTATTTTTTGAGTATAATAATATACTCCACAAAAAAAACATTCTACTGTGCTCTGTTCCTCTACTAGTATCTTTTGGATCTGCAAACCAGTTTGTGGATTCGACATTAAAAAAATTCCAAACTAATTTTCCGCAATTATTAGTCCATTCTGAATAGTTTATATATTGATTTTTAAATGTCAATTCCTCATTGACAATCATCTTCAAACAATTAATATACTTTTCGATTTTATCTAAATCTAATTGTTTTATAATATCTTTAGAACTAATCTGTTTAAACTTGTCGAAATCTTCCTTCTTGTAAATCTTACCGGTTTTAGTTAACAAGTTCTCTAAACCAGCAATACATGCCAGAAACTCATTAAATCCTTTATCGGCAGAATTACTATTTTCTTTTCTGTTTTTCCAAAATAAATCTTGCCATTCTTCCCATAACTGACTCCATTTCAAAGGATCTTTCTTTGCAATTTCAGATTTAAAAAGAATAGCTCTAATAGTTTCATTATCTGCCAATTGCTGCCCCCTTGAATTCATTGTAATATACAATTCCTCTCCTTGAGAAGTTTCTTCTGTTTTGAAATGCCAAAACTTCACATTGTGACTTACAAAGTCAAAGTAATTAATCGTTTCAGCTTTTAGGTGCTTATGAATTGTCTCGAAAGCTCCTTTGGTGTTTTCATCTCCTACTATTGCATTTATAGTTGTATCTTTATTGTAATTGGACAAAAACCAACTTTTATATCTTATTCCTAATAAATCATCGATTGTTTTTGTATTAGTAATTAAATCTATTATAAAATTATGAGTCAAGGCTCTTACTCTATAATCAAAAGCAATCTTACTCTCATCCTCTTTTACTCTATACAACTGTTTGAATTTATCAACCTTATGTTCTGTGATTGCTAAATAGAATAATATCAAAAATAATGTGGTAAAACGTTGTTGCCCATCAATCAAATAAGCATCTTTGCCTTCGTCGCTTATATAATAATTAGGTTTATATGAATATAAAAAGCCGATATTCATGAAATTAGTAGTTTGTTTTGCAGAATTAGAATTATCTATCAATGATTGAATGGCTTCTTTTTCTTCTGCAGTTGCTTTCTCTAATAAATCTTGTAAAGGATTGGGAGTGCTTTCTTCTTCATGAATGTTTTTTTGTCCTTTTATTATATCTTCTAAGAACGTATCTAAAATATCATACTCATTCTTTCCCCAGACGTATTCTCGTTGTATTTCAGGAACTACTAAGCTATGCTCCTTTAACAGCTCGCTAACCGAAACTTGTTTCATTTCTTGTAAATATTCCATGCTAAATTTATTTGAAAAAGTTTTTGATTTTTTTATCTATCGCTTTTGCGTTTGCTTCTATATCTATATTTGTCCAATGTTCTAATTCTCGTGTATTCATTTCAGGATTATTAAAGTAACGAACAAATACTCTAAAAGTGTGAGGTTGTATATAGTTGCCGCTATTAAAAAAATCAATCACTCTTGATCTTTTCTTTGTGTATGGAATCCTTCCAATACTCCTATTTAAGCTAAAATAGAGTAATACCAAATTTCCTATCGAATTAATTTTAATTGATGCTATGTGTTCCTGAATAAATGACTCAGCCTTCTCCATATATTTAGCCTCATCCTTTTTCTTTTCAAAATCAGATAGATTAAACTTGTCATTTTCATTTATTGTGTTTAAAAACTCAATAAATTCTTTTTTTTCAGTTACATCTTTTGGGTTTTGTGGAAAAATATGTTCAATATCATTACTGGTTTTAGTGAAGTATAAAGGGTGCATAAATGGCTGTGTTTCATCTAAACTCGAAATAACATCCAATAAAATCAGGACTTGTACTAGCAAAGTATTCTCTTCGTGAAACCAGTCTATAGTATCATTTGTAAAATCAATTTCTATGTCATTTTTGTATATTACTTTTCTGATGTCATTTTTCAATGATTTGATAAAATCAATTCGATTTTCACTTTGCTCCCACTTATCCCATACTGTTTTAAACGAAGTTTTAGTGTTTGCAAATAGAAAACCCAGATAATGGTATATTTCTCTATCTTCAAACCAATCAACCAATGTGTTATGAAGTTTTAAAATCTTTTTATAAAGAACAATAGCTGAACTGTTGTAATTCTCAATTAATTCTAGAGTCAATTGCTTTTCATTCTCACTTTCGGCAAACAAAAAAAGTAATAAGTTAATAGGGTGTTTATTTGTATCAAATAATTTCAAATCTGAACTTGTCACTTCAGACTTTATTGAAATAAACCGTTGAAAATAGTTTTTGATATTTCCTTGACTCCACCAGTTGTTGATATTATCAAATTCCCATCCTATTTTTACTCTTTTTTCATTTAATTGAATAATGTCTTTAATATTAGCATCTTTTCGGTTTTCTTCAAGTGCTACTCTTGTTATCAATATAGCTCTAAATAAGTCAGCTCCATCTAACGGGATTCTTTTAGAATTTAGATTACCAAAAATCTCCTCCTCATCACTTTTGGAATCGATTTTATTGACAATTAGTTTCACGTTGTTAGTCAATTTGTTTGAAAACTCATCTATTGATAGATTAATCTCGTTTTCAATAAACCATTCATTGATTGATTTGTACGCATGGAAAAGATGAAAAATGTCTTGATGGTCATAATCCGGCTTATTTTCAATAAAATTATCCCAAGATGTTTCACTAACATCGTTCTCTTGATTGATAATATTGTTTAAAAAATGATTCGTCTGTGTCCTTATTGAATTATCAGGAAACATTAGTTTATTGCTTACCAGATCAGAATGTCCTAAATACGATAATAATAAAGTAAGTGTAGTTAATCTTTGCTGACCATCAACCACATTTAAAACATTTTTATTTGGGACAATGGTTATGTTTTGCAAGCAATAGAATTTATCCTCAATTGGATTAAATGCTTTGATATCATTTAATAGCTTTTTCACTTCCCTTGGAGTCCATTTATATCCTCTTTGATAAAGTGGTATATTATAATGGTCTTTACTCTGTTCTTTTAAGTATCCTTCTGATGAAAATACTTCTTTAACTGTGTATAATAATTTCATAGTATGTATTCTTTTAATTTACCTTTATTTTTCCACTCACAGCCTCATTTATCAGCACACTTTTATACTCCTTCAGCTTTTCTATCTCCTTTTCCTTCAAGGAAATGACGGTGGAAATTTTGAATTTCATTGAAGTAATATATCTGAGAATTTGTTGTCTTTCATTAGTATCATTAGGATAAGCGACTTTAATGTTTAAAATATTATTATTGCTCAAATTCGCTTGCTTAGTACCTGCTGGCAACATATACAACTGATTTAAATACATTTCGCTTTGAAGTATATGTAGAATATATTCAGCTTCAACATTTTCTTTTACAGATATTTTTGCGACTCGTTGATTTAGCAAAAACTTTTCATCATTATCAATAAGAATCGCAAAGCCATAATCTTTCTTTCCTAATGTACCTGTTAGGGATATTAAAATATCTCCTTTAGAAATAACCCATTGTGAATGTGATACCAAGAAAGAGTAATCTACAAATGTTGGTTGTCTATCTAAGCATAATTCATTCATATAAGTATTTGCAATTTTTATAATCTGTACTCCCTCATCTTTAAAGTCAGTGGAGTTAAATGCAAATCCACCTTGGATATCCACAAAATACTTTAACCTCTTCACCTCCCAACCCTCTGGTATCTCCCCAATCCATTGCACGCCGCTGTCTTTTAGTTTTACATCAGGGTTTAGTCCACGAGTAACAGCTCGGTGTATCAGTATCTGCCGGCGTTCTTTAAGCAGTTCTATTTGTTTTTCTTTCAGGGCTATTGATTTGTCTATTAAAGCTGTTTTGTTATCCAGAAAGTTTGCAATGGCGGCTTGTTCTGTAAGGGGTGGAAATGGAAAAAGAAACCTTCTAAAATCAAGATAACTTATATTTTGTCGCAGTCCTGAACCTAAACCATATATAACTTTATTATTATCAATTGCTCTAAAGAAATAATGGTAAAATTTAGAATTAGCTTTTGAAGTAAATCTTAAATTCAAATAAGCATTGGTAATTATACCCTCGTATTCAGATATTGAGCTTCTTAAACTTACTGTATCATTTTGCAAATCTGTTGGTCTGAAAATCAAATCTCCTTTGTTGACAAATTGATACGTTTCAAATGATTCAGGAACAAGCCCTGTTAATTCATCTTCTCCTCTTACTCGAATATTTCCATAACTTAAAGAAAGAACCGTATTTCGAATCATTCCTTTATTTCTATCCTTATTTTCAAAAATAAATCTAAGACCAGGCAATATTTCCCAATGCTCCGGAATTTCTCCCAGCCATTCTACCCCCGAATCTTTGTAGGCAGGATATTTTTCTAATTTCACTTCTGTCATTGGGTCTAAGCTAAGTTTAATATTTCTGCTATTAATCCATCGCTTTCGCCTTCCAACGCCAATATATCTGCCGATACTTCTTCGAGCGTACGCAGAGGCGTATGGCGGTAGAAGTATTTATTAAAGCTGATTTCGTAACCAATTTTGGTGGCATCGAGGTTTATCCATGCTTCGGCTACATGTGGTTTTACTTCTCGAAGGAAATAAGTGTGGATATCTTCTTTCAGAGGTACATTTTCTGTATCGCGCAGGTCGCTTTCAGTTTCGTATTCTGTAAATTCACCTTTTTTTGCTGTGGCAAAATAACCATAGTCAGCCAGTTGGCTTTCGGTGCATCCCAGGTGGTAGAGCAGCTTTTCCAACTTATCGCCACTGAGTTTGGTTGTTCCTTTTACTACTTTCTCGGCTTGTGCATCGTATTCGCTTACGGCATTGAGTATCGCGTTTTTCTCGGTTGCCGAGAGTTTTATTTTCAAAGTCTTTAAAGCAGCATCTACTTTATCACGGAAGATATTGAAATCCATATACACATCCGTACCAATAGCTTGCAGCAATTGTTTGGCTACTGTGAGTATATCCAGTTGCTTTTGCCAGAGCGCAGGGTTTACTAAGGTTTTGCTTTGTTTGGCGTTGAGGTTCAACTCCTGTTTTTCGGTCCAGTTAGTTATGGCTTTTTCGTGTTTGGCCAGATTGGTATATACTTCTTCGCCAAAAGTTTTATAGGCCCACACCATTGGTTCGCGCAGACTTTTATCATAGCGCAGTTCCGCAATGCGTTCTTCGGTGAATTGTGCTTTCAGTCGCTTTGGGCGTTCAATGGTTACTTTGTAATAGCCAAAGTCGCTGTTGCTGAAAACCTGTGAAGAGATAGTACCTGTGCCGTTTTCGGTTACTACTTCCTTGCGGTCGGCAGTCTCCATAACTGCATACACCCGCAGTATTTCGGTTATATGTTCGGGCGCAAACTCGCAGTTTTTGTTTCCCAGGTTCTTACGCAGCTTGCGGTAAAGCTGTCCGGCATCTATCAGTTGTACTTTTCCTTTGCGTTCCGGGGCTTTGTTGTTGCTGAGTATCCAGATATAAGTGGTAATGCCTGTATTGTAAAACAGGTTGTTGGGCATTTGCACAATGACATCCAGCCAGTCGTTTTCAATAATAAAGCGGCGTATATTGCTTTCGCCACCTCCAGCATCGCCTGTAAACAAGCTGGAACCATTGTGTACCGAAGCAATGCGCGAACCCAACGGACTTTGAATGGTGGATTTCATTTTAGAAACCATCTCCATCAGGAACAACAACTGTCCGTCAGACGAACGCGGCGTAGCGTCTGCCAGTTCTTTGTTTCCCCAATAATCGGATAGCATTACCTGAAAACGTGGATCGATAATATCTTTGCCGTCTTTGATGTATTTCTGTTCGCTTGCCCACGATTTTCCGTAAGGTGGATTCGAAAGCATAAAGTCGAAGGTTGTTCCAGCAAACTCGTCGGTGCTGAGCGTAGAACCTACACGGATATTCTCAGGATTATTGCCCTTAATCATCATATCCGACTTACAGATAGCGTAAGTCTCGTCGTTTATTTCTTTACCGTACAGATACACATCACCTGTAGCGCGAATTTCGCCCTCTTCGTCTTTTATAAAATTCTGACTTTCGGTCAACATTCCACCACTTCCGCAAGCGGGGTCGTAGATAGTCATTACAGGTGGTAATATATTTTTCACTGGCTCAAACACAATATGGGTCATCAGGTCAATAACCTCGCGGGGTGTAAAGTGCTCTCCGGCTTCCTCGTTGTTTTCTTCGTTGAATTTCCGAATCAGTTCTTCGAACACATAACCCATACCCAAGTTACTAAGTATAGGCAGCTTGCGTCCTTCGGGGTCATTTTTTTCAAAAGGAGTAAGGTTAATATAAGGCGAAGTAAATTTCTCAATCACATCCAGCAGCACATTCTTTTGTGCCATATGGTGTATCTGGCTTTTGAGATTGAATTTTTCAATAATCTCCTTTACATTAGAGCTAAATCCATTTAGATAATCTTCAAAATTAGCTTCCAGTATTTGTTGGCTGTTGGTAGCCGTATCGTGTAGCCGTTGCAGTGTCCATTCGCTGATATTGTAAAATACATAGCCCGAAACTTCCCGCAATCCATTTTCATCCCATTCGGTAAACCCAGCTTCGTCGCGTTGAAAAGTCAGTTCTTCCATTACGGCGTCTTTGGTTGGTTCCAACAAGGCATCCAAGCGCCTTAAAACCACCATCGGCAATATCACATCCCGGTATTTTCCCCGTACATATACATCCCGTAAACAATCATCCGCAATCGACCAAATAAAGGAAACTATCTTGTTGTGTGAAGCTGTATTCATTTTGAATTATTCTATAAATGCTGTTTTTATTTTCAGCATCAAAGTTACACAATCTATTTATAACAACCTATGATAGGTTAAATATATTCATGTGCAATTGAAAATAATTTGTACAGGATTGTTTTTGAGGATAATTAGGAATCAGTCTTATGCTAGGGGTAATACACTAATGTATTTTATATGAATGTAATATTATGCTTTTGTATGAATGCTGAATTTAAGCTGATAATGCACTTTCGCCCAAATACGGAATAGAGTAGCATTCTTAGAGTTAACTCGATAGCCAACTGAAAGAACGGCATCAAGATTATAGAATGTGGTTTGATAATGTTGTCTACCATCATTCCCCATATGTTCCAAAATGGAACATGTGCTCTTTTCTTCCAGTTCGCCAGATGCAAAAATATTTTTGATATGCTTAGATATAGCTGGCACTTCTGTACCAAATAATTCTGCTATCTGCTTTTGCCTTAAGCAAATAGTTTCATTCTCCAATCGTACGTCAATGGCGGTTTGCCCATCAGATGTTTGATATAAAATTGTTTCATAATGCTAAACCTTTTTCAAATCTCGGTTCAAATATATCCATCTCTCGTTTTGCAATGCCAAGCTTTGTTGCCAATGATTTCCACTCTTTCACTGCAGAAATAACTTCATTGACAATATTTTTTGCCGTCTCTTTATTGAGCATATACTCTTCGCAAGCGTTTAATAAAACGGTTAAATTCGATTCACACGATGAAGATGTAATAAGTAAACTTTGCTGTTCATTTAAAGTTGGATTCATATCATAAGCAGGAGAAAGAGTCCATCCCTTTGGGGTAAGTAGGAATCCATGATTGCGGAAATGATCGTCTGTGTTACCTATACAGATATTGAATGCAACTCTTCGATATAGTTCCTGAAGATTGGCTTCTACATTGGTGCAACTTTGTACAATGAAATCAACAATATCTAAATAGCCATGTTCGGTGCCGGCATTATCTCCGTCTGCTAATCCCAATAATGTCATTGCCGATGCAAAGTGAATGCGTTTACCTTCATCTGTACGATCAAAACGTTTGGATAGTAGTGTGTGATATTTGCCATCGGTTGTTATAACTCTGGTTGAAGCAGCATTGATTCCTGCTTTTGTTGATAACAGGTGACAGAAATGTTCCCATAATCCTGCATCGTAATCATCTTTTCGAGATGGAAATTTAGCGATATGCAATACTTTATTTTCATCTACAACACTGGCTTTGGGACGAGCACCTCCCAATGATGTTCCCGGTTGTATTAATTGAAGTAACCATTTTTTGTCGGGCAATGTATTTTCTTCTTCGCTCTTTTCTATTTCCTGACTGGCATGCAACAGTTCTCTGATACTTGTTAATGGAGGAATGCGTAACTCTTTGCTTAAATTGATGAAATCTCCATTCGGATCGTCCTTGAATCTAAAACCGCCCATACGTGAAAAATCATCTATACCAATAAGATAATTGAATGAAGTTAATCGACGTACAGGGCGTTTTTCTTCTGCAGCTTGCACTTGTTCACGTCTATTGAGTAAAGTACGTCCCCAACGGTCGGGTAATGCATCTGAAAAACAACCGAATATATCTTTTCCTTGTTGTGTATATTGTGGTCCCGGATAGTTGTGCAGATCTTCACTTAAAAATAGTTCACCATATTTTTTCAGCCATTCATTGCTAAACTGAAAGCCATATGTTTCCGAACCACGAAGTATTTCGTAGCTTAACTCACCAATCAACTCAATCTCTTTGAGCCAATCGAAGTCGGCATATACCCATAACTTTTTCATATACAACTATTTCTTTGAAGCTCTTTCCCGTTGCTTCAGATTTAAATCTTGTAGCGCTTTGCCCATAGTATCTTCTTTGGCTAACAAGAGAATATCATCATCCAATTGCAAAGCATAAAGAATCCGCAAATAGATACCGATAGCTACTGTTGGTAATCCTTTTTCCACACGAGATACTGTTAACGGCGAACAAGTGGCGCGTTCTGCTACCTGAGCTATGCTCAAATTCCGTCTGAGGCGGGCTAATTTGATTTGCTCGCCTACGATCTGCATTTTTTGTTCTAGTTTTCGGGGGAGTTTAGTTCCCATGGTGCTCTTTGCCATACACTCAATCTATCATATAATATACAAATATATTGTTTTTTATTTATTATATGATAGGTTGAGCGTTTTTTCTTTTAGCTGCCAGGGTGTAATAGAAAACTGGTTACTTTGACAGAAGCCATTTCCATACAGGAATAACTTTAATAGTCATGCCGTCTTCTATTATTTCAGATTCTTCATCATTGGTTATGATTGACAATTTATCACAGCCTGTAACTCGTGCTGCTTCTAATAGCCCATCAATTTCTCTTTTTCTGGTTTCTTCATCTGACATATCCCACGTAACTTGTATTAGTTCAACTATACTTTCATTCCTTTGGCAGACAAAATCACATTCTTTAGTTCCTTGATAATAAAATATTTTATCTGTAGGTTTACTATTTCGTCTCAGATTCAGAAAAACAGTATTCTCTAGTAATTTACCGTCATCGTCACTTTGTGGCAGCAGAATAGCATTACGCATGCCATTGTCTATGCAATAATATTTATTGAGTGAGTTTTTCTCTTTAATGATTGATTTGTCATATTTAGGAACACGAAAGAATAGGAATATGGAGCAAATATGATCTGCTAATTCATATAGCTTGTCCTTACTTACTTTCAGTCCTTGTGATTTTATATCATTATAAATAGAATTAATAGAAGTTGGCTTTGTTAGATTAGCCATTACTCGTTTTAAAAAGTAGCGCACTAGCTCAGGATTACTTAACTTATAATGCTCCACTAAATCACGGAAAAGCATTGTGTTGAAATATCCTTGTAATTTACGCTCTTTCATTGATTTTTCAGGAGTTAGTACAACTTCAGGAAAAGCGCTGGAATGATTGAACTCAGCAAATGCATTTTTAAGTTTTGCTTTGTCTGCTTCTGCAAAAATATTTGTCGCTATACCTTTGAAACGACAATATTCATTAAATGAAAGCGGAAATTCTTCATATTCTAATGGCCAGCCACGCAAAGCTGATGAAAGTTCCTGAGATAACATTTGTGCATTACTTCCTGATACATAGATGTTTTTGCAGTAGCTTTTAAATATGCGAAGAACAAATAATTCCCATTTATCTACTAACTGGATTTCATCAAAAAACATATATACATCCTTGATTGGAATATTAGGATACATTTCCATGTAGCCAGTGATAATATCATCCAATTCGTCAGTAGACATATCATAAAGACGTTCATCATCGAAACCGAGCCAAAGAATTTGTTCTTTTTGAACACCTCGTTCCACCAGAGAATTGATTACAAGCATCATCAAGGATGATTTTCCACAACGACGCACGCCGGGAATAGTGATGATTTGTTCACTATTTATCGGTAACTCCAAATCTCGTTTAATAACATTAAACGGAATTTCATTTTGCTTGGTTGCAATGAGCGATTGAATCACTTCTTTCCTTTTCATAAGGACAAAAATATAGAATTATTTCCTTTTTGCAAGGAAAAAACCAGTTTTTTAATGAAATGTCAATGTTAAAATCTATACCAGACGATAAAAAACATGATTTGTTGTTTTAAATATATTTGAGTAAACTGTTTTTGTAATAAAGCATATATCCGGATTAAATACTAAATACCTGTTTTTTGTAGACTAATGATTAGTTTTATTATAGATGCAATTATTATATTTGTAATAAAATGAAATATTTATTGAAAGATTATGAATATAAAACATGATAAGGAAAAAGAGATTTTCAGTGTGGTAGTTGATGGAGTAACTGCTCATGTTTCTTACAAGCTTATTGACGGTGGTTTAGATATCCGTCATACTATTGTTCCGCAGGAAATAGGGGGTAGGGGAATAGCTTCTGCTTTGGTAAAGGCTGCTTACGATTATGCTCTGGAAAATGGATATAAGCCTGTGGCTACTTGTTCGTATGCAGTTGTCTGGCTTCAAAGGCATCCGGAGTATAACGGTATTACGGGAAACGATTTTGGAGGGGAAGGTACTTGCGCGTTATGAACTATAGAAAACAAAAAAGCTACCCGAAACTCAATATTCCAGATAGCTTTTATTAGGGTATGTTTATCTATTAAAACTTATGTGTGTTCAGATTTTTGTCAACCAATATTCCGTTCACAACTTCTAGGTCGAACTTCACTTTGTGCTTAGCCTTTAATTTCAGGATAAACAGATCTGTTGTGCCTTCGTTAATTTGTTTTCAACACTATTGTTGAACTATAAGCTTTTGTCTTTACCGTAAGCTTAGCATTTCCCCTCTTCTTGGTGCTACGAATGGCGCAGATTGCACGTCCTTTCCACGCCTTACATTGAGGGGTAACATAAGGCTCCATGTCCTTCATATCGGCAGTACCTGTGGCAAGGATTTGTACAGGACCAGTGACAGAGAATTGGAGTTCGTCTGAGGTATCAGGTACAGGAATACCATTCTTGTCGAGCAGCTGTACTTCTACCCACACGATGTCCTGACCATCAGCTTTCATCTTAGTAGCTGTTGGGGTAAGACGAAGTTGTGTGGCTTCTCCTGATGTTTGAAGTGTCTGGGCGGATTCTGCTATCTCTTTGCCATTGCTATCCACTCCTACAGAGCGAAGTGTGCCTGGAGCATAGTTGAGCGTGAATATGGCTTTAAACTCTTCAGAACGGGTTGTTTGCTTTTCACCAATCAACTGATCATTATAATAGAGGCGCACCTTGGGATAACGAGAGTAAATTTCCACATCAATAGCCTTTCCTTCGTGTCCCTTCCAGTTCCATGATTCCCATGTGGGCCAAACTGACCAAGAGGTCTCCTTGAACTCACCAATATAACCCTGAGGCTCTTTTACTGCCATGTAGAGTGAATGCTTGTCAGACCAAAGAATCTCGCGGTAATGAGAGATAGGTTTGCGCCAACCGGTAACGTCTATGTCGCCACAGTAGGCACCATGCCAAGGGAAGTGGTCACCCTGCCAATTCTCGCTCTGGTTCTCGCCCTTATAGTGCCAAGCACCGATGCTGCTTTCGCCAACATAATCCAAAGCAGTCCACACGAAGTCACCAATAATATAAGGATGTTCTGCCACCGTTTTCCAGTTTGAGAAGGCGTGACGAGGGAAGGATTCTGTCTGCCACATTATTCTCTCAGGTACTCTCGCGTGGTCGCTCTCTGCCTTATGTATCATGTAGTTATAACCTGTAATATCAAGTGTTGCTGCTAGTGGGTCGTAGATTTCCCAATCACTGTCCCAAGCTGCCAGTGCCTGTGTGACAGGACGTGTAGGATCGAGCTCGCGCATACGGTCGGCAAGTTTCTTCGAGGTCATGACAACCTCGAGCTTCTTGCGCTCAATAACCTCATTACCATTGCTCCAACTGATGATGCTTGGATGGTTGCGGTCACGCAGTACGAGAGCATCAACATCGCTCTTCCACCACTGATCGATGAGTGTGTGGTAGTCGTACTTGTTCTTCTCGTCACGCCATCCGTCAAACGCCTCGTCAATTACCATAAGTCCTATGTGGTCGCAGGCACGAAGGAACTCTGGAGCAGGAGCATTGTGCGAAGTGCGTACGGCATTGAATCCGGCACGCTTCATCAGTTCAGCCTTTCGCCATTCAGCCTTGTCATAAGCCGCAGCACCCAGAATGCCATTGTCGTGATGAATGCAACCACCGTTTATCTTCACTGTCTTGCCGTTAAGAAGGAATCCCTTTTCTACTGAGAATTCTATGGTTCTGAAACCATGCTCTACGGTGAGGTCGCCCACCTTTATATCATAGAGCACAGGATGTTCAGGACTCCAGAGATTCACACTACGGTAGGTACGCAGTTCGTCCGCTCTTCCCTCGTAAGATATTCTTACTACAGCAGAGTCAGCCTTCGTTCCATCGACAGAGATGCCATACACCTTATCCGTACGGACAAAGAGTTTCCAAGGGTCATTGATATGGTTCATCACTCGCTCCTCGAGCCACACATGGCGATAGATGCCGCTGCCCGAATACCAGCGACTGTTCTTTTGCTGGGCATTGTCGACGCGCACAGCTACCGTATTCTTCTTTCCGTTGAGGAGATGGTCGGTGATATCTACATAGAAAGAACTATAGCCGTAAGGATGACCTCCAGCAAGCTGACCGTTGACGTACACCTGAGAGTTCATGTAGACGCCTTCGAAGTAAAGCAACACCTGCTTTCCTTTGGCTGATGCAGGAACCGTAAACTGTTTTCTATACCATCCAATGCCGGTAGGAAGGTATCCTCCGTCGCCACCCACGTGGCTGGTTGCGTCAAACTTTCCTTCTATACTCCAGTCATGGGGTAAGGTAAGGCTACGCCATTGGCTGTCATCATAAACTGTTTGGGATGCCAGTGAGTCATCACCAAGGTTGAAACGCCACTCATCGTCAAAGAGAGTGCGGTTTTGTGCTGATGCAGAGGCAACGCAAAGCAATACACACAGATTTAAAAAGATTCTTTTCATATAAGATTTCACTTGTTAGGTTGTTTTAAATTTTACTCTATCCAGTCAAAGTCAGCGAACCCCTTATTATCTGGACACTGAGCAAAGACACCCAGCATTACACCCGTAAAGCCACCGATAACCTCAGTACTAAGGTAGCGGAAATCCATTCGTCCTAAAGGTTTTTATTTCTTTCCATCTGATGAAGCTTCGAGATAATAATAATCTTTGTCAGACGTGATGCGCAGATAGGCCGACTTGCCTTTAAGTTCTATTTCCTTGTAGCAATGAGCGAGTTCTCCAAGTCGGATATTTGATTTAACGTAGAGTTTTCTGTTGCGTTTCACCACTACGTCATAATGATTAAGTGGCGCAGCATAAGCGGTGAGTCCTGCCTGCATGCCTTCTACGAAATGGGAGGTATCGAGTAGGGTAGTGACAGAGAATGTTCTTTCTGTCTGTCGTCTTGCCACAAAGGTAGTGGATGGTTAAAGTCCAACTTGTACACGCTGACATTCAGGCATAGTTCTTTTGCGGGGTCATAGTTTTTTATCTTCCAGTCTTGTAATGTATAGACTTTCGTTTGTGCAAATGTGGTAGTCAGGCTTGACAGCATTGCCAAGGACATAAAGATTCTTTTCATGTTAAACTATTTTGTTTTATTTGCCGATGCAAAAATGCGAAAAGATATTCCCTAAAATTTCATCGTTAGATATTGTTCCGGTAATCTCTCCTAAATAATGCATGCACTCGCGAATGTCCTGTGAAAGGAAGTCGCCTGAAATGTTATTATGCAATCCATCTTTTACACGGTGAATAGAATCGAGAGCATGTACCAGCGCTTCGTAATGGCGAATGTTGGTTACAATCACATCATTCTGAGTAACGGTTGGAAGATTGGCGGTTTTCACTAGCAGGTCTTCCAGCTCAACTGTGTTTACACGGTTCTTTGCCGAGATAAAGATATGGCTCGATTTATGCTTGGTTGCCAGCTTTTCCAAATCGTTTTTCTGATCTTCGGTGATGAGATCGCTTTTGTTGAACACCATAATGAGTTGCTTGCCTTTGCACTTTGGTTTGATTTTGGCAGCCAGTTGTTCTATTTGCTCGTGACTATCGGTGGCAGCAATCATGCAGAGTACGATTTCTGCCTGATCGAGCTTGCGGAAGGTGCGCTCAATACCGATGCTTTCAATCTTATCGTGCGTTTCGCGGATGCCGGCAGTGTCGATAAAGCGGAACAGTGTGCCTTTTATGGTTATGGTGTCTTCAATAACATCGCGGGTAGTACCGTGAATATCACTGACAATGGCTTTTTCTTCATTGAGCAGCACGTTGAGCAGTGTGGATTTTCCGGCGTTAGTTTCTCCGATAATGGCTACGGGGATACCATTCTTTATGGCGTTACCCACATTGAACGAATCTGCCAGACGAGTAATTACTTGCTCTATATTCTCAGTCAGCTTTAGAAGTGCGTCGCGGTTGGCAAACTCTACATCTTCTTCACTGAAGTCGAGCTCTAGTTCTACCATGGAAACAAAGTTGAGTAACTGAGTGCGGAGGTCGGTCAGCTCTTTACTGAATCCACCACGCATCTGACTCATGGCAAGGCGATGGGTTGCCGCTGAAGAAGAAGCGATAAGATCGGCTACTGCTTCGGCCTGACTGAGGTCCATCTTTCCATTGAGGAAGGCTCGCTGAGTGTACTCTCCAGGAAGAGCAGAACGGCAACCTTTTTCTATGAGCAGTTGCATAACCTGTTGCAGAATATAGGATGAACCATGACACGATATCTCTGTGGAGTCTTCACCTGTATAGGAGTGGGGGGCACGGAAAAGGCTGACAAGCACTTCATCAATCACCTCTTCTCCTTTACAAATTTTCCCAAAGGTAAGGGTGTATGCTTCTTTGTCTTGCAGTTTTACTTTTTCCTGTACGGGCACAAATATTGAGCTTGTTATAGCTATGGCTTCGGGGCCTGAGACTCTGATTATGCCGATGGCTCCTCCTTGTGCGGTGGCTACGGCGCAGATTGTATCCTGATTTATCATCTTGTTAAATTCTGTCGAGTACGGTTTTAATTAATGTATCAATAGAGTTCTTATAATTAGGGTTGGCTTCCTTGATAAGACGGTTGGCAATAACCATGCACACAGTCATGGCTTTGTGATCCATAAGTTTGGCCAGCCCTGCCAGTGCCGAACTTTCCATTTCGAAGTTGGTGATTTTATAACCGTTGTATTCAAATGACTCTATCTTTTCGTTTTGTTTAGGATCGGCAAGCGGTACACGAAGTTCGCGTCCTTGCGGTCCGAAGAATCCTCCGGCGGCAATTGTTACACCGTTTACCATATCTCCCAAGTTTATGCGAGCAATGAGTTCCGCATTGGCGTCAATCACATAAGGTGCGCAGAGTAGGGGAGACCAGTTCATGTGTTTCTTAAATGCTTCTTCAAAAGCAAGATCGCAAGCTTCGTTTCTTCCTGCATAGAAATTCAGTAATCCGTCGAAACCGATTGATTTCTGTGAACAGATGAACGTGCCTACCGGTGTATTGGGCTGTAATCCGCCACAAGTTCCGATGCGTACAAGTTCGAGGCTGCGGAATTCTTTCTTTTCTTCGCGGGTGTTGAAATCTATGTTGGCCAATGCATCAAGCTCATTGATCACGATATCTATGTTATCACATCCTATGCCGGTGGAGAGAACAGTGATTCTTTTTCCTTTGTAAGTTCCGGTGATGGTTCTGAATTCTCTGCTTTCTACTTCAAACTCTTTGTTGTCAAAGTGAGCTGCTACAGTAGCTACTCTGCCCGGATCGCCAACAAGGATAACTTTATCTGCCAGTTGTTCCGGTTTTACGTGTAGATGAAATACCGAACCGTCGGGGTTTATTATCAATTCTGATTCAGCAAAATATCTCATATTGTTTCTGTTTTAGGTCAATATATAAAAGAAATGTTGCCATAGCTGAGAATACAACAATGGCAACACATATTAAGTTTACAGATCTCTTATTCAGTCAAAGGCTTCTTTGGTGATGAAGATACCGGCTTTGCAATAGTTTCACGCATTGAAGTATCTGCTTCAATGTTCTTAATCTTGCAATAATCCATAATTCCAAGATTGCCGCTTCTGAAAGCATCAGCCATAGCCTTTGGAACTTCTGCTTCTGCTTCAATTACCTTTGCACGTGCTTCCTGAGCTTTGGCCTTCATTTCCTGTTCGGAAGCCACAGCCATGGCACGGCGCTCTTCTGCTTTAGCCTGAGCAATATTCTTATCGGCATTAGCCTGATCTATCTGTAGTTCGGCACCAATGTTCTTACCAATATCAATATCCGCGATATCAATGGAAAGTATTTCGAATGCAGTACCTTGGTCGAGTCCTTTATGCAACACTACCTTAGAAATACTGTCCGGATGTTCCAATACATCTTTGTGGCTGTCGGCCGCACCGATGGAAGCTACAATTCCTTCACCTACACGGGCAAGGATGGTGTCTTCACCTGCTCCTCCCACCAATCTTTTGATATTGGCACGAACGGTAACACGTGCTTTGGTAATCAGCTGAATACCATTCTTTGCAACTGCGTAAACAGGAGGGGTATCCAATACTTTTGGGTTTACTGACATTTGAACAGCCTGGAATACATCACGACCGGCAAGGTCGATAGCTGTAGCCATCTGAAAGGATAATTCGATATTTGCTTTTGATGCGGAGACCAGTGCATGAACCACCTTCTCTACATGTCCGCCAGCCAGATAATGAGCTTCCAGTTCATCGCGGGTGATGTTGCTCAGACCGGCTTTGTGGGCTTCGATCATTGCAGGTACTATTATATAAGGCGGTACGTTACGGATACGCATCAGGAAAAGTTGTACCAATGACATATTAACTCCCGATACTTTAGCTGAAAGCCAAAGGAAAAACGGTACATAATGAAAGAAGATGACCAGGAAGAGAATACCTCCTCCAATAAGAATCATCGTCAGAAAAGTAGGACTGATCATTTTTTTATCGTATTAGTTTGTAGTTTCTTGTTTTATTTTCTCTACCAGGATGGTTCCATTGTCTATACGGGAAACAACGATAGGTGTTTTTTCTTCAATATATCCGTCAATGGAGCGAACTTCTACATGGTGTCCGTTAATATCGGCCATGCCAATCAGTGCCAGACGTGTGAATGCTATACCTGTATCGCCAACCTTTACGCTTTGTTCGGCTTTGTTGTCAACGGTTGAGGTTATATTTTTTTTCAGAGCCATTTTATCCAGTGTTTTTGATTTCATGAATATTATCAATGAAGCTATACAGGCGAGGGCGGAAGCTGCCAATGTGATGAACCCTGCTGTATTTCCTAAATTGGAAAATGCAAAATAATTGGCATAGATTAAACAAAAGAATGCACCTATTCCTGCAAAACTGATACCGGGAATGATGAATATTTCAATAAGAAATAAAATGATTCCGGCTAAAATAAGGCCTATTATAATTAGTATATCCATTTGTTTTCTTTTTGCCAAATATAAGTAAAAATATTACAATATATCTACTTCTTCAGGAAATTATTTTCTTCGTTACGGATGTTGATCTCTAATGCCTTTACCTCTTCGTTTATTTGCTCTACTCTTTTTTCTAGATCGAGTATGCCAAGTGCAAGAGATTTTTGTTTATCCTTCGTTGATTTACTATAATTTTCACGTTGTTTCTCTAGCTTCTGAGCCTGCATCTCATAATCAGAGAGGGTTTGTTGCCATTTCTTTACCAGCTCAACAGCTTTTGGAGAAGTGAAATCTTCTTGCTGGGTGTATGTGAGCTGATCATTGATTACGAATTCAAACTCATTCTTTACTTTTGCCTTTGGTTTATGATTTCTTACGTCTGTGAGTCGTTCTTTTGCTGCTTTTACATCCGCTTCTCTTCCTTTCCAACTCTCTTTTATGGAACTGATTTTTGCAAGCGAAATAAGCTTTTCATTATCAGTTGAGTCGTAATCATAAATCTGTTTAGACTCATTTGGTATAAAGATATAGATGCATACTTTGCCTTCCGGTTGGTAACGATCAGATGCAAACCAGCCTAGGTTATTGAATTCGTCGATTACGTACATGTAATCATTGAACGGTGAATTAAATGGCATACCTACGTTTTCAGGATTCAGATAATTATCTGTATCGCTGTTATAACGAGTGACAAAAATATCATACCCGCCTACAGAACCTTTTCCTTTGGACGCGTAGTAGATGGTGATTCCATCCGACATAACAAACGGATAATTGGCATCACTGCCTGAATTGATTGAGGTAGGAAGTAATGAAGGTTCGCTCCACTGACCGAGTAACTTGGTTTTGGTGTAAATATTTAAATGATTCCCTTTACCTTTATCGCCATAGTAAAGCTTATTTCCTAATTCTGTTTGATAAACCATACCTTCATTATTTCCTTCTGTTTTAAAGAATTCATTAAAGGTAGATAGTGAACCGGATTCTTCACTAATTTTATAAGCACTAAGAAAATTGCTCTTATTAACAACAATGCTGTCTATAATGGCAACTTTCTCAACTCCTTTAATCATCTGATTTCCTAAGGTTGCTTGTTTTATGGCGTTTTCGTATTTTTCTGTGGGCTGATTATTTTTTATCAGCATTGCTTCGTAAGCACTGAAATTTTCTTCAGCCTCTTCATAGCGATACTGCTCGCTGTATAGTTGGCCTAAGTAGCGGAAAGCTTCCTGAATTTTCTTGCTGGCACCAACAACTAAATATTTTTCAGCATTATTTTTTTCTCCGGTCTCATAGCAGCATGCACCATACCAAAAATTGTAGTTCGGGTTTTTAGGAGTGCTTTTTAATAACTTATAGAATGCAGGTTTTGCCTGTTCAAACTGCCCATTCTTAAATAGCTCTTTAGCTTCTTCCAAGGTTTGAGCAGATATTGAAAAAGCCGACAGGCAAAAAAGAATAAATATTACATGTTTATTTTTCATGCTAGTTTCGTTAAATTAAGAAGTTCAAAAGTACAAAGTTTTTAGTTATTATACGAATTACAAATATGCTATTATGTTAATTCTTCTTTAAAAGATTATTTTGCTGTATTTATTCATCTGGTTTTCATGTAATTTTGTGCCCAATTTAAAGAATATGGCGCAGTTTACAGAAGAAGAGAAGATTTATAGACGTGTAGAAACACGGTTTAATAAGGGGGTAGTGAAATATCGTTTGATTGACGAAGGTGATAAAATTCTTGTTGGACTTTCCGGTGGGAAAGATTCTTTGGCATTATTGGAACTTCTTGGTCGACGTTCAAATATATTTAAACCTCGCTTTTCTGTTGTGGCTGCTTATATTGCCATGACTAATATTCCTTACCAGGCGGATGTGGAGTATCTGAAAAATTATGCGGAATCATTTGGTATTCCTTTTGTGTATAGCGAAACATCTTTTGATGCATCGACTGATACTCGTAAGTCTCCTTGTTTTCTTTGTTCATGGAACAGACGGAAAGCTCTTTTTACAGTGGCAAAAGAACAGGGCTGTAACAAAATTGCATTAGGTCACCACATGGATGATATCCTGGAAACATTGCTGATGAATCAGGTTTTTCAGGGTGCTTTCAGTAGTATGCCTCCGAAGCTTATGATGAGAAAGTTTGATATGACAATAATCCGTCCGATGTGTCTTATTCCTGAAGCGGATCTTATTGCTCTGGCCGGAGTGAGGAACTTTAAGAAGCAGAAAAAGAATTGTCCGTATGAGGTTGATTCTCATCGTTCGGATATGAAAGAAGTGCTTCGCTTATTCGAAAAAATGAATCCGGAGGCTCGTTACAGTCTTTGGGGAAGTATGAATAATATACAGACTGATTTATTGCCTGAAACGGGTATTTAATATAGAGTATTTTAATATTTAAAATTATGC